>JADJPG010000046.1 GCA_016713365.1 Verrucomicrobiota bacterium | reverse complement strand
GGCCTCATCCAGTCGCCCTGCTTCAAAGAAAGCTTTCCGTCTTGAACCAAAGTCGCCGCGTTGATCCGGTTGGTAAGCCTCAGGCATCTGAGCAATCGCAGCCTCGCTCGGTCGACGACCTTGCTCAGAAACCAGCCGCTCTTTGTTGGCTTTGCTCAATTGTTGCACCTGATCGTTCCTCGGGTCCTCCTTTCAATATTCTCGCGTGATTATCCGCCGCCTGCAAGTCACCGGTTCGTTGCGCTTGTTCCGCGAGCTGAAGCCGGGTGGCCACAAATCCATCCAGCGCCTGCTTGTGTTGCGTTTCAACCCCGGTGGAAATCTTCTTCACCAAGTCAAGACAGTCGGTATAGGCTTGAGCGGATTCCAAAAAGGCACCTCGCTTTTCCGAGGCTTGGGCATCGGCCAGTTTCCGATCCAACTCGATCTTCAAAGCTTGGCGACGACGCCCCCTCCTCAGTGGCCAGGTCGATGTCGGATTTTGAGCGTGGATTTGACCCGGCCAGCCAGGAACAAAACAAGACACAGGGATGTTAAGGCGACTTTCTTCATGGGCAAAAAATTAGTCCAAATCGGGAATGATAATCCATCAAGGTGCAACCATTTGATCGATGGTGTAGCGCTTGCCGTTTGAGTCGTCGGACAATACAACCTTGTTTGCGACGATGTCTACGACTTTGTACATTTCACCCTCAATCTCGAGTGAGGAATCCTTCCGGAGCCGCGGATAGGTTTTACCGTGACCAAATATTTCAATTCCGTTTCATAACCCACTGTTCTGGTGTAAGGCTTACCGGGGCAAAAGCTGACTCGCTTCGTTGTCAAAGTCCTCAAAACGGCGCCGAATTCCGTTGGGCATCAGGAGCCCCTTGAAGTCCGTCATCACAAACACCTGCGTGTTCGTTGCAAGCATGGGATTCTTTCCCGCATCCATGGCGACATACTGAGCGATGCGTCGTAAGCGCGGCAATGTCGCCATCTCATTGGTAACCATCGTGTGATAGCCCGTAACCTCGGTTCCTGAAGTGGCCGTCTTCTCGAAGGAGATCGATAACAGAAGCGGGGTCACCGAAACGATCCGCATCGCACCGACCCCAACTTCAGTTCCGCTTTGAACCTTGATGACCGATCCACCGCCGCGATTTTGCTGCCACTTGACGGGATTAAACAAATTGTGTTGGCCTGCATAGCTTAACGACGGGCGGTTCGTCGCACTTTTCATCGCCGATTCAAACGGTTGAAGACTGACCGGCGGAATTGGTTTGCCCGATTTCTTGGTGTAACCCTCAGTCATCTCCCGCACCTTGTCGTTCTCCTCCTGACTCTTGCCATAGAGAACCCAAACCGCGCCGGCCAGAAGCAAGAGAACGATCACCAAGACCATTTTTTCGTAGTGCTGGCGGCAAAGCTGACCTATTTTTTTCACTTGCTCCATAGCGTTACTTGACCGCCTTAATGGCGTAGATGAGAGAGTTACTTTAAGGCGGCGCTCATTGAGCAGGATGATAGGGCGATTCGCAGCCGAAGGATTGCCTCCTCCCGGTTGAGGCCGACCACCCAGCGCCTGTCGCGGCGGATTACCCCGGATGGGTTGATTACCGGGCATGCCAGTAAATCCTGGAGGAGCATTTGTGAGCGTCTCAACCGCCGGCTCAACATTTATCGCCTTAACAATGAATCCGTGCTTTGAAGACGCCAACCCCTCAAGCACCGCAGCCAGTTCGGAACTCAAACAACCAAAAGTCACTTCATACGGGCTGTTGACCGTCCCCGTGAGCGCATTCGTCTGAACTTTCAGGGAAAGGTAATCACTGGTGGCTGTGCTGATCTCGTCATCCTTGGATACCCGCGCTCGACGAACGTTGATCAACGGAGTGACGTGTGCATCAAACATCACCTGCATGATTGTACGAACTTCCGCGATTTGCTCTGGGACCGCTGGAAATGTCCCGTCACCAAAGCTGGTCTTTAGCTTTTGCGTCTCAAACGAAAACGCGTATCCCGAACTGGGGAGGGCCGTTTTCGCATTGCGGGCAGCCGCCTGAAGTTCAGCCAGGGTGCGATCGAGGTAGCGACGAAACTCGATTCCCCGTCACCTTCTCAGCTGGAACAGGGGAGAAGTAACGATGCAATTGAGCGACCGCACCACGGAGCTTTTCCGCTTCTTTCTTTGCAATCTCGATGTTCTGCGCGCTCGGATACGGATTCTGACCCTGAAGTCGGTTCAAGTCGGACTTGTTGGCCTCCAGCTCTTCTTCAATGGAACGGTTGCGCTGCTGGGCGCTGATAAAGTAATACACCCCGCCGGCCAGCAACAAGATGGCGATTAAGCCCCCTACTGCGAGGAATAGATTTCGTTTAATCCAGAGCATGTCAGAAGATTACTGGCTGAGATTCACGGGCTTGGCCAGCTTCACCATCAGCTGGAAGGTGAAGGTGAGATTTGTGACATCGCCACCGGCAATATCCCCGGCAATCTTGGTACCATCTGCCACAAACTGATTAGTGCGACTCCGTAGCTCCTCCGCCAAAGCTTCCGCCAAAACCGTGTTCGCATCAGACTTGATTGACGTTAGATTAACACTCCGGCAAGTCAGCAAAATCGTATCAATCTGATTGGTGCCTCCACCAGCAACCGAGCCACCCTTTGACGGCACTCCCCGGCCACCACGAGGCGGAGCCGCTCCCGTCGGAGCCGGCGGTAGAGTCGAAGGCGAAATCGCAAGCATGCTCGCTCCCGGCTGCGCCGCCGACATCAAGTATCCCTGAGGAACAATTGGAGTGAGCCGTTCGATCCACACACCCGTTTTGGTGTTGAATTCCTTTTCCTTTTTCTCCTCCACCGCCATCAAAGAACTTCGGAACGTCGTCAAGAGAGATGACCAGAACACTCTTTCTTCCATCCACTCAAAATACAAATCCGCCTCGCCTTGAATCTTCTTCAAAGAGGCAACGCCATCCTTTGTTTTCTGATCGTCCCGCTTCAACTGATCCACAGTCGGCTTCAGCTGATCCAATGCCTTCTGCTTCTCATCCGCCACGCGCTCATAAAACCAGCCGAACGCGAACACGACCAAAATCAGGCAGAACACGGATGCCACCAGATACGGCTTCTTCTGATTAAACTCCTGACGCTTGAGCGAACTTTTCGGCATCAAGTTCAGTTCAACCGGGCAATGCGCAAGGTTCCGCAGTCCCAAGCCGACGGTTTCACCTAATGAATGGGCCACCTTGGCCAGTTCCTCGCGCGGCAACGAATCATCGATCTGGAGATTCCGCAGCGGATTAAAATACTCAACCGGCAGGTTCAGCTTCTCCGAGAAAAACTGAGCCGTGTACGGCATGCTCGTTGCACCGCCGGACAGGAATAACCGATCCGGTGGCGACCCACCCTGTTGTCCGCGATAAAACTGGATGGTCTGGTTGACCTGAATGTGCAAACGCGTCAGCACTTGCCGCGCAATCTTGGAAATCGCCGCCTGATGCGGATTCTCGGGCTCTTCGTATGCACCACCCAAGCTGACAAATCCCTCTTCGATCTTGAGACGTTCCGCCTCTTCGTAACCCAGTTTCGACTCTTTCGCGAAATCCTGAGTAATGGCATTGGCACCAATGTTGATGCCACGCGAGTAGACGTTGCCCTTCTCGAAAAACAAGAGGTTGCTGGTCTTGGCACCAATGTCCAAGAGCATCGTGCAGCCTTCCAGATCGCCGTAGTTATAGCGGAATGAATTGCACAACGCCGCCGGCGAAACATCGACCAATTGAAGACGGAGCCCTGCTTTCTCTGCCGTCTTGAAGAGCCCCTCGACAATGTCCGACTTGATCGCCACCAACAGCACTTCCAACTCACCGCTCGGCGCAGCCCCCAGAATCTGGTAATCCCAAACTACTTCCTCCAAGGGGAACGGCACATTCTGCTGCGCTTCGTACTGGATGATTTGGGTAACCTTCGAGGTGTCGACCGGAGGGAGCTTAACAAACTTCGAGAAGGTGTGATAACCAGGCGCACAGATGTTGACGTTGCGCGCGTTGTAGGACTTTTCCGCGAGCGCTTCCTGAAGTCCCTTGAGCATCGCGGCCTCGCGCGTAGCCTCCTGGGTTCCGTCCTGACCAAGCGACTTGAAACCGTACTGGCGAAGCGACAATCCGCCTGCCTCGGTCAACTCGAATTCGGCAAGCTTCAGGTTGGTGGCCCCAAAGTCTACCACCAGAAATGATTTCTTGTTCAGCATTAGTTCATTCCGTGCAGCACAACTGGCTGCGCTTTTAGAGACAAAGGCTCTCTCGCAAGCCGTTGTCTGTTTACGGAAAGACCGTGGTGATTACAGGGAACGTTTGTCTCGGTCAAACAGAAAACATTCCCGCGCTCTGGGATTGATGCGACCATACTCGAATTCAGAAATTTTTCACGAAGAAATTTTTCCCCGGAAATATTCGATGGTGGGTTTCAATCCGTCTTCCAAACAAATCTTCGGCTCCCACTTCAACCACGTGCGCGCGCGCGTGATGTCAGGACGCCGCTGCTTCGGGTCATCTTGAGGCAGTGGCTTGAAGATGATTTTGCTGCGTGAACCCGTCGCATCGATGATCGATTCAGCAAACTCCAGCATGGTCATCTCACGAGGATTCCCAATGTTCACGGGCTCGGAATGCGAACTCATCATCAGCCGGTAAATGCCCTCGATGAGATCCGCACAGAAGCAGAAGCTGCGCGTTTGCGTTCCCTTTCCGAAAACCGTGATGGGCTTGTTCTGCAACGCCTGACTCACGAATGCCGGAACGACGCGCCCATCGTTAATGCGCATCCGCGGCCCGTACGTATTGAAGATGCGGACAATTCGCGTTTCGATCGAATGCTCCCGATGGTAGGCCATCGTGAGCGCTTCCGCGAAGCGCTTTGATTCATCGTAACAGCCGCGTGGACCGATTGTATTGACGTTGCCCCAGTAATCTTCTTTTTGGGGATGAACCAACGGATCGCCGTAAATCTCGGAGGTCGAGGCGATGAGGAATCGAGCACCCTTCTCCTTCGCCAAACCCAACGCCTTGTGAGTCCCCAGCGAACCAACCTTCAAAGTCTGGATTGGCAATTCAAGATAATCGATGGGGCTCGCCGGTGAAGCAAAGTGCCAGACGTAATCCACTGGACCGTCCAGAAACAAAAACTCAGTGACGTCCTGCTGGATGAACTTATAGTTCGGGTTACCCGCCAGATGCGCAATATTGTCGACCGTGCCGGTGACAAAATTATCGATCCCGATAACTCGATGCCCCCGAGAAAGAAGGAGATCGGTCAGATGCGAGCCGAGAAATCCTGCGCCTCCTGTTATGACTGAAGTTGGTTGTTTCGATGCATTTACGCGTTTGGTCCGCTTCGGCATGCCCTTTGATTACCGACCAGCCTCCGTTGGCGCAATGATGAATACGATTCAGCGCACGAATTTCGCTCATCGAACCCGATCGAATGGACCTTTATTCAGGCCGAAATCTCTCCACGGAAAGGGTGACCCTACTTCGCGCCCGCGCCCGTGAGCACGACAGGAATCGTGCGCCAGAGAATCTTCAAATCGAGCCAGAACGACCAGTTATCGATGTACTCGAGATCGAGCCGGACCCAATCCTTGAAATCCTTCACTTCATTGCGACCGCTCACTTGCCACAAGCAGGTTAAACCCGGTTTTACACTGAGACGGCGCCGATGCGCAGGATCGTCGAAACGTTGCACTTCATCCACCGGCAGCGGACGCGGGCCCACAAGACTCATCTCTCCCCGGAAAACATTAAAGAACTGAGGCATCTCATCGATGCTGTATTTCCGAAGCCACCGACCGATCGGCGTAATGCGCGGGTCGTTGGTGATCTTGAACACCGGCCCACCCATTTCATTCAGCGCCGCCAGTTCCTGCTTCCGCTGTTCCGCATCAGTCACCATCGATCGAAATTTCAGCATGGTGAACGGGCGGCCGTTTAATCCGCACCGTTTCTGCCGGAACAAAACCGGTCCGGGCGAAGTCATCTTGATGGCGAGCGCCACTCCGGCAAACAGGGGCAGCAACATTATGAGCGCAATGAACGACACCAACAAGTCGAGCGCCTGCTTAAACACGCCCTGCCAGGAAGCCTCCGGCGCCGAGCGGAATACCAGGACTGGACGCCCATGAAACTCGTCGAAGCTCGCTTGAGAGATATGAGTCTTGAAGAAATCCGCGACCAACCACGCCTCAACGCCCTCGATCTCGCATGCCTGAATCGCCTTCTCCACTTGACCGAAAAATGTGTGCTTCGCGTTAATCACAACGCTGTTCGCAGAAGTCTCGTGCAACAACCGAACCAGGTCCGAAATCGCTGACTGGTTGATATCAAGTTCAGCCAACACCTCCACGTCATATTGTTTGCGCTGGCGGAAGTCTTCGCGCATCCGAATCGTATCTTCGCTGGTACCGACAAGAATAATCCTCTTCTTGAGCTGATACTCGCCGAAGCGGCTTCGATACGCCACTTTCAGAATCTCCTCCGTCAGAAACACCAATACAAAACTGGTGAAGCCAAACAAAACGATCACACCGCGCGCGAGGTCCGTCAGCCGGAAGAAATACATCACCAGGATGACGCCCACCGTTACCAGCAAGCATCCCTTGAAAAGAATCCACACCGTCTCGCGCAAGGATGAGAATACCGGTCGTTGATAAAACCCCTGCGATTCAAGAATCAGCGGGGCACCTGGAATAATGATCAGATACAGCCAGACGTAGCGCTCGAAGCCGTGGATCTCATCAAATGTCCACCCGAGAAATTCTGGTGCTACCGCGTCACGCAGCAAATGGGCGAGCCAGAGAGCCAGGGCGAAAAGGCCCGCATCCTTCAGCTGGTAAACCTGAGTCCGAATCTGTCTGTCTCGTTGAAGCATACGAAGTGTTTCGGCGATGCCTTACAGCGCCGCCCCAACCGCCAAACTGGCAAAGCAAATGAAAAAACGACGGGTCATGGAAAACGAGCAATTACTCGGGAAGCCGGGCCAGCGCACCGGACGGACGTGTGGCGATCTGGAACTCAGGAACAGACGCCGAAATCCAGTCCCTCATCCGCGAATAAACCGCGCGCTCCTGACCCGGATGGAAAACGGTGAAACACGAGACATACGCCCAACGTTGGAGCAATCCGCGGGTCACCTGATCGCGCGCCATCCAAAGCATGCGCTCGTTGTGATCGGCCGTCAGCTGATCATCCGCCACGAACCAATAAACGAACAGCGCACTCTGTTTGATTCTCTGGCCGTCCTGCGACGTAGCCTCCCGACTCAGGGTCATCTTCACCACTGGCAGCTCATAACGATGCGGCTGGGAAATCTCCACTGTGTCTCGCTCAATGCTCGAAACCTGAAAGCCTTGCCCCGTCAGGCAGTACTCGGGCTTGTGAATACTCGTCCGGTCCGTGCCCATCAGCACCACTGTGGATTGGAGCCAATAGCCGTCCGGAGCTTCGTAATATCTCTGCCCATAAACCGTGTCCTTGGGCAGCCAGTCGTTCACAACCTTGGCCACAGGAATATCCTTCGAAGTAAAATTCAGAACACTTTCAGGCAACGCCACCGCGTTGGTTCCTCGATTTCCCCGTCATCGCGATACACCGGCCGTTCCACGAGTTTGACGCCGGGCACGCCTACCCGCTGAAAACCCTGAATGCGTGTCAACAAGACTCCCAGCGCCACCATGAAAACCAGCGCTGTTCCGAACAGAATTTTCGCCTGCGTGTTCATGATTTTTGCTCCGCGCCGCTCACAACCAACGGTTCAGGTTCCTTGCGCTTTTTGCGATCCTCGCTCAACCACCAGCCGAGCAACAGCATTCCGCCAATCGACGGAATGTAAGGAACGAGACCGAAAATTGAACTTTCGTGAACATAGTTTCCTGCATCCTGACCGAACGCCTCCGCCGCTACGACGATGAGAGTCAGCCGAAATACATTGGCCACCACAGCAAGAGGAATGGCCGAAGCCACAATCAACAATCGCCGCCAGCCGGTCTTGAACGAAATGTAACTATAGACAACGCTAAACGCGACGATCGCTGTTAAACTCCGGATCCCGCTGCACGCCGCGGCGACTTCATACTGGTAAGTGCCGCCCGCATCCATCAATTGAGTGCCGCTTTGGACCACCTTGATGCCGAGAACCCAGTCACTGAAGACCGCAGTAATCGTCGTCGCCATCAGGCGAAGCGGAAATGAAATAATCTCGGTGCCGCCCGCACCCAGCGGAACACAGAACACAAACAACGAAAATGGGAAGATCGTTGCCGCCATCCAGGAGCGGCCCATCATCATTCCGGCGATCGCGTATATCCCGAGGAAAAACGCCACGACCGAAAGGCGCGTCTGCTGCACGAGATAACCGCCCGTGTGGAGCAACATCGCCAGCAACAAAACTCCCAGCGCAGGAATCCACGCTCGCTTGTCGAGCTTGAGAAACTCGTCACGCCGCGACCACAACAACGCCACGACGACGAACGGGATCAGATAAGCATGCTCTTCATCAGGAGTATTCTCCATCGTCCACGACCACCAGCCGAAGAGAGATGGCGTGTCGACATAACCCAGCGTGGAATTTCCCAGCCAATGAAAGAGCGCCGTCCACACCCCAAGCAGCACGACCAACGCGACCCGGTTCGGAATCGCACGCCAAACTTCCTGCGCTTCAGCCAGAATTCCCGGCTTTGCGACTTCGCTGCTGTTTTGTACTTCAGACGCCATACTGCGTGTGCAACTAACTGACACTACAAGTGGAAAGATGCTCAATCAATCCCGCGAATTGCGCGGCTTGAGCTGCGTAGAAATACGTGGTGTTCCACCGCCATCACGGTCGGAAACACCGGCGCATCCTTTGCGGAGGTTCACCCTTCGAGGACTCTGCCGTAAGCCGTTACGAGCTGCTCCACCGAACGTTCCCAATTCAAAACCGTTCGCATTCGTTCGAAGCCCAATTGCCCCATCCTCGCCCGCCCTTCCGCATCATCCAGCGTCCGGAGCACTGCTTCTCCCAGCTTCTCCGCGGAATTCTCATCCACGTAAACCGCAGCCTCACCCGCTGACGCCCTGCCCTCCTTCGTGCCGAACAGCACCTGAGGTTTCCCAAACGCCATGTACTCCAGCGTTTTGTTCATAGTGCAGTGATCGTTGTACGGGTTGATCGGATCGCAGGCCACACCGAGGTCGATGGTCCGCAGGGCCGAGAACAGAAACTCGTTGCTCACACGTCCCGGCAAATCGACGTAATCCTGCAAGCCCAGCTTGTCCCGCAGTGCCACCAGACTGACGTGCTCTGGACCGGTTCCCATGAGCAAAAACTGAACATCGCGCCGTCCCAGATTGTGAACGATGTGCGCCGCGGCATTCACCAGATAATCCACGCCGTCCGCGTTACCCATCACTCCGACGTAACCAACCAGATACTTCCGCCCCTTGCGCAACGACGGATCTTCCTTCGCCTGAGTCGTGGCGATCTTTGGCGCCGTGCGCACTTCAAAAACTTCCCATGAGTTCTTCCCGCCCCGATCGAGCGCGATTTGCATCACGGATCGATTGGTAACGAGCACCACGTCCGCAACCGCGTAGGTCATTCGCTCGAACCACCGCACCGCCCAGTAAAACAATCCGCGCCCGCCAAACTTCGCCTCAAACATCTCGGGCCAGGCATCGTGAACATCGTAAATCACTTTGGTGCCGAACAGCGCCTTGAACGGCCATGCCACCAGCCACAGCAAATCCGGTGGATTGCAGAGATGAATCAGTTGGAATCGATGCCGCCGCCACGCCTTCCACGCCAACCACCATTCGCCCCACAATGCCGACGCATACTCGCCAAAGAACCCAACAAACCCGCCCGCTTCGTCGCTAATCCAATGGCGGTAGATGTGAATGCCATCGAGCAACTCGTAGGGCTTGGTGTAGCCGCGCATCTGCGGACAAATCACCACCACTTCGTAGCCCGCATCGCGCAAGGCACACGACTCCTGCCACACGCGGCGGTCCAGCGGCACCGGGAGATTCTCGACCAGAATGAGGATGGCGGGCTTGCTCACAACGTCACCAGCAGAACCCTTCGTACTTCGACGGCAACTCACGCAACTCCGGCCAGCCGTTCACGTCCACCACATGATGCTGCGCCGTGATGAACTGCTTGAGGTCCGCAACGGGCGCGCACTTTTGCGCCGCGACCACCAAGCCTTGCGAGCCAAGCGCCGTCTTCAGATCCGGACACAACAAACTCGCCAAGTGAGGCATCTTCGAATCAATCACCCGCTTGTTCGCGCCCACGAGAGCCGCGAGATTCAACGCCGGATCGTAGATGCGAAGCTTGAAGCCGCGACCCAACAAAGTCTGCGCCACTTCCACCATCGCGCTCTCGCGCAAGTCGTCCGTGTTCGACTTGAAGGTCATCCCGAGAATCACCACTTCGCTCTGGCCTGACTCCGTGATCAAACTCAGCAGGCTCTGGAGATGTCGCTCGTTGCTCGGAAGCAAGTTGTCGAGCATCGGCAAGCTCACGCCGTTCATGCGCGCGTGATTCGTCAGCGCGCGCACGTCCTTCGGCAGGCACGATCCTCCGAACGGATTTCCGGGTTTCATGTAGTATGGCGAGAGATTCAACTTCGTGTCCTGACAGAGCAGCTCCATCACCGCGCGTGCGTCGATGCCCATCTGCTTGCCCACGCGACCAATCTCGTTCGCGAACGTAATCTTCGTCGCGTGAAACGCGTTGCACGCGTACTTCACCATCTCGGCAGTGTTCCAATTCACCACCGCCGCCTTCTCACCGAAGAGCGACTTCATCAGCTCGGCCGAAGGCTTCCCGCCATCGCGCGTGCCCACGACCGCGAGCGAGGGATTCTCGAAATCCGCCACCGCCGTGCTCTCGCGCAAAAACTCTGGATAATAAAACACCTGCAACAAACGCACCGCCATCAAGTCCGACAACAGCTCCTGAGTGATCGCCTGCGTGCTGCCCGGAAGCATCGTGCTGCGCATCACCAGCGCGTGACTCTTCGTCTTCTTCCGCAGCGCATTGCCGATCTGGTCCACCACCCCGCGAACGAAACTCAAATCCAACGCCCCCGTCACCTTTGACGGCGTTCCCACACACACGATCGAAAGCTCTGTATCGTTGATGGCTTCCTCGCAACTCACCGTCGCGCGGAGCAGTCCCTTCGCCTTCGCCGTTTTCAGCAGATCTTCCAGACCTGGCTCGATGATCGGCGGAATGCCGGCGTTGAACGACTCGACCTTCTGCAGATGAACATCCACGCCGACGATGCGATGTCCCTGCCGGGCCAGACAACCCGCGGTAACCGCACCGACATAACCAAGGCCAAAGATGCTGATGTTCATGAGCGCGCGGAGGCTAAAAACGTGGTGCTGAAAACGCAAGGTTTGTCCCCCTGCGGACGCGCCACGAGCTTGAGATACGGTGCCCACACCGTCTTGCGAAACGCCGGCGACACCGTACCTGCCAGCGGCGCGTCCGGATCGGCCTGGGCGACCTGACTCTGTTCCGTCACGCACCATACTTCGGCCCAATCCGCACTCACTTGAACCACCATCGACACACCGTGACGGGTGACTCGGTAACGCCGGCTGCCCAAATCGCCGACGCGGGAGTCCGGCGCGAACTGCCAGCGAACGGAAAAGGAGCGTTTTCGACTACCCTCCCGATCACAGACCAAGAATCCGTCACCCGAAACGTCTACCTCCCTATAGAAAACAGCCATGCCGTTTGAATCCGTATCAGAAAGGAATAGGTTCATCCGGTATCCCCCGTTGTCGAGTTCCGCTCCACGAGGCAGGTAATGTTGGCATCGCCACAAAAAGGGCCCCATTCGTTCGGGCCATTCTCGGATTTTATCTAGGCAAGGTGAATTGTGAGCGGAACGTGACGCGAGCCAGTTCCTCAACTTCTTATCCGCATGATACGCTCCGGTTCCGGGATCGATCACCAGAGCTGTTTCTCGATCCCACAGGCTGATGTGAAGGGCATCGAGATGTCCGTGTGCTGCCATACTCCCCAGCCCAAGCCGCGACCAATCCAATCTGGCAATCAATGGCCCTACGGTCCCAATAGCAATTCCACTCTCCTCATGAGATAGCCACTTTCCTCTGATTCTGAGCGTCGCTTGACGCCCAGATTCAGTGGGACGCTCGGAATCCCAATACTGGGGCGTTGGTGTATTCACCGATCGCCATTCAGAACCGTCCAATACTAATGTTCCGAATTCCCGCCTCGCCGCACCCATCCAATACTCCAAAGCCTGCTCCTTGGCCGGCGCGCGAAACCATTCATGCCATTCCGCCACGACCTTGCGGTCATCCGCAAAGAGCGGCGTCACGAACGCACTGTCCGAATCGCCGTAATCCCACGGGTCGCTCGGCACCTGCACATCCACGAAGAACTGCGCGGCGCGCCGAAGTCGTTCGTCCACCTCCGCCGAGATCTTCCGGCCCGCAGCGACCAGTGCCATGCGCGCCTGCCAGCAGAATTCCCACGAAAACAACTGGTAGTTCAGCGCCTGCTCCTTGTTCCCGCCGTCCTCCGCGAACTGCGCGAGCACCTCGTGCTCCCAGAGCCACTGCAATTCCTCCAGCGACGCCCCGCACTTTGCTAATTCCGGCCAGCGCGCCGTCGCCACGATGCAGCCGACGAGTTCTCCGAGCAGATGATTGTTGGCCGACGACCCGAACGACTTGTGTCGCCACGCGTACCAAACATGTGGCGGAAGAATCGAAGCGCGAAGTTTGGCCAATCGCCCCTCCAATTCCGCGTTCCGAGTTTTGTGCTCCGCGTTTGGCGTCAGCATTGCATCCATCCACGCGAACTGAATCAGCCGCAGCCCGACCTCCAGCGCGCTCGTCCAGTTCCAGCCGCGATAGGGAGGGTTGTGCGTCACCCAGTCCTGCAGCCACTCCACGCACTTCTCCGCCGCCCGACGATCCCCGAGGACATACGCCGCCATCGCCAGGCGCACGAGCTGGTTCCAGCGACTCGGCTCCCAAACCAACTTGGAATCCACTCCATCCGACAGCGAACGGTAGTTCAGCTTAAACGCCGACGCCGTGCTCTCCACGTCTCGGCGCACGAGATAATCGTATTGCCACTTCGGCGGGTCATCGACCTGCACTTCGAGATGCCCAAAGAACCGCCAGCGTCCAGCGAGAATGTTTTCCACATCACGCTTCAACGCCTCGCGCAAAACCTCCGGCGCATCCTCCGGCTTCGGCAACTTTGGAAATGCTCCTGGCGAACTGAGATCAACCTCGGGCCATGACGTGCGCTTCGCATCCGCCGATTGCCGCAGCTTTTTCCGCGCGTGCAGCACCATCTCGCCCGGGCTCATCGCCCGCAGCCGATGCCAGTACCATCCCAGCTTACTCATGGCGTCTGCGCTGGCGCCGGCCGAATCTCCGGATGCCGGATGTGCCCGCCGAAGTTCGCGGTGCGGACCATCAGGAGAAACGTCGCCAGCGCGAGAATCGCAAGAAGTCCCAGTGACCACTTCGGCGTCGGTCGCCCGCCACGTGAAAAGAACAGCGCCACCGCCGCGGCAATGCCCATGAAGAACACGCCGGTCGTCGCCTGATCCGCCGATTGTTCGTGCCGCTCGATCAGCGCCTTGTCGAAGCCCGGAGTTTTCTCCAAAGCTTCCGCCGAGAAATCGCCCGTGAACTTGATGGCGATCGACGCCGCGGCCAGCACGACGAACAGCCAGAGGCAAAACCGCAGCGTCACCGTTTGCCCGCGCGCCCAGCTCCACAGAAAGAAGCCCAGCAGGAACGGCGTCCCGAGCACCGGAACGTGATTAAGCGCGAGATGAAGATGCGTCCAGTCCACGTCAGGAAATCCCCACACTTCGCCCGGCCTGAATTGATTCCAGCACCGCGAAGGTCAACATCATGCTCTGGCGCGATTGCTCGTAGGGCAAGGGATGTTCCGCCCCGCCCCGCAGGAACGCCGTCCACGCCGCCATCTGCTCCGCGTGGCCCTTGCCGTTGTAGGAATGCGTCGTCGCCTTGCGTCCGCGGTGGATGACGAGCTTCTGGTAATTCTCAATCTCCGCGACGAAGCCCGCGCCGTACACCGTGCACACTTCCTTCGGCCAGCTCGAATCACCTTCCGCCGAGTAAACGAGTTGTCCGCACGAACCATCCGCGAACTCGATCTGCGCCGTGACGCTGTCCGGGAACGGCAACCGTCCGCTCGCCGGCCATGTCGTCTGCGCCAGCACGCGGACCGGTTTCGAGTCGAAGAGGAAACAAAAGTAATCGAGGAAGTGACACGCCTCGCCGAGCACGCGCCCGCCGCTCTCGGCGTAGTTCGCGTACCAATGGGTCGGGTCCAGCTTGCCCGGCGCCACTCGGAAGCTCGCGGTCTTAGGTCCGGGCGTCGCGCGCAAGAGCTTTTTCAAGTCGGTGCTCGCCCCAGCAAAGCGACGGTTGAATCCGACCTGCACCGAGCCGGAACTCTTCGCCAGCACCGCATCGATCTCCGCTAGTTCCTCGCGCGTGAGGCAGAGCGGCTTCTCGACGAACACGTGGCGATTCGCCGCCAGTGCTGACTTCACAATCGGCGCGTGCAGATGATGCCGCGTCGCGACGATGACTGCGGCATTCTCCTGCCTCCCGAACAAGCTTGCGTAATCCGTCGCCGCGTCCGTGAAACCGAACTTGGACTTCACGTGATTCGCCGACAGCGCGGTGTTGTTCACCACCGTGCCGAACGGAATCTTGTCCTTGAGGTGCGGCAACAACATCGTCCGCGCGAAATTTCCTGCGCCGATCACGTCGAGGCGCGAAACCGGTGAACTCAGTTTCGAGTTTTGGGTTCCGGGTTTTGAGTTTACTGCCGACTGCGTGCGTGTAGCCGACTCTGAACCCGAAACTCCGAACTCCGAACTCTTCGCGTACTCCAGCACCACGCCCACTTCCTTCGCCGCGCCTTCGCCGAGCAACTCCTGATAAACGCCAAGCGAATCCGCGAACGCCACACGGCGCGTCGTGATCGCACCGAGGTCGAGTTGGCCCGTTTTCATCAAGTGCAGGCACGCGTCGAAATTCCGTTGCTCCGTCCAACGGACATAGCCGATCGGATAATCCGTTCCGCCCCACTCGTAAGCCGGATCGTAGCGGCCCGGGCCGTAGCTGCGCGAGTAGCGCACGGAGATTTCCTTCTCGTAGGCGTACTTCCAAAGCAGATCCACCTTCGTGTTGCCGACGACCACGATGCGTCCGCGATCGCGAATGACATCAATGGCCTGTTCCGTCGGCGCGTTGTTCTGCGTCGCGGTGGCAAGCACGACCGCATCGACGCCGTAGCCTTCCGTCCAGGCGCGCACTTCGTCGGCGAGATTCTGCTGGCTCGGAATGACAAACTTCTCGGCACCCATCGCCTCGGCGAACGACTTGCGCGCCGGCGCCAGATCCACCGCCATCACCCGCGCGCCATTCGCGCGCAGCAACGCCGTGATAAGCAAACCGACCAAACCCTGCCCCGTCACCAATACGCGCTCGCCGATCGTCGGCTCGAGCTGGCGCACCGTCTGAAGCGCGATGGAGACAATCGTCGTGTAAGCCGCCTGCCAGTTCTCGACGCCCTCGGGAACTTTTGCCATGAGCATGTCCGGCACCGCGATGAACTCTGCGTGCAGCGCAGTTTCATTGCCGCCGCAAGCCACGTTGTCGCCCACGCGAAAGCGTGTGTTCAACGGATCGACCGCTTCCACCACTCCCGCCGCGCTGTAGCCGAGCGGCGTCGGTGTCTCGAGGCGATTGCGCACCTTGTCGAGCGCGGCCTTCCAGCCGAGCGTCTTCGCGGTGTCGAGCACCTTGCGCACCTGGTCGGGACGCGCCTTGGCTTTCTGGAGCAGGTTCATCTTCGCCTGCTCGACCTTCATCTTCTCTGTGCCGACGCTGATGACCGAATGCGTCACGCGCACCAGCACCCCGCCGGGCGGCGGCGTGGGCATGGGCACGTCCTGCAATTCCAGCCGTCCGTCCTGATATTGAGCGATTTGTTTCAAAGTTCGATGTATCCCGAAATCTGTTTCCCGAAAACCCGCGCGCGGATCAAACCATTGAACGGCAGGAAGCTTCAACGCTTAAGCCGCCGTCACAGCTTGCTCACAATCCAGCGATGTTTCCCTCGCGACGTCTTTTCGGTTTCGGCGACCTCCCGCAGCGTCCACCAAAAACTCCTGCTCACGTCCGTCCACCGCGGACGCCGCCGGCCACGGGAATTCCAATTCGCCATCCGTGCGCGGATCGGCAAGTCGAACATAGTCGCCCGTGCGATAGCGAATTAGCGGCATCGCGAGATTGTGAAAACTCGTGCCGATCACTTCGCACAAGCCGTCTTCGTTCGGTGTTCCGAACTCCACGAACCCATACGTCGGCCAGAAGTAAAACAGCTCGGACTTTCGTCCCTCGCCTGCCAACACCACACGTTCGCTGTGACCGTACCAGCGATACACGCGACACTTGAAGACGCGTTCGAGCAGGCGCTTCTGCGGCAACGTGAGACGTTCGGAACCAGCGAGCAATCCGCGCAACGGCAAGCGCCACGACTGTCCGGCGCGTTCGAGAAACTCTGCCAACTGCAACGCGGCGCTTGGATACGCGTGAAGCAGGTCCGGCCGGAAGCGCTCGATGGCGGCAAGGTATTCGGGCAGCCGTTCCTCGGTGAGGTGATACGACGACAGCATCAGCCAGTCGCGCGTCGCATCGTAGCTCGCGATGTCGCCTCCCGACTTGTCGCTCGTGACGTGGCCGCGAATCACCGCGAGCCGCGCCCCATCGAAGTATCCGCCGCGTTTCCATTGGGCTTCGAGGAAGGCCTGCTCCTTCGGACGACTCACGCCTTTCTGCAAATAAAATCCCACCGGAACGCCGGTTGAGCCGCCGGTCGTGATGTAGAGCCGCTGCTTCTTCGGCACCGCCGAGGAGATCATTTCATCGCGATGTTCCAGCAAGTCCTGCTTGGTGAGCAGCGGACACTCGCTCAGATCTTCCGAGTTCTTGAGCAGCTCAGGCCGAAAGCCCGCCTTGGCAAATCGGTGCTGATAAAACGGGCAATAGTTCCCAGCCTGAATGAGCGTCTGGCGAAGCTGCTTGAGCTGATACTCCTGAACTTGCTCGAGTGACCAACTCTCCACGTCGTGGGTCAGTTGACGAAACTCCGCGTAACGCGCGCCGAGCCGGAAACCAGTCGGCAAGCTGGCGATACGTCCAGCCGATGGCGCGCTTGAGCCCGTGCGGCATCCGCTCGTAAACCGAGAGCAACGGGTAAAGTTTGTCTTCGAGGCTCATCTCAGGCGGGTCCGTTTCGATTCATTCCAGCGCTGCCAGTTGCGCGTCCATTTCAGCCACGGTCCACACACTCCACGCTTTCAAGGCGGCGGCAAACTCATCAGTCCGGAGGGCGGCGGCGTCAGCAGTCGGATGCATGTTCGTGTCAGCGAAATGTTCGCGGACAGCATGAGCGCCGAGGCTCGGCTCGCGCAAGACGGGAAGCACCTCCACGACATCGCGCAGGAAACGAAGATTCGCCCGCTGGGTGGCGCGCAGATTCTCGGGCACACAGAAATGCCACGGCATGGTCACAGCCACGCGCACCTGACGCCGCGCACATTCGTCGCGAATCATGCGGAGCCATTCGCGACCTGCGTTTGAAAGCCTGACAGACGGAACCCCGGGAGTTCCCAAATCCCGCCGTGCGGCGACATTATGCCAGCCGCCCGCTTCAATCTCTGTTGGGGCGTAGCGGTAGAGCGGTTGTCGCAGGAGAATCTTCCCGATGAGAGTGAAGACGTGGTAGCCGCCCGGACGCAAATCCACCAAGGCCGATGGCCAGTTCACGCCCGAAGTTCCCCTCAACAGCGCAGACTGACGAGTGGCGAAAGCGAATTGCACTCCGAGCGGTTCGAGATCGACCGCGCCAGAAAGCAGATCTGGCTCAAGCGCGACGATCAGCATGTCGCCAGCTCGCAACGATTCGAATGCATACCGCGTCAGCACGCGGGCGCCCATCGCCGCGCCCAACCCTTCATTCGCGACCGCAAGTCCGTGACGCTCCATCAATCGTTCCGGCACGATCGATGTCAGGCAGCTTGAACCACCGAACACGACCGTCTTGTTGGTGTGTTCACGAGACAGGTCTGCGAACCATTGTTGTTTCAGCTCGTATGCGCGCCGGAAGAAGGCGATCTCCGGATTCACGTGCAAGGTGTACGCGGCACCCATCGCCCAAGTGACAAGAGCCACCGCGAGCAGTTGCAGCGTCCACATTGGCCAAAGCGGGGGCTTAGAATGCAAAGTAGATGAAGCCATTGTTTTTTCCCGGCGCGAGCAGCACCGTCAGAATCACCAGTCCGATCAGCACGGGTTTCTTTCGCAGGTACGCGTAGGAATCGTTGAGCCGGCGGACGGATTGCCATTCCGCCATCAACGTCGTCGCAACGAGCCCGAACAAACACGCGAGCACGATTCGATCACCGGCAGGAATCGCCGCCACGGTCGATTGCAGCGCCGATACGGAGTACGCGTGAGGCGTCAGCAGCATTCCGAGCTTGGCGAACATACGGGTGGTATCGACCTCGTAAAAGCAGAGCCACGACACAAACACCGCAAGCATTGTCGTCGACCACGCCAACACCGCGGGCAGTCGGAGTTTTCCGGTCAGTCGAACGACGATGAGAAAAGCGGCATGAAGCGCGCCCCACAGGATGAAGTTCCATCCGGCGCCGTGCCAGACGCCGGAGACGACGAAGACTACGGCGATGTTGAACGCCCAGAAGCGGACGCGTCCGCCGCCGAGTGGAACATAGAGATAGTCGCGAAACCATTGGCTGAGGGTGATGTGCCAGCGGCGCCAGAATTCTCCAATGTCCGTGGAACAATACGGGCTCATGAAATTCAAAGTGAGTTTCACGCCGAGGCAGCGTCCCAAGCCAATGGCCACGAGACTATAGCCAGCAAAGTCGTAGTAGATGCGCAGACCGAAGAGAAGGTTCGCCAGCCAGATTTGATAGGCGTTGTCCGCAATGGAGCGGTTGAAATAGTTCGCGAGATTGTCCGCGAGACAGCATTTGAAGAACAGGCCGACGACAATCCAGGCGACGCCATCATCGATGTCTTTCGGCAGCCAGCGGAAACGGAAGTTTTCCATCTGCGGAAGCAAATCGCCGCGACGTTCGATGGGGCCAGCGACGAGTTGAGGAAAGAAGCCGGCGAAGTTCATGCAATCCACCAGGCGCGGCAGCGGGTGTTTGAACACGAGCGTATCAACGACGAAACCCACCAACTGGAAGCTGTAGAAGGAGATTCCGACGGGAATGAGAAGCCCGCGCAACGAACTCACGTCGAGTCCAAGAACGCCATTGGCGAGGAAGTCGGCGTACTTGTAATAGACCAGCGGCAGTAGTTGGAGGGGAATCAGGATCCAGAGATATTTCAGGGCGTGACGTGCGTGGAATCTTTGAATCCAGCCAAGGCCAACGTAAGTGACGAGGCTGACAACGAGGTAAATGATGAACGTCACCCAACTGACCGCGATCAGGAGAGCGAGGCCGAGTCCGAGCAAGGCGAGTTTGTCGAACCACTGCTCCTTTCCCTTCAGCCAACCGGAGAAAAGAAATCGGAGTCCGGCAATGATCCCGATTCCCGACAGGAGGTATTCCCAAAAGCGCAGTTCCGCGAAGTTCATCCGTAACCTACGCCGTCAGCGCGCGGCGCTGGTTCTCGATTGCGCCAGTCCAGCCGAAGTGCGGTTTGAAATCGAATGTCTCCTCCATCGCAGCGAGCTTGCCGTTCCACGCGGGCTTGTTGGAAACGACTTCGATGTCCTCCAGCTTGAACGGCGCGAAGTTCAGTTCACGCATTGCGAACGCGTTCTTCAGCATGCGAATACGCTGCGGATCAAAACCCATCAACGTCGCCGCCACGCAATCCACGGCGAGCGGATGAGTGCCCGCGATAATCACGCCGCAAGCCCTCGCATCGGGAGCCATCGGGCCGTTGCCTTCGCCGCCTACGATGCCGTCCACGACGGCGAGATAGCGAATCGGTTTCGACCGGCGCTGGCCCGCACCGTTGAACGAGAACAGGCATTTGTTCAAATCGAGCACCATGCGCCAGCAGGTGTCATTTCCATGCCAGTTGCCGGAGCGAACGACGCTTTGTGTATCGCCAAAGACGAGTCGTCCGACCTTCTTCAACGGAACGAACAGTCGCGAGAGCAGTGGACTGTTCTTCAACACGCGCTTGGCGCTGCCCATCCAGGAATGTTCCAGCTTCGCCTTTGTCGTGGCCGCGGGAAATTGATCGCCGCCTTTGTCAGGCGTGCCCTCGGTGTGATGCGGCAGCCAGTTCTTGTTCGCGTTGATGCCGACGAGATTCTTCAGCGCACACGTGAGCCCGACTTTTTTGTGCGTCTTGAGCTTGGGGATGTTGATGAACACATCGGCGTCCATCGGCGTGCGACAAAGCATGTATTCGTGAGTAGTGCCGGCGTGTTTGCGATTCGTCTCCGCCATGTCGTAGCTCGCGCCGTAGAGCTGGCCGCAGCCGTGAAAGCCGACGAACTCGCTTGCCTCGTTCAATTTCACGTGTGTGCTGCCGAGCGGATCGCCAGGCAACTGCGTCTTCGAAACTGTGACACCATCGACCGCGTGCCATTCCTCGGGACGCAGGTCGAGCAAGGCGATCTCCACCCCGGGAAAATCCGTCGCACAACGCGCCACCATCTCGTCGAGCTGACAATACTTGCGCAACGTGGCGAACGAAGAATCCGTCTGCGGCGCGTCGCAAATCGTGATGCTCCCGCTGCCCTTCAACTGCGGCGCAACCCAGCGAATGACGCCTTCGATGACGGAAGGATGGGTGACGACGTGCTCCCACTGATCGGGGCCGGGCTTGCGTTCATCATGCTCTTTTACCCAGTTGGGCTTCAACACGACGCGATCGCCGGGACAAATGGTACCATCAGACAAAGCCAGCGAATTCAAAGCATCGTTCACGAGACGAACGACCCCATCAGCAGAATAGTTCGATGGCCCCTTCATCACCGCCACCGAATTCGTCTCAGATTTTTCAGGCAATGCCATCGATTTGGTTATTATATCTTAATCCTTCAACAACACAGCAGCGATATTTTGCGCATACCGTTTCCGGGTGAATCGAGACAGAAAATGATCCCGCAAGGAAGAATTACTCAAACGCTCCATGCAGGCCAGGAGAGCATCAGCCAACTGGGATGGAGCGCGCGGATCGACCAAGCCCGGAAAGCCCGGCGGAAAAAGTTCAGGAATCGTTCGCCAGCGCGTCGTCACAATCTGCATTCCGAACGCCATTGCTTCGATGATAACGATGCCAAAGCTCTCAGCGGGATAGAAGGTGGGAAAGCAGAGGCAATCACAGGCCTCAAACAACCGGCGCTTCTCCTCACCACCGACGAAGCCGCGGTAGGCTACGACCGGTTCCGTGCTTTGTCCCAAGGGCGCGGCCAAATCGGGGCGGCGCAGACGCTCTTCAAATTCGGTCCGTTCCTCGTCCCGCCAGAATTTCCCGGCGACGTTCAATTGGAAACGAAGTCCCGACTGGCGCCTGAGCAGTTCCTGATTCGCCAGAGCCACGGCATCAATCGCGTCAAACAAACCCTTCTCCCGGGTGCAAAGGCCGATGAACAAAAGACGGAAAACTCGATCGCCATCGCCGGCAGCTTGGGAACCGTCGCCCGACTCCAGTTCAACGTGCCGGCTTGCCCGTGCCTCGCGGATTGGCCTCAACCGCTGGTCAAAGTCAGGACAAGGATCTGGTATGGCATTGGGAATCACCGCGACGCGTCGCGAAGAGAAATACTCCGCATCACCGCGACAATACTCCCCAAGAACGATGCTGAGATCCGGGCCTCCCAACAACAGCCGACTCAGCCACCGTTCCCAAGAGCGTCCATTGGAGACCAGCCACTCCGAGAGGCCCGCCGCCTGCCAGTAAAAGATCCTCCGTCGAAAAAATGGCCGGCACATCAACATTACCATCCAGTCACGGTATAGAGGTGACTTCATGCCCGGTGCCGGGATGTAAAGGAACGTCGAAACGCCATATCGCACCCGACACCAAATGGCTTCCGCACAGAATTTGATGAGGCGCGCGATCTTCTCCCATCCAGCCTGTCCAATCTGGTTCACGTCGTCCGAGAACCGGCAGTCGACATGATAACATTCGATACCGAGAGAATGAGCACCCGTGCCCTTGGGTGCGGGAACCACATTCGAGTCAGATTGACGAGAGCGCACGTCCCCTCCCAACACTTCAAGCAACTGCTCCACCATATAACTCTGTCCATGGTGCGGCGGCGGTTTATGAGCAAAAACTAGCAGTTTCACGGCGCTGAACGGCGTGAAGATCCCGATCCCAGTGCATCGTTTCAAGCCTTAGCTTCACACTTGAAGCATGCGAACCTGTTTGAAATCCTCTGCCTGCCTATCGGCAGATTACCATAGCGTGCAAAACATCTTTATCACCGGCGCCGCCGGATTCATTGGCAGCAGTCTCGTTGATCGTCTCCTCGCTGAAGGAAAGTCTGTCGTCGGCTGGGACAACTTCTCCACCGGCCAGGAACGTTTCATTGCGGAAGCGCGCCAGCACGCGAACTTCAAGTTCATCCTCGGCGACAACCTCGATCTCGACGCGCTCACCGCGGCGATGAAGGGTTGCGACACCGTCTTCCACCTCGCCGCGAATGCTGACGTGCGCTTCGGCCTCAATCATCCGAAAAAGGATCTCGAGCAAAACACCATCGCGACCTTCAACGTCCTCGAAGCCATGCGCGCCAACGGCATCAAGCGCATCGCCTTCTCTTCAACCGGTTCCGTCTACGGCGAAGCCACCGTGATTCCTACGCCGGAGGATGCGCCGTTCCCGATTCAAACCTCGCTCTACGCCACCAGCAAACTCGCCGGCGAAGGACTCATCCATTCCTACTGCGAAGGCTACGGCTTCGAAGCCTACGTGTTCCGCTTCGTTTCCATCCTCGGCGAACGCTACACGCACGGACACGTCTTCGACTTCTACCAGCAGCTCACCGAGCATCCCGATTTCCTGCGCGTCCTCGGAGATGGTACCCAACGCAAAAGCTATCTCTACGTGCAGGACTGTCTCAGCGCGATGCTCCACGTCATCAACGCCGGCCTCGCGCTCAAGGCCAAGCATCGCGTCGAAGTCTTCAATCTCGGCACCGACCACTACGTGCAGGTGAACGATTCGATCGGCTACATCTGCAAAGCGCTCGGATTGAAACCGCGCCTCGAATACACCGGCGGCGAACGCGGCTGGGTCGGCGACAACCCGTTCATCTTCCTCGAAACGAAAAAGGTCCGCGCCACGGGTTGGAAACCTGAGCTCACCATTGAGCAAGGCATCGGGCGGACGCTGCGATGGTTGCAGGCAAATCAGTGGGTTTACGAAAAGAGGAAATGATCGGAAATCCTACTGACGCGATACTCGCGATACGATTTCGAGACCCGCTCGGCGCGTTCAGACTAAACTAGGAAAGATTCGTAAGGCAGGCTCGTGTCTCGATGCCAGGCCGGTTTACGGTACCGCAATGTCATACACAAGGAACGCCCGTGAGTCGACACTCACAGGACGGGGCGTTCCTCCAAACATCGGAGATTGGCTTTCCTTCAACTTCACAATCGTCAGGGGTTTCTCCGTGCCGAGCTGATGCAGCAGTTCGCCAGGTTCAAAACGTGTGACGAGCCCGCCAAAACTTCCGCCGCTCCAATAGGCGAATGAAATGCCGGTGAGGTAATCATCTGAGACGAAGGTTCGATGGGGCGAAAGCTGTCGAGCAGCGCGATAAACTTCATTGGCCATCATGGATTGCTTTCCAACCCTCTGCAATAGCACCGCGCTGATGCACGTAAGGCACATGGCTGCCAGTGTTGCCGCCGGGACCATGCGGGCCAGCATCCTCGATCTCGAACTGGCGGCACCCGGCTCAATCGATCCCGGCGCGACCCCTGCTGAAAGAACCGCCATCAAACCCCACAGGGGCGACAAGTAGCGTTCCGTGAAAAAAACCAGCGAGTAACCTCCGGCGTATATGGCCACGGAAGCGAGGCACCAAAGCACACTCAATCGCTCGACGCTTTCAAATGTCTGGCGCAGCGGAAACAATGCGGCCACCGCCAAAAATAATACGACGAAGATCATTCCAACTCCATCCATCCGGCCAAGGCCCAACATGATCGCGTTCACGTTGCTGCGAACCACCTTGAGAAAGCTGAGCAACGGGGTACCGGGTCCGAACGGCGGAGCCGCCACCCATTCCAGCGGAAGTTCCCGCGGGTTCTCCATGCTGGAGATCCGCCCGGCGCGCACGGGATGAGGTTTGAGCACCGGAGGCAGTTCGAGCGGATCCAAAGGCTGTGTTTGCGTCCAGTATTTCCCGGCGCTGTTGATCAGCCACTCGCCATCACTGCGACTGATCACCGCCATCCACGGCCCGGCCACCAGGGCGACTCCCAGCATCGCCAAGGCAAATTCCCCGGTCACTCGTCGCCATCCGCGAAATCCATTCTTCAAGCACACCTGCAGCGCCAGGCCCAAGGCCAGATTGGCGACGACAAAGGGGAGAGAGAAAGCCTTCACCAAGTAAGTTGCGCCGCCAAATGCACCAACGCCGAAGGCAAGCGCTGCGCCACCATGCACGAGCATCCGATGGGCGAACACGAGGTACCACGACAACGCACACGCATGCCATAAGTCGGGGGAAAGAGTTCCCGTGGCCATGAGCACAGAAGCGGCAAGACCCAGCCACCACGCGACAAGCGTTCCACGCCCGCCAAAAATTTGGCGGGTCAAGCGCGCCGCGGCAGCAGCCAGACCCAGCCCCGCGGGAATCTGCAGCAACTTGGCCCACAAGAGCGGCTCAGCGCCCAGAAGAACTCCAGGAACGAGCAACCAGGAAAAAAAAGGACTCCACCAACTGTTGACCGCCAGGCTGAAATCACCGTGCGCGTAATGACGGGCGATCTGGATGTACGAGACGATGTCCGCATTCATCCGATACCGCCCGGCCCAAAGCACGGCTAGGGAAACGACGAGGTAGACCAGTGCCCCTGCGAAAACCAAACGCCGCGCGCTCGCCGTGTCCGCCTCCATCCACTCCAACACCTTTGTCATCATGATCGATTCACGAGGGCTGTGCCCCGATTCAAAACAGCAGCCTGCAGGCTCGGAAGCCACCAGATAACAGGCAACGACGGTCGTGATTTCCGATCCTTATGGGTCGCAACCCCAAAGTCCATTCTAGACTTCAAGATGGGGATTTCTTACCCTTCCCCTTGTGTCGGAGAAGCTTGAACTCACCATTGTCATGCCATGTCTCAACGAGGCGGACACCCTGGCCGTCTGCATCGGCAAGGCCCGACAGGCCATAACCGAGCTTCAGATTGACGGCGAAATACTCATTGCGGACAACGGCAGCACTGACGGCTCCCAAAAGATCGCCATCGAGGCCGGAGCACGGGTGGTGGCGATCACTTCACGTGGTTATGGCAACGCCCTCATGGGAGGCATCTGCGACGCGCGCGGCAAATACATCATCATGGGAGACGCCGACGACAGCTATGATTTCCTGGAGATCGGGAAGTTTGTAACAAAGCTGCGCGAAGGCTTCGAACTAGTCCAAGGCTGCCGCCTGCCGTGGGGCGGAGGAACCGTCAAGCCGGGTGCCATGCCCTTCCTCCATCGCTGGTGGGGCAATCCCATGTTCACCATCCTCAGCCGCTGGTGGTTTCACGCTCCGATCAATGACATCTATTGCGGACTGCGCGGCTTCACCAAGGAGTTTTACGGCACGCTTGACATGCGCTGCACCGGGATGGAATTCGCCACCGAGATGATCATCAAGGCCAGTCTGCGAAGCGCGAAGATCTCGGAAGTCCCCATCACCCTTCACCCCGACGGCCGCAAAGCCCATGCGCCGCACCTCAAGACCTTTCGCGATGGCTGGCGCACGCTCCGCTTCTTCATGCTCTACAGTCCGCGCTGGCTTTTTTTCATGCCAGGCCTGTTGCTGGTATTCCTCGGCCTTGTGGGTTTCGGACTGGCCATGCCCGGAGTAACCATCGGCAAAGCCACCTTCGATGCCCATACATTGCTCTTCTCCAGCCTGAGCCTCCTCACCGGCTACCAAACGATGCTGTTTGCCCTGTTCACCAAGACCTTCGCCGTGAACGAAGGCCTGATGCCACCCGACCCGCGCCTGGATGCTTTCTACAAATTCGCCAACCTCGAACGCGGGCTCGTCGCCGCAGGAATCGTCCTGCTGGTCGGCCTCGGTCTTTTGACGGCGGCGCTCAACCAGTGGCGGGTGGCGGATTTCGGACGCCTCGACTACGCGCAGACCATGCGGCTTGTCATTCCGGGGGCGACTCTCACCACCGCCGCCATCCTGACCATCTTCTCCAGCTTCTTCATCAGCCTCCTGGGAATGCAACGTAGATGAACAAGCCGCCCTCCTACCACAACCCCGAGTTCGACCACTTCGCGGAAGACTACGACGAAGCGCTGGAGAAAGGCATCGCCGTCTCCGGCGAGCACAAGGAATACTTCGCTCAAGGCCGGGTGAAGTGGCTGGACCGCCGTCTTTCTTGTTTGAACTTCACTCCGGCAAGGATTCTCGATTTCGGCTGCGGCACCGGGACCGGCACACCGTTCCTCCTCGGCTTGGAAGGCTCGCAACATCTCATCGGCGTCGAAGTCTCCGAGAAATCACTGACGGTCGCCCAGCGCCTGCATGGATCGGAGCGTGCGCACTTCCAGACCTGCGCCGCCTATCAGCCCGCCGCCCAAATCGATCTCGCCTTCTGCAACGGCGTCTTCCACCACATCTTCCTCGCCGAACGACCGGGCGCGGTTCATTACCTATTTGAATCGCTGCACCCCGGCAGGCACTTCGCGCTGTGGGAAAACAATCCCTGGAACCCCGGCACGCGCTACATCATGAGCCGAATTCCTTTCGACCGGGATGCCATCACCCTGTCCGCCCCCGAGAGTCGCGCCCTGCTCCGCTCCGGTGGATTCGAGATCGTGGCCACCGACTTTCTTTTTATCTTCCCCAAATTCCTGAGCTGGTTGCGCCCGCTCGAAGGCGTCTTGAGCAAACTACCGCTGGGCGCGCAATATCTTATACTGGCCCGCCGGCCCGCAAAGCTTGACGCCGCTTCGCTTCAGGGAGCGCAATGAACCCGTACCTCATGGTTCCCCGGACACCTTCGCAGCAACTGCTCCGCATCACCGTCCTCGGCCTCTGGCATCTCGGCTCCGTCACCGCAGCGTGCTGCGCGCGACACTTCGATGTCACCGGCCTGGACTTCGACCAATCCGTCGTCAACGGTCTCGCCATTGGCAAGGCGCCGATTCTGGAGCCCGGACTGAATGACCTTCTCGCCACCGGCCTCGCGAAGAGTTCCCTCCGCTTCACCACCGACGCGAAGGCCGCCTGCGCGAACGCCGACGTGCTCTGGCTCACCTACGACACGCCCGTCAACGACCACGACGAATCGGATGTCGCGTTCGTCCTCGACCGACTTCGACGCGCTCTATCGCACCTGCGAGGCGGCGCGCTCGTCCTCATTTCATCGCAACTTCCAGTCGGCACCTGCGCCGCGTTGGAACGCGAGTTCCCGCAATTTCGCTTCGCCTGCTCGCCGGAGAATCTACGCTTGGGCCGCGCGCTCGATGCCTTTGAGAAAGCCGAACGCGTGATCGTCGGAATCCGCACCGATGCCAAGCGCGCGCTCCTCGAACAACTCTTCAAACCGTTCACGCCACAAGTGCTCTTCATGCGCACCGAGTCGGCGGAGATGGTGAAGCACGCTCTCAACTCCTTCCTCGCCGTCAGCATCACGTTCATCAACGAGATCGCGCGCCTCTGCGAACACACCGGCGCGGACGCCAAGGAAGTCTCGGCCGGATTGAAGAGCGACATCCGCATCGGGCCCAAGGCGTATCTCGGTCCCGGCGGACCTTTCGCTGGAGGCACGCTCGCGCGCGACGTCGTCTCCCTCACAAAAATCGCGCAGGCGAAGGGCGAAACCATCGACCTCATTCCGGCGATCAAGCGCAGCAACGACCTCCATCGCGGCTGGGCCTTCCGCAAACTCCAATCCCGCCTCGGCGATCTGGGCGGCAAAACCATCGCCGTCCTCGGCCTCGTTTACACGCCGAACACCGATACGCTCCGCCGCAGTGCAGCGGTCGAACTTTGCCAGCAACTCCTCGCCGCCGGGGCGCGCGTGCAAGCTTTCGATCCTGCACTGAACTCTCTCCCGCCGGAACTCGTCGCAATCACTCTCACCGCGGACATCGCTAAAGCCCTCCAGCAAGCCGACGCCGCCGTCATCTGCACCGAGTGGCCGCAATTTCGCGATGCGAACTGGGTTGCGATTCTCCCCCTGCTCCGGCGACCGCTCATTGTGGACGCCAACGGTTTCCTCGAACGCCAGATTGGCCAGCTGCCGAATCTCGAGTTTGTTTCGGTGGGCCGGCAACACCGCGCCTGAGCCGGACTCCCCCGCGCGATAGCGACCCGATTTCGCCGTCAGTGGAAATTCTCTCCGCAAAACCAGTTCCTTTCTCAAGGCCCCGCCCGGTCCTCCGATACTAAAGATGCACGTTCCGGGAAGCGAACTGGGCAACGCTCGTCCGGCTCGTCAACTGGCACACAGAAGTCGTTATGGACAAAGTCGATCAATACATCGAATCAGTGACGCAGCTCCCACCTGCGCCGACGCTCCTGATTGAACTACTCGCGCTGTTCAAGGAGCCGGATCGCGATGTCGACCGGGTCGTTGAACTCGTCAGCCTCGAGCCGTCCATCACCGCCGAAGTGCTCAAACGCTGCAACAGCGCGTTCCTCGGCGGCGGCGAACCGGCCAGCGACATGTTCGAAGCTGTCTCGCGTCTTGGCTTCTACGAAGTTTACACCGTCGTCGCCGCCATGTTCGGTGCGAGCGCGAAAGCGATTCCCGGCGCGGCGGACGCCGTCGACGTCAGCCAGCTCTGGAAACATTCCGTGATCACCGCCGTTGCTGCCTCCGTCGTGGCTGAAGAAATTGGCGACGTCGCCGGCCCTGCCTTCACTTCCGGACTGTTGCACGACATTGGAAAGCTGATCTTCGCCTCCGTCGAGCGCGGCAAATATGGCGAACTCCTGAACACCGCGGCATCTGGAACGAACTCCATCGTCGCAGCGGAACGTGGCGCCTACGGCACCGACCACGCAGAGATCGGTGGCCGCCTGCTCGCGAAATGGAATCTTCCTCCCGAAGTCGCCCAAGCCATTCAATTCCACCACGCACCCACGGTCGACGCCGCTGACCCGCACCAACGCTCCGCTGCCACCGTGTGCCTCGGTGACTGGATCGCGCATCACTTGAACGATCCCAAACCTGTTCTCACCCCTGAACACGGCATGCTGCTTTGTCCGCTCGAAATCAAAGTCGACAGCATCCAGCCGATGTTCACCCGCACGCAGAAAGGTCTCGAACGCGTGAAGGGTCTGCTCGACATGTAAACGGCGCTCCGATGTCGTCGGACAATCCCTCGTTCGTTCAACCGCTCGCACACCGCATTTGGTGTTTCTCTCCCGCGATTCGTGATCTACTTTCGCCCGTCCATGAAACTGAAAGGTCTGAACGCGCTCATCACTGGCGGCAGCCAGGGACTCGGCAAAGCCATCGCGGAACATTTCCTCGCGGAAGGCGCCAACGTCGTCCTCTGCGCCCGCAACGAGAAGGAGCTGAACACCACGCGCTCGGAACTCTCCACAAACTTTCCGTCGCAAAAGATTCTATCGAAGGCTTGCGACGTTTCGAATGAGCCGCAGGTAAACGAACTCATCGCTTTCGCACTCCGCGAACTTGGCTCCATCGACGCCCTCGTTCTCAACGCCGGCGTGTACGGTCCGATGGGCCCGACCGAATCCGTCGACCTCAACGAATGGCGCCGCGCCATCGACATCAATCTCTTCGGCGTGCTCCTGCCCTGCCGCGCGCTGATTCCGCATTTCAAGAAAGCCGGCCGCGGCAAGATCGTCGTGCTCAGCGGCGGCGGCGCGACAAATCCGTTACCGAACATCAGTTCCTACGCAGCCAGCAAAGCCGCCGTCGTCCGTCTCATGGAAACGCTCGCCGAGGAACTCCGCCCGCATCACGTCGATGTAAACGCCATCGCCCCGGGCGCGCTGGCCACGCGGCTCGTTGATGAAGTCCTCGCCGCTGGCCCGGACAAAGTCGGCGCGGCGTTCTTCGAGAAGAACAAGCAGTGGAAGGAAAAGGGCGCCACGCCGCTCGAACTCGGCGCGAAGCTCGCCGTCTACCTCGCCAGCGCGGAAAGCAACGGCATCACCGGCAAGCTCATCAGCGCGCAGTGGGATCCGTGGGCCAAGCTCGCTGAGCATCGCGACGAGCTCGCCAAGTCCGACATCTATTGCCTGCGACGCATCGTGCCCGAGGATCGCGGGAAGAAGTGGAATGACCAATGACCAAATTCCAATGCCCAAGGAATGAGCAATTCCCAATGAGCACAACCCCAAGCCCACGCTCGTTCTTAGCACTCTGGACATTGGTCATTGAACATTGTTCATTCTGCCTTCGATGTCCGAACCCGTAGAACGCATGAACTCTCCGCGCATCGCCCTCATTGGTTGCGGCCTCGTCGGCCAGAAACGTCTCAACCTCCTGCCGCCCGGCAGCGTAACCGTGACGTGCGATCTCGACATCGATCGCGCCAAGAAACTCGCCTCGCAATCTCCCGGCTGCGTCGCCACCGATTCCGTCACGCAAACCGTCACGTCACCCAACGTGGACGTCGTGATGATCGCCACCGTCAACGCCTCGCTCGCCCCGCTCGCCATCAAGGCCGCCGAGAACGGCAAGCACGTGCTCATCGAGAAGCCCGGCGCGATTTCCCTGAAGGAACTTGAAACCCTCGAAGCCACCGCCGCAAAGACCGGCGCGCTCGTTCGCGTTGGTTACAACCATCGCTACCATCCGGCGTGTCTCAAGGCACTGCAACTTTTCCGAAGCGGCGCGCTCGGTCCGATGATGTTCGTGCGCGGCCGTTACGGTCAGGGCGGCCGAGTCGGTTACGACAAGGAATGGCGCGCTGATCCAAAATTGTCCGGCGGCGGCGAGCTGATCGACCAGGGCGTTCATCTCATCGATCTCGCCGGGATTTTTCTTGGCGAGTTCACGCAAGTCGACGGCCACGCCCCGACCTACTTCTGGAACATGCCCGTCGATGACAACGCGTTCCTCAGCCTGCGCAACGCCGCCGGCCAGACCGCGTGGCTGCACGCGAGCTGCACCGAGTGGAAGAACCTCTTCAGCCTCGAAATCTACGGTCGCGACGCGAAGCTGCACTGGGAGGGACTCGGCGGCAGCTACGGCCTGGAGAAGCTGACTTACTACAAGATGCTCCCGCAGATGGGCCCGCCCGAAACGACCGTCTGGGAATTCCCACGCGGCGACGAATCGTGGCGCATCGAGATGACGGAGTTCATGGAAGACATTCGCCAGAAGCGCACGCCCGTGCCCGGTCTGAAGGAAGCGAAAGCGGCGCTCGCCGTGGTCGAGAAGATCTATTCAGCAGCACGCTGATGTAACCAGGTCCTTGGCTTACGCCAACCTTTGGCTGGAACTAGCCTTGAGTCGCAGCCTCAAGTATGCAAACAATACACGGTGAGTTCCCATAGATTCAATCGCTCTCTGTTAAAGCTGCTGGTTGTGGCATTGGTATCCTTATCGACCGCAACAACGCTCGCGGGCAGCACCATCAGTCCCATCCTCACGAACTCCAGCACCGGTCATCGCTACGTTCTTTTACGAAACGACACCTGGCAGGCGAGCGAGGCTGAGGCCAGCGCCCTCGGAGGACACTTGGTTACGATCAACGATGCCGCCGAGCAGAATTGGATCTTCGAGACCTTTGCTCACTATGGCGGTATAAACCGGCTGCTCTGGATTGGACTAAATGACGCCGCAACGGAAGGACAGTTCATCTGGTCGAGCGGGGAAGCCGTGACGTTCACCGCCTGGGCTCCAGGCGAACCGAACTCCATCGAGTCGGAGGACTACGTCGCCATCTTTTATCCCGGTCACCATGCGCAGAACCAATGGAACGACTGGGGTACAATTCGCTCAGACCCCATCGGACTTCCCCTGAACGGCGTGGTCGAGTTCAGCTCCAGCGTCAGCAACGTATCGCTGATTTCGCTGGGAGCGCCGTGGAAGTATCACGATACCGGAGCCAACCTGGGCTCCGGCTGGAGGGAGCCCAACGCGAGCGAAGCCGGGTGGAACACTGGAAGGGCGCCTCTTGGCTACGGGGACGGGGATGAATCCACGATCGTACGATTCGGAAACGATCCCCAGAACAAGCACCTCACCACCTATTTCCGCCATTCGTTCACCGTTCAAGACCCGGAGAGCATTGCGAAATTGAACTTGAGGCTCCTTCGCGACGACGGCGCGGTGATTTACCTGAATGGGACGGAAGTGTTTCGCAGCAACATGCCCGATGGAGCGATCGCGTTCGATACTCGCGCCTCCAGCGCTGCTGGCGACGAAGATGAATCCGTCGCCCTCCATACAGCAGCGATCAACCCCGGGTTGTTGCAGGTCGGTAGAAATGTTCTCGCGGTGGAAGTTCATCAAGCGGCGCCGGACAGTTCGGATCTTTCCTTCGACCTCGAACTAAATGCCCTGGGCCACGTGCCACCTGTCGTTTCGATCACAGTTCCGAACCATTCCGAACTTCTCGCCGCGGGATCGCCGGTGCTGCTCAAAGCAAACGCCGTGGATGATCTGGGAATCGCAAGCGTCGAGTTCAGAATCAATGCACAATTCGTCGGTCGGGTGACAAATGCTCCATTTCAGATGTATTGGAGCAACGCCACAGTCGGTAGCTACTCCGTCGTCGCCATCGCTACAGACACTTCTGAGCTGAGCACGGCATCAGCACCCACCTTCTTCAAATTGGGCGCGGAACTCGTCTCGAGTCGAGCAATCTGGCGCTATCTCGACTCAGGGGTGATGCCCGTCGGCAACTGGACCTTACCCAGCTTCGACGACTCCCTTTGGTCCTTCGGACCGGCCAAATTGGGCTACGGCGAGGGCGACGAGGCGACAGTCGTCGGATTCGGCTCAGACCAGGCCAACAAACACATCACCACCTGGTTCCGTCGCGAGTTTACCATTTTGAATCCCGAAACAATTTCGGCCCTTCAACTACGTTTAATCCGAGACGACGGCGCCGCCGTTTACCTTAACGGGTCGGAAGTGTTTCGGAGCAATCTGCCAATGAACACCGCCCTCCTTCCCGGCACTCTCGCTCTGACCACCGTCGGCGGGAACGATGAACGTACTATTTTTAGATTCCATATCCCGTCGGCTGCTCTGGTCGCCGGGCGAAACATCCTGGCTGCTGAAGTTCATCAAGCCGATTCAGCAAGTTCCGATTTGAGCTTCGCGCTGGAACTTGTCGCAGAACACCAGCCCGCCTCGCCGTCGCTGAATCTCAAACACACTGGTGACTTGCTCGACCTCACATGGAACACCGCCAATCCAGATTGGACTCTCGAAACAAGTTCTGATCTCGATTCACTCGGCGGGTCTTGGACTCCAGTGAATACACCCACTGGGACTGACGGCTGGAATCATCACGTCACGATGCCCGCAGCCGAGCGGACCAAATTCTTCCGCCTCCGATTCACACCTCGGTAAGGCATGCACAGTTCGCCCAGTGCAAGATTGCGACACGGAGAGTTCCCGATTACAAAAGCGCATGCCCGCACTCCGCAGCCACCCTCTGCTTGCACTGCTCATTGCGGCGGCATTCTTGTGGCGCGCGAGGGAGAATGCCTTCGCAGCGGATAGCTCCAACATCACCCAAGGTCGCGAACTCGCCACCCAAATCGGCTGCGCCCAGTGCCACACTGAGCTCGGGCCGAACCGCACCCTGCGCGAGCTTGCGCCCGACCTCGGCAGCGCTGGTCTTCGCTACCAACCGGCGTGGGTGTTTGAGTTTCTGCAAAACCCATCGCGCATCCGACAACACCTCGGCGCCGCGCGCATGCCTGACTTTGCGTTATCCGAGAAGGAAGCGCTCGCTCTCACCGTCTTCCTCGAGGCGCAGCGCCACGTCGCCGGAAACTGGCCGCGTTTGCCCGCAGCCTTGCAGGCCGCTCCGCCCGCGACTCCCGTCTCCTCCACGGAATTCCAGGGCGAACTCGTGCGCGGACTGATCTGTCTTTCGTGTCACGACTACGCGGGCCAAGGCGGACATCGCGCTGTCGAACTCACCAATGTCAGCATCCGGGTTCGCCGAGAATGGGTGACCGATTATCTGGTCGCGCCTGCGAGATTCGGCGTCGCTCCGGCCACCATGCCGCCGCAGTTCTTTCAACTCTCCGCTGACCGCGCTCACTTCAGCGAAGTCACACCGGACGCCGCCGGAAAGATTCAGCGCCTGACCAGTCACCTCTTCTCGCTGAATGCCGAACGCCGCACTGCGCTCGACGCGAAGCTTTCTGCCGCCCGACAAAGCTTCCCCAACGTCACCGCCGCTCACGGCGAAACGTTGTTCCGCGCGTTGAATTGCGCCGCGTGCCACCGCCATCCCACCATCGCTCCGCGCACCAACGCCGCGCCATCGCTCGCCGGCGAAGGACTGCGCGTGCAGAAGGCGTGGCTGGAAGGATTCCTGCGCAAGCCGCACTCCATCCGTCCGTTTGGCTACCAACCCGGCGACGGCGCGCGCATGCCCAACTTCCGTCTGACCGCGGAGGAAGCAAAATCCATCGCGACGTTTCTCCTGTCACAACACGACGGCCACACCGCGTTGAAATCGGAATACCAGCCGACGCCTCGCAGCGCCTTCGCGATGAACAAGGCCGCCCTGCTCCTGCGCGACAAGCTCTCCTGCCTCGGCTGCCACAGTCTGGAAGACAAAGGCGGACGCGTCGCGCCGGACCTCGCGCACGCGCGCAGCCGCCTTCAACCGAGCTACGTCCTCAACATCATCCGCAATCCCCGCGCCATCGCGCCGCACTCCATCATGCCGCAGGCACCGCTGCCGGATGACACCGTCCAGCTCATCGCCGACTTCCTCCTCCAGCGCGACTCGCCGTCCCTTCAGACCACCTACCTCTCGCCGTTCGATCATCGCCTCATCACTTCGACTGCGACCAACCGCGCCGCGCAGAATTACGCCCGCCATTGCGCGTCGTGTCACGGCATTGACGGCCGCGGCGACGGCTTCAACGCCGCATTTCTACCCACGAAACCCACATCTCACGCCGATCCTCTGGCAATGAGCAGGCGCCCCGACGACACGCTGTTCGACGGCATCCATGCCGGCGGTTTCGTCCTCAACAAGAGTCACCACATGCCCTCGTGGGGAAACTCGTTCGGCGCAGAGGAGATTCGCGAACTCGTCGCGCACATTCGATCGCTTTGCCGCTGCGAAGGACCGGAGTGGTCGCGTGACGGAGCGAAGTGAGAACACGATGAACCTCCACCCACCAACTCATCGCCGAATCGCGAATCTCTTCGCGGTCGTGTGCTCTTGGTTGGCGATAGGGCTCATCTCGTCGATCGCAGCGCCAAAGTTCGAGGACTTCGTCGGGGCCGACTCGTGCGCGCGCTGTCATCAGAAGCAATTCGATCTTTGGAAGAACTCCACCCACGGGCGCGCCGGCGGTCTTCCCGGCGAAGTCGGTCTCATCGCGCGCTTCGATGGCCAACCGCTCCACTTCAAGGACGCCGTTGTCATTCCCACCAACTCAGCGACCGGCAGTCCTATCTTCCGCGTCACGATGGATGGCGCACCGCCGTTCGACATCCTCGTCGACGCGGTAGTCGGCGGTGGTCACATGGTGGGCGGGGGAACGCAGTCGTTCTTCGATCGCCATCCCGACGGCACCGTGCGCTTCCTGCCCTTCGATTTCATCCGGAAGGAAAATCTCTGGTTCGTGCAACTCCGCGCCGGCCTGAAGTGGACGCCCGTCAGCCGCGACATCTCGCTGAAGACCGATCTCGCGAACTGGCCGCCGCATCGCGTCCTCGGCTCTGTCACTGACCTGTCAAACTGTCAGAACTGTCACGGCAGCCAGATCACCGCCGGCTGGGACAACGCGGCCGGAAGATTCGCCACGCGCTACCAGACACTGAAGATCAACTGCGAGTCGTGCCACGGCCCGGCTCGCGAACACATCGACATCGTCTCGCGGCCCGGCTTCGAAACGAACGCATACGTCGGCATGCAACGGCTGGCGACGTTGACCAAAGACGCCTCCGTAAAGCTGTGTCTGCAATGCCACGCCACCAAGGAAGTCCTGCGCGAAGATCCCTATCTGCCCGGCGCGTCGCTGGAAGATTACTTCTCCCTCAAGCTGCCCGTGCTCGGCCAGAATCCGTATCACGTCGATGGCCGCATCCGGTCGTTCAGCTACCAGGGCAATCATCTTTTCAGCGACTGCTACCGCAACGGATCGATGACCTGCACCGACTGTCACGATCCGCACGGCAATCATTATCGCGACGTCTTCCAGCGCGAACTCGTCGGTCGTTTCGACAACCGCCAGTGCACATCATGTCACGCGAGCAAAGCGGTCGACACCGAACGTCATTCCCATCACAAAGCCGGTTCGCCGGGTGATTCCTGCGTCGCCTGCCACATGCCTTATCTTCAGCATCCCGGCGTCGGCACCGAGCTCCAGTTCGCGCGCTCGGATCATTCCATTCCAATTCCGCGACCGGCCTTCGACCAAAAGCTCGGCATCGAAAACGCGTGCCAGAAATGCCACACCGATCGTGACCTTGCCTGGCAGGAACGCTACACGCGTGAGTGGTGGGGCAAGCTCAAGCCGCATCCCGTCTCGGTCTCCAATCAACTGCTGGCCGCCGATATCAGCGATCCCATCGCCGCCGCCGCATTATTGCTCCGCGTCGACACCGGTCATTCCATCGCCGAATCCGCAGCGCTGGCGAGCTGGATGCAACGTTTCCTCCGGCCCGGCATGACGAACGACGCGCGCCTCATCGAACCGCTCAAGAACTTCGCCCGCAGCGAGGATGTTGATCTGCGCGCGCTCGGACTCACCGCGCTGCACGCCGGGTTCATGGAGCACCAGCCCGTTTACGATTTTCTCGCGAGCGAGGAACAACGCACCGGCGGATTCGGCGACGCCGTCCGACTGCGCTGGTCTGTCGCGGCGGACATGCTGGCGGGCCAGCACGCAAATCGCGGCGATGTCTCGACGTCGATCCAACTCCTCAATCGTTCCGTCGAGGCGAACCCCAACAACTACGTTTCGCTCTCCCATCTCGCGCTCGCGCACCTGCAAACCGGTGATGCGGACAAAGCCATCGCCGCGCTCCAAAGCGCGATTAAGGCAAGACCCACCAAGGCCGCGCTGCACTTCCAGCTCGCGCAGACTTTTGCCCAGCTCAACCGCACAGCCGAAGCCATTCAATCACTGGAGGCCGGCCTTCGTCTCGCGCCGGAAGACGCCGCCGCGCGCCGCCTGCTCGAACAACTTCGCCAGCCGTAGCGAGTTTCTTTGATGAGCAGCTCCGCCTTCGCCGTCCGATTCCTTTATGAACCCAACCCCGCTCCACCGACGCGACTTCGTCAAACGCACCACACTCTTCAGCTTCGGCGTCGCTGCCGCGCCACTGCTCGCCCGTGCGCAATCGCCCAAAAGCCCCGGCGAGAAACTGGTTGTCGGCGTCGTTGGGTTGGGTCGTGGTTTTGACCACGTCAAGGCGCTCCAGCAAATCGCGAATGTCGACGTCGCCTACCTTTCCGACATCGACGAGACGCGCATAGCCAAGGCGCAGAAGGCCGCGTTCGCCACAGCAGACAAACCGCCGAAGGCCGCCAAGGATTTCCGCCGCATCCTCGATGACAAGGAGGTCGACGCGATCTTCATCGCCACCCCGAATCACTGGCACGCGCCCGCCGCCATTCTCGGTTGCTCGGCGGGAAAGCATGTCTATGTCGAGAAACCTGGCTCCCACAACGCCCGCGAAGGTGAACTGCTCGTTGCCGCCGCGCGAAAGAACAAACGCGTCGTGCAGATGGGCAATCAGCGTCGCAGCTGGCCTGGCATTATCGAGGCCGTCGATAAACTCCGCGACGGAGCGATCGGCGAAGTGCGTTCGGCGCGGACCTGGTATGTGAACGCCCGCGGCAGCATCGGGCGCGGCAAGCAGGTGCCCGTGCCGGCGAACATCGACTACGATCTCTGGCAGGGACCGGCGCCCGAGCGCCCGTATGTGGACAACCTTGTTCACTACAACTGGCACTGGCGCTGGCATTGGGGCGGCGGCGAGATCGCGAACAACGGCCCGCACGCCTTCGATCTCGCTCGTTGGGGATTGGACGTCGAGTGCCCGATTCGCGTGACCTGCGGCGGCGGTCGCTATCACTTCGATGACGATCAGGAGACACCGGACACCACGGTCGCCACCGCGGACTTCGGGAGCAAACTGCTCATTTGGGACGGCAGCAGCTGTCACCCGCGGAACAACGAGAACCTGCCGTTCGTCGCGTGGTACGGAAGCAACGGATCGATGGCCATCTACGGGAACGGCTATCGCATCTTTGACCCGAAAGGGAAACAAACCAGCGAAGGCACTGGGTCAGGCGGCGACAAGAGTCACATCGAGAACTTCCTGAAATCCATTCGCGGCGAGGCGAAGCCGAACTCGGAGATCGCCGTGGGCCAGACGAGCACCCTGCTCTGTCACCTCTCCAACATCGCCTACCGCACGGGTCACACGATTCAGTTCGATCCGGTGGCGCGAAAGATCATCGGCGACAAAGCCGCGGAGAAATTGTGGGGCCGTGAATACCGCAAGGGCTGGGAACCGAAGGTGTAAGCGAAATCGAACCGCGCAGCACGAAGCCACGCGGTGAAATCGGACTGAGCTTAACTGCGCCGGCCAGGGGAGGCCGACGGCGTCTCCATCGCAATCATCGATTTGTTGGGCGGCGGCGGTTTGGGAGGGGATTGCAGCCGTGGCGATTCTTGAGGAACTGTCATGGAAGACGGGAGCTTTGCCGGGGCCACGACCAATATGTTCAGCCCAGCCAGCCCGAGGAGAATAAGCGGGACCAGTTCCGCCGCCGACCAACTTCGTTTTCGATTCGATTTCATTTCCGACTGTTGGTTAGACACCGCACTCCGCGAAGAGTTGCGCGGCGCGTTTCTGGTTTTTGATCGTCACGGATTTGGCCCAAGGAATGTCGCCGTGCCCACCGAGGAATCAGCGCGGCGGAAGTAAGTTTGAATCGCCGTCTTCTTCCGGAACGCCGGGAGATCCAGTTTGCCGGAGTCGAACGCTTCGATGTCGGCGCGTTTCACGCGGATGGTCATCACCGTCTCGCCGCGCCGCGAGTCGCCCTTGCTGCTCGATGACTTTCCATTCTTGCCCGGCGTCGCCCACTTTTCACCGCGCACGCTTTCCTCACCCTGAATCACCACCGTGACAAACTCCTCGGGCTTCAGTCCTCGAATGTGCGTCGCATTCTTCAACGCACGCAGCATATCGAGCGTGAGTTCCTCCACTTTCGCGGCATCATAATCAGCGGCGCCAGGTTTGCCGCTGCCGGACCAGATTCGTTCGAGCTGAATCTCCAACCGGCTGCGCTCCGACTTCATGAGTTCCTCGCGCGCCTCGGCCCAGTCACTGTCCGGCTTCACCTTCACTTTGGTCTGGGTGGACTTCTCGGGCGGTGCGATGAGCGGGAACGGAACGGCCAGCAGAAACATCGCGCCATGACCTTCCACGTAAAGGTTCCGCGCGCCGCTTGACGAGCCGAAGACGGAGGAATCGACCTCGATGCCGAGCGCCATCCGCTTCTCATCCCCCAGCGAACCGCCCGTGGCCTTGCGAAGGATTAGCGCCATGACGCTGAGGTCTTCCTCCAGTTCCGCCATCGCCACTGGATCCGGATCGGAAACCTGCACGACGAGCGTGCGCCCCGTCTTGGTGGTGCGCGGAAGTTCCAGCTCGATTCGTTCGCGGCGAATTGCGGCGACCGTTGCCTGGGCGTTGGCCAGTGCTTGTTGAATTTGCGCGTCAGCAGCCGCAGGGGCTCCGCCAGGAGCGGCCAATCCAGCCCCGCCGGCACCGGTGGTTGCACGCCGCACCGTCTTGCTGCGATTGCTATTTACGGCACCACCGGGTGCCGGCGGCGGAGGAACGGTGACGTCCTCCGGAGTTGGCGGCGGAAGCGGTTCAGGCGTGACTGGCAGGTCATTCTGCGCGGAAACAAAAGTCGCAATTCCGAGGAAGGGAATAATCAGGTGTTTCATGGTGGTATCGCGGTTCGAATTTTAGTTCGACGGCGGCTGGGTCATGCTGGCCAGCTCCATCAATTGTTCCTGCGTGCGGGACAAGCCGTCGTCCGCGTTGACGGCGAGCGTGTCCAAATCCTTGCGCAACGAGGCAAACTCCGTTGCGCGTCGCTCTTCAATGTTCCGCAAGGCTGTGACGAAGACGTCGCGCTCGGCATCGCGCTGTTCATCGATCGACCGGGCGAATTTCACCAACAACGCTTCGGCTTCGAGTCGAGCCGCCTCGCTGGCAACGCTCTTAATATTCGGCGCCAGATCTGCGTTCCGCTTGTCGATGGATGCCAATAGCTCCGCGCGACTGGCGGTCAGCTTCGCTTCCATTTCCGTTCGCATCGCCATCTCAAGCCGGGCCATTTCCGCAGATGACGAAGACGTCAATCGTCCCGCGCCAAAACCTATCCCGAGAACCAGTGCCGCCGCCGCGGCCCAGCGCGAGATACGCGCTGCGCTTCGGCGGCTCCGTGTGATCGCCGGTGACCTGTCGGCGTCCAGCGCCGCCAGGGTGCCACGCCAGTGCGCGACGCGTTTCTGACATTCGCCACACTGGCGCAGGTGCGCATCGAGTTCAGCGGATCGTTCCGGCGAGGCTTCGCCGTACAGGAACGACATCCATTCTTCGGAGTTCGGGTGAGTCTTCATATCAACAATCTTTCGTTGGCGCGCGGCGCGCGTTTCGGCGGTTCCGGGTCTTCTGAAATAATCGGGTTCAAGGTTTGTCCAAGCTGGGTCAGCGCCTCAGACATGCGCGACTTCACGGTGCCTTCGGGGATGCCGAGGACATCGGCGATCTCGCGGAATTTGAGGCCCTCATAATGGCGCAATACAACGACCACACGATAGGGTTCCGCAAGTTCGACGAGCGCGCGCCGGACCGCATCCGCGCGCTCATCCTCGACCATGCGCTGATCGGGACCGGCGCCGTCGGCCTCGAATTCGATCGCGTCATCGTTTCCATCCGGTTCATCGAGGGAGAACTCGCGCCGACGCTTTTGTTTTCTAAGTTCGTCATAACAGATGTTCAGAGCGATTCGCCAAAGAAACGTGGAAAACTTGGCCGTGGGCTCGTAGTTCTTTCGTCGCGAATACAGCCGCGCGAACACTTCCTGCGCGAGATCCTCGCCGCGATGCGAATCCCCAATCATCCGCGCGCACAGCCCTTGAATGGGCCCCTGCCAGCGCTGCATCAGCTGGGCGAACGCCTGCGCGTCGTCGTCCACCTTGACGCGCCGCATCGCCTGCTCGTCCGTCGAGGCAAACAGCGTCGGCCATGAAAACAGTTTCGCCGCCATGGCTTCAGGTTCGCCGATTGCGCTGCAGTATTTCGAGTGCGAGTAATCTCATTCGCTGTTTCTGTTTCATTCAACGAACCGAATGTCGTTTTGGTTCGAAGATTTTTCCCTTAACTGCTGACTTCCGCACCAAGCGTTGGTGATCCAACGGGCGCCTCCCGTGACCATCGCGCACGCCGCACCGTACTTTTTCCTCTCGACACCCGCCTCACGCCGCGTCCTCAAACCTTCAAAATTCTTTGATTTTTCAGTGTTTTTCTCCTTGCAGCGACCTAGTGAACCGTTTTTTATACGCGCAAGTCGCAAGACTGAATGCACTATCAATACCAACAACACACGTTAATACATTATGGCAAAAGCACTCTCCAAATCCCAAATCGCCGCCGCCATCGCTGAAAAGGCCGCCATCTCCAAGAAGCAGGCTTCTGAAATTCTCGAGCACATCGCCCAGCTCGCCTACAAGAACGCGAAGAACACCTTCACGCTCCCCGGCCTCGGCAAGCTCGTGTTGGTCAACCGCAAAGCTCGTCAGGGCCGCAACCCGATGACCGGCGCGACGATCCAGATCCCGGCCAAGCGCGTTGTGAAGTTCCGCGTGGCAAAGGCCGCGAAGGACGCGATCCTCGGCGCGAAGTAATTCGCTTTTGATTCGCAAGGCTCTCTGACCACGTCAGAGAGCCTTTTCGTTTAGGAGATGGCGTTTCGCGTATCGAAAAATTGGAACGTTCGAGCAGTCGATTACCATCGGCGCGACATCGCAACTCCATCACCCCAAGAGTCCATCACCCTATGAAGATCGCCGTCGTGGGCTGCGGAGCGTTGGGGAGCTACTACGGCGCGAAGCTGTGGCGTGACGGCCAGGAGGTTCACTTTCTGTTGCGGTCGGACTACGAAATCGTCCGTCGACGCGGCGTGGAGATTCGAAGTCCGGAAGGAAACTTCAACGCACGCCCCCGATGCGCGCGAACGCCGGACGAGATCGGTCAGGTTGACCTCGTCATCATCGGCCTCAAAACGACCGCGAACGTTCAGTTCCCGATTTTGCTTCCACCGCTGGTCGGACCGCAGACCGCCATCCTCACTCTGCAAAATGGACTCGGGAACGAAGAGCAGCTCGCGAAGCTGTTCCCCATTGACCAGATTCTCGGCGGGCTTTGTTTCGTTTGCCTGAACCGAATCCAGCCCGGAGTAATCGAGCACATTGGCCAGGGTCGAATCTCCATGGGGGAGTTCCAACGCTGGCCGGAACCGCGGACTCACGACATTGCATCGATGATTCGCCACGCGGGCATTCCATGCGAGGTCACTGACAATCTCGCGCGCGCCCATTGGGAAAAACTCGTCTGGAACATTCCGTTCAATGGACTCGGCGTCGCCAGCAGCGCCGGACTGGAGAACTTCCTTCGAAGCTCTGACGTCGTCGTGGAGAAACTGGCTCCATGCCTCACCACGGACAAACTTCTTGGCGATCCGCGATGGGAGATGCTTGTGCGCGAACTCATGCTGGAGGTCATCGCCGCCGCACGCGCCAAAGGGATGAACATCGCCGAGAGCTTCGTCGACACACTCATCGAACGCACCAAGCCGATGGGTGCTTACAAGGCGTCCACGTTGATTGATTTCGAACGCGGCCAGACGCTGGAACTGGACGGCTTGTTTCTGGAACCGCTCCGCCAGGCCGAACAAGCCGGTGCAACAACACCCCGCCTTAGGACACTCTGCGCCGTGCTAAAAGCCGTATCAAAGATTCGCGCCAGCGCGCATGGCTCATGATCCCGCAGCGTCCGAGAGGGACGTCTTGCCCAAGTCCGCCGTCGCCGCCTTGCACAGGCCGAGGAACGTTTCCTCCGCGAGACTTAGCCGGCGTCCGCGCCAGTGAATGACGCCCCAGTTGCGTTTCATTTTGCGGCGACCGAGCGGCAGCGCGACGAGCGACTTCTCCTGAATTTCCTTCTGCGCAATCCACGGCGAAAGAATGCCCACGCCCAACCCCAGCTTCACGAGTTCCTTGATCGCCTCCATGCTGCCAAGTTCGATCACGGTGTTTAGCACCATGTCCTCCTGATTGAAGTAGTCGCGCACCATGCGGAACGTGTAGCTCGTCTTGTTATAGAGCACGTAGCTTTGTTTCGGAATCTCGTTGCGCACAACATGACCGTCCTTCGCCCACGGATGCATCGCGCCGACGATGAACGCCAGTTCGTCGCTGAAGAGCGGATGAAACTCGAACTGATCCTCGTTGCGCGGCTCGAGCGTGATGGCGAGGTCGATGCGATTTTCGCGAACGGATTCGATCGCTTCCAGCGTATCGCCCGGAGCAATCGCGATGCGACATTTTGGAAAGCTCTCTTTGAACTCCCGCAACACGGCGGGAAGGATGTACTGGCACGCGGTGGGACTCGCGCCGATTCGCAACCGTCCAACGCCCCACTTGCCCAACTGTTCCAGCCCGGCACGGGCGGCCGCCATTTCCTGAAGAATCTTCTCCGTGTGATGCAGCAGCGACTCACCGGCCTGCGTGAGCAAGACTTTCTTCCCCACTCTGTCAAAAAGACGACAACCCACGTCGGTCTCCAATGCCTTCATGGAGTGACTCACCGCCGACTGGGAGAGAAACAATTCCTTGGCTGCGAGAGTAAAGCTCCCGGTCCGTGCGAGCGCAGCAAAGGCGCGCAGTTGCCTGCTGTCGATGGGATTGGTCATTAACGAATGCCTTTCACTTCTGGTCCTTCAATCAACGATTTTGTTCATTCAGGTCAAAACACGCCTTTGGGCCTGTCGCATTTTGCGCGAACCTGGCTTCCGACGGCTGCCTAACTCCTTGAGCAAAAGCGAAGCCAAGCGATCTTCACCGCGCTCAGGCGTAGTCCCAAAGCTCCGCTGATTTCCCGATTCCGCCCGCCATTCAGCAGGCCCGGCAGCCATTTATTCACCATGCGCCGTTTTCATCGAACCGATTCAAACAATGAGCATTCATTCTCCAACCAGCGAACCCCATGCTGCTCTCCACGCGCTCGACTCGCGACATGTCCGACAAATCCAAGCCGCCGCTGACGCTCATCGATGAGCTGATTGCCGAGCAACGGTCCCTTACCGCCGTGGCGAAGTTCTCGCGTGCCCACGAACGCCACGAACTCCCGGCTCAAGCCAAGCATTACCGGGATTTGATCCCGATCTCGAAGCCGCAGGCTGGACAGCAATACGCCTTCGAAGTCGATCTCGACAAATGTTCCGGTTGCAAAGCGTGCGTCACCGCCTGCCACAGCTTGAACGGCCTGGAAGATGAAGAGACTTGGCGCAACGTCGGCCTGCGCCACGGCGGCACCCCCCTTCAGCCCATCCAACAAACCGTCACCACCGCCTGTCATCATTGCGTCGATCCCGGGTGCCTGAATGGGTGCCCGGTGCTCGCCTACGAAAAGGATTCTGCCACCGGCATCGTCAAGCACCTCGATGATCAATGCATTGGCTGCCAGTATTGTGTGCTGAAATGCCCCTACGACGTCCCGAAGTATTCGGAACGTCTCGGCATCGTGCGCAAGTGCGACATGTGCAGCAGCCGTCTCGCGTCCGGCGAAGCACCTGCTTGCGTGCAAGCGTGCCCGAACGAAGCCATTAAGATCACAGTCGTCGAGCAATCGAGCACTGTGTCGGCCTTGCAAACCGCCACCGCAACGAACCCATTCTTACCCGGCTCCCCTGCTCCGACCATCACGTTTCCGACGACGCGCTACACCTCGGCCAAGCCTCTTCACGAAACCCTCCGTCCTGCCGATGCGAACGAGCTCAAGCCGCAGTGCGCGCACACGCCGCTCGGCATCATGCTCGTCCTGTCGCAACTCTCAGTCGGCGCGTTCACCGTCGATCGAATCCTCTCGCTCCTCCCGAACGACCCGTCCGCCACAGCGCGGCCGGCGTTGACGCTCACCGCGCTCATCACCGGCCTCATCGCCCTCGCCAGCAGCACGCTGCACTTGGGCCGCCCCTTGGCGCGTGGCGCGCATTCCTCGGCCTACGCAGATCGTGGTTGAGCCGGGAGATCATCGTGTTCGGGCTCTTCGCGAAGCTCGCCCTGCTCTACACCGGCACCATCTGGTTCCCACGATTCGCTTCGCCAGCGCTCACCGCGACGCTCGGCTGGGGCACCGTCGTGAGCGGGCTCATCGGCGTCTTCTGCTCCGCGATGATTTACCACGACACCCGCCGCGACTTCTGGCATCTGCGCTGGTCAGGCCTGAAGTTTCTCGGAACTACCGCACTGCTCGGAACCGCGACGGTTCTCCTAACCTCCAGCGCCGCATCGCTTCCCGGCAGCGTTCTCGCAATCCTAGCCGGGCTCACTTCAGTCTTCGGGTTATTAAAACTCGCCACCGAGCTTCCCATCTTTCACTCGATCCAAGTCGAAGACTATTCGCCGCTACACAAGACCGCCCTGCTGCTCAGCGGACCATTCGGGCTCCTCCATCGTGTCCGCGTCGCGCTCGGATTGATCGGTGGCGTCGCTCTGCCCGTCATGCTCTTCGTGCAACTCTCCGTCACCGGCTCCGCCCCGATCCTCGCGGTTCAAACAGCAGCCATTCTCCTCCTCTGCCTCGCCGGCGAACTCATTGAGCGTCGGCTGTTCTTCACCGCCGTCCAGCCCGTCCAAATGCCCGGAGGCGTTCCCTCATGACTCTTTCATCGACCATCGACAAGGCCCGTTCACTGCCGGACCTCCTCCGCAATCGCGACGGTGAACTGACGCAGGAACTCGTCCTTCGTCCCGGCGAATTCGGCCTAGGCAAAGTGCCCGCACGCCTCCAGCCCGATGCCACTACCACCGTCGTCTGCGGCTTTTGCTCCACCGGTTGCGGGCTCAACGTCCACCTCAAGAACGGACAGGCCATCAACCTCACACCGACCACGAGCTACCCGGTAAACCTCGGCATGGCCTGCCCGAAAGGCTGGGAAGCCATCACGCCGTTGCACGCGCCCGACCGCGCCACCACGCCGCTGCTGCGCAATGCGAAGGGTGAACTCGAACCGGTTGACTGGGACACTGCGATGCAGGTCTTCACAGTTCGTTTCAAGGCGATCCAGGATCAGTTCGGCAAGGATTCCGTCGCATGGATCGGCACCGGGCAGATCTGCACGGAGGAAATGGCGTTCCTCGGCGCGCTCGGGAAGTTCGGGATGGGCATGATTCACGGCGACGGCAATACGCGCCAGTGCATGGCCACCGCCGTCGCCGCCTACAAGCAATCATTCGGCTTCGACGCGCCGCCGTTCACCTACGCGGACTTCGAGCAGTCGGATGTCATCGTGCTCGTCGGCTCCAATCTCTGCATCGCGCACCCCATCATGTGGCAGCGCGTGCTGCGCAACCGGAACCATCCGGAGATCATCGTCGTCGATCCACGCAAGACCGAGACAGCGATGGCCGCGACGCAGCATTACGCGATCGCGCCAAAGTCCGATCTCAAGCTCCTCTACGGCCTCGCGCACATACTCATCGAGCGCGGTTGGATCAAGCGCGACTACATCAACGCGCACACGAGCGGCTTCGATGACTTCGCCGCGTTCGTCAAAGGCTTTACGCCCGAGACCGTCGCGCCCGAATGCGGTTTAAGCGTGGAGCAGCTCCTTCATTTCGCGGAAACGATTCACCGCGGCCAGCGTGTGTCGTTCTGGTGGACAATGGGGGTGAATCAGGGCCACGAAGCCACGCGCACCGCACAGGCCATCATCAATCTCGCGCTCATGACCGGAAACATCGGCCGGCCAGGGACCGGCGCGAATTCCATCACCGGCCAGTGCAACGCGATGGGCTCGCGGCTCTTCAGCAACACCACCAATTTGCTGGGCGGCCACGACTTCCTGAACTCCGCGCATCGCACCAAGGTCGCGAGCCTGCTCGGCATCAACGCAGCAGTGATCCCGGATCAAAATAGCCTGGCCTACGATCAAATCGTGCAGGGCATTGACGATGGGAAGATCAAGGGACTGTGGATGATCGCCACCAACGCGTCGCATTCGTGGATTCATCAATCGAAGTTCGCGCAGACTCTGAAGAAGCTCGATTTTCTCGTCGTGCAGGACATGTATCACACCACGGAAACCGCGCGCGAAGCCGACCTCGTTTTGCCCGCCGCGGCGTGGGGCGAGAAGGAAGGCACCTTCATCAACTCGAACGACGGTTCGGTCTCGTGAAGAAGATTTCAAGGCGCCCGGCGACGCCTAGCGATTTCAACATCTTCAAGCTCGTCGCGCATTACTGGGGCTGCGGCGCGATGTTTAAGGAATGGACCTCGCCCGAGGCGGTGTTTCAGATCATGAAGAAGGTCTCGAAAGATCAGCCCTGCGACATCACTGGCATCCGCGACTACCGGATGCTCGACGACTGTGGCGGGGTGCAGTGGCCATGCAGAAGTTCCGAGATTGAAGTTTCCGGTTCTGAGTTGGAGCAGTCGCCAACCTCAGGCAACTCAGAACCCGGAACTCATCACTCTAAACCACACCAGGAGCGCCGCCTTTTCGAAGACGGTCGCTTCTTCCACGCGGATGGCCGGGCGAAGTTCATGTTCGAACCGCCCCGTGACGCTCCCGAGATTCCGGACGCGCAGTATCCATTTCAACTTCTCACCGGACGCGGCACATCCGCGCAATGGCACACGCAAACCCGCACCGGCAAAAGCGCTGTGTTGCGCACGCTCTATCCGGAGAAGATCTACATTGAGATCAACCCAGTGGATGCCCAGCGACTCGTCATCCGCGCACAGCAGAAAGTCGCGGTGAGCTCACGCCGCGGGACCATCCACGCGACAGCCTTTATCACCGGCACCGTCCAGGCCGGCCAGGTCTTTCTTCCGATGCACTACGAAGAGACGAATCGCCTGACCTTCCCGGCGTTCGATCCTTATTCGCGACAGCCCAGCTACAAGGCTTGCGCCGTTTCCGTCACGCCGGTTGTGGGTTGAATCGCTGATTCAACGTGGCGGCTTTTAACCACGGGGGCCATTTCCGAACTTCCATGCGGAGCGCCGCCCATCCACCTAATCACCGTCGCCATCGAGCGCCGCTCGACGAAGGCAGACCGCTTCACCAATCAAAACCTCGCGCGCTCAAGGCAAAGCAGCAGCCATGAGCAGACTTCATCCATCCGCAGCGGATAATTCAAACGGCTCTTATTGGCAAAGAAGCACCCAAGGCACTGCCCGTGCTAAAGCCGTGGTGAACGTCGATGACGCGAACTGAAATCAAACTCTGATGGCCGGCATTCCCTACATTCCCAGCAGCGCGCCCTTCACCCCGGAGCAGCGCGCGTGGCTGAACGGCTACCTCGCCGGCCTGTTCGCCGACGCGAACCTCGGTGAACCCGGCGTCGCCGCCCAGCATCAAACCGCGCCCGCCAAACCCGCCGAACCGCTCCTCGTTCTCTACGGCAGCCAAAGCGGCACAGCGGAGGGACTCGCGAAAAAGTTTGCGAAGGAGGCGACGACGAAGGGTTTCGAGCCGCGCGTGATGGAACTCAACGCCGCGGCCCAACTTGATCTCACCAAGGAACCGCGCGCGGTCATCATCACCAGCACTTGGGGCGACGGCGAACCGCCGGACAACGCCACGGCCTTTTGGTCGCATATCGCGGCGGACACCGCACCGAAGCTGGAGAACCTCAGCTATTCCGTGCTCGCGCTTGGCGACCGGAACTACTCGGAGTTTTGCGGCGCCGGAAAGAAGTTCGACGAACGCCTGGAAAAACTTGGCGCCAAACGGGTCCATCCGCGCGTCGACTGTGATCTCGATTACGAAGCTCCCGCGAAGGGATGGATGGAAGGCGTGTGGCCGGCATTGCTGAGTGAATCAGTAAACAGTAAGTCAGTAATCAGTGAACCCCGGAACGGACAGGCCTCTTCCACTGTTTCACTGATTACTGACCCACTGATTACTTCGCCCACCTACTCGCGCACCCACCCATTCCCTGCCCGTCTCATCACCAACCGCAAACTCAACGCTCCGGACTCTGCCAAGGACACGCGGCACTTTGAGATTTCCCTCGAGGGCTCCGGCCTCACTTACGAAGTCGGCGATGCGCTCGGAGTCCTCCCGCAGAATTGCCCCGCACTCGTGGATGAGATCGTCCACGCTCTTGGCTGCGATGGAGAGGAAGGCGTCACTGATCCGTCCGGTAAAGAAACGTCCCTGCGCAGCGCCCTGTTGCGGAATTATCAAATCACGAAACCCGGCCCGTCATTCCTCGCGCGAATCTCCGAGCTCGCCGGCGACAGCGAACTGAACTCGCTGCTTGAACCCGCGCGCAAGGCGGATCTAGACAAGTATCTCTATGGGCGCGAAGTGATCGACGTCCTGCTCCGCTGTCCGGCCGCCAAACTAGCGCCCAAGGATTTCGTTTCACTCCTCGCGAAACTTCAGCCGCGACTCTACTCCATTTCCTCGAGCCCGAAGGCGCATCCCGGCGAAGTCCATCTCACCGTCGCAGCCGTGCGCTACGAAAGCCACGGGCGCGCGCGCAAGGGAGTTTGCTCCACCTTCCTCGCGGATCGCGTCGAAGGCGAGACGCCCGTTCCAGTCTTCGTTCAAACGTCGCACGGCTTCCGCATTCCCACCGACGGCACCAAGCCCATCATCATGATCGGACCCGGCACCGGCATCGCACCATTCCGTGCGTTTCTTGAAGAGCGTCGCGCCATCGGTGCGCCGGGAAAGAACTGGCTCTTCTTCGGCGACCAAAAGGCATCCTGCGACTTTCTCTATCGAGAACAGCTCGAGGGCATGCTCGCGGAAGGTTCACTTACCCGACTCGATCTCGCCTTCAGCCGCGATCAGGCAGAGAAGATCTATGTCCAGACGCGGATGCTGGAGCAAGCCGCCGAACTCTGGCGCTGGCTGGAGGATGGTGCGCACTTCTACGTCTGCGGCGACGCGAAACGCATGGCCAAGGATGTCGATGCCGCGCTGCACGAAATCATTCAAAAGGCCGGCGGAAGATCCGCGGACGACGCCAAGGCTTACGTCGCGAAACTGAAATCCGACAAACGCTATCAACGCGACGTTTATTGAAATGAACACTGCCACCCTGCCCTTCACCGAAGTCGCCGGACAAAAGCTGACCGGCGAGCAATCCGCGTATCTCGAAGGGCTCTTCGCCGGATTGCGCAATCGCGGTCTCTCCTTCGCCGACGTTGAGCCGAATCCCGCCGCGCAACCCGCGAAGGCGACGGCCGATCTCATCTTCGAGGAACGCGTGAAGCGCGAACTGCACCCGCTCGATGCGTATCCCGTGCTGCTGGAGCACGCCGCCGCCAACAAGGCGCCGGACAAGGAAGCGCTCTTTCGCTTCAAGTGGAACGGCCTCTTCTTCCTTACGCCAAACAAGGAAGCCTTCATGGCGCGCCTGCGCATTCCCGGCGGCCAGCTCCAGACGTTTCAACTCCGCGAGATTGCGAAGGTGGCGCAGGAACTCACGAGCGGCTACGTGCAGATCACCACGCGCGCGAACTTCCAGATTCGCCTCATCGAAATGAAGGATGCGCCGGAAGTGCTGCGCCGCATCCAAAGTGTTGGCCTGCACACGCGCGGCGCGGGCGCCGACAACATCCGCAATCTCACCGCGAACCCGACGGCGGGAATCGATCCTCATGAACTGATCGATACGCTGCCGCTCTGCCATCAACTCGGACAGATCATTTTAAACGACCGCGCATTCTACGACCTGCCGCGCAAATTCAACATCGCGTTCGATGGCGGCGGCTTGATTGGAACCGTCGAGGACACGAACGACATCGGGTTGCGGGCCGTGAAGGTCGAAAACGAATCCGGCGACATCAAGCCGGGCGTCTACTTCCGCGTCGCCCTCGGCGGTGCCACCGGCCACAAGGCTTTCGCCCGCGACCTCGGCGTGCTGGTGAAGCCGGAGGAAGTCTTGAAAGTCACCGTGGCTTTGGTGCGCGTCTACATCGCCAACGGCAATCGCGGCGACCGCAAGAAAGCGCGTCTCAAGCATCTGCTCGAAACGTGGTCGCTCGAGAAGTATCTGGAAGAAACGGAGAAGCTTCTTGGCTACAAACTACTGCGCGCCGCGGTTGACTCGAAGCCAGGAACTCAACACTCAAAACCAGAGCTTCCGCACACTCACGTCGGCGTCTTCCCGCAAAAGCAACCCGGCTTGAACTACATCGGCGTCGCCGTTCCCGTCGGCCAAATCACGCCGAAGCAGATGCTGCGGCTCTCCGAGATCGCCGAACTCTACGGTTCCAGCGAAGTGCGGCTGACGGTCTGGCAGAACCTGATCATTCCGAACATCCCGGACGCCTTCATCGAGACAGTGAAGAAGGCGCTCGTGAAGATGGGCCTGCACTGGCAGCAATCGAACCTGCGCAGCGGCATCATTGCCTGCACTGGGCAGCTCCTACTGCAAGTTCGCCGCCGCGAACACCAAGGGTCACGCGCTGGAACTCGCCGATTATCTCGACAAGCGCTTCAAGCTCGACCAGCCGATCAACATCCACCTCACCGGCTGTCCAAATTCCTGCGCTCAACATTACATGGGCGACATCGGACTGCTTGGCGCGAAGGTCAAAGTCGCCGGCGAATCACTCGACGGCTACCACGTCTTCGTCGGCGGAGGATTCGGCGAGCGTCAGGCGGTAGGCCGACAGGTTTTCCAGGGCGTCTCTTGCAACGATCTCATGCTGACTTTGGAACGAATGCTGAAGGGCTATCTCCGCCATCGCAATGACGGCGAAACCTTCCAGTCGTTCACGAATCGCCACGACGTCAGCGCGCTCCAAGGCATCTTCAGCAACGACGAATAACCTCCCAGCCGCAAAACAAAACGCCGCCTCGGAACGAACCGAAGCGGCGTTGGCGGAAATGTTCTCGCGACGAAAACTTAGAATCCTACCGACGGACGTTTGCCCTGCTTGGTAATTTCTTCTTCACCTTCCCAGAGGGCCAGACCACGGCGATCGGTCAGCGAAAGCTGGAAGCTGAACGTCGATTGACGCACATCACCAGCCCGCGCGCGGGTTTCGATAATCTTCCCCGACAGCGTGAAATCCGGAGTCACTCCGGTCTTCTGCTGTTCGCCCTGAAGCTGCTTCGCGAGCGGATCCTCCGCCACACCATCGAGCCCGACCGTGGTGGTCGTGAGAGCCTTGCCGCTGGTGTTGAGCTTCACGCGAATCTTCTTGGTAAGCAGATCTGTATCGAACTGCTGACCGGTCTGGTTGCGCACGAGGCTGACGGCAAGAATGGCCGGTGGCTTGGGAACTTTGTCCAGCGCGCCGGACAAGAGCAGCTTGCCGACAGAGGCTTCCGCGGCTGCGACGAAATCCTGAATGTCGACTTGGCCGACCGTCGTGATGCTTTCACGGCCGCCGGCATCAATGCGGCGGGCACCGCCCGAGGAACAACCGGTCCAGACCAGCGGAGCCAGCGCCAGAAGCGCCACAGGAAAAAGGTAACGTTTCATACGCACATCAATGTTGGTTAAATGAACTGCTTAGCGGGTCGATTCCATGAACTGAACCCGGAAATCTTTGCACGCCGGATGCGGCGCGACGGCGGAGAGAAAACGCGTTTCTTTGCCTTCGATCACGCAGGGCAAGATAGCGCCAGTCGTGGAGCTGACCTGCATGCCCGTGGCGTCAAACCACTGCACATGGTAGGTGAAGCGCTGGCGGGAACGGGTCTGGTTCACGACCTCCAGCTGAATCTGGAGCACGCCGCTGTCATTGCGCGCCTCATTAATGCCCACGATATAAACCTTGCGCGCCAGGCTCGCGTCGGTGATGACGCGCTTGTCGGCCACCATTTCCTTCTGGGCGGAAGGTTGCGCGTTTTCCACGGTGTTGACGGTGGTTTTGCAACCGCCGGTAAGGAGGGCACTGGCGATAACCACCGCGCCAGCCATTGCTGCTTGAGTCAATCGTATCTTCATCAGTCAGGATTCTATTTTAGTTTCATCTGCGAGACAAACATCGGACCGCCAGCCGAAATCGAACGGACGTAGATGAGGTTAACCAATCCCTCGTCCAACGTCACTACCGCATGTTGAGCCGAACCCACCGCGTGCAAATCGACCTTTCGGTCCGCCGGAGTCGGTATCCGCGCGATCTGGATTTCCTTCGGCAGAGTCGTCCAGGTCCGCAGGTCGGCGATGTTCACGGCCAATTGATAGACGGCGGTTCCTACCTGGCTAATCAATCCGGCGATTCCCCCGCCCTCCTGATTCGCCACTTCGTTCAGGGCGTACGACGCCGCACCCTTCGCCACGGTCGCCGCGATGGTCTTGGTAATAATGCTCGGCAGCTCGTTCTTAAAATCCTGTGCGATGACGGAATCCATGCTCGCCAGCAACGCCGTCGTTTCATTTGTACCGCCGGCAGTGACCTTGAGTGCGCTCAGCGCGCCGCCCTGCAATTCCAGCGTCGGAAACGCGGCTCCAAGATAGGACAGGCGCGTGAAGAACAGCGGGATGTCGATGCGCACCTGATTACGCACGGGCGCCCGACCATTCTCGAATATCACATACGTCACCTTCTCGACCCGTGTGCCGCGCACTGCGGCTTCCAGCGCATCGAGGTCCGCCTTCACGAACTTGTTGTTCTCCGTAAACGTCGCGGCGCGCTCGAAGGATTTCCGCGCGCGCTCCAAGTCCGAGTTGTCGACCGCGCCCGCGAGGAAGATTAATCCATCGACGTAAACCGTGAACGGATTCACGTAGTCGCCGTAGGCCTTTAATGAGTCGAGATTAGAATAGGTCTGCTTCACGCTGCCGCGGAATGCCGGATCCTTCTCGGCCTTCTCGATGCGACGTTTCTCCTTTTCCTTGTCCAGCGCCTCCTGCGTCTGCTCGATGCGCCGCCGGTTGTCCTCCACCGCATCCTGCTGCCGCTGGTAGGCGCGGATGATTTCCACGCGCGCCTTGTCGAGATCGTGCTTCGCGAGAAAATTCAGCGCACGATAGGTGTTGAGCATGATGCCGTCATACGACCGCCCCCGATAAGGCACATTCGCCTGATTGGAAAAGAGCGCACCGGCCTCGGCACCCACCTTCACCTTCGCCCGCTCGGCATACTGATCGATCTTCTCCTGCGCCTGATCGAAAGCCGCGTTGCTCTCGTCGTATTTCCCCGCCGTTCGCAAGATGGCCGCCTGTTCGAGCCGCCAGATGATCTCGTCCTTGCTGCCCGCCGCCTTGTCCGCCTTGCGCGTCGCCTCCTTCTCCGCCGTTGCCAAATCCCCCTGCATCCACGGCGCGGCAAAACGATTCTGTTCGTTGTACGTGGAGCAACCGGTGAGTCCGCTCGCAAGCACGAGCAGAATTGCAGCAATGAAGAAATTTCCCCTGACGTGGAGGCGCATCACAGACCCGCAGTCTTCTGGATGTTCACTTCGACGCGGATGGTTTCGGCGCGCCGCCAACAGGACGTCCGTATTCATCCACCACCGTATCGACGGGAACCTGAATGGTCCGGCCGTCAGCCGTCTTTTCCGTTCGCCACGTCCGCACCACGCGTCGGGTGTTGTTAAACGGAGCCGCCGCCCCAGACGCCGCGCCTTCGCCGAAACCGACCACACCGCCCGCGACATTGCCGGCCACCACGCCCGCTCCCGCGCCCAACGCGCGGCCTGCTGCCGGACCCGGATGATTCGGGTTGGTCACGCCGATGCGATTTGGATCGCGCGCGCAACCCATCAACACAACGCCCGTCGCCAGAATCGGAAGAATGCTTTTCATGACAATTCGCAGCCAAACCGGCTGTTCGTCGGGACAGTAGTTCAAACCCGGCCCGCAGCAATTGATTTTTTGACCCGGGGAAGCGGCCCAATTTCAGGCCCCGATGCCACTCCACCAATTGGTAATTGCCGTGTGACCGCTCAGCTGCTGCTCGAGAATCTGCTTCACCAGTCCCGCCCCACCGCGCCGGTGAAGTTCCTTGCCCAACTGCTCCGCAATGCCGGAGCGTTGTTCGTAGGTCTGGAAGCAAACCGCCAGCATCGGATTGCGATTCTCCAGTGTCGCCCAGGAAATCTCTTCAATCGCCGCCACCAATTCGCGCATCACGTCCACAATCTCGTCGTTAGTCAGCAGCTTGAGGTCGCCCACGAGTTTCGGGTGAATGCCGGACTCCACCAGTTTGCGCTCCGCCTCTGCGACGGCCGCGGCCGCGACATCGATGACCGTCGTTCCCGCGACTTTCGCCGCGAGCGGATCGCCGATTTTCCTCAACGCCAGATGCGTCGCCTGGCGCAACTGCTCCAGGGCCGCCTGCCGATCGGGCGTCGTCTCATCACGCATTTGCAGCGTCCCGACCAAAACCCACACCGCGCGCGAATCCTTCAGCTGCCCCAGCGCCGTCGCCGCCGCTGTGCGCACTGCGTAAACGTCATCGGTCTGCATGATCTCGATCAACGGCTCCACCGCGCGTTTGTCGCGCAACTCTCCCAGCGCCGAAACCGCCAGCTGCCGGGCCGCGCCCGAGCCGGCCTTCAGCACATCGATCAATGGTCCGACCGCCTTTGGCCCAAACGCCAGCAGCGCTTCCGCCGCGGCCTGGTTCACCTCGCCGCAATCGAGCAACGCCACCAGCGCAGGAATGGCCCGCTCATTTCGTAACTTCCCCAGCTCCCGCGCGGCGCTCCGTGACACGCCGTCTTTTCGCGCCAGTGTTTCGATGAGAAGATTGATCGCCTTGTCATCGCCCAGACGGCCAAGTTCGAGGATTGCAGAGTAAGCCTCGGGAGAATTGCCTTTGCTCTTCAGCGCGCTGGAGAGCTGCTATAGCTTGAGTGTCTTGAACATGTTGATGCTTGCTCGATTGCCGATGGAACGGTAGCGCACGTCGCGCCCGTTGGCGAGGACCGCTCCATTCCGGCAAAAATTGCTGTGAATAACGCCAATGGCGTGCTCTTCTGATTCCCTTAACGAAAGCGGAACGTCATGAAGAAAACTACCGTCATTCAAAGAATTTCATTAGCCGGAGCAACACTCGCCACCGCGGTTCTGATCGCTGGCTGCGGTAAATCCGCCGAGGAAAAGCCCGCCGCCACAGCACCTGCACCTGCCGCCGAGCCCGCGAAGACCGCGAAAGTGGAAGTCCCCGTGGGCGATGCCGACCTCCTCCAGAATGTTCCCGTCGGCTCAGCCGCCACCAACACGGCGCTCGCCGCGGGCGATCTCGCCTGGAAGGAAGTCCTCCAAGCCATGCGTCCGCCGCCGTATCCGCCCGAGTGGGACACCACTCCGCCGTCGAAGGAAGCCGTCGCCGAATATGAGAAGAAGAACGCCACTCTCGCCGCCGACGCCGCCGGCAAGATGAAGGACTTCTACACCAAGTTCCCGAAACACGAGATGGCAAGCGAAGCGAAGGACCGCGAGCAATACCTGCTCGGCGTCGCAATGCAGATGGGCAACACCAACGTCATCGCCCGGTTGAACGAACTCGAATCAGCGAAGCTCAAGGATCCAAACCTTTCGGAAGAGGAACGCCTCCAGCTCCGGGTCACCCAGCTCCAGCGTTCCGTCATGAGCCAGGCGGACAACAATCCTTCCGCGGCGTTGACCGCTCTGGAGAAGGGCGCGCGTGATCTCATGAAGGAGTTTCCCAAGAACGGCGAACTCGCCGGCTTGCTCGTCAGCGTGGCGCAGGGCTGGGCCGATCAAGGTCAGGCCGACAAGGCTCGATCGATCGCGCAGGAATTGATCACGTCCAAACCCGGCGAAGAAGTGGAAGCCGCTGCTCAGGGTTTGATCAAGAAACTGGATCGCGTCGGCAAACCCATTGCGATGAAGTTCAAGTCCACCGACGGCCGCGACATTGATCTCGCGGCCATGAAGGGGAAAGTCGTGCTAATCGACTTCTGGGCCACTTGGTGCGGCCCGTGCATGGCGGAACTGCCGAAGGTGAAGGAGACCTACGCGAAGCTGAATCCGAAGGGATTTGAAATTCTCGGTATCAGCCTGGATCGCGACGAGGAAGCGTTGGAGAAAGTCGTGAAGCGCGAAAACATGACGTGGCCCCAGTGCTACGACGGGGCTGGAACCAAGTTCGCCGAAGAATTCGAGATTGCCTCGATTCCAACCATGTGGCTGATCGACAAGAAGGGAAACCTACGCGAAACCAACGCCCGGGAAAACCTCGCGGAGAAAATCGAGAAGCTTCTCGCCGAATAGGCGGACCCGTCCGCCTCAGTAGACGACGAGCGAACGCACCGGGCAGTGCTGGATGCGCTCGCGACCGTTGAGATCCTTCAGCTCGATGAAGAACGCCGCTTCGAGAATCTTCGCGCCCACCTTCTGAAGCAGCATCGCCGCCGCTTCCGCCGTCCCACCCGTCGCCAGCAGGTCATCGATTAGCAACACCCGGCTGCCCGGCTTCACCGCGTCCGTGTGAATCGCGATTGTGTTGCTGCCGTATTCCAGCTCGTAACTCTGCTCGTGCGTGTCGAACGGGAGCTTTCCCTTTTTGCGCACCGGAACGAAGCCGGCGTTCAAACGCAACGCCGCGGCTGAGGCGAAGATAAATCCACGCGCATCAATGCCGACGACCGTGTCAATCTCCCCGGGCTTGAACCCGTCGATCAGCAGTTCAATGCACCCCGCGAACAACTTCGAGTCCGCGAGCACCGGGGTGATGTCCTTGAACTGAATACCCGGCTTGGGGAAGTCGGGAACGTTGCGAATGGCGTCTCTGAGATTCTGAACCGTCGGCGGTGTCGCTGTCATGAAAGCATCCTACTTTTGCTTGGCTTCAAGTCGCTCGATCATCTTGCGGAGCTTGTTGAGGGCGATGTTCTGAATCTGGCGAACCCGCTCGCGGGTGACGCCAAACTTTTCGCCTACCTCTTCCAAAGTCTTCTCGCTGCCGCCGTCGAGGCCGAAGCGATAGCGGAGAATGGTGGCCTCGCGTTCATCGAGCGTCGTGACCATGTCACGAAGCATCAAGGTCACGGTCTGATCCTCGAGCTGTTCGTACGGTGTGTCGGCATTCTCGTCCGCGATCACTTCCGAATAGCTGTTCGAATCGTCATCGCCAATCGGCGCATCGAGAGACGCCGGCCGAATCGCCGCCGTGCGCATCTGCGCCACGCGGGACGACGACATGCCCATCTCCTCCGCCAGTTCCTCGTCCGTTGGTTCACGCCCGAAGACCTCGTGAAGCTTCATCGTCACGCGGCGCATTTTGGAGATTTTGTCCACGAGATGGACCGGGAGACGAATGGTCTTGGACTGGTTGGCCAGTGCGCGCTTGATCGACTGCTTGATCCACCACGAACCATAGGTCGAAAGCTTTCCACCCTTCGAAGGATCGAAACGCTCCACCGCCTTCATCAAGCCGATGTTGCCTTCGCTGATCAAATCGAGCAGCGGCAGGCCAAAACCTTCATAGTCGTGCGCGATCTTCACCACGAGACGAAGGTTCGCCTTGATCATCTGCTCGCGCGCTTTCTTGTCGCCCTTCTTGATCAACGCCGCGAGTTCGATTTCCTCCTGTGGAGTGAGCAACTTCACCTGCCCGATCTCGCGGAGATAAAGTTTGAAAGCGGTATCGCCATCGTAACCACCCCGATCCCGTGTCGCCGTCGGCGGCGCGTCGTTGACCTTCACCGACTCGCGGGGTGCTTTGGCTTCGTCCATGGACGAAGCCGGCACGAAAAACTTGGTATCCCCCGAACCCTTGGCTCGTGCAGGACGCTTTCCATCGGCGGAGTCTTTCTTCGATCCCTTTTTCCCAGCTGGTTTGCGCACGGCCATAAGTGATTGATGAGCTTTTAGATGCTTGGTTAAGCAATCGGCAAGCAAATTAAAAATCTGAAGCGCCGCAGGCACTTGCGTGACACCGAGCGCGGCGAAGAATGGGACTTCACACCGACTTCAACGCTGCGATCACAGGCAATCGCGACGCTCGGACCGAAGGAAGAAAACTGCCGAGCAACCCGACCAGCACGGCAAAAATCAATCCCTCCGCCATCAGTCTGGGTGTGACCGTGAACTCGAAAACAATTTCGCTGAACGTCTCGAAACCCATCGTCGCCGTCGTGTAGCCATTCCACAGATAAGCGACTCCACAGCCCACGATCCCGCCAATCAACGCCAGCAACGCGCCCTCGATCAACAGCGCGAGCACCACCGAGCGGCGTCGAAAGCCCAGCACCCGCAGCGTTCCAATCTCCCGCGTCCGCGCGCCAATGCTCGCATACATCGTGTTCATCGCGGCGAAGACCGCGCCCACCGACATCATGATCGCCAGAAATCCCCCGAGCCACTTGATTGGCGCCGCCGTCATCGTCTGCTTGCGATAGTATTCCACCTCCTTCTCCGCCTTCAGCTTGAACCGGCGATCCGCCTCGATGCGTTCGAGGAACTTTGTCGCCGCAGACTCATCCACGGGTCGGACGAGGAAACTCGAATAGAGATCGCGCTCAAACACCGAGCGACATTCATCCGCATCCATCCAGCACTCCGAATCGAAGGCGCTGCCGCCACCATCAAGCCATCCCACCACTATAAAATTCGCCGTACCCGCCTTGAAAGACTGGCCGATTCCGAAATTCGCGAAGCGGTTCGCCATGCGCGAGCTGACAACGATCTCGCGTTTCCCGGGCGTGAACCAGCGTCCAGCCACCAGCCGAACCTGGGGCCTCAACTCGACGCCCCGCGGCGAAACACCGCGCAACAACACGTTCGCCTCGCCGCTGCCGTCCGAACGCGGCAAGTTCACCAGCACGAGCACATCCGCCGAAATGATCGGTTCTCCGCGGTCGTTTCGGGCGATCTCCTCGAAGTATTGAATCTCACGCAGGTTCTCCCGGGAAATCAGGCTCGCCGATTCCGCCGTGGAACCCTTCCGCACGATCATGATGTTGCGCGGATCGCCCGTGTTGCCGCTGCTCTTCTCGATACCGGCTGCCAGTGATTGCAGCAGCACAAACACGAAAACGACCAGCGCGATCCCCAGCACCGTCGCAAAGGTGGATCGCCAGCGGATCAAAACATTCCGGAAACTATAGCGAAGCGGGAGAGCCATGATGCGTTCAGTCGAGAGTCTTCAATCCCTGCACCACACTCGTGCGGGCCACGCCAATCATCGGGGCCGCGGCGGACAACAATCCGAGCACCGCCGCGATGCTGAATGCCAGCGCCATCATCTGCGGCGTCACTTCGAACATCACGAACATCCCACTACTGAGCGTCTGCATGTCGAGCACTCGATATAGACACCAGGCACCGCCGGCTCCAAACACCGCTCCCAGCGTCGCAAGCCCGAAGCTCTCAGCGAGAATGAACGCGAACAACTCGCGTCGCCGGAAGCCCAAGGCCTTCAATACCGCGAGTTCGCGGAAACGCTCGCGAATCGCCATGCTCATGGTGCTCACCGTCACCAGCAGGAGCGCGAAGACCACCACCACACTAATCCCGCCGATCAAGATCTTGATGTTCGCCCACATGGAAACGAAGCCGAGTTGAAACGCCCGTTCCGTCTCCGCCCGCACTTCCGCACTCGTGTTGGCGAACGCCTTGTTAATGCGATCCGTAATAAGTGTCGCCTCTTCCGCAGACGCAGCCTTTACCCACCATGTTCCAACGGTCCCAGGGTTACCCAGCGATTCATCGAGGTATTTATGATGGAAGAAGACGTTCCGATCATCGGCAGTGCCTTCGTAGATCCCGGCGATCTTGAATTCCAAGTCGCACGGATAAATCTGTCCGGTGAACTGCATCCGGTCGCCAATCTTCAGCTTGTATCGCTCGGCGGTCATCTTCCCGACCACCGCCGACGTCCGGTCGGCCACCCATGCCTTCATCTGCTCCGCTGGCACTTTTGCATCGGAGAGCAGCTCGTTCGCACGGACCGGGTCCACCGCGAATTGCGCGAAGCTCGTGAACTTCTCGTCGCCCTTGTAAAGCCCTCCGAAGTAACTGAACGGCGTGACGGCAGCGACTCCGGGAATGCGTTCGATGGTCGCCAGCTGACGCGCCGGCAGCGGCTGGGCGAGCGAAACCTTGTTGCGAACAATGATGCGCAACGTGGAGCCCTCGTCATTGATCGGATTCGTCAGTTCGCGCAGCGCCACTTGAAGCGTAACGAGCAGAAACAAGCTCATCGCCACGCTCGACACCGACAGGATGAACCGGCGTTTGTTGCGCAGCGCGTTCCGCGCGATGAAGCCGATTGTCGTCAATTCGTCAGCTCTCCCTTCTCGAGATGAATCGAGCGCGAACCAAACGCCGCCGCCTTCGGATCATGCGTCACCATGATCACCGTCTTGCCAATCTGCCGGCTCAGCATCTGCAAAATTCCGAGAACTTCCTGCGCTGAGTTTGAATCGAGATTTCCCGTCGGCTCGTCCGCCACGATGAGTTTCGGATCGGTCACCAGCGCCCGCGCAATCGCCACGCGCTGCTCCTGGCCGCCGGAAAGTTGTCGCGGCAGATGTTTCTGGCGCTCGGCCAGTCCGACGAGCTCTAGCGCCGTGTTCACCTGCTCGCGACGTCGCTTCGCATTCAACCTGGTGAGCAAGAGCGGGAGCTCGACGTTTTCAAACGCAGTGAGCACCGGGATAAGGTTGAAGGTCTGGAAAACGAAGCCGACGTTCTGATTGCGCCAGTCGGCAAGGCCGGATTCATCGAGCTTTGTGAGGTCAATGTCCTGAACTCGGCAGACGCCCCGGGTGGGACGATCAATTCCGGCGATGATGTGCAAGAGCGTCGATTTGCCGGACCCGGACGGGCCCATAAGGGTGAGGAACTCGCCTTGCGCAATGTCGAGCGAGACGTTGTTGAGCGCCGTCACATTGATCTCGCCCTGCCGATACTCTTTCGACAGCTCCCGAATCGTCACAATGTTTGGCACGCTCATAAGGCCGCCAAGGAATAGTGGATGCGCCGCCCGTTTGCAAATCACGGCTTTGCCTCAGGCGAAAAGATGTGGAGCGAGGAGAAGCAGAAACCAGCCCGGCACGAGCCGCATCAGGCCCCGGCCAGCACGGGAATGGTGAAGTGAAAGGTCGTACCACGGCCCACCTTGGACTCGACCCAGATTCGTCCCCCGTGACGTTCCACGATCTTCTTGCAAACGGAGAGTCCGATACCCGTGCCGGGATACTTCTCACGACTGTGCAGCCGCTGGAAGACGATGAAGATTCTCTGGAAATCCTGTTCGGCGATTCCAATGCCGTTGTCGCGCACGGTGAACTCCCAGTCGTTGCCCTTGCGCTGTACTCCCACGTGAATCTTCGGTGGAACGTCTCCCCGGAATTTGACCGCATTACCAATCAGGTTCTGGAACAGCTGCGTGAGTTGAACCTCGTCGCCCACCACCGACGGAAGCGGGTCGTGGGTGATCTCGGCTTTCGATTCTTCAATGGCCACCGTGAGGTTCGCCAGCGCATCCGCGAGAGCCTGTCCGCATTCGGTCACCACGAGCTCTTTTCCGTGCGTGCCCACGCGAGAGTAGGCGAGCAGATCGTGAATCAGTTGGTTCATCCGCTTAGAGCCATCCAGCGCGAAGCCGATGAAATCGTGGGCGTTCGTGTCCAGCTGATCCTTGTAACGCTGGCGCAGGAGCTGGAGATAATTCGTGATCATCCGCAGCGGCTCCTGCAAATCGTGCGACGCCACGTACGCGAATTGTTCCAGGTCCTCATTGGAGCGCTTGAGCTCCAGCGTGCGGTCGATCACCCGTTTCTCCAGATCCTCGTTCAGCTCCTTCAGATCTTCTTCCGCCTTTCGCAATTCGGCCACCTGCTGTTCGAGCGCCGCCGCCATCTCGTCAAAACTCCGCGCCAGTTCACCAATCTCACCCGGGCCGTGCTCCACGCCGGAGCGCGCCGAGAGATTGCCCATCCGCATCTTCTTGGCGGCGGTCACCAGCCCGCGCACATGCCGCAGCACAAACGCATCACTCGAAATCCACGCGGCTGCCATGGCCAGCAGGGAGACAATGCCGAGGATAATCAGGTTCTGCGCGAGCGTGTGATTGGCGGCCTCGTAGGCGACTTGAACCGGGATGCCCACGATGACATGGGCGTCGGCAATGCCCAGGGTGCGATTCAGCGGAGTGCTGGTGTAGAGCCGCTTCACACCGTCCAGTCCGGCGGAAACTCCGGAGGAATCACCGCCGCGATTCAGAAACTCGACGATCCGCGAGTTTGCCTTCAACGATTCTCCGACCCAGCTGCGGTCGGATTCGGGGATCGAATAACGGACGAGAATGTTCGCGTTACGATCGATCACGGTGAAGGTGGATCCATCCGGCAGTTCCGCCTTGGCCGCCAGCTGATTGAGCCAGTTCAAGTCCAGCGCCACGAACACCACTCCGTGAAATTGACCGCTGCTCCGCCCGCGAATCGGATGTGCCATGTTCAACGTCGCCTTGCCCGTGATGCGGCCGGTCTGGAAATCGCCCACGGCAAACTTCTGCGTTTCCCGGGCGCGAATGAAATACGAGCGATCGCCAAGGTAGACGCGGTTCGTGGTCGGCACCGCACTTGCAAACACGTAGCCCTCCGCATCGATCGCGCCGATGTTCGCGTAAATCGCATGTACGGGCAGCAAGGTGCGAAACAACGCCTCGGCTTCCTCCGCCCGGTCCGGGCGCACCTCGCGCAACTGCGCCAGGGTCAAGAGCAGCTGGCGGGAGGTCTCGATGTATTGTTTCTGCGCGGCGGCGGCGATGCGAACGATTCGTTGCGCGGAAGCAATCGCCTCCACCGCGGCCTGGCGACGTTGATCGATCGCAGTGTAGAGAACGAGGCCCAGCGCGGGGAGTATCGCCAGCGAAACGAGCGCAAGCAGCCGGACGCGAAGCCGGGAGAAAAACGGCTGGCGCGAGGGCTTGGCCGCCCCGTTTCCGTTCCCCGCATCCTGCGTAGGTTGATTGTCGCTCATGTCCACCACCGGCATTTGCCCCGCGCCCGCGCGCACCGCCGCCGTTACTCCGTTGGCAGCTTCACAATCGTCAGCCAGAAATCTTCAATCGTCTTCACAATCCGGATGAACTGATCAAGGTCCACCGGCTTGGAGATGTAACAGTTCGCGTTCAGATGATACGCGCGATGAATGTCCTCCTGCGCCTGCGACGTCGTCAAAATCACCACGGGAATCCGCCGCAGCTTGTCGTCGGACTTGATCTCCGTGAGCACTTCCCGGCCGTCTTTGCGCGGGAGATTCAGGTCGAGCAGAATGAGATCGGGGCGCGGCGCCGCGCCGTACTTGGATTCACGCCGGAGAAAGCCCAGCGCCTCCACGCCGTCCGGAACCCAATTGAGATGATTGCGCACTTTCGCGTCACGAAGCGCTTCCTGCGCCAGGCGTGCGTCGCCGGGATTGTCCTCGATCAGCAGGATTTCGATGGGCTTCGAGTCGTTCATATATCCGGTCGTCTGTAAACCGGGAATGGGGAGAGTGTGCCGCCTGCTAGAGGGCGATTCAATCCGAAACCCCGTGATTATCGGCCAGCCGTCGGGCGACGGCGGAGTATCAGCGCGTCGTGCCGCGCATGGTGCGGACATCGATCGCGTGCATGCCGGCGGAACGAATGGCGGTCATGCCGAGATCGGTGTCTTCATAGGCGCGACAGAACTTCGGGTCCACACCGATACGCCGGGCGGCTTCGAGGAAGATGTCCGGCGCGGGTTTCTGCTTCTTCACATCTTCGCTGGTCACGACGGCGTCGAAGTATTCACGAATGCCGAGGTGAATGAGCACCTTCTCAATGATCGGTTTGATGCCACCCGAGGCGACCGCCATGGGCAGCTTGCCGTGATGCTCGCGCGCGATGTTCACGACTTCATGAATCGGCCCGACCTGGTGCATGAAGTCGAGGTAGGCAAGCTCCTTCTCCTTCGCGACTGCGAGCGGATCGATCTCAAGACGCTGCTCCTCCCGCAGCATCTCCAGGATGTCCCGCGACGGAACGCCGCCGAGCGAATAGAAACGATCTTCGGGAAAATGAATGCCGTGGCGCGAAGTGATCTCGCTCCAAGCGCGCCAGTGCAGCGGCATGGTGTCGGCAAGAGTGCCGTCGCAGTCGAAAATGAGGCCTTTGATGGTCATGGCAAAAATCAGTCTGAACTCAGTGAAACGTACTCGGTGAAAACAGCGTGGGCTTGAGGAGGGTTCTGCGACAAATTCGAGGGCAGGCTTATGCGTTCAACGCCTTGAGCTTCCCTTCCAGCTCGTCGTTCATCAGCGGTTCAATCAGCGCATCGAGATCGCCTTCGATGAAATTCGCGAGATTGTAGAGGGTGACTTCGATACGGTGATCGGTGACGCGATTCTGCGGGAAGTTGTAAGTACGGATCTTCTCGCTGCGTTCGCCGGTGCCGACCTGATCCTTGCGGACCGCGGCATACTTGGCGTTCTCCTCCGCAATCTTGCGCTCCAGCAGGCGCGACCGCAGAACAGTCATCGCCTTCGCCCGGTTCTTCTGCTGCGACCGCTCGTCAGCACAACGCACAATCAGCCCGGTCGGCTTGTGGATGATCTGCACGGCAGAGTCGGTGGTGTTCACCCCCTGCCCTCCCTTGCCGGAAGCGCGACAGCAGTTGATTTCCACTTCGTCGGGCTTGATGTCGATGTCCACTTCCTCCGCCTCGGGCAGCACCGCCACCGTCGCCGTACTGGTGTGGACGCGCCCCTGGGCTTCCGTGGCCGGGACGCGTTGCACGCGATGAACGCCGCTCTCGTACTTGAGGCGCTTGTAAACATCCGAGCCCGTCACCGTGAAGATGACTTCCTTGAACCCTCCAAGATCGGACGGGCTGGAATCCAGCGTCTCCACCTTCCAGCCGCGCGTTTCCGCGTAGCGCGTATACATCCGGAACAGATCGGCGCCGAACAGCGCTGATTCCGAGCCGCCCGCACCCGCCCGAATTTCAACGATGGTATTCCGTGAATCCGTCAGGTCCGGCGGAATGACGCCTCGCTGCACCTCCAGCGTCAGGCGTTTCTCCTCGATTTCGAGCCGCGCGACTTCCTCCTTCGCCATTTCCGCGAGTTCGGAACCGGCCGGCTCACTCTTCAGGAGCTGGCGGTTCTCTTCGAGGTCCGCCTGAGTCTTGAGATAGCTGGCGCCCGTCGCGACGAGTTCCTTCAGTCGCGAATACTCCTTCGAGAGTTCCTGCGCGCGCTGGTTGTTGTCGAATACCGCCGGATCGCTGAGGAGGGATTCGACTTCAGCGAGGCGTTTCGAGAACTTGTCAATGAATGGGCGCAGGTCCATCAGGCGCGGGGTGGCGGGGTGTCCGGCAAAAAAGAATCCGCCCGCAAGGTGGAAACCATTGCGGGCGGAAGCGCGAAAGTGAGCTAGGCCTTTTTCTTCTTGGAGGCAGCGGCGGCAACCGCGGCCTGGGCGGCCTGGGTCTTGGCCAGGCGCTGCTGGAACTTGTCGACGCGGCCGGCGGTATCCACGAACTTCTGCTGGCCCGTGTAGAACGGATGGCAGGCGTTACAAATACCGAGAATCGTCGTCGGTTTGGTCGAGCGGGTCTTGATAATGTTGCCACAGGCGCAACGAATTTCCGCTTCGATGTACTTCGGATGCAAATCAGCTTTCATATCAAAAAGAGGGGAGAAGGTATCAACGGCAGAACTTTTGACAAGCGCTATTTTGGCCCGGCTGACGACTGATTGGGCGACCATAACGACGTCGACCCGGTCCCGCCCGCTGCTTGGAAACTTTGTTGCCCACCAAATGAACACCGTGCTATTCAGGCGCGTCCACATGACACCTTTTATGCGAATCACTTCTCTCTCAGGACTTCTTGCGTTCGCGCTGCTCACGGGCTGCGCCACGATGAATCGAGCCAACAATCCTCCCGCCGGATTCACGGCGCTTTTCAACGGCACCGACCTCACCGGCTGGCGCGGCGGCGATACGTTCGACCACCGCAAGTATCTCGAAATGCCCGAGGACAAACGCGCTGAGCAGGACGCGAAGTGGACCGAGGACATGCGCAAGCACTGGAGCGTGCAGAACGGCGAACTCGTGAACGACGGCAACGGCAAATACGCCACGACCACCAAGGAT
>JADJPG010000045.1 GCA_016713365.1 Verrucomicrobiota bacterium | reverse complement strand
TCGCCGCCGCGCCACGTTGCTCGCCGTAGATCGCGATTCCGCTCGCCATTCCCGACGTCGCCGAGAAACCGCCTTTGCCATCGCCGCGCAGCAGCAGGCCGCGTCCGGCGTCCAGTCGCGACGTCTCTGGGCGAGTAGCGAAAAAGTTCTGACTCAGAAAAGCGTCCTCCGCTCCATCGCCATCAAAGTCCGCCACGCAGACGCCGAACGCGGGCGCCAGTTGCGCCTCGATGGGCAAGGGCCGCGCCTCGAAACGCCCGCCACGGTTGAGGAACACCGTCGATTCCAGCCAACTCGCTTCCAGCACTCTGGCCTCACGACCGCGCTCGCCAAGCGCCTCCTCTACGCTTGCACGACTGAACGTCTCGAAGTTCGGGAACCGATCCAGCAGCCACGGCATTGTCCGCGAATGCGTCCACACATTGTAGATGGGCACGTACTTTCCGAGCGCGGAGTCGAACTCGCTTTCGATCAGTCCCACGCCGCCATCGCCGTTGAAATCGCCGAAGTAGAGTCGCAGCGGCTTCGATCGCGCGTGCTCGAACTTCGTGTTTCGTCCCCAGTTCGACGCGATGAGGTCCATGCGTCCATCGCCATCGAAATCTCCCGCGTTCACTCCGTTCCACCAGCCCGTGAACGTCTCGAGACCAAACGCCTTCGTCCCATCCGTCAGCGTGCCGGCATCGTTGCGAAACACGCGGAGCGAACCCCATTCGCAGGCGAGCACCAGCTCGCCATCGCCGTCGCCATCCAGATCCGTGAACACCGCGCCGCTCACCAACCCCATCGTCGCGAGCGGTGCCGTGTTGTTGGTGTCAATCGACCAGCGACCGTTCGCCTGCCGCAGCAGCATCGATGGCGCGACTTCCGGCCAACGGCCCGGCATACAACGTCCACCCACGAACAACTCCAACTGCCCATCGCCGTCGAGATCCGCCATTGCCAGCGGTCCCGTCGATGCAGCCGAGCCGGGAAGGGAATCGTCCACGTTGAAACGCGGGATCGCGCCGGATTTGTTCTCGAGCTCGTAGCGTCGCGCCACTGGGCCATTGGAAGTTCCGACCTCGTAGTGGCTCGAACCAGCCAGCAGCGCGACGCGTCCGTCCGCAACATGATGTCCCAACACCGCCGTTTGCGAACGCGCGAGCGATTGCTCCAAGGCAGAATCACTGAATGGTTTGAACCCGCCCTTCCCGTCGTTGAGCAACAGCGTCAGCTTCGCACCTTTGCCGCCCGGCAGAATCAAATCGTCCCAACCGTCGCTATTCACATCGAACCAGCTCACGCCCGGCCCCAGCGCGCTCAATCGATTCGGCAGCATTGGTTGACGCGCGAAGTCGTCGAACGATTCGGCTGCGTGAACATGCGCGACGTGCGACGAGACATCTTCAAACAGCGGCTGGACTGCGGGCGGAACATGCCGCGGCGACGGAACCGCAGTTGCTTCGTCGATCTCGTAGATGCGATTCGGCAGCGCGTTCGCCACCGTGGAACGCGCGCCCGAGCGCCACGTGACTTCAATCGTCAACCGATTCGTCGCGGAACCCGCCGCGAAGACGCGCATCGCATCGTCCGACGACAGGTAACGCCCGCCGCTGATCATTTCCTGACTCTGACTCGCCACCGCGCCGCCAAGCACACGAATCTTCGCGCCGATGCCGCGGGTGTTGGGAGCCTTGCCTTTCAGCCGGATGGCGACCCGCGGCGCAGCGGTCTTGTTGCGCAACAGGCTGGCGGGATCGTTCGAGTTGTTGATGAGCACGTCGAGGTCGCCATCGTTATCAAGATCGGCCAGACACATCCCTTGCGACACCGCGCGCACGTCGAAGCCCCACGCCGCAGACACGTCCGCGAAGCGCAGGTCGCCGAGATTGCGCAGCGCGAGGTCCGCGGTGTTCAGGCGCGGGTATAGGCGGTTGAGCCCGAGCTGGTCGGCGGGCGTCATGTTGCGGCCGCCGCGCATCCGGGTTTCGTTCACGCGGCGGTTCGCATCCATGTTCATGTAGTCGCGCTCGAACCCATTCGCGACAAGCAGGTCTTCAAAGCCGTCGAGATCCACATCGAGAAAGATCGATGCCCACGCCCACTCGGCGCCTTCCAGTCCGGCAAGTTGAGCCGCTTCCGCGAACGTCCCATCGCCGCGCCCGAGCTGGAGCATGTTGCGCGGTGACTGCGGGCGGCTCGCGACGTCGGCGAAGAGATGGATGTTTGGATTCGGCTCGTTCTTCTGCACCAGCCGTCGCCAGTGCTCACGGCTGAGCATGTCGGCAGTGAAGAAATCATCGAAGCCGTCGCGGTTCACATCCGCGACGTCGACGGCCATTGTGGAAAGGCTCGTCTGCCGCAGCGCGTGAGCCGGCGCGGCGCGGAAGGTTCCCCGGCCGTCGTTGATCCAAAAGCGATCCGGCGTGGAGAAGTCGTTGCAGACATACAAGTCCGGCGCGCCGTCGCCATTGAAGTCGCGCAGCATCACGCTCAATCCCCATTCGTGGAGCGGCCCGGCGAGCGGTTGTCCCTGTTCGTCGCGGAACGCACCGGAATCGAACGGCACCGCGACAAACCTTCCGCCGCCCGCGTTGCGATAGAACACGTCGGCCTCGCCAATCTCGTCGTGGAAGACCTGTCCGCCGCCGCCAGCCCCGGCCTTGAACCGGAACGCAAAACGATTGGTCAGATCCGGCGCGGTCAACGGACGTCCGCCGAACGCCGTCGGCACCGGCTTGCCGTCGATGGTGGAAATGGTGAACCGCGCGCCGGGGAGATCGCGAATCGTCGAGGTGCGATAATTTGCGACGTAAAGATCAAGCGCACCGTCGCCATTGACATCCGCGATCGCCAGCGAGCTGCCACACGAACCGCGATTCAAAACGGCGTCCACCGCCGGAGTCGCGAACTTCCCCCGCCCGTCGTTCACGAAGAGATGCGTGCCCTGGCCGACGGAGTTCACGATCAGATCCAGATCGCCATCGCCGTCTAGATCCGCGAACGCCGTGCCGGTGGCGTCCAGCTTGGCGACGATGCTGAGCCCGGCCTCGGCGGTGACGTTGCGAAACTTCCAGTTGCCTTCGTTGCGAAACAGCGCGCTGCTGCCGCCCAGCCCGGCGAAGAAGACATCGGACCAACCATCGCCATCAATATCGCCAGCCGCGACGCCTGAACCGTTGAGGAGGATCTGGTTGGTGTAGTGACGCGACGGCGGAATGGGATTGGTGAACGCGAGTCCGGTGGCTTCTGGTCGCATCACGGAGAAACCGGGCGCGCCGTCGGTGCCAAATTCCACCGCGAGCGAGCGGGCGCCGGGCTGCGCCTGCCACTCCGCCGCCGTGACAGCAACCGGCATCGCCACGAGCAAGGCGATGGTGTTCGCGAGTCGAACAAAGCGTCTGGTTTGCGGCGGGCGCGACATGCGGTGAACGTTCCGGAGAACTTACAAATCGCCGCGAAGCAAGGCGAGCGTCTTCCGAACGTCGAACGCAGCCTCCACGACTGCTTACCGTTTGACCGCACCGGGATCGCACACAACACTGGAGCGCGTGAATCCGAGCGTTATCCTCGAAGTAAAACAGCTGACGAAGAGCTATCCGAACGGCAGCGGCATGCTGACCGTGGTGAAGGACATTAGCTTTCAGATTGAGTCCGGCTCCTCGTGCGCGATCGTCGGGCCGTCGGGGAGCGGCAAGACGACGTTGCTCGGGCTCTGTGCGGGTCTCGATCAGCCGACTTCCGGTGAAGTCCACCTCGCTGGCACCAACCTCGGCGCGCTGGGCGAGGACGGCCGCGCGCAGGTGCGCAACGAATCCGTGGGGTTCGTGTTCCAGAATTTTCAGCTCATCCCGACGCTCACGGCGGTGGAGAACGTGATGGTGCCGCTCGAATTGCGCGGCCAGAAACTGGTGCGCGATGAAGCGGTGCGATTGCTGGAACGCGTCGGCCTCGGTCAACGCCTCGGCCATTACCCGTCCCAACTTTCCGGCGGCGAACAGCAGCGCGTGGCGCTGGCGCGCGCCTTTATCAACCGGCCCAAAGTTCTCTTCGCCGATGAACCAACGGGAAATCTCGATGCGGAGACGGGCCATCTGGTCATCGAGAACTTGTTCGCGCTGAATGCCAGTCTGGGGACCACGCTGGTTTTGGTGACGCACGACATGGAACTCGCCCGGCGAACCCAGCGGGTCATTCGCCTGAAGGGTGGTGCGGTGGTGAACGGGGAATAGCACGATGAGCAACCCGACTTCACCGAATCTCCTCGGCCATCTCTTCTCGTCGTGGACGTGGCTGATGGCGTGGCGCGACAGCCGCGCGAGCCGACGACGGCTTCTCTTCTTTTCCTGCTCCATCGTGCTCGGCATCGCGGCGCTCACGGCCATCGGTTCGCTCGGCGTCAATTTGGAACGGGCGCTTGAGGAACAAGCCAAGAGCCTGCTTGGCGCGGATCTCGTTATCGGCTCGCGACACACGTTCACCGCCGAAGAAGAGAAGATGTTCACCGAGATCGGCGGCGAGCAATCGCGCGAAGTATCGTTTCCCTCGATGATTCATTTCGTGAATCCCGCCGGAGCGCGGCTCGTGCAAGTGAGGGCGCTGGACGGACGTTTCCCATTTTACGGCGCGCTGGAAACGGATCCGCCCACGGCGGCGGAAGCTTTTCGCAAGGGTGGCGGCGCGCTCGTCGAGCAAAGCCTGCTCACGCAGTTCAATGCCAAGGTCGGCGATACCATCAAGCTAGGTGAACTGACCACCCGCGTGGCTGGCAGCCTCCTCAAGGTGCCGGGCGAAACTGTAATCTTCGCGACGATTGCTCCGCGCGTTTACCTGCCCATGTCGGATCTGCCGAGCACCGGCTTGCTGCGCGAAGGCAGCCTCGCCCGGCATCGCGTGTCGTTCAAACTGCCGGAGACCGTCGACGCGCAGAAGCTGGTCGAGAAGCTCAAGACGAAGTTCGACGAGAATCGCCTGACGCACAACACGGTCGAAGATCGCAAGCGCGACCTCGGGCGTTCGATGGACAATCTGTATTCGTACCTCAACCTCGTCGGGTTCATCGCGCTGTTGCTGGGTGGCGTTGGCGTGGCCAGTGCGATCCACGTTCACGTGAAGCAGAAGCTCGGCACCGTCGCCGTGCTGCGCTGCCTCGGCGGTTCCATCGCTCAAACGTTCGCCGTCTATGTCGCGCAAGGCATGGCGCTGGGCTTGTTCGGCGCGCTGCTGGGAGCGGTTCTCGGTGTCGCGATTCAAGCGGCACTTCCGCAGGTGCTCGCTGATCTCATTCCGTTCGAGTTCGAGTTTCGCACGTCGTGGTGGGCCGTGGCGCGCGCGATGTCGATTGGCTTTTTCATCTGTTTGCTGTTCGCGCTGCTGCCGCTGCTGGCGGTGCGACGCGTCTCGCCGCTCGCCGCCATTCGCGTCTCAGCGGGCTCGCAAACCAGCAGCCGCGACCCGTTGACCTGGATCGTGGCCGGTGCGCTCGCGGCTGGCGTCCTCGGCTTCGCGCTCACCCAAGGCCGCGACTGGCGCGTGGGACTTGGCTTCGCCGGCGGGCTGGCGCTGGTGTTCGCCCTGCTCGCGGCCACGGCGAAAGGCTTGATCGTGGCGACGCGAAAGTTCACCCCGGCCAACGCGCCGTTCACCGTCCGGCAAGGTCTCGCGAACTTGCATCGCCCGAACAACCGCACGCTGTTGCTGCTGCTCTCGCTCGGGCTCGGGACGTTCCTGATGTCGAGCTTGTATCTCGTGCAGCAGACCTTGCTGACGCAGCTCATCTCGTCCGATCGCAAAGATCAGCCGAACGCGATCCTCTTCGACATCCAACCCGACCAGCGCGAGGGCGTGAGCAATCTCGTTCACTCGCTGAAGCTGCCGATACTCGACGAGGCGCCCATCGTGACGATGCGATTGAACTCGCTGAAGGGTCGAACGGTGGAATCCATTCTCACCAACAAGAACAGCGGCATTCCGAACTGGACGTTGCGCCGCGAGTATCGATGCACCTACAGCGACCGCCTGCGCGACAGCGAGAAGTTGATCGCCGGCACGTGGCCTCTGAAGACAAACGGCACCGACGTCATTCCCATTTCGGTCGAAGACGGCATCGCCAAGGAACTGCAGATCGGTCTGGGCGACGAAGTCATTTGGGACGTGCAGGGCGTGCCGATGAAGACACGCGTGGTCAGCCTGCGCGAAGTGGACTGGCGCCGCGTGCAGCCGAACTTCTTCGTGGTGTTCCCGCCCGGCGCACTTGAGGACGCACCGTCAATGCATGTGCTGGTCGCGCGTGAAATCCAGCGAGGAATCCGCACTGTTGCAGCGCGAAATGGTGAGCGAATTCCCCAGCGTGTCCGCCATCGACCTGACGTTAATCCTGCGAACGCTCGACACCATCCTCGAACAGATCGCGTTCGTGGTTCGGTTCATGGCGATGTTCACGGTGGCGACCGGACTGCTGGTTCTCGTGGGCGCGTTGGTGACCGGGCGTTTCCAGCGCGTGCAGGAAAGCATTCTGCTCCGAACGCTCGGTGCGTCGCGCCAGCAGATTTTCCGCGTGTTGTTCGTCGAGTATGCCGCGCTGGGATTGTTGTCGGCGTTGACGGGTGGCTTGCTGGCGACGGGCGCGGCGTGGGCGATTTCCGTGTTCGTCTTCAAGGCCAGCTTCGCGCCAACCGTGCTGCCGCTGCTGGTCGCACTCGTCGCCGTGCCGACGCTGACCGTGGTCACGGGCTTCCTCATGAACCGCGGCGTGATGACTCATCCGCCGCTGGCAATCCTGCGCTCCGAGGCGTGACGAGCGTGCTGCCGGCGGCACGTTGGAAAGAAAAACCCGCGAGCCGTTGCCGGACTCGCGGGCGTTGCAAAGGTTTCTTCGCGGATGCGCTGATGATCAGTCAAAAGCGTGACCGGCGCAGCAGAGGACGTTCTTCACCTTGTGGCGGACGAGGTCCTTCACCGCGGTGCGGGCCGGGCCGAGGTATTTGCGCGGATCGAATTCCTTCGGGTTCGTCGCAAACACTTTTCGGATGGCGGCGGTCATGGCCATGCGGAGGTCAGTATCAATATTGACCTTGGTGCAACCCACCCGGCGCGCGACTTCGATGTCGGCTTCCGGCACGCCCTTGGTGTCGGGCATGTTGCCGCCGTACTTGTTGATGTCGTCGGCATATTGTTGCGGCACGCTGGAGGCACCGTGCAACACGAGCGGATAATCGCCCATGCCGGCGTCCATGAGCGCCTTCTTGATGAGCTTGAGGCGTTCGAGATCGAGGTGTTGTTCGCCCTTGAATTTGTAAGCGCCGTGGCTGTTGCCGATGGCGATGGCGAGGGAGTCGCAGCCGGTTTCCTTGACGAATTTGACCGCTTCCTCGGGGTTGGTGTAGTGGCCGCTGGTGGAGTGGGCGCCGCCTTCTTCACCTTCGTCGAACTGCGCGCCAACGAGATGGCCGAGCTCGGATTCCACGGAGCAGTTATGCTTGTGGGCGTATTCGACGACCTTGCGGGTAATCTCGACGTTCTTCTCGAAGCACTCGTGCGAGGCGTCAATCATCACGCTGGTGAAACCTTCATCGATACATTCCTTGCACGCTTCAAAGGAGTCGCCGTGATCCAAATGCACTGCGATCGGAATATTGCTCAGGCTGACCGCGGCTTCGATGAGCTTCTTGAGGTAAACTGGGTTGGCGTATTGCCGGGCGCCCTTGGAAATCTGGAGGATGAGTGGCGCTTTTTCCTCTTCGCAGGCTTCAACGATGGCCTGGATCAGTTCCATGTTGTTGACGTTGAAAGCACCGAGGGCGTATTTGCCTTTGAGCGCTTTCGCGAACAGGTCTTTTGTGTGTGTCAGTGGCATATTTGGTATTTTCTGGGTCAGGACTTGCGATGCACCCGCAAGCAAGGGGCGATATTAGGAACCAAAGACCAAAAGGAAACAAAAATTCGGTGACAAAAGGGTCATCAAAACCCCGCGAATGCACCGGTTTTTTCCGGTTCAAGAGCAAGTCCGGGTAAGGCCGAAGCCCGTCCCCACCTCACACCAGAGCCTGCAGCTCCCGATGGTTCACCTTGCCGGTGCCGAGCTTCGGAATCTCCCGAATGAACTTCAACTCGCGCGGCACGCAGAGATTCGGGAGGCCTTTCGAGCGGATCACAGCCCGGATTTCGTCCATTTGCAGGCGCGAATCATTCGCCACCGCGATCAGAATCTCACCCTTGTCCACGTCCGGCTTGCTCACGACGGCGACTTGAAAGCGCAATCCATATTGCGGGAACGCTCCCGCCAGCGCTTCCTCCACGGCGGTGAGGCTCACCATCTCGCCGCTGATCTTGGCGAAGCGCTTCAGGCGTCCGAGAATGTGGACAAAGCCGTCGTCGTCCACCTTGGCGATGTCACCGGTGTCATACCAGCCGCCCAGCTTCTGGAACGTCGCGTTCGCTTCCGGATTCAGGTAACCACGCATCACATTCGGACCGCGCACAAAGAGCCGGCCGCCTTCCGCCACGCCTTCCACCGGTTCGAGACGGTATTCGATCCCCGGCAGGAACATGCCCGCCGTGCCATGCTTGGGTCGCAAGGGCGTGTTCCCACTGATGCACGGGCTGCATTCCGTCGCGCCGTAACCTTCCAGCACGCGCACGCCGAACTTCTGCGCCCACGTGGACGCCGTGGCGTCCTGCAGCTTCTCCGCCCCCGCGAACATGTAGCGCAGGCTGCGCCAGTCCAGCGCGTGCGCCTTGCGCGCGTAGCCGTTCAGGAATGTGCCCGTCCCCAGCATGATGGTCGCGTCCCTGTGATAAAATGCCGTCGGCACCACGCGATAGTGCAGCGGCGACGGATAGAGCATCACGTAACAGCCGCGCACCATCGGCAACAGCGTTCCGATCGTCAGGCCGAAGCTGTGGAAGATAGGCAGCGCATTGAAGAACCGATCCCAGTCCTGTAAATCGCACACCGCCAGCATTTGCCGGATGTTCGCGAGGATGTTCTTGTGCGTCAGCTCGACGCCCTTCGGCACACCTTCCGAGCCGCTGGTGAACAAAATCGCGGCGGTGTCCTCCGGCGCGATGAGCGTCTTGAGAATCGTGTCCGAATCGAACCTCACCCGAATCAGTGCGCGCAGTTTGTCGCGACCGGAAATCTTCGTCCGCAAATCCTCAAGATACAGCAGCTCCACTCCAGCCTGAACGAGCGGCTCGAGCTTCAGCTTCGCCTTCTCCACGAACGCCCGCGACGTGATCACCTGCTTCAACCCCGCCAGCTGACAGCACGCAACCATCACCGCCGCGCCAGTCGAGTAGTTGAGCAACGCGGGAACTTTCCCGAGCGTCCACAAGCCGAGAAGCGTGACGGGTGTGCCGTTCACGTTTGGCAACAGCACGCCGACACGCCGTTGTTCCGGCGCGATGTGGCGCTCGAACTGTTCGCCGAGCAGACACGCGCCAATCAACAGCCGGCGATACGGGACCTTTGCCGAGATATCCTCCAGCACGACGTGCTTGGGTTTCGTCCGCGCCGTGGCGAGAACCGCTTCCGGCACGGTGGCCGGACCGAACTTCATCTCCGTCTCGAAGTTTTGGAGAATCATTTTGTCGCGCAGCCAGTTCGTGAGAATGGTGCGCGATTGGGTCGTGGAGAGATGAACCAGATGCGGCGGTGTCAGCACGTCGCTGAAATGCGCCGTCACCACGGGGAACAAACGCTTGCGATCCTTGTTCGGCGAGAACGGCAGACGATGCGCGCCCCGGAGGAAGCACGTAATGACCTTCGCGTTCGTCTTGTGCAGGAGGAAGCCGGTCCCATCGAACAGCTTCATCAGGCAGCCCGTGCGCGAGAGCCGGCCTTCCGCGAAGAGCACCAGGCGGCCGTTCTTCTGCAAATACTCCGCCATGCGCTTGGCGGCGTAGGGCGAGGAGGTATCCACCGGAAAGCTCCGGTTATTGATCATGATCTTCCGATGCACCCAGCTCGTCTCCGCCGATGTGCTGGAGACCACGAACCGCCAGTCGTCATCCAGCGTGACGACGAGGAACAACCAGTCGACCCACGACGTGTGATTAGGGACGAGAAGCACCGGCCCCGGCGTCTTCAGCACCTCGACGTTGTAGGCGCGAAAGTCGAAGAGCACCTCCAGAAGCCAGCGAAAGAAGCGTTTAATCATGGTGCCAGGTCGATGTCGGCCATCACCGGGCAGACATCCGACGCGCCTCTTTGTGCTTGAGAACCGACGACTCTGGCAAGCCCTGACCTAAGGTCGGTCAACTCACCATGCGACGGATAACCTCCGGCTCCACCACACCCGTGAGCTTTTGATTCAGCCCACCGTAGAAGTAAGTGAGCTTCTCGTAGTCGAGGCCCATGAGGTGAAGCAGCGTCGCGTGCAGGTCGCGGATGTGATGCTTGTCCACCGCGGCTTCAGGCCTCATGTCCTCGGTCTTCGGTCTTAGCCACCGGGCGTCGCCCCGGCTGCCTGCCCCCCTCCCAGTAGGTAAAGCCTTTCGGATTATGATCGCGTCCGTCGCCTCCGCCCTGCACCAGCGCTTGCCGACCGAATTCGCCGCCCCAGACGACCAGCGTTTCGTCGAGCAACCCGCGTTGCTCCAAGTCGCGGAGCAGTGCGGTGATCGGTTTGTTGATCTCGGGGCAGTGAATCTTCAGGTTCTCCTCGACGCCGTTATGCGCGTCCCAGTTCTGCTGCTGATGTCCGCCGCCGTGATAAATCTGCACGAAGCGCACGCCGCGCTCGACGAGCCGCCGCGCGACGAGGCATTGGCGTCCGAACGGCGCGGGCCCGAGCGCGATGGGATGATCGGTCTTCGGATCGTTCAGGCCGTACATCTCCTTCGTCGCTTCGGTTTCGCTCGTCAGGTCAAGCGCCTCGGGCGCGGTCGTCTGAAGCTGGAAGGCGAGTTCGTAGTTCGCGATGCGCGCCTGCAATTCCGAGTAGCCCGGGCGTTTCGCGAGATGCTCGGCGTTCAAGGCGTTCGCCGTGGAAATCAAATCGCGTTGCATCGGCGCGGTCAGGCCGGAGGCGGAATCGAGATTCAGAATCGGTTGGCCGCTTGCGCGGAAGACCGTGCCTTGATGCGACGCCGGCATGAAGCCGCTCGACCAGTTCGCCGCGCCACTGATCGGACCGCCGCGCGGATCGAGCATCACCACGTAGCCGGGCAGATTCTGGTTCATCGACCCGAGCCCGTAGCTCAGCCACGAACCCATCGAGGGATAGCCCTGGATGATGCGGCCGCTGTTCATCTGCAACATCGCCGAGCCATGCGCAAAGCTGTCCGAGTACAGCGACTTGATGACCGCAAGCTTGTCCATCTGCGTCGCAAGATGCGGCAGCGCATCGGAACACCACTGGCCGGACTGCCCGTATTGTTTGAAGGTGCGCTTCGAGCCGAGCAGTTTGCCGGCGGAGACATTGCGGCGGCGCGATTCGAGATTCGCCGTCTGGCCGTGGCGCTTCTGCAGCTCGGGCTTGTAGTCGAACAGGTCCATCTGCGACGGCCCGCCATACATGAAGAGGAAGATGCAGGACTTGGCGCGCTTCGGCAGATGCGCGATTTGCGGTCCAGCCGAACCAACGCCCGGTGTCGCCGCCATCGCTTTCGAGCCGAAGAAGCCTTCCTGATCCAGCAGCGCCGTGAGCGCCAACCCTGTGAAGCCCGCGCCCATCTGCCAGAGGAATTCCCGGCGCGTGCCGGTGCAGAGGTTTTGGTTTGGGCGCTGGATGTTCACAGGTTAATCGACGTACACGACCTCGTTCAAATTCAGCAGCAATAGGCAGAGAGCCTCGCGGGCCCGGCGATCGGGCGACGGGAGTTGTTCGTCGCGAATGGAGACGGGAGAAGCGCCGTCCGGCTTCAACGCCAGATCATCCACGCTCAATGCTGCGCCCCAGGAACGCACGCCCACCTGACCAGCGGTGAGCAGCGGTTTTGCATCGCTCACATCGATGACAGGGTTGGAATCATCGCCGAGCCAGACGCGGAGGCGCGCGTCCGTCGCGTGAATTTTCAATGACACGCTGCGACCGGTCGGGACATCGGCTGGGACCCGGGCCAGCTCCGTGAGTTCGCCCGCGTGACGGCGCAGCACGACTCGCTGTTCGCGCGGCTCGAAAACGACTTCGTAGCCAAGAAGTTCGTGGTCCTTCGCTGAAGCACGGAAGGCGATACCAGCCGTTTCACACGCGGTGTGAAGCGTGACCCGGGCTTCGATCGTTCCATTGGAGAGGGACGCGGCCTCCGCGAGAGCGAATGGTCCGCGATCGCGTTCGACCGAGCGAATGCCTTCGTAACCGCCCGACCAGCGGCCGCGCTGGTAGGTCCAACCCGCCTGAGGTCCGATGAGAAAATCCGCGGCCTTCAGCTTGCCCATGTAGCCGTCGGAAAGAGACGTCGGCGCATCCGGACGGAAGGTCATCCGCGTGCGCAGTCCGGCGAACTCGCGTTCCTGTCGCTCGACGAAGTCGCGGGCGAGCTGGCGTTCGCGCTTCGTCGGCTCGCGTCCGACGGCGAGTTGGAAGCCACGGGTGACGAACAAGTCCTTCCCACGAGCCTCCTCTCCCGCCCTTCGGGCACCTTCTCCTCCGTTGGAAATGGAGGAGAGGGACGGGGAGAGGAGGTTCGTGGAATTCTTCTCCAACCGGTCCGCAAAGGCCGCGGCCTGCTCGCGCATGAAAGCGTCGTTCAGCAGCAGCAGCGCCTGAGGCGCAACCGTCGTGACCGGGCGTTCGCTCAAGGGCGAGGTCGTGTTGCTGTAATCAAATGTGTCGAGCATCGGCACCGACATGGTGCGGCGGACGTAGGCGTAGAGACTGCGACGCGATTTCTCCTCGGCGCTGGAGAGTTCCCAATCGAGTCCGGGGCGCGACTGGCCGGCGAGCACTTCGCCGCTGAGATGCGGGAAGAATCCGCGCCCGCCCATCTTCGGATTCAGCCGGCCGCTGATGGCCAGCATCGTGTCGCGCAGCGCCTCGGCTTCGAGCCGGCGCAGGTTTTGGCGCCAGAGCAAATCGTTGCCGGGATCGACCGCGTTGGCCTTCGCGTTCTCCGCGCGCGACGACATCTGGTAGGTCTGCGAGAGCATGATCGTGCGGTGCAGCTTCTTGATCGACCAGCCGTTCGCGATGAACTCCGCCGCGAGCCAGTCGAGCAACTGCGGATGCGTGGGCAGCGTGCCGGCGCGACCGAAGTCGGACGTCGTCTTCACGATCCCGTTCCCGAAGTGATGGCGCCAGATGCGGTTCACCATCACGCGGGCGGTGAGCGGATTCTCGGCGCTGGCAACCCAGTTGGCGAAGACGCGACGGCGTCCGCTGCTTTCGCTGGTAGCAGCTGGCGTGAGCCGGCTCTGATCTCCCGCGACAGCAATTTGAGCCGACTCACGTCGGCTGCTACGGAGAACGGAGAGAAACGCCGGCTGCACTTCAACGCCAGGATTGCCGGCGTTGCCGCGGATCAGGACGTGCGTGGGCGGCGGCTTCGCACCACGCTCGCGCACGCCAAGCGCGAATTCGAACGGAGGCTTCTCGCCTTTCGCGGCTTCGATCTGCTGGTTCAACTTCTTCTTCTCCGCCTCGTCCTTCGCGGCGGCGACCTTGTCCTCGAGCGCCTTCACGCGCGCGTCACGAGCAGAACGCCACTCAGCCAGCTTCGCGGGTTCGGCGAGCGGAACATAGTTCGCGGAATCGAGCGTGTACTTCGGCGATTCGTAGAGACGGATGTTCCGGAAGAAGCTGAGCAACGAGTAGTAATCAGCCTGCGGAATGGGATCGAACTTGTGCTCGTGACAACGCGCGCAGCCGATGGTGAGGCCGAGGAACGCCGAGCCCGTGGTGGAGAGCATGTCGTCGAGCTCGTCGAACTCGGCCATGCGTTTGTCGTCCGGCTCGTCGTCGCGCACGCCGAGATGATGGAAGCCGGTGGCAATGATCGAATCGAACGTCACGCGCTCCAATTCGTCGCCGGCAATCTGTTCGCGGATGAACTGGTCGTAGGGCTTGTCCTCGTTGAACGCGCGCACCACGTAGTCGCGATAACGCCACGACTCCGGCTTCTCGCCGTCGCGCTCGTAGCCGTTGCTCTGGGCGAAGCGCGCGACATCGAGCCAGTGACGGCCCCAGCGCTCGCCGTATTGCGGGAGGGAGAGAAGGTGGTCGATGAGCTGCGCCCAGGCATCGGGCGACTTGTCCTTCTCGAACGCAGCGATCTGCTCGGGCGTCGGAGGCAGGCCGATGAGGTCGAAGTAAGCGCGGCGGATGAGTTCGCGTTTTGTCGCGGGCGGGTTGGGCTTGAGATGCTTGGCATCAAGCTCGGCGCGGATAAAGGAGTCGATGGGATTTACGATTTGCGATTTACGAGTTACGAGCGGCGGCTCGGGACGGCGAATCGGCTGGAATGCCCACCAACTCCGGTCCTTCTCCGCGATCTCGTGCGACACCTTCGTCGGGCGCACGGCGGCTTTGTCGGTCTCGGGCCAGGGCGCGCCGGCTTTTACCCATTGCGTGAGGTCAGCAATTTGGCGTTCTGAAAGTTTCTTGCCCTTCGGCGGCATCTGGAGATCCGGATCGACGTAGCGGACGGCTTTGATGAGCAGACTTTTCTCGGCGTCGCCAGGAACGAGCGCGGGTCCGCTGTCGCCGCCCTTGAGCAACGATTCGAGCGAATCGACACGCAGCCCGCCCTTGGTCTTCTCCGCTTTGGCGCTGTGGCAGGAGTAGCACTGGTCGGCGAGCAGGGGACGGATTTTGTTCTCGAAGAAGGTGAGGTCAGTAGTAGCTGCGTGTGAGCCAATGCAGAAGGACAGCAAAACCATCAGTGCGCCGAAAACGCGTCCACAGCTATGCTGGTTTGACCACATCATCGTCGCTCTCACTGCTTTAAAACCGGGCCGACATCCATACCATCATAAGACTCCAGACCAAGCTCGGTCGCTAGTTTCTCGAACTCGACATTGCGCGCCTGAAGCGTCCGAGGGGTGTGTTTCTCAACACGCTCGATGTGTAGAAAGCATGTGCTCTTGTCGTCGGTGGGATAAATCTTAACCAACCGATAACCCAAATCGACCAGTCTCTTGGAAGCACGCTCCAGCTTGGTAGGGTCCGTGTCGGTAAAGAAGTAGCCCCACAACATCTCGCCATCCACATCCCACTTCGTCTCGGCACGCATGTTTGCGAACATTTCCTCCATCTGCTCTAGGGTCATAGTGCTCTTCCTTTGTGCTATCGCATGTTTGCGCTCACACCCGGCCAATCCCATGAATGCAATCGTGAGAACCAGTGTGATTTGTTTCCTCATAGCCTCGAATGCCTCATCTCACCTGTTCGCTTCGAGCACCGCTTGCACGGGCATGGAGTTGCCGAAGTTTTTGAAGTCCTTGAAGGTCCACACGACTTTCTTGTCCTTCGTCACTTCGATGAACTGCGGGTTCTCCGAGCCGGCGTGGCAGTTGCCGAAGCGCGTGTTCCCATTCGGCAGACGCTCGACGCGTGTGACCCACGCGAGCGTGATGCCAGGCAAATCGTTCTGTTCCAGCTTCCAGACGATTTCTTTCTGCGGCGTGACTTCGAGCACGCAATGGCCGTTGCCGCCGCCGATGAGCGTGTTGCCGTTCTCGAGGCGGATGGCGCTGAAGAGCGAGTTGCCGAACGCCTCGGGGCCGTGGCCGCCCTTGCGCGGCTTGCCGAAGAGCGGCACTTCGTAGTCCCAGACAATATTCCCAGTCGCGTCGTATTCGCGGACGAAGCCATCGCTCTCGTGCGCGACGAGGTAGTTGCCGTTCGCAATTTTCCGCACAAGCCGGGTGTCGCTGTGCGCGTTCGGGTTGTTCACCTTGAGCTTCACCTCGCGCAGAATTTTCCCGGCTTTATCCACCTCGATGATGCGCGCCGGGCCGGACTCCGCGATCATCGTCGAGCCGTCCGTGAGACGCTGAAACGCGTGGACCTCGACGCGCTTGCCTTCGTTGCCGTTCATCTTGGCCGAGTCGTATTCCCAAACGGTCTGCTTGTCGGGCGTGACCTCGACGATCTTCGTCCAGCCTTGTTGGTAAAGGATGTTCCCGTTCGGCAACACCCACGCGTCGTGAATCGCGCCGACCTTCGTCTCCCATTCCACCGAACCATCCGGCGCGATGATGGCGAGCTTGCGTGTCGAGTCATCCGCCGCAAGGACGCGCCGGGCGGGGCCAGTTTGTTCGGCGAGTGATGGAAGCAGGACGGAGAAAGACAGGCCGAGAGCGAGCAGGAGTTGTTTGGTCATGCGAGGAGTAATGACGAATTCCCGCGCGCAGGGAATTCAGAAAATATCCGGCGCCAGCACTACCTCGCGGTCAGGTGTCGGCGGAAGTTTCGGTGTCGATTGAGCGGAATCGCCGAGCAACTGGCTGCGATGCTTCACGCAGAAGGCGATGAACTGCGTTTCGCTGACAAAGCGGCAGACCGGCTTCGGCAGACAATCATAGGTGGCGCCAAACACCTTTTGCATCAGATCGTCATCGCGGACGCCGTCGCGAACCGCCTGAAATGGTTTTGTCTCCAACAAGCCAGTGATGATCTTCTGGATCTGGGGAAGGAAGGCGGACAAGAGACGGTCAGGAATCTCGACAGCCCTCGACTGCGTGGCTCGGGTCAGACGCCATGCTGGGCTGGCGAGTTCTCCCGCCGTGCCCGCCACCGCGGAGCCGGCGGATACTATGGAATCCCTCGCTTTGGAGAACCATGTTCCACTTCGCTCCTCATTGGCTCGAGTCGAAACCAAAGCGGCCATCGGTCGTAACTCAACACCGGGCTCGGCCCGGAATTGATCGGTTGTTTTGAGGAAACCGGCGGCAAGTAATTCACGCGCCTCGGTCTCCGGCAACGTGCCGAGCACCGTGGCTTCGCGGGAAATCTCGATCAGCCTTGTTGCCATCGCTTCAACTTCGTCGGTTGTGGTTTACGACCAGACCTTGCCGCCGACTGCACATTTCGGCCAGCGGAAAGCGCCACGTCACCTTTCGCGCAAGATAGACGTCGCCGGGGAAATTCCCGTTGACCCTGCGCGAACGTTGTTCCTAATCTGCGGCTCGCAATTCGTTCAATAAAACCAAAAAATCAAATCTATGGCTGACACCTACGTCCCCCTGATTAGCTCCGGCACGGCCGGTCCTCTCGGCGTTCTCCACCTGCCCCGCCTCTGGCAGAAAGTTTCCTCGAAGCCCGCGGCAAGCTCGCGGCCGGCTATCCTGGCATCGGCAAGGGCTACGACATGATGGTCATCGGCGCGCTCGGTCTCAACGCCGACGCCGTGAAGAAATACATCACCGACACCAAGCCGACCTATCCTCAGTTCGAGGCCTGGGTGAAGAGCCAGCCGGGCGTGAAGCTCGACAAGGCCACGATCGACAAGAGCAATCGCGCAATTCAGGGCTACAATCACGACGACGGCACGCGCAAGAGCATCCTCAGCGCGAGCGGCATCACCGACGAAGGCTCGGTCTGCCACGACGCCATCAACCTGAACAACCTCGATGACTGGTTCGAGTTCCATCAGGCCGCGCTGAAGTAAGCGCGCGTTCGTCCCAGACGAATCTTCCAACCGGTGCCGGCTCTCGCTGGCGCCGGTTTTTTGTTTTCTGCGATTCTGCTCGCTGAGGTTTTTTCAATCTGGACTCGCGCCGGAACGTCTCCTTAATGAACAGCAACTGATTCACCGAACATCTCATGCACACCAACGAGTATCTTTTCCCCGTCCGCCAGACGCGTCGCGACTTCCTCAAGCTCGCCGGCACCGCCACCGCCGGCCTTGCCGCGAGCCTCTCGCTGCCTGGCTGCAAAACCGCGGCGCCCGCGAAACCCGGCATCCGCATCGGCAGCGGTTATCACACCTATGAACTGGTGGAAGGCTGGGGAGCGCTGCCCGCGGGCATGAACTACGGATTCGGTTGCGGCATCGTGGTGGACGGTCAGGATCGCGTGTATGTGACGTCGCGTTCCACGAACCCCGCCGTGGCGGTCTTCGATAAGAAGGGCAATCTGCTCGAAACGTGGGGGACCGATTTCGCGGAAAAGGTCAGCCTCTCGCCCACGCAGGTGAAGGACACGGCGCACTGCCTTTACTGGAGCAAGGAGCCGATGGGCGAGTTCTTCTACTGGACGGAGAACGTCGCCAACGGCAAAGACGGCGCGAAAATCGGCAAGCGCGTCTACAAGACGGATCTCAAGGGCAAGATTCTCTACGAGATCGGCAATGTCGCGCGCGAAGGTTCCACCGCCCAGAAGTTCGAATGGACAAATCCGACCGACGTCGCGGTCGCACCAAATGGAGACATTTACGTCGTGGACGGCTACGGCAGCCAGCGCGTCAGCCGGTTCGACAAGAATTTCAAGCACCTCAAGACCATCGGCGGTCGCGGCAAGGAACACGGCCAGTTCAACACCTGCCACGGCATCTGGATCAAGACGCTCAAGGGCCGCGAGCCGGAAGTTTACATCGCGGACCGCCACAATGATCGCGTCGAGGTCTTCTCGCTGGAGCTCGAATACAAACGCACGCTCAAGGGCGACGTGCGTAATCCCTGCTGCTTCTACCAGCACAAGGGCTACATCTACGTTCCCGACCTCTCGAGCCGCGTCACCATTTTCGACGCGGAGGACAAGCTCGTGGCGCATCTCGGTGACGGCAAGGACATCCCGAACGGCAGCATGGGTGCGAAGAAGGAGCTGACCGATCAGCATCCGGACAAATTCTTCGCGCCACACGCCATGTGCGTCGATTCGCGTGGCGACATGTATGTGATCGAGTGGGTGAGCTTCGGCCGTCCGCGCAAGTTCAAGCACACGCCACAAAAGCTGTAACGCAGCAGCATTGAAACAGTCTTAACGTCGGCGAAGGGACGGCCACGCGGCCGTCTCTTCTTTTTTTAGGGTTCGTCGGGCAGCGGAAAACCTGCGGTCATTTGCAACAAAGTTGATGCGAATGAGCGCCAAATGTGTCTTAATGTCCGGCAATCACCCGTTCTGTCGTGCGATGTATTGTGCTCGAACCAGCCGGTCAAAAGACGTGTCTCCGAGGAGACGCGCCCCCATTTCCTAAGTAGTCCGTCCGAACGCCATGAAATCACTTCCCATGCTCCACCGTCTCGTCGCTGCGCTGCCCGTCCTCGTCAGCCTCACCGCCAGCGCCGCCACCATCCCCGGCCTCTACAATACCGGCGTGTCCGACGCGGGCACCACGTTGGCCAATGGCGCCGTCGATCCGCACTGGAAACTCGTGCAAAGCGCCGATGCCACCGCACCGGGACCGAACACATTCGTCGTCACGGATACGTTGTTTCCCATCGTCGGCACCGGCCCGTGGCTCGCCAGCAGCACAACCTCGAAATGGATCGGGCCCATGGCGAACCAAAGCACCGGTAATCAGGCGGGAGATTACAAATACCGCATCACCTTCAGTCTTGCCGGCCTCGAACCTTCCACCGCTGTCATCACAGGACGCTGGACCTCGGACAATGCCGGACCGGAAGTGCTGATCAACGGCCAGGTCACGGGCGCGACGAGCGACGGCAACTTCGGTACTTTTGGCAACACCTTCACCATCAACTCCGGCTTTATTGACGGCACGAACACGCTCGATTTCGTCGTGAACAACGCCGGCTCCGGCGCGAATCCGACGGCGTTTCGTCTCGAATTCACCAGCGCCACGGCCGACCCGCAACCGCCGCCCGGCACGCCGCCATCCATCACAACGCAACCGGCGCCGGTGACAGTCGGCCTGCTGGACTCCGCGACGTTCAATGTGGTCGCCGCCGGCAGCCGGCCGTTCAGCTACCAATGGCGGTTCAACGGCGCCCCGATCAGCGGCGCGACGACAGCGAGCTATTCCCTCGCGAACGCCGGCACCGTCAACGAAGGCGGATACGACGTCATCGTGTCGAACGCGTCCGGCTCGGTGACCAGCCAGGTCGCGTCGTTGACCCTGACATTTCTCAGCCCCGCGCAGCGCACTTATGAACCGCTCGGGCCTTCCACCCGTCGCACCGGTCTGACGTTCTCCGAGATCATGTATCATCCGACGGCGGACGGCGATGGCCAGCGCACCGAGTTCATCGAGATTTATAACTCCAATCCTTTCTTCGAGGATATCAGCGGCTGGCGCCTCACCGGGGATGTCGATTTCACCTTCCCCGAGAACACGATCATTCAAGGCAACAGTTTCCTCGTCGTCGCGCCCGTCCCGGCGGACGTCGAATCCGCCTACAGTATCAGCGGAGTCGTCGGTGGCTTCACGAACAACCTCCCCAAGAAAACAAAAAAAAAAAAAAAAAAAAAAAAAACTAACGAAGGCGGCACCCTGCGCCTGCGCAAACGCTCCGGTGGCATCGTGCTCGAAGTGAACTACACCGACCAGCCGCCGTGGCCAATCGCCGCCGATGGCGCCGGGCATTCCATGATTCTGGCGCGCCCCAGCTATGGTGAGAACAACCCGCAAGCGTGGGCCGCGAGCGCGCTCAAAGACGGTTCACCCGGCACCGCTGATCCGTTGCCCGCCGGTTTGATCGAGAACGTCGTCATCAACGAAATCCTCGCGCACACCGACCTGCCGCTCTTGGACTACATCGAGCTCTTCAACAACAGTTCGCTCCCGGTAAACCTCTCGGGCTGCTGGCTGACCGACGATCCGGCGACAAACAAGTTCCGCATCCCAGACGGCACGACGCTCGCCGCGCGTGGCTTCGCGATGTTCGATCAAACCCAGCTGAGCTTCTCGCTCGCGTCGGATGGCGAAACCGTCTACCTCGTCAGCTCAAACCAAAACCGTATGCTTGCCGCCTTGCGCTACGACGGGCAGGCCAACGGCGTGGCGTATGGACGCTTCCCGGACGGCGCGCCGGATTTTCAGGAACTTCAGTCCCGCACTCCCGGCACCACCAACGCGCCGTCGCTGACGCGCGATATTGTGATCACCGAGGTCATGTACAATCCGCTCTCGGGCGATAGCGATGATGAGTTCATTGAGATCCACAACGACGGCGAGCAGCCCGTGGACATCAGCGGCTGGCGGTTTACGAGCGGCATCAACTTCACCTTCCCGGCGGGCACCACCCTCGACTCCGGCGCCTATCTGGCCGTGGCGAAGAATCCTTCGCGGCTGGCGACGAATTATTCGGGCCTGAGTTCAGCAAACTTGATCGGGAACTACGGCGGCACGCTGGCGAACGGCGGCGAACGTGTCGCGCTGGCGATGCCGGACTACGGATTCACGACGAACACGAGCGGAGTGATCACCACGAATGTCTTCTACATCGTGATGGATGAAGTCACTTACGTGGACGGCGGTCGCTGGGGACGCTGGTCGGACGGCGGCGGCAGCAGCCTCGAACTGCGCGATGCCCATGCCGACAACCGCGCGGGGGCGAATTGGACCGACAGTGACGACACCGCGAAGTCCGCATGGACAACGGTGGAATTCACCGGCGTGCTCGATCTGGGTTCCGGCGCGGCGGACCGCGTGCAAGTGATGCTGCTTGGGCCGGGTGAAGCGTTGGTGGATGATGTCGAAGTCATCGTCTCCGGTGCGAATCGCGTGCCGAACTCCACGTTCGAGAGCGGCACGAACGGGTGGATCTTCGGAGGCACGCACAGCAAGACCAGCCTCGAGAACACTGGCTTTAACAGCTCGCGCTCGCTGCACTTACGCGCCAGCGACCGTGGCGACCTCACTGCGAATCGGCTCTCCGCCCAGCTCTCCTCCGCCGTCGCTGCAAATGCCACGGCCACGTTGCGCGCGAAGGTGAAATGGCTGCGCGGCCATCCGGAAATCCTGATTCGCCTGAAGGGAAATTACATTGAAGCGTTCGGACGCCTCCCGGTTCCCACCAATCTCGGCACGCCAGGCGCCGCGAACAGCACCGGGTTAAACAACCTTGGACCGGTGATTAGCGATGTGTCGCATCGGCCTGTGTTACCACAGGCGGGTCAATCCATTCGTGTCACCACACGCGTCGCGGATCCGGACGGAGTTCAATCGGTGACGCTCAACTACCGCATCGATCCGTCCACTTCGCTCACCAGCGTGACGATGACCGACGACGGCGCGGGCGGCGACGCACTGGCTGGCGACGGCATTTACACGGCGCAGATTCCCGGGCAGCCGACCGGCAAGCTGGTGGCCTTTCACATCGTGGCAGTGGATCAGCACGCAATTCCCGCAGTCATCGCGACCACCCAGTTCCCCAGCGATACTCCGGCGCGCGAATGCCTTGTTCGCATCGGCGAGACTCATCCGCCCGGAGCGTTCGGGACCTATCGTCTGTGGCTGACGGATGCCACGGTCGCCACTTGGGCGAATCGCGAGAAGACCAGCAACGAGAACCTTGATGGCACGTTCGTCTACGGCACCAACCGCGTCATCTACAACGTCGGCGCGCACTACAGCGGCAGTCCTTATACCTCGCCCGGTTACACGTCGCCGGTCGGCGCCCTGTGCGGATACGACATCGTGTTCGGTGAAGACGATCCGTTCCTCAGCACCACGCACATCGTGCTCGACTGGCCGGTGCGCGATGACACGAACCAGCGCGAGCAGTTGATGTATTGGTTCCTCGAACAATACGGACTGCCGAACAACTATCGCCGTTACGTGATCATGTTTGTGAACGGCGTTCGTCGCGGGACGATCATGGACGACGTGCAGCAGCCGACCGGTGAGACAGTCGAGCAATGGTTCAGCGACGATCCGGACGGCGCGCTGTTCAAGCCCGATTGCTGGGATGAATTCTCCGACCGCGGCGATCGCGAAACGGGCTGTCTGGATCTGAACTCGATGGAGCTCTTCACCACCACAGGCGGCGTGAAGAAGACGGCGCGTTATCGCTGGGTGTGGAAACCGCGCGCCATCGACGGCACGGCGAACGATTACTCGCCGATCTTCAATCTCGTCGACGCCGCCAACGCCGCGACCAACGGCTACCAGACCGCGATGGAAAGCGTCGCGGACATGGACAACTGGATGCGCACCTTTGCGATGAACGATCTCGCGTCGTTCTGGGATGCCTTCGGCAATCCGAACGCGAAGAACACGTTCCTCTACAAGCCGACGCAGTCCGGCTGGAAGTTGATGAGCTGGGATTTCGATGTCGGCCTCGGCGTCTTCAACGACCCGGTGAACGACCCGCTCTTCCCAGATCTCAACGACGACATGATGGACCGCGTGTACGCGAACCCGGCCTGGAAACGCCTCTACTGGGGCTCGTTGACCGAAGGCTTGAACACGTTCTTCCAGTCCGGTCCCGGCACGAAGATCGACGCGATCCTCGACGCGAAGTATGCGGCGTTCCAGGCGAACGGCATTTCGCTGGCCAGCCCCGCGGCGATCAAGACCTGGATCAACCAGCGTCGGGCGTTCCTGCTCACGCAGCTGAACACCGTCTCGAATGTGTTCAACGTCTCCGGACCGGCCACGTTCAGCACGAACCGCAATCTCATCTCCCTCACCGGCACCGCGCCCGTCACTGTTCGCACCATCACGGTGAACGGCGTCGAGTTCACGCCCGTCTGGACCACGGCAAACAACTGGCGGCTCCTGATCCCGCTCGGCGCGGGAACCAACGAGCTCGTCATCGCCGGCTTCGATCGCTTCGGCAATCCAGTGTCGGGCGCCAGTCGCACGAACATCGTCGAGTTCACCGGCACGGAGGAGCTCGCGGCCGACAACATCGTCATCAACGAAGTGATGTACAACCCGCTCGTGTCCGACGCGACCTACATCGAGCTCTTCAATCGCTCGGAGACGTATTCCTTCAACCTCACCGGATGGCGGATGAGCGGCGTCGACTTCACGTTCCCGGAAGGAACCACGCTGTTGCCCCGCGGCCTGCTCGTGATCTGCAAGGACCGCGCGGCGTTCGGCAATGCCTACGGCTGGGGCATCCCGGCCATCGAAGGCTTCAACGGCCAGCTCGATAACGGCGGCGAGACGCTCACGTTGATTCGGCCCGGCGCGACGGCGGCGGAGGACGCCATCGTGGATCGCGTGACCTACGACGACGATTTGCCATGGCCCGCCGTGGCGGATGGATCGGGGGCATCGCTGCAACTGATCGACGCCAATCAGGACAACAATCGCGTGAGCAACTGGACAGCGGGTAACGGCTGGAAGTTCTTCAGCCTGACCCGCAGTGTCGGCACGTCGGTGGCCACGAACCTTGCGTTCTTCTTCCAGCCTGCCGCGAATCCCGGGAATGTTTACCTCGACGACGTTTCACTGGTGCAGGGCAGCGATCCATCCGGTGGCCCGAACCTGCTCGCCAATGGCGGATTCGAAGAGCCGTTCGCCCCGGCGTGGCGCGTGGCGGGTCCGGCGACCAACAGCGTCATCACCACGAGCGTCGCGCATTCAGGCAACTCCAGCGCGCAGGTGATCTTCACCGCCGGCACGCTGGGTTTGAACAACTTTGCCCAGAGCTTCCCGGCGTTGACGACCAACACGGTCTACACGTTCAGCTTCTGGTATCTGTCCGGAACGGCGGGCACGAACTTCTCCTTCCGCATCAACACCAGCTTCAACGGCGCAATCGATCCGCGTTCGACGCCTTACACACCAGGCGCGCAGAATTCCGGCATCGGCACTTTGCCGGCGTATCCTGAGCTCTGGCTCAGCGAAGTGCAGCCGGAGAACGTCACAGGGCTGAAGGACAACGCCGGCGACAACGATCCGTGGATCGAGCTCTACAACGGCGGCGACAGCGCGCTGAGCCTCGATGGTTTCCATCTCGCGAACAACTACTCGAGCCTCTCGCAATGGGCGTTCCCGGCCGGCACAAGCATCGGCGCAGGCGAGTTTCTCCTCGTGTGGGCCGACAACGAGCTGGCGGAAAACACCGCTGCCGCGTTGCACACGAACTTCCGCCTCGCGCCCACCAACGGCTCAGTCGTGCTCTCGCGTTTGGTGAACGGCGCGCCGCAGATCGTGGATTACTTCAATTACGCCGGCGTGGAGGCGGATCGTTCCTACGGCGCGTCTCCGGACGGCCAGTCGTCGTATCGCCAGAACTTCTTCTACGTGACGCCGGGCACGACGAACAATCCGGCGGCGAAACCGGTGACGCTCTTTATCAACGAATGGATGGCGGCGAACGCATCGTTCCTGCGCGATCCGGCGGATCAGGATTTCGATGACTGGTTCGAAATCTACAATCCGACCACGAACACGGTCGACCTGACGGGCTTCACGTTGACGGACGACTTCACCCGACCTGGCAAATCGGTCATTCCCGCCGGCATGAGCGTCGGGCCGCTTGGCTACCTGCTGGTGTGGGCGGACGAAGAACCGGCGCAAACCCAGCCCGGCAGTGATCTGCATGTGAACTTCCGGCTCGGTCAGGGCGGTGAGCAGATTGCGCTCTACGATTCCGCGGGTCGCCTGCTGGACGCGATCACGTTCGGCGCGCAGACCAATAATCTCAGCCAGGGCCGTTGGCCGAGCGGAGGCCCGGCTCCGTTCTACTTCATGCCCACACCCACGCCGCGCGCGGCGAATGTCATCCCGACTTCGAATCCGCCCGTGCTGGCGGTGAACCTGGGAAACAACGCGGTGTCGCTCGTCTGGTCCGCGCAAGCCGGCCGGAGCTATCGCGTGCAATACAAAGACGACTTGAACGCGACGGATTGGCTCGACCTCGGCGGCCCGGTGACGGCCGCGGGTGCGACCGCGTCTGCGACTGATGCGGGCAGCGGTAACCAGCGGTTCTACCGCGTGGTCCTGATCCCGTAACAACTGCTTTCACCTCGGACAATTGCCTTGCCGCAGCGTATGCGGCTGTGGTCTGCTCTTGGGACAATCCCTGAAAGAGCCGCCGCGGTGATCCGTGGCAACAGCCCGTGAAAAAACGGAGATGGCAGGCACCGTCTTCGCGCGGGCTTGAGTGCAAAACAGAACGATGATGATTATGAAAACTCGGAAACCAAACCTGATCCAAGGTGCCCTGGCCGCTCTCGGCCTGCTGGGCGCCCTCACCGCGGGTGCGCAACCCGTCATTCCCAACCCCAGCTTCGAGGCCGACACCTTCACGGTGTTCCCCGGCTACGTGTCCGGCAACGCGCCGATCACGGGCTGGGCCTCCGGCGATCCCGCCCGCTCGGGCATCAACCCCGGAGGCGGCAGTCCCTTCGCGGACAATGGCGTCATTCCGAACGGCAGCCAGGTGGCGTTCATCCAGAACAGCGCGAGCTCTTCGTTGAGCGCAACGGTTTCCGGCCTGACGGTCGGCACGGCCTACAAGGTGAATTTCCGGGTCAACGCCCGCGGCGGCAACACCGCGAACCTGCGCGTGGCCATCGACGGCACGGACATCATCAACACCGGCGTCACCTCCGTGGGTGGCGCGAACGCCTACAAGTACTTCGCGTTTGATTTCACCGCGGCCGCGGAATCGCAGACGCTGGCGCTACATAACAACGCGGGCGGCGACAACACCGTGGTGGTGGACGATTTCAGCATCGCCCCGAAGAACAGCGGCTGGTCCTACGCCGCCTGGACGGATGAAGCGAGTTCCGGAATCGACAACACCAAGACTTACACGCACGCCTACAATTTTGGCAGCGCGGCAGGCGCGACGATCAGTGGCGTGGACTTCACGGGTGTCACCGGCGGCAATCCGTCGGTGGTGAACAAGTTCTCCGCCACCGGCCTGGCCAACGTCTTCAACAACGACGCGAACAACCTGAACGACGGCACGCGCGCGATGGCGAATGACTTCCTCTACGGCGGTCCTTCCCAGAGCATCACCATCACCGGACTGGAGCTCGGCGCCGAATACGTCGCCACGATTTACTCCGTCGGCTGGGAAAACGGCACACGCGCCGCGACCTTCAGCGCCGGTGAGGACCGTCTCACGATCAATCAAGACCACTTCGGCGACAACAACGGCATCGCGTTCTCCTATCGCTACATCGCGACGGATGTCTCGGTGACATTGAACTTCAACCAGCTCGAAGGAAACTCGATCCACGTCTACGGCTTCGCCAACTACGAGCTGAACCCGCCAACGGTTCCGCAGATTGTGAACCCGAGCTTTGAGGCCGACACCTTCGCCACCTTCCCCGGTTACGTCAGCGGCAACGGCCCCATCACCGGCTGGAGCGCGCTCGGCGGTCACGGCGTTAACCCCGGCACCTTCGGCGGACCGTTCACCGACAACGGCACGATTCCCGATGGCACCAAGGCCGCGTTCCTCCAGGACGACGGCACCATGAGCCAGATCGTCAGCGGCTTCATTGTCGGTGCCAGCTACCAGCTCAGCTATTACGAGAACGCCCGCAATGGCGGTGTTCCCGCGTGCGAAGTGAAGGCCAACGGCAACACCATCGTGGCAGTCCACAACGTCTCTCCCGTCGGCGGCGCCAATCCTTATCGCCAGGTCGTCAGCGAGCCGTTCACCGCCACCGCGTCCTCCATGGAAATCGCCTTCATCAAGAGCAATCCCCAAGGCGGCGACACCACGCTGCTGATCGACAACGTCAGCTTCCTCGCGCCGGGCACCGTGCCCATCATCACCGTCCAGCCCCAAAGCCAGACCATCGGAGCGGGCTCGACGCTCACCCTGACCGTCGCGGCCATCGGCAGCGCACCGCTGAGCTATCAGTGGACGAAAAACGGCACTGACATCGACGGTGCCTGGGAACCGAACCTCACCTTCTCGCCCATCACCAAGGACGACGCCGGCACCTACGCCGTGCGCATCAGCAACCCCGCCGGCAATTCCGTCAGTTCCGACGCCGTGATCGTCGTGCGCGATCGCGTGACAGTGGCCTACAACACCGGCGTGGATGATTCCGGCAACGCGCTGCCCGACGGCACCGTGGACGCCCACTACAAGTTGATCGTCAATCCGGACTCCGCCTCGACCGACACGTTCGTCGAAGACTCCACCGTGTTCCCGATCGTCGCCGGCCCCTGGGTCGCGAACAACGCCGGATCCAAGTGGATCGGACCCCGCACGGAAACTTCCGCCGCCGCCGGAGCCGTTGGCGCTGGTGGTGACTACGTCTACCGCACCGTGGTGGACCTCACTGGCTTTGATCCCGCCTCCGTGACCATCAGCGGCACCTGGTCCACGGACAACGAAGGTCTCGACATCCTCATCAACGGCGTTTCCACCGGCCAGAAGAACACGGCGCAGTTCCCGTCGTTCACTCCGTTCTCGATCACCAGCGGCTTCGTCGCCGGTCCGAACACCATCGACTTCAAGCTGAACAATGCCGCCCTCGGCTACACCGGTCTGCGCGTGGACAACCTCCGCGCCCTCGGTGACGCCCTGCCGGACGGCACCGCGCCCTTCATCGTCGAACAGCCCCAGAGCAAGGCGCTCCTGATCGGCGAACGCGCCACGTTCAGCGTCCGCGCCAACGGCAGCCCGACGCTCGAATATCAATGGTACTACGGCGCGGATCCGTTGCTCCTCGAAAACGGTCCGGAACTTTCGTTCACCTTCGACTTCCCGGATCAAGTCGGCGAATACAGCGTCGAAATCATCAGCCCGTTCGGCACCGTGCGCAGCGCCCCGGCCGTCCTCAGCCTGCGCGATGCGCCGCTAATCCTCTCCCAGCCGCAGAACGTCGCCGTGGCCGTCGGCGAACCCGCCACCTTCACCGTGGTGGCCAACGGCGCCGAGCCGCTCACTTACCAGTGGACGAAGAACGGCGTCGACATCCCGGGTGCGAACAATCCTGAACTCAGCATCGCCAGCGCCGGCTCCAGCGACGCCGGCACCTACGCCGTGCGCGTGTCCAACTTCGCCGGCGAAAAAGTCAGCGACAACGTCACGCTCGCCGTGCTCGAAGTCATCTCCGGCGTCTACAACACCGGCGTGGACAGCAGTGGCTCCGCGGTTGCCGACGGCACCGCCGACGCCCACTATCGTCTCACGACGAATCCCGACGCCGCGTCCGCCGACGCCATGGTGCAGGACTCCACGTTGTTCCCGATCGTCGCCGGTCCCTGGGTGGCGAACGAGGCGGACTCCAAGTGGATCGGACCGCGCACGGAAACTTCCGCGGCGTCCACCGGCGACTACATCTACACGCACAGCTTCGACCTGACCGGCTTCGACCCGGCCACCGTCCACCTCTCCGGCGAGTGGTCCACCGACAACGAAGGCCAGGACGTTCTGCTCAACGGCGTATCGACCGGCTTCAAGAACCTCGGTGGTTTCGTAGCCTACTCCACGTTCACGATCACCAGCGGCTTCCGCGAAGGCGTGAACGAACTCCAGTTCAAGGTGAACAACGCCGGCGCCGGCTACACCGGTCTGAAGGTCCGCAACATCCGCGCGCTCGGAACCCGCAAGGCCAGCCAGCCGCCGGTCGTCGTGATCAACAGCCCGGTCGACGGCAGCACCCTCCCGGCCTGCGCCACCGCGACAATCTGCGCCACGGCCACGGCGGGCAATGGAGCGACCATCGCCCAAGTCGCGTTCTTCGCGAACGGCGTTGCGCCGCTCGGCGTCGCCACGGCGGAACCGTATTGCGTCTCCGTTCCGGAGGCACCCGCCGGCTCCTACGCGCTGACGGCCATTGCCACGGACAGCAACGGCAACTCCTCCACCTCGGCCCCGGTCAATGTGATCGTCGCTGACACCACGGCTCCGGTCGTCACCTGCCCGGGCGACATCAACGCCACTGCGACCAGCGCGAACGGCGCCGTCGTCACCTTCGAAGCCACCGCTTCCGATACCTGCGGCGAAGTCACCCTGGCCTGCGTGCCCGCCTCCGGCAGCACCTTTGCCGTGGGCATCACCACCGTCACCTGCACGGCGACCGACGCAGCCGGCAACAACGCCAGCTGCTCGTTCGGCGTGACCGTCCGGGGAGACAACCAGCCGCCGACAGCGGTCATCACCGCGGATCAACTCGTGGACTTCTCACCGGACTTTGAGAACCCCGTGCTCATCTCGTGCAACTGGTGGAACTCCTGCCTGAAGCTCGACGGCTCACTCTCGTCCGGTTCAGACAACGGCGCCCTGAGCTACCTCTGGTTCCTCGAGCAGGAAGTCGTTCCGTTCTCGTCGAGCGCGGTCACCACCAACTGCCTGGAAGTCGGCACTCACACCGTCGTGCTCGTCGTCACAGACCCCAACGGTCTGACCGACACGACGTCGAAGACTCTGGAAGTCGTCACCGCGCCGCTCGCCATCGAGCTGTTGATCGAGAAGGTCAACCAATCCGCGGCCTACCGCCTCGCCAAGCGCGAACTCACCGCCACGCTCCGCATCGCCCTCCGCCACGCGGGCGGCGGCAAGCTGCGCCCGACGCAGACCACGCTCGACGCCTTCGAGAAGAAGGTGCGCGCGCAGGTCACCCCGTATCAGCCTGAACTCGCCACCTCGTTGATCCGCTGGTCGCAAGCCATCAGCAAGGGCATGGAGAACTGCATCAAGCCGCCGAGCAAACCCAAGTATGACGGCAAGGGCGGCAAGGATGACGAAGAACAACAGTCTCCGAACAACTGAGCGCTGCTCGGGCGGTTGATTCCGCCTCCTTGAAACTCACGAAGCCGGGAAGCAATTCCCGGCTTCTTATTTTTGCCCGAACGCCGTCGCAGAATTTTTGCTCGAATGACCAGACCGCGTGCGCTAATTAAACCGGCCATGCGATGGGAAAGTCTATGGCTCGCCGCTGCGCTTGCGACAGCCGGTTGCGCCACAAAGAAGAATATCTACGACGCGTCTGAACAACCGCCCGCGGTGCCGGGCGTCACCGCCGCCCCTCCCAAGCCACCGACCGTGATCGTGACCCCGGCCACCGGCACGCGTGGGCGCATCACCTCCGTCAACCTCACCGCACGCCACGTCGTGGTGAGTTATCCGATTGGGATTCCGCTGCCCGTTGTCGATCAGAAGCTCTTCGTCTACCGGGCGGGATTGAAGGTCGCCGAACTGAAGGTCAGCAAGGAACGCATCGATGTGAATCTCGTGGCGGACATCACCTCGGGAGAATGCCGGGCGGGTGACGAAGTGCGCCCGGATTGATCGCGCCTTCGGTCGAAAAGGAACGCTGCCAGCCTACGTCGCCGACTTCACCGTCTTGCTCGTCGTCTTCTTTTGATACGGCGAGTGGAGGTTGAAATAGATCCCGCACAACGGCCGATCGCCTTCCGTCTGGCTGAGGATGATGGTGAGCTGGCGGTCCAGGGCAATGCCGTGACGCAGGTTCGGCCCGCGGTTTTCGTAGGCTTTGATCGCCTTCTCCATCAATGAACGGAGAGAAGCCTCCGCGTCCTCCGGCACCTTGTCGATGCAGACGACGAACTTGTCATAGGCCTTGAGAGCCTCGGTCATCTCATGCTTGAAGGTGTCTGCGGTCACAGGCGGAAGATAGAAGGACCAGGCCGGAACTTCAAAGTTCAAAGTTGCGCGAACCGGCGTCCCGCACACCGGACCAGCCTATTCCATCTCCTCGGCCCGCGCCTGCTTCACCACCTTCGGGCGTGAGCCAAACAGCGAAGTGCCCACCCGCACCATCGTCGCCCCTTCCTCGATGGCCACCTCAAAATCCCCGCTCATTCCCATGCTCAAGTGCGGAAGCGGCGCACCCAGCTTCTCCTCGCATTGCGCCTTCAGCTCGCGCAACTGACGGAACACCGGGCGCACCTTCTCCGGCTCCGGCGTCCACGGCGCGATCATCATCAGCCCATGAATCTCGATTTTGGGCAGCGCGTTGATCGCGTCGAGATTCGCCAGCACCTCGTCCGCCTTGAAGCCGAACTTGGTCGATTCGCCGGCCAGATTCACCTCCAGCAAAATCGGCATCGTCTTCGCCTGCTTGTCCGCCTGTTTGTTGATCTCCTGCGCGAGCGCGAGCGAATCAACGCTCTGGATCATCTCGAAGCAATGCACGGCGTCGCGGCACTTGTTCGATTGCAGGTGCCCGATCATCTGCCAGCGCAACCGGCCGGGGCACATGGAAATCTTGAGCTTCGCCTCCTGCACCTTGCTCTCGCCGAAAACCGACAACCCGCAATCCGCCGCCTCGCGAATCAACTCCGGCGGCATGCCCTTGCTCACCGCAAGCAACAGCACCGAGGAACGATCGCGTCCCGCCCGGGCACACGCCGCGCTGATGCGTTGTTCGATCGAAGCCAGATTGTCCGCAAGACTCATGGCGAAAGTATTTCGACAACCAGTGCCGCAGTAAAACAGTAATCGGTGAATCAGTTTACGGGAGCCTCCCTGTTTTCACTGACCTACTGATTACTGATTCACTGACTCACTGCTCACTTCTCTCCCACCACATTCTGCGGCGTGCCAGCGAGGAAGGCGCGCACGTTCTCCACCGAGGTCTTCATCAAGCGCGCCCGCGCCGCGCGCATCGCCCAGGCGTTGTGCGGCGTGATGAGGCAGTTCTTTGCGGTAAGCAACGGGTTGTCCGCCGGCGGCGGTTCAGCGGAGAGAACGTCCAGCGCAGCGGCGGCGATGCGGCCGGAGTTCAACGCCTCAGCGAGCGCGGCTTCGTCGATCAGCGGACCGCGGCTGGTGTTCAGCAGGAACGCTGTCGGCTTCATGAGCGAGAGACGGGGCGCGTTCACGAGATGCTTCGTCTCAGGCGTCAACGGACAGTGCAGGCTCACCACGTCGCTCTCGCGGAAGAGTTGATCGAGCGGCATCACTTTCACCTGCGGTTCGCGCGGTTTGCCGGAGCTGGATGGCGTGGTGATCACTTTTATGCCGAACGCCTCCGCCAGTCGCGCCGTGGCCTGGCCAATTCGCCCGTAGCCGACGATGCCCATCGTCAGGCTGTCGAGTTCGATCAGCGGCTTGTCCCAGTAACACCAGTCCTCCGAGCGCACCCAGCGCCCATCGCGCACGGTCTGCGCGTGATGCCCGACGTGTTGCGTGAGCTCCAGCAGCAGCGCGAAGGTGTGCTGCGCGACGGAACGCGTGCCGTAGAGCGGAACGTTACTCACCACGATGCCGCGTTCCTTCGCCGCTTCGATGTCCACGACGTTGTAACCGGTCGCGGTGACGCCGATGTATTTCAGCTTCGGCATTGCCTCAATCTGCGCGCGATGGAGAAGGGCCTTATTAGTGATGACGATCTCCGCGTTGGCGGCACGCGCAGCGACTTCGCCCGGCGGCGTCGATCAAAGATTTCGCACGGGCCAAGTGCTTTCAACTCATCCCAGCTCAGATCGCCGGGGTTCAACGTGTAGCCGTCGAGGACAACGATGTTCATTTCAATTTAATGGGTAGCCGCCGAGGTAACGAGGCGGAGCTACTCGGAGCTCCCAACGCGTCCGCCTCCTCACGTCGGCGGCTACAGGCTTTAGTATTTCACCGCGGCCTGGCCGGTGCCGAGGCCGAGTGTCTTCACCACTTCCGCCGCCTTGCCGAGCATGAGTCCCGCTTCACTGCTCACAGCGACGAACTGCCAGCCTTCCGCGATGCGCCGCTTCGCCTGTTCGGCATTGGCCACGTGGATACCGGCGGCGATGCCGCGCGCCTTCGCGTGGGCGAGCACCTTCTTCAACGCGTCGTTGAACTGCGGCGCGTCGCTCTCAAAGGCCGGAGCCAGCCCCATCGACGCGTGAAGATCGTTCGGGCCAACGAAGACAGCGTCGATGCCCTCGACGCTGAGAATCTGTTCGAGCTTCGTGATGGCATCGACGTGCTCCGCCATGACGACGACGAGAATCTCCTCGTTCGCCTTCGCGTAGTAAGTCGCCGAGTCGGTCGCGAAGTTCGACGAGTGAAGCTGTCCGCCGATGCTGCGCTCACCAATCGGGCGGTAACGCGCGGCCTTCACCACGGTCTCGGCTTCGGCGCGGCTGTTCACCATCGGGACGACGATGCCCCACGCACCGCAATCGAGCACGCGCTTGATGTTTTCCACGCTGCCGACGGGCACGCGCACCAGCGGCACGCAGCCGCACGCGGCGATGATGGCGAACATCTCCGACGCGGTTTCGAGGCTGGTCGGCGCGTGTTCGAGTTCGACATTGAGCCAGTCGAAACCGGTGCGCGCCATCAACTGCGCGCTCATCGGGCACGGAAGATTCAGCCAGGTGCCGACGCTCGGTTCACCACGTTTGAGCTTGGCGCGAACAGGATTGGTTTTCATAGGAAGAGTTGCCCGCTAAAGACGCGAAAGAGCGCGAAACAAGCATGGAGCGCCGAGCGATGCTCGGCGTTCCGCCCGGAAACTTCGTTATCGTTTCGTGTCATTTCGCGTGTTTCGCGGATCATCATTTCAGTTTCACCCGCAGATTGGGCGAATGGAACACTTCGGGATTCACGATCCACTGCGGCTTGCGACCCGCCTGCATTTCGACGATGGCGCGGGCGGCGGCTTCGCTGACGCGGGCGCCGGTATCGGTACCGAAGGAGGCTTGATGCGGAGTAAGCAGCAGATTGGGCGCGGAACGCAGCGGGTGATCCGCGGGCAACGGCTCGACCACGAATGCATCAATGGCCGCACCGGCGATCCAGTTCTCGTTCAACGCCCGCAAGAGCGCCGCTTCGTCCACCACCGGACCGCGCGCGGTGTTGATGAGGTAGGCGGTGGGTTTCATCTTCCGCAGCTGGGCCTCGCCGATCAGCCCGCGCGTTTCGGGCGTGAGCGCGCAGTGGAGCGAAACGTAGTCCGATTCCGCGAGCAACTGCTCGAGCGGCACGAACTCGATGCCGAGCTTCTTCGCGTCGTCGTTCGGCTGCGTGTCCGCGCCCAGCAGGCGCATGTTGAATCCGCTCGCGCGTTTCGCCACGGCCTGGCCGATGCGTCCGCAGCCGATAATGCCCAGCGTCTTGCCACTGACGTCCTGGCCCCAGAGCGAGGTCCACTTGCCTTCGCGCATCGAGGTGTGGCCTTCGTGGACGCGACGCGCGACGGCAAACAACAGCGCCATCGCGTAGTCGGCGACGGCGTCGTTCAACAACCCCGGCGTGTAGGCGATGACGATGCCCTGCTTCGTGGCGGCAGGAACGTCGATGGCGTCATAGCCGACGCCCCAGCGGGAGATGAGTTTGAGATTCGCCGCTTCCTTCGAGCCGAGCACGGCGGCGGTGAATCTGTCCATGCTGGCGAAGACAGCGTCCATGCCAGGCAGCAGCGGGAGCAATTCGGCTTCGCTGAGCGGGCCAGCTTTCGGCGGATGAATGAGATTCAAGCCAGCGGCCCCGAGCAGATCCAGTGCGCCCTTGCCAACTGATTCGATGTTGAGCGTGCGCGCGGTGATCAGGACTTTCCAGGACATGGAGGCGGAGTGTGCGCACGAGGTCAGGAAACGTAAAACCGAAAACTCGCCTGGCTCTCCGTTTCACAGGGCGCATCCTCTCACTGCCCCCGGAGCGCCGATCTCCGAATCGGCGCGTTCCACCCACTCGTTCAACGCGCAGAATCGGAGTTCTGCGCTCCAACACGCCACCCGTGTCGGGATCAGTGCCCGGATGCGCCCCTTCACTCCCCACAGTTGCCTTTCAAACATTGCTGCCCAATACTCCTGCCGTGAATGCGACGGTTACCGAGCTCGCCAACCAGCTGATTGTTTCGTACGCCAAGGTAGGCGGCATCAATCATCTCGATGGCAAAAACCTGCCGTCCAAAAGTGTCATCGCCGGCATCACGCTGGATCTCTTGCGCCTGCTCTTCCCCGGTTTCTTCGACGAACGGATGATCCATTCGTCCGAGCTCAAGGTGGAGATGGTGTCGCTCGTCGATTCCGTGGCGGAACGTCTGGAGGACGAAATTTACAAGAGCCTCGAATACGCCACGCCGGAGGGAATGGCAAAAAAGGATCTGCGGCCGGTCGCTCACGAAACTACGATCTGCCTCCTGCGTTGCCTGCCGAACATTCGTGAAGTGCTGAAGACCGACGTCGACGCGGCGTTCAACGGCGATCCGGCGGCGTTGAGCCAGGAGGAAATCATCGTGGCGTATCCGTTCGTGGAGACGATCGCGGTGCAACGGGTCGCACACGAACTCTACAAGCGCGACATCGCGCTCATCCCGCGCATCATGTCCGAGTGGGCGCATGCGCGCACGGGCATGGATTTGCATCCGGGCGCGCAAATCGGTTCGCACTTCTTTGTCGACCACTGCACTGGGACGGTGATTGGCGAGACGTGCATCATCGGTAATCACGTGAAGATTTATCACGGCGTGACGCTCGGTGCGAAATCGACGAGTGACGTGGAGAATCTGCGCGGCAAGAAGCGGCATCCCACCATTGAGGATCGAGTTACGATTTATCCCGGCGCAACGATTCTCGGAGGCGAGACGGTGATCGGCGAAGGCAGCACCATCGGCGGCAACGTCTTCCTCACCACCAGCGTGCCGGCCAATTCACTGGTCGTGTTCGAAGGCGTGACGATGAAAGTGATGAACAAGCGCGAACGCGAGGCCGTGGTGGTGGATTTTCAGATCTGAAGATCGACACAAATTCTACGAGTTTTCACGAACAAGGACTTCTGCGTTGGTGCAAATCGCTGAAATTCGTGTCTCGTTCCCAATCCGTGTTTAACTGCGTCCGTACGTGGTCTACCCTCTTCTGCATTGTCACCTCGGGCGGCCTCGTGTTTGATGCGCGGCCATGACGAACGAAGAAGCTCTCAATCTGTTCCGCCAGACCGGTGCCTTGCTCGAAGGCCATTTCATCCTCCGCAGCGGCCTGCATAGCCGGCAGTTCTTCCAATGCGCACTGGCGCTGCAACAGATGCCAATCGTCGAGAAGTTCGGCGCGGCGCTGGCGGAGAAGGTTCGCTCGCTCGGCGCTGTCACCGTGGTGTCGCCCGCGATGGGTGGACTCGTCATCGGCCAGGAGGTGGCGCGCCAGCTCGGATTGCGCTTCATCTTCGTGGAAAAGGAAGAGGGCAAGCTCGTGCTGCGTCGCGGATTCAAGATCGCGCCTGGCGAGAAGTGCCTGATCGTGGAGGATGTCGTGACAAAGGGCGGGCGCGTGCAGGAGACCATCGACATCGTCAAGGCCAACGGCGGCGCCGTGACTGGCATCGCGATGCTCGTGGATCGCTCCGATGGTTCACTGAAACTCGATGCGCCCACAGTGAGCTTGATCAAACTCCACGTCGAAGCGTTCCCGCCGGACAATCTCCCGCCCGATCTCGCCAAGACGCCCGCCACCAAACCCGGCAGCAAGTAACCGCGCTGACGCGGCTTTAGTTTGGCCGCCCGAAGTTCTACGGGTGACTTCTATTCATCCGCGGACTTGTCCAGCGCCGCGAAACGATCCATACAGGAGGCACAATCTTTCGCCGGACGAGGTTGTCTTCGCCTGCCTGGAGTGGTCCGGACGCAACTTGGGTGAATGAAATCGACTGCTGAACGCTGGACATCCGTTGGATTGGTCCTCGCCACGAGCCTCATCGTGGGCCTCAGCATTTTCAATCACGTCAGCACCCAGGATTACATGGAGCTCACCACCCAGCGCATGCAGGCGCGTCGGCTGGCGATGGCGCTCAAGGATCTCTTCGCCACTGTGCAGGACGCGGAATCAAGCCAGCGCGGCTATCTGCTGACCGGCACGGAGCAATATCTCGCCCCTTATATTAACGCCCGCTCCCAGCTGCCGCAACGGATTAAAGCGGTCGAAGCACTGTTGCCCGGGCATGACATGGTGGCCCGCGAAATCGGGCAGGTGCTGCCGCTGATTCACGACAAGTTCGCCGAGTTGGAAAAGATGGTGGAAGCCCGGCGAACGGGAGGATTGGAAAGCTCGCTCCAGATCGTGCGATCGAGCGACGGAGATCGCGTGATGAATCGCATCCGCAGTGTCATCGAGAAGGTGGAGGGCGATGTGGTGAAGCTGCTGGAAAATCGCGCGGCCCGCGCCGGGGACCGCGAACGCCAGGCGATTGCGGTGTTGATCGCCGGTGATGTTTGCAGCATCGGCATCATGTTCGGCATCTACTTCGTCATGCGACGGCTGATTCAGGGCCGCCGCCGCGCGATCGAAGAGCTGCGGCTCGTCAACGAAACGCTCGAACAGCGTGTAGTCGATCGCACGGCAGACCTGCTGGCGAGCGAGGAACGGTTTCGCGTGTTCCTCGACCACACGCCGGCGGCCGCGTTCCTCAAGGACCGCGAGGGACGTTACGTGCTCGGTAACCAGGCATGGGCTGCCCAGTTCGGCAAACCGCCCGAAGAATTGATTGGCAGGACGGACGCCGATCTCTGGCCGGCGGAGGTCGCGCGCGGGTTCAAGGAAAGCGACGAGGCGGCCTGGAATTCGCAGGAACCTTCGCAGACGATCGAATCCGCCCAAATGCCGGATGGAAAAGTTCATTGGTGGAACGTTTTCAAGTTCACCGTCGTAATCTCGGAGAGACGCCGGCTTCTGGGAGGCGTCGCAGTGGACATCACGCCCATCAAGGAGGCGGACGAGGAGATTCGCGCACTGAACAGCGAGCTGGAACAACGCGTCGCGGACCGCACCGCCGAATTGAAGGCGAAGAACAAGGAGCTCGAGACTTTCAGCTATTCGGTGTCACACGACTTGAAGGCGCCGCTGCGCGGCATCGACGGTTACAGCCGGCTCTTGCTGGAGGATTACCACGACAGGCTGGACGAGGACGGCCGTTCCTTCCTGAAGAACATTCGCCACGGGGCGGAACAAATGCAGCAGCTCATCGAGGATTTGCTCACTTACTCCAAGCTGGAGCGACGGGCGCTCTACCAGAGCCGCGTGCCGCTGCGATCGCTGGTCGAGAGTGTCATCGACGAACGGAAACACGACTTGGAAAAGGTTCACCTTGAGACGCACCTTGGTGACGAAGCCGTGGACGCGGACCGCGACGGACTGGCGCTGGCGTTGCGAAACTTGATTGATAATGCCGCGAAGTTTTCCCGGCATCAGGCGGCGCCGCACATTGAGATCTCCTCTCGGATAGATCAGGGGCGATGCATCCTCTCAGTGCGCGACAACGGCACGGGCTTCGACATGAAGTATCACGACCTGATCTTCCAGATCTTCCACCGGCTGCACCGGGCGGAAGATTACGGTGGCACCGGCATCGGATTGGCGATTGTGCGCAAGGCGATGGAACGGATGGGTGGCCGGGTGTGGGCCGAGAGCCAGCCCGGCCATGGCGCGGTTTTTTATCTCGACTTGCCTTTAAACAACAGCAACAACGGCATCGAACAAAGAAGTTTTCAGCCGTAACTGCCATGAACGATTTCTCCCGTCCCATCCTCCTCGTGGAAGACAATCCGATGGACGTGGATCTCACGAAGCGCGCCTTTGCCAAACGCAAGCTCGTGAACCCGCTCGTTGTCGCGCGGGACGGCGAGGAGGCACTCGGCCACCTCGCGCAGTGGGAGAAGGGCGCTCCCCAGCCGGTGGTCATTCTGCTGGATCTGAAACTGCCCAAGGTCTCGGGACTCGAGGTGCTGCGGCAGCTGAAAACTCATCCCACCTTTCGATCCGTTCCCGTGGTCGTGCTCACGACTTCCAATGAGGACAACGATGTCCGCACGGCCTACGAACTGGGCGCGAACTCCTACATCATCAAACCCGTGAACTTCGAGAACTTCCTCGAAGTCGCAGCGCAACTGGAGATCTACTGGAGCGTCCTGAACCGGCCGCACGTCCCTTCTTCAGCCCCCGCTCCGCCGCCCGCGCCATGAAAATCCTCTATCTCGAAGACAATCCTGGCGACGCCGACCTGGCGCGGCGGGAACTGCGTCGCGTGGCGCCAGATTTCCATTTGACGATCGTTCCACGCGTCGCCGATGCCGTGGAGCAGTTGAAGGCGTTTGAGGCGTCGTTCCAACGCGGCGAACCGCCTTTGTTCGACGCCGTGCTCTGCGACGTGAACCTGCCCGATGGCAGCGGCCTCGCGGTGCTCGCCCACGCGCGCAGCCGTGCCCTGCCGCTCCCCGTGGTGGTACTCACAGGATCCGGCGATGAGGAAACCGTTCTCGCGGCGCTGCGCGCCGGTGCGGACGATTACATCGCGAAGACGAATGCCTTCTGGGCTCACCTGCCCGGCGTTCTACGCCAGGCCCAGTTGCGTTTCCAGAATGAAGTCGCCCGTCACCAACGACCGCTGCGCCTGCTCTACGTCGAGCACAACGAGCACGACATCACACTCACGTGCCGGCATTTCGCGCATCACGCGCCGCACATTCTCTTCGAGGTGGTGCACACCGCGCAGGAGGCGCTGGATCGGATCCCGCGAGCCGGCTCCGTGCCGGATATCGATGTCCTGCTTCTCGATTTTCGCCTGCCCGGCATGAGCGCCATCGAGGCGTTGAAGGAGATTCGCCAGGAGCGCGCGCTCGATCTCACAGTCATTCTCATCACCGGCCAGGGCACGGAGGAAATCGCCCTCCAGGCCGTAAAGCTCGGTGCGGCCGATTACATCGTCAAATCGGAGAACTACCTCTTCCGCCTTCCGTTCGCCGTCGAGAACGCCTTCTACCGCGCGCAGTCCATTCGCGAACAAAACGCCCTGCGCGAGAGCGAAGAACGCGTTCGTCAGCTCAACGCCTCGCTCGAGCGCCGCGTCGCCGAGCGCACCGCGCAACTGCAGGAAGCGAACAAGCAGCTTGAATCGTTCTCCTACTCCATCTCGCACGATCTCCGCGCCCCACTCCGGCACATCCACGGCTTCATCGATCTGCTGCGCCAGGATTTGCCCGACCCTATGGCCGAATCCGTGCGCCGTTACCTGGATACCATTCAGCATTCCGCCGTGCGCATGGGTGAATTGATCGATGACATCCTCGACTTTTCCCGCACCGCACGCACAGAACTCCGGCTCGCTCCGGTCGCTCTCGCGGATTTGGTCGACGAGGTCCGCCGCAGTCTCGAACCCGACACCACAGGACGCTCCGTCCACTGGGTCATTAACTCCCTTCCCACCGTGCAGGCGGATTTTCCGACGCTGCGTCAGGCCGTTTTGAACCTTCTTTCCAACGCGCTCAAGTATACGCGCACGCGCAACCCGGCGACCATCGAAGTCTCGTGCAAAACCGGCCCGGCCGCGGACGAATGGATTTTCTGCGTGCGCGACAACGGCGTCGGCTTCGACATGCGGTACGCAGAGAAGCTGTTCGGCGTCTTCCAACGCTTGCATCCAGACCATCTGTTCGAAGGCACCGGCATCGGCCTCGCCAATGTCCGGCGCATCATCGAACGGCACGGCGGCCGGGTCTGGGCCGAAGGCGAGGTCGATAAAGGAGCATCTTTCTATTTTGCCCTGCCTAAACACGTCCAGATTCCGATTTCGGGTCGTGGCCTTGACGCGTCTCCCGTTGAGGTGACAATCGGGAAATGACCCGCGCCCGCGTCTCGATTACGAACCTCGTCGTTCGCGACATCCGCTTCCCCACTTCGCGCCATCTCGATGGCTCCGATGCGATGAATCCGGATCCGGATTACTCCGCCGCCTACGTCATTCTCGAAACCGATGGACCGCACCAAGGCCACGGACTCACGTTCACCATTGGGCGAGGCAACGAGATCGTCGTCACCGCCGTCCGCGCACTCGCGCCGCTGATCATCGGGCGCTCGCTTGATTCCATCACCGCGAACCTCGGCGAGTTCTGGCGCCACATCACCGGCGACAGCCAGCTCCGCTGGATTGGACCCGAGAAAGGCGCGATCCACCTCGCCACCGCCGCCGTGGTCAACGCCGTCTGGGATCTCTACGCGAAGACCGAAGGCAAGCCGCTCTGGAAACTCCTCGTTGACCTGACGCCCGAGCAGCTCGTTCGCTGCATCGACTTCCGCTACATCACGGACGCACTCACACCGGACGAAGCCTGCGAGCTCCTCCGCAAACTCGCGCCGACCAAGCCCGAACGCGAAGCCGAGATGCGCGAACGCGGTTACCCGGCCTACACCACGAGCGCGGGCTGGCTGGGTTACTCCGACGAAAAACTTCGTCGCCTTTGCCGCGAAGCCATCGCGCAAGGCTGGAATCATCTGAAGATCAAAGTCGGCCGCGATCTCGCGGACGACATTCGCCGCTGCACCATCATCCGCGAAGAGATCGGCTGGGAGCGCAAGCTGATGACCGACGCGAACCAGGTCTGGGACGTGCCGCAGGCCATCGAATGGATGAAGCACCTCGCGAAGTTCCAGCCGTGGTGGATTGAGGAGCCGACCAGCCCCGATGACGTGCTCGGCCACGCCGCCATCGCCCGCGCGATGGAACCGCTCGGCATCGGCGTCGCCACCGGCGAGCACTGCCAGAATCGCGTCGTCTTCAAGCAGCTTATGCAGGCGAACGCGATTCGCTTCTGTCAGCTCGATGCCGCGCGCCTCGGCGGCGTGAACGAAGTTCTCGCCGTCATCCTGCTCGCCGCGAAGTTCGGCTTGCCCGTCTGCCCACACGCGGGCGGCGTCGGGCTCTGCGAATACGTCCAGCACCTGTCGATCTTCGACTACATCGCTGTCAGCGGCTCAACGGAGAATCGCGTCATCGAATACGTCGATCATCTCCACGAGCACTTCCTCGATCCGGTCACGATGCGCAACGGCTGTTACCTCCCGCCGAACCGCCCCGGCTACAGCATCGAGATGAAGCCTGAGTCGCTGGCGCAATATGAATTCCCCAACGGCGTTGCGTGGACTCACCCCTCACCCCAGCCCTCTCCCCGTTGAGGGGAGAGGGAGTCGCGCAGAGGGCGCATCGAAATTTGACAGTATCTCTCCGCGTTTGTTTCCGTCCGTCCAGACGGACCTCGAACAACCAAACGAAACGAGCGCGGGCCAAAGTGTGGCCTAGAACTGAATCCTATATCGCGCCCCCTCTCCCCTCAACGGGGAGAGGGCCGGGGTGAGGGGTGAGGCGGTTCATACGTCTTGCCATCAGGAGCGTGGTCACTCGTAGATCTCGTACACCGTTCCCTCCATCACGAACTGCACATTGTTCCCGAGCGCCAGCCACGCTTGCGCCTTCGGATGCTTCTTCTGCAAATCGAAGTATTCGGCCGACGCGAACTGCACACGGACCTTCTTCGCCTTCTCAAACTTCTGCGCGTCCGTATCCACCCACTGCGTCTGGTTCTGGAAGAACGTCTTGCCCGCCACAAACCGGCTCTGCTGCGCGTATTGTTGAGCAGCCGTTTCCAGCGTCACCGGCTTGCCCGCCGAAGCCGGTGCAGCTGGAACACCACCGGCGTAGCGACGCAACGGCATCGTCTGCGTCGGCTCGGCCACCCGCAATGCATCCACGTTGCCTTCCTGAATCGCCAGCGACGGCGCATCGGCTTGCTTCAGTCGGTTGTAGGATTGCGAGCTCGCCACCGCGCGCCCACCGGACTTGTCCTTCATGAAGAAGCGATAGTTCTCTCGCGCCTCGCGCAGTTGTGCCGGGTCGCTCATTTGCAACGTGCGCAAATTCGTCGTCACGCCGCGCCGCGTTTCATCTTCGGTAATCAGGTAAGCAGTGTAAGGCGTCACGATGCTGTATTTGCGCGCGAGCTCCACGACTTCCTCCTTCACCTCCTTGCTCTCGCCACGCAGGCGAATTTCATCCAGCAAATAGCCGACGCGTCGCGTCGCCCACAGGCGCGGGATGAACTCGTGGTCGTTCGCCTCGTCGAGGAACTTCACGTCTTGCGCGAACTTCTTCACCTCGCCGTTTACCGTGCCCTCGATCTGAATCGCGCCATCACCCTTGCCGGAGTAGCGCCCGACGAGTACGAGCTGCTCGCCTTTGAACAAGTCCGGCACCGGCGACGGATACAGCTTCGTCACGCGCACCGATTCCGGGAATGTGATCTTCGGACTCGCCAGCACCGGCTCCTTGATCTTGCTGAAGAAGCTCGAAACCTTCACTTCGATGTCCTCGTCCGGCAGCACGTACTGGCTCACCGCGCGTGTGTCCTCCGCGATCTTGTCGAGCATGTGCGTGTTCACATCGTGGCCGATGCCGAAGCAGAACACGCGCACATTCCCGCCACTGGCGCGCGTCGCGTTCGCCACGATGTCGTCCTCCTTCGTGTTGCCCACCGTCGGCAAGCCATCCGTCAGAAAGATCACGAGATAAGGCCGGTCACCCTTCGCAGGACGCGCCGCCAGCGCCTTGTCGAGCGCATCATAAATCGCGGTGCCACCAATCGGCTTCAAACCCTTGATGAACTCCTGCGCCTTCGTCCGGCTTTCCTTCGACGCCACCGTCAACGCGCTGAACAACGGCTCCACCTCAGTCGCGAAGCGCAGCACTTCGAAGCGATCGTCGTCGTTCAAATTCTCCACGCAGAATGCCAGCGCCTTCTTCGCCTGCTCCAGTTTCGCGCCCGCCATCGAGCCCGACGTATCGAGCACGAACATCACGTCCTTCGGAATCACCTTCGTGTTCTTCACCTCCGCGCCCGGCGACGCGAGGAGCACGAAGTAGCCGTCCTCACCTGCAGTCTTGTAAGTCAGCAGATTCAGCCCGATGTCGTCCTGTTCCTGCGCGAAGAAGAGTTGGAAGTCCGAATCCGGCTGCACCTCGCGCGCCTCGTAGCCGACCACTGCCTTGTTCCCGCCGCTGCGCTTGATCTCCACCTTGTGACTCGGCGAGTAAATCGACTTCAGCGGACGCTTCGTTTCGAGGTCGACCTTGAGACTCACGTTCTTCACCGGCTTTGCGGAGAACTTGTCCGTGTTCATCGGCAGAACGAAGTTCACCAGCCCGCTGTCCGCCTTGAGCAACTGCGAATAGGAAAGCGTGATGCGCTTCCGGCCGTTCGCTTCGATCGGGAAGATGCGGACCTTGAACAAATCGCGCCCGGCGTATTCGAGCAGCGCCGGGTCCTTCAACCGACGCACGATGTCCTCGTAAATGCCGCGCGCCTTGTCCGCCGCCAGCAGCTCGGCTTCCACCGGCTTGCCGTTGATCTCCATGGTGAACTTGTTGATCTGCGCCCCCTTGGGCACCGGAAAGAGGAACGTGCCTTCGAGCTGACGCGGGTTCGGATTGTAAAACTCCTGTTCGATGACCGTCGTCGCGAGCTGGTCCTTGATACGCACATCGGCCTTGGTGAAGGACGTTTCGAGCGCGGCCCAGACGTGGCGCACGGGTGGCCGGGGCGGAATCGGTTCCGGCGGCACAATGCGCGGCGGCGGGCGGCGCCAGAAATCCTCCTCGTGAATGATGATGAGGCCGGACGCCGACGCGGAAGTGGAGACGACCAGCCAACCCAACAGAAGCCAAAGCATGCGTTTCATGGTGGGTTGGACGGGAGGCGCGGAAGAATGCTCCCGGCAATATTCCAAAGCTGGAGACCGAAGATGGACAGCAAATATGCTCCTGATAGCTTCGTCTCATAGAAAATCACGCCACCATAGTGGGTAACGGAGAACTGCGGTTAAATTTACATTGAGGCAACACATGGCAATGATCGTAACTAAGGCCGGTGGCGGATTCGTGTCGAAGTGCCCGCTCTGCGGCCAGAATCTGGCGGAGCCGATTTTTGCGACCTCGCATTTCATCGGCGACAAATCACACGATCTCTACCGGTTCAGTGATGCGGCGATGCACTGGACTTGCTACGTGCACTGGCCTCATCAGGCGCGGTTCGCGCAGCTTTACTTTGAGGCAGGCTTGAGGGCGTCCGAACGAGGTTCCCAGCCACAGTATTGGCCCACCCTTTTAAAGTCAGCGGATGCACTTGTTCGGTACGGACTGGTGGTAAATGAAGTTTCCGTCCTTCTACGGCGCTCAGGGACCGATATTCGCATCACTCAAAGTGACTGGCCGCAGTGGTTACACGGCGGATGGCGTGACCAATGTCATCCCGAACTAGAGCGCGACGCTCTAGCTGAGTTAATGCCTGAGCTCGTCAAACTGACCTTGCCTGGACTGATCGTTCCATTAGCTGGTAACAATTCGCTTCCACCAAAGACGAATTGAAGACAGGCGCAATCACTGAGTCATCAGCAAGCAGTCTTGAGGCGGAGCATTCGAGCTATATCCACCTTTCCCATTGCCGCCCACGCTTCGCCCGATAGATTTCGCCGCATGGCAAAGAATTACTGGCTCGTGAAGTCCGAGCCCGAGGCTTACTCGTGGGACACCTTCGTGAAGGACGGCAGGACGGCGTGGACCGGTGTCCGCAATTTCCAGGCGCGAAACAATCTGCGCGCGATGAAGAAGGGTGAGCTTGTCGCGTTCTACCACAGCGTGACGGACAAGCAGGTCGTCGGTCTCGCGAAGGTGGACAAGGAGGCGTATCCCGACGCCACCGCCAAGGAAGGTGACTGGTCCTGCGTGGATCTCGTCCCCGCCAAGCCGCTCAAGCAGCCCGTGACCCTCGCCGCCATCAAAGCCGACAAGACCCTCTCCGAAATGGCGCTGCTGAAACAATCCCGCCTCTCCGTCACCCCGCTCACCGCAGCGCAGTACGAACGCCTTCTTAAGCTGGCCGGGACGAGCGCTTAACCTCTATCGCCGTAGCAGCGGACGTGAGTCCGCTCTGTCTAATCGACAGAAAAGTTAGAGCCGACTCACGTCGGCTGCTACACGCTTCGCGGGAGATGACGACCCTGGCGCTTGAGGCCGGAGAGCCGCCGTTTGGAGGAACGATCCTCCTCGGTAGCCGGCAGGTGCGCGCGCAAAAACTCCGGCTTCTCCGTGCGCCCGCCACGTTGCCAGTCGCGCCAGAGCGTTTCGGCGACGAGCTTGGGCTCAAGATGACTCTCGGTGGTGAGATACTGGAAGAGCAGTTCCGCGAGACGCGCGAGCGCGATGGTGTCCGTGCGCCGGATCTGCGCGAAAAGCCAGTCGCTCCAGCGGAGGAACGCGGCGAAGGGCGAAGCGTCCTTCCAGATCAACGGCGTCGTCTCGACGAAGTTCCCGCTGTTGCCCACGAGGTCCCAATACTTTGCGAAGCGGCGCATCCGCTGCATCGTGGCGAAGTCGATGAATTTGTTCTGGAGAATCTCGTAGGGTGGATACGCGTTATAGCGCATCTGCCATTCGGCGTCGTGGCGGATGATGGGCGTGCCGCGCAACCGCTTGAGAATGCCAACCTGAATCTCCTGCGGCCCGAGCGCGATGAGCCGATCGAAACCCGCACCGAAGCTCTCGATGGTCTCGCCGGGCAGGCCGACGATGAGATCCGCGTGGATATGGACGCCCGTCGAGCTGCGCAGGAAGTGGAAGTTATCCTCGAGCCGGCCGAGATCCTGTCGTCGACTGATCAACTCGCATACCTCGTCGTTGAAAGACTGGATGCCGACCTCGAACTGGAGCGCGCCGGGCGGAAACTTCGCGATGAGTTCGCGCAGCGCCTCGGGCAGTCGATCGGGAATCATCTCGAAATGGAAGAAGAGCCCGGGCTGATAACGATCGAGGAAGAACTGGAGGAACGCGCGGCTGACGTTGAGGTTCAGGTTGAAGGTGCGATCGACGAACTTGAAGTTCTTCACGCCGCGATCGAGCAGGCGCTGAAGCGCGGCGAGCATCTTGTCGAGCGGCACCTGGCGCACCGGGATGTCGAGCGAGCTGAGACAGAACTCACAGGTGAACGGACAGCCGCGCGACGCCTCGACGTAGATGACCCGATGCGCGATGTCCTGCTCGGTGTAAAGATCGTAGGGCAGCTCCAGCTTGCTGAACTCCGGCAACGGCGCGGCCATGATCTTGGTCGCGGGCTTTTCGCCGGTGAGAAGCTGGCGGCAGACTTCGGCGAACTTCAGGTCCGCCTCGCCGGTGATGACGTAGTCCGCCAGCGCGACGATGGCCTGCGATTCCGTTTCGTAGCTGACCTCGGGTCCGCCGAGAATGACGATGACTTCCGGGCGCACGCGTTTGATGGCGGCGATGACTTCGGTGGTTTCGGTGACGTTCCAGATGTAAACGCCGAACCCGAGAATCTTCGGCTCCCGCGCGAGGAGGGCTTCGGCGATGTCGAGCGGACGCTGGTTGATGTCGAACTCCGCGATGGCGGCGGAGGGCTTCAGCTCGCCGAGATTGGCCATGAGGTAGCGCAGGCCAAAGGCGGCGTGAATGTACTTCGCGTTGAGCGTCGTTAAGACGATGTCCGGCATCGGCGGAGAGCGTAATGCGTAATGAGCGAGGCGTGAATGGGAAATCCTGCCCCACCGTTGACGAACAATTTCGTGACCTGTGCGGCGGCGCTTTGTAGTTTCGGCGCATGTCACCGCAACTGTCGCCGTCGCTGATCGATTGATGTCTGCCGCCGCGCCTTATCTCGAAGTCCGCTCCGTCTCGAAGCGCTTCACCGGCGTGCGCGCGCTGCATCAGGTCAGCCTCACGCTCGGGCGCGGCGAGGTGCTGGCGGTCATCGGCGAGAACGGCGCGGGCAAGAGCACGTTGATGAAGATCCTCGCCGGCGTGCAGGAGCCGGACAGCGGCGAAATTCTCGTCGAGGGCCGGGCCGTGCGCATCGACAGTGTGTGTGCCGCCGAACATCTCGGCATCGCGCTGATTCATCAGGAGCTGAACCTCGCGGACAATCTCGACGTCGCGTCGAACATCTTTCTCGGTCGTGAACCTCGCCATGGTTGCTTCGTGGATCGTGGTCGGGTGCGCGAGGAATCACGGAAGTTTCTGGAGCAGGTCGGGCTCGATTGCGCTCCGCGCACGTTGGTCAGCACGTTGTCGCTCGGTCGCCAGCAGCTCGTGGAAATCGCGAAGGCACTCAGCACGAACGCGCGCGTTCTCATCATGGACGAGCCGACCTCCAGCCTCAGCCAGCACGAGACGGAGCAGCTCTATCGCGTGGTGAAGGAGCTGCGTTCGCGAGGGGTGAGCATCGTCTACATCTCGCATCGACTCGGTGAGGTGAAGGAGCTCGCGGACCGCGTCGTCGTCCTGCGCGATGGCGAGAACGCCGGCGAGTTACAGCGCGATCAAATCAACCACGACGCGATGGTGAAGCTGATGGTGGGAAGGGACCTCACGCGTCACGCGCGGGCTTCGTTCGGCTCCGGCGAAGCGTTGCTGGAAGTCCGCGACCTGCGCACACCCACCTATCCGACGCATCCGTTGAACTTTTCCCTCAAGCCCGGCGAAATCGTCGGCGTCGCGGGACTCGTAGGTGCCGGACGCACGGAGCTCTTGCGCGTGCTGTTCGGAATCGACCGCGCCGTGGGCGGTGAAATTCGCGTGGCGGGGGCGCCGGTGGCGATGCGTTCGCCGATGGACGCCATCCGCGCCGGGCTCGCGCTCGTGCCGGAAGATCGGAAACAGCAGGGAGTGATTCTCGAAATGGCTGTCGGCCAGAATACCACGCTCACCAGCCTGCGTCGCGATGCGAACCGCGGGTTCCTGAATCGCTCGCGTGAAGCTGAGATCGCCTCGCAGATGACGAAGCAGATGAACGTGAAGACGCCGAGCCTCGCGCAGTTCGTGCAGTTTCTCTCTGGGGGCAACCAGCAGAAGGTCGCGCTCGGCAAATGGCTGGCAATGGAGCCGAAGGTGTTGCTGCTCGACGAGCCGACGCGCGGCATCGACGTCGGCGCGAAACAGGAGATTTACCGGCTGATGGAAGAACTCGCGGGTCGCGGCGTGGCGATCCTCTTTGTCAGCAGCGAGATGGAGGAAGTCCTCCGCATGAGCGACCGCACGCTCGTGATGTGCCAGGGCCGCATCACGGGCCAGCTCCAGCGCGATGCGCTGAGCGAAGAGTCGGTGATGCGATTGGCGACCGGGGCGGAATGACCAATGTCCAATGACGCGATGACCAGTGAATTTTTCATGCTCAAGACGCGACGCAACGATGTGCGGTTGGGTGCGGTTGCGGCGCTGGATGCCGTTCTGTCGTCCTCACCCCTCACCCCGGCCCTCTCCCCGTTAAGGGGAGAGGGAGTCGCGTTGGAAGCGCATTGTTGTGCGGGTGAGCGTTGCCGCGTAGTTAAGACAACGAAGCGAATCCGCTCGAACAATCCAAACGTTTCAAACGCGGCGACATGCTTCCATTCGATCAAGGGCATCACTTGCGCTCCCTCTCCCCTCAACGGGGAGAGGGCCGGGGTGAGGGGTGAGCCCAAGGCCAAGCGGATACCGCGCACCATACCGACCGTCGCCCCTCACCAATTCCCACCGCCCTCCGCCCCCGACCATCTCAAACGATTCGCATGAAAAAGCTTCTCGGCATCTTCGGTCTGCTCGTTGTCGTCTTTGTGGCGACGGCGGTGGCGAATCCGCAATTCGTCAGCGCCTACAACCTCCAGAACCTCATCACCTGGACATCGCTCTTCGGCATCATCAGCATCGGCGTGGCGTTCGTCATCATCACGGGCGGCATCGATCTCTCCATCGGCTCGGTGATCGGACTGGTCGGTTCGCTCATGGCCTGGTTGCTCACGCAGAAGGGCTGGCCCGTGCCGCTCACTCTGGTGACCGTTCTCGCGCTGTCGCTGCTCATCGGGCTCGCGCACGGATTGCTCATCACGAAGATGCGGCTACAGCCCTTCGTCGTGACGCTGTGCGGACTGCTGATCTATCGCGGCATGGGACGCTACATCACGGATGACCAGAGCCAGGGCTTTGGGAAGAGCTTCGACGGTCTGCGCCAGATCTCCGTGGGGAAACTACAGGTTACCGAGGCATTCGCACTGCCGGTGTCCGTGTTCATTCTCGCCGTCGTGGCGGTCATCGCATGGCTAATTCTCGACCGCACCATCTGGGGTCGCTACCTGCTCGCGTTGGGCCGAAATGAAACAGCAACCCGTTTCAGCGGCATCAACACCGACGCAATGAAGATTCTCGCCTACGTCATCTGTTCCCTGCTGGCGGGCGTGGGTGGCATTCTGTTTTCGTTGAACCTGAACTCCATCCAGCCGTCCGGGCTCGGCGAATTCTACGAGCTCTACGCCATCGCGGCGGCGGTGCTCGGCGGGTGCAGTTTGCGCGGCGGCGAAGGCACGATCATCGGCGTCATCATCGGCACGGCGGTGATGCGCGTGCTCTACAACTCCATCATCATGCTCGATATCCCAACCCAACTGGAGTTTGTGATCATCGGATCCGTGATTCTCGCCGGCGTGATCGCGGATGAACTGGTGAAACGCATCGCCGCCAAACGCGCGGCGTTGCGGCAGCTGGAGGCGAAGTAGGCTTCGTTCGAATTTTCATCTGGCGCTCCGGTTCCTGCCATTGTCGGCTCAAAAAACGCCCGCTTCTGCAGGTTGACGCCAAAGCACCCGGGCGTTTTAATCTGATCTGATTATCAATCCCGTCTGAGGTGCGTTATGAAAACGAATCGTCGCCTAGTGTTGAATCTTTCCGCTATCGCTTTGTTGTGCCTCGCCGTGCTCTGGCCACACCGCGCTTCCGCACAACTCGCCAACCCGAGCATTACCGCCGTCGCGCTTGAGCCCACGAATGTCGTCGTCACCGTTCAAGTGCCCGCCGGGGCGAAGCGCGTGACGCTGGAAAGCCGCGAACGTCTCGGCAGCGGCGCATGGGAACCGCGGGCTGTGAGCCAGGTGCCCGAAGCGGGCGGCGCGATGACCTTCCGGCTCACGCGGAGCGCGGCCATCGAAATGTTGCGCGTGCGGGTGGACGACACCGAGAGTTTGCCCGCCGCGTTCTTCACCGGCGTTGATGAGTTTGACGGCGCGCCATCGAGCGGCCCAGGCGGCGGCGGCTTTTACACCGATGTACTGACCGTTCCCGGCACGAATCCTCGCGACAGCGAGAGTGCGGGGCGCGAAGTGGTGGAATCCGACATCTGGAAGATTCGCGGGCAGACGCTTTACTTCTTCAATCAACTCCGCGGGCTGCAGGTCATCGACCTCGCCAACGTCGATGCGCCGCGCGTTCGCGGCACGTTGAGTCTGCCGGGCGTGGGCGAAGACATGTATCTGCTCGGCGACCGACATGTCGTGCTGCTCGCGCGGGCGAACTGCTACTCCGGTTCGAGCGAAGTCATCGTCGTTCACGACGCGCCGGGCGGGCCCAGTATTGTCAGCACTCTGCCGGTGACGGGAACCATTGTGGAGAGCCGTCTGGTCGGCACCGCGTTGTATGTCGCCTCGCAGACTTACCGGCACGTTATCGGGAACACCAACGGCGCCTGGGAATGGGGCACGCAGCTCTCGTCCTTCGATCTCGCGGACCCCGCTCAACCCGTCGCACGCGACACGCTTTGGTTCCCGGGTTACGGCAACGCCGTCACGGCCACGGACCGGCTGCTCTTCACCGCCACGCAGGATCCGGCGAACTGGTGGCAATCGATCGTTCACAGCGTCGACATCACGAATCCCGACGGCTCGATGCGCCGGCACGAGACGTTGAAGACGGCTGGGCGTTTGCCGGACAAGTTCAAGCTGCGCTGGCAGGACGGGGTGCTCACGACCATTTCCGAGGACTGGCGATCCACAACCACCCGCCGGCTGGTGACGAAGCTCGAGACCTTCCGCCTGCCCGATCCGCGTTCCGCCTCGCCGCTCGGCGTTGTGAAGCTCGCTGAACTCGAACTCGGCCACGGCGAGCAGCTCCACGCCACGCGCTTCGATGGCGACAAGGCTTACATCGTCACCTTCTTCCGCATCGATCCGTTGTGGGTCGTCGATCTCTCGAACCCGGAACGCCCGCGCATCGCCGGCAGCGTCGATGTGCCCGGCTGGTCGACTTACATTCAACCGCTCGGCGATCGACTCGTCACGATCGGCATTGAGAGCAATCGCGTCGCCGTGTCGCTCTTCAATGTGGCGAATCCCGCCGCGCCCACGCTGGCGAGCCGTGTCGCGCTCGGCGACAGCTATTCGTGGAGCGAAGCGAACTGGGACGAGAAAGCCTTCGCCGTGCTGCCGGAGGCCGGGCTGATTCTCGTTCCCTACTCCGGCAACACCACCAACGGTTACGCGTCGCGTGTGCAACTCATCGATCTCGGCCGCGACAACCTCGCTGCTCGCGGCGTCATCGAGCATCAGTTCCAGCCACGCCGCTCGACGCTGCACGCGGATCGCATCCTCTCCATCTCCGGCTGGGAATTGCTCTCAGTCGATGCGACGAATCGCGATCATCCCGTGGTTCGCCACACCACATCGCTCGCCTGGCAGGTCGACCGCGTGTTCCTGAGCGGCGAATTTCTTGTCGAGCTCGCTTCGTCCACGGGCTGGGGTTGGAACGCCGCGCAGCCGGTGTTGCGTGTGGTGCGAGCGAATGCGCCGGATGAAATCCTCGCCGAACGCGCGCTGGGCGACTTGCCAATTCTCGGCGCGACGAAGCGCGGCTCAAAACTCTACGTCGCTCAAGGCGTGCAGAACGGCTGGTATTACTACCCTGTCATTGCGCTCGCGGCCGATGGCGCCGGCGATCCGCAGCCTGCTTCGAAGCTCACGCTCACCGTGTTCGATCTCGAGGCGATGCCGGAGATCAATGTTCTCGGCCAGACCGAAGCCGCGCCGTCCGGCGTGAACTTCGGCAATGAACTTCAGGCCGTGTGGCCGCGCGAAGAGGTGCTCGTGTGGGTCGGTGGCGGGTTCGGTTACTGGTGGGATTGCTTCAATTGCGCCGTCCCGCTCATGGCAGATGCGATGTTCGCGCGACCATATCCGTTCTGGGGTGGCAGCAGCGGCGGGAACTTGATCGCATTCGATGTCAGCGATGGCGCGTCGCCGAAGTTCGCCTCAGCAGTCAGCCTCGGCACCAACTCATGGTGGAACTTCAGCCAGGCCTACGCGCACGACGGCAAGGTGTATCTCAGCCACCAATCGTCGCGCTACATTCCCATCAAGCAGGACGAAGCCGCGCCCGCGCCCGCGCCTGGTGACACTCTGGCCGCTGCGGCCGCCATCGATCCGATCGTCATCTATCCGCCCGTCGGCAAATGGATCACGCGCTGGTATCTCGACGTCGTGGATTACGCCAGCGCCACCGAGCCGCTCGTGCGCCGGCCGGTGAACATTCCCGGCTCGCTCGTCGGGCTCTCCCACGGCGGCGAAGTCCTCTACACGCGCGGCGTTCACTGGACGTCGACCGGCACGTCGGACTGGCAGGAGTATCTCGACGCCAGCGCCTACGACGGTGTGAAGGCACATCGCATCGACTCGCTGGCGATTCCTTCGACCGCCACCCGCGCACTGCTCGTCTCCGGCACCAACGTGTTCATCTCGCGCTTCGGAACGCTGCCGGGCGGCACTGGTGGAGCGTCCGACGCCGCGCTGGACACGTGGTTCCTCTCACGCGAAGGCAAGTTCACGCGAGCCGCATCAACGAAGGTGAGAACTTCCATCAACGCGCTGGCGGAGTTCGACGGCCTGCTCGCCGCGCAGTATTCCGACAACGCGCTCACGCTCTTCGACGCAACGAACGGCGCGGAGCTGCGTCAGGTCGGCGAACACACCGCCGGCGGATGCCTGTGGTATGACCTGACCAAAGCCGACGGCGCGCTCGGTCGCGGCCTGTGGCTGCCACTCGGCGCCTACGGCGTCGCGAATGTTCCTGCGGCACCGTGAGGAAGTGAATCAGCAGATTCGGAGCGCGGGTCTGTGACCCGCAACGAGGTCTTGCGCCGGAGCACGCAGAGGGCATCTGGCATTTTCTGTAGCGGCAACGTTGCTGCGACTCGCAGAGTCGCGCTCCGGGTGCGAACGCCAACGGCGTTCTGGCCTTCAGCCCAAGGTTGGCGCGCAGCGGCTACCTTGGGAAATGGGCGGCGAGAATCCATCAACCTCAACGAGGTTGTGGCGAATGTTGCCGATGATGGCCGCAACCACGTTGTGGTTGAGGCGCGGATGGACCGTTTCAATCCAGGGTAACCTCGCGAACTCGGCAACCGCTGGGCTGGAGAATGCGGTCACAATGTGATTCGGCAGGAGCACAACGATCAAATTTATACGTTCACTTGGAACGCTCCTTTTTAATCCCGCTGTAGTCTACGCCAAATATCTTTGTGAGAATGTTTACGACCGAAGGGTCGATGAGACCGGTTTGGTCTCCTTCGGAAAAATTCAATCTGAACGAATCCTTGGCAGGTAGGCCGAGAAAAGCCTTCACATGGCGATATGTCGGCCGCTTCAGAATATCCAGAACTTCGGTGATCGTTCCGTTCTCCATGCGGCAGCCAAAATATACAGCCTTGATTGATGATTCCGGCAGTTTGGCAAAGTACCCGTTTCTTCCACTCGTACCATGGAGAGGATGTTGTTCAAGTTCAGTGAAGTTCCGAAGAACGCGGTGCTCTTTCTCGTAACGCCATTCGGGACTTTTTGTGAAGAAGATGCTTTTGTCGAAATCGCGGGATGGTCGTTTCCATGTAGGCCGATCCGGGAGGTAGGCAACCTCGCCACGTTCGCGGTAGAAGGGCTCCTGATCCGGATCAAACTCAAGGACAAAACCAGTGTGGCCCTTGGCATAGTGAGCCCACATCAAAAGGCTTTCGTGGTTCTCGGAGAGGCAAAGTATTCCGAAAAATCCACTTAGATGCACTTGGAGCTGCCGAGGGAATATCTCGTTAAACTCTTCATGATAGGTGCGCAGAGAATCGATCACCATCTTCCGTTGCGGTAGCCAAAACGAACGTTTCCATTCCTGCCACGAGATTCGATCGGCATTGGGATTCAGGACCGGTTCTAACGCGTATGCTTTCTTTCCCAGGTCGTCGGCCATGGTTTCATACTCCGAATCACTAATTGAGATGTGTGGAACTATCTCAAATGGATCGTTTAACTCGGATGGCGGTGTGAACCGGATTCTATTCTCACGAAGAACATCCAGTCGTTCTGGAGAAAAGTATTTGAAAAGTCGTGGACTTCTTCGCGAAGAGTCTTCCCCATCCATCGCAGTTTCTTTCCTATGCCGCGCTGCTTCTTCTCACCACGTTCCGCTGCACTTTCTTGGCGCGTTGCATGCGGGAGCGGAGGAAGTCGAAGAGGGCGAGTTCGAGCGGGGCGTCGGTGGCCAGCGCGTGATACCCGACACCAAGATGATCGCAGCAGAGGCGCGCGGCGGCGGTGTGGGCTTCGAGCTTGCTGAGGTAATCCTTCCGTGCGGCGGCGGGATCGATGTAGAGGTCGCGGCCGGATTCCGCGTCGAGGAAGAGCGAGGCTTTGTCGAACTTGAAGTCGCGCTCGGCCGGGTCCTGCAGGTGGAAGAGCAGGACCTCGTGCCCGCAGGCGACGAGGTTGCCGAGGTTGCGCTCCAGCGTCTCGATGGGCGCGAGCAGGTCGCTGATGAAAATCATGAGGCCGCGTTTGCGCACGAGCTCGACGATGCGTTTGAGCGGCGCGGTGAGGTCTGTGCCCTGGCCGCCGGCGGGTTTCTCCAGCGTGAGCATGAGCTGGCGCAGATGGCTGCGGCGATGGCGCGCGGGCAGGTATTCGCGGATGGCTTCGTCGAAGGTGAGCAGGCCGATGGCGTCGCCTTGCTGGTGGAGGAAGTAGGCGATGGTGGCGGCGAGGGTGTGGGCGTATTGGGCCTTGGTCCAGTCGAGGGAACCGTAGGTCATCGATCGGCTGCCATCGACAAGCAGGTGGCAGCGGAGGTTAGTTTCGTCCTCGAACTTCTTGATGTAGTAACGGTCGGAGCGCGCGAAGAGACGCCAGTCGAGGTAACGCGGATCGTCGCCGGGCGTGTATTGGCGGTACTCGGTAAACTCGACGGAGAAGCCGTGATAAGGGCTGCGATGAAGGCCGTTCCAGAATCCCTCAACGACGACGCGCGCGCGCATCTCCAGGTTCTTGATCGCCATGAGGGCGGCCGGGGAGATGAGCGTGTCGGTTTGAGGGGAGGGGGGCATGGCAAGGGCTCAATGACCAATGTCCAATGAACAATGACCAGTGAATGGCAAATGACGAATGAGCATGGTGTGACGATGCGCAACCTTCGGAGTCATTGGGCCTTCGTCATTCATTGGACATTGCGACATTGAGCATTGGTCATTTGCCAGCGGTTTTCACGGTCTCCAGCAGCTTATCAATGACCTTTTCCACGGTGACGCCTTCGGCTTCGGCGCGGTAGTTGATGAGCACGCGGTGGCGCAACGTGCAATGGGCGAGGCCACGGATGTCTTCCTGCGTGACGTGCGCGCGGCCTTGCAGAAGCGCGCGGACCTTCGCGCCGAGCACGAGGAACTGTCCGGCGCGCAGACCGGCACCCCAGCTCACCCAGTTGTTCACGAAGTCGGGCGTGTTCGTCTGGTGCGGACGGGACGCGGCGGCGATGCGCACGGCGTAGCGCACGAGGTCTTCCGCAATCGGCACCTTGCGCACGACATCGTGGAAGCGCAGCACGTCTTCACCGGTGAAGAGCGCTTCAATCGGCGCGGCGTTGCGGGCGGTGGTTTGCGCGACGACGGCGACTTCGTCGTCCTCGGGCAGGTAGTCCATCACGACGTTGAACATGAAACGGTCGAGCTGGGCTTCGGGCAGCGGGTAGGTGCCTTCCATTTCGATCGGGTTCTGCGTGGCGAGCACGAAGAACGGTTCCTCCAGCTTGTGACGCACGCCGGCGGCGGTGACCTGGTGTTCCTGCATCGCTTCGAGCAGCGCAGCCTGGGTCTTCGGCGGGGTGCGGTTGATTTCGTCCGCGAGAATCATATTCGCAAAGATCGGGCCTTTCACGAAGACCATCTTGCGGCCGCCGGTCGGGTCTTGCTCGAGAATTTCCGTGCCGGTGATGTCGGCGGGCATGAGGTCCGGCGTGAACTGGATGCGCTGGAACTTAAGGTGGAAAATCTGCGCGAGCGATTTGATGAGGAGCGTCTTGGCAAGGCCGGGCGCGCCGGTGATGAGGCAGTGGCCGCCGGCGAAGAGCGCGATGAGGAGCTGCTCGACGACTTCGTTCTGGCCGATGATTACCTTGCCGAGCTCGGAGCGGATGCGCGTGCGGCTGGCGATGAGTTGCTCGACGGTTTGCTTGTCAGCGGCGGCGGAGTTAATTGGTGCTTCCACAGTGTTCCCAGTAGTTGAGTTCGAGATGGTTCTTGGACGGCAGGTGCAAAGGGTGATTCAGGCGCGTGTGTAAATTGAAGGCGGGAGGTTGCGCATGGAGAAAGTTCAATGGGTCATCGCGTAAAAGACAATGTTAATCCCGAGCGGATACGCGCGTTTCTCGGAAAACTCGCGGAAGTAATACTCGTTCTCGCCCTCGCGTTCCCAACCATCGCCGAGGTCGGTGTTGTGGCAGATCATCACCATCATGCGGCCCTTGCTGTCGAAGATGGCGCGGTAGTGGACATCCCGGGCGTCCTCGCGTTCCCATGTGATACCGCTCCACTGGCTGCGCGTGCCGGTATCGACATTCGGAATCTGCAACGTCTCGTTGATGTCAAAAACGATGTGGAAGATCGGATGGTCGAGTGACAGGTCCACAATCTCGAACTCCGGCAGCGCGCGTTTGATCTCGCTCGCGAAGTTCTCCCACTCACGTTCGCCCCAGAAGTCGTCCACCATGAGGAAGCCGCCGTTGAGCAGGTAACGGCGGAGAATCGGCACCTCTTCGTCGAGCAGCCCCAGCCCGCCCGGCTCCACCATGTAAACCCACGGATAGTCGAAGAGCTTCGGATCGGTGATGTCGAGCACGACGCCGTTGGGGTCCACCTTCAGCGACGTCATCTGCGACAGGCGCCACGAGAGATTCAGGTCGGCGTCGGGAAAATCGATGAACCACGCACCCGCGCCGCTGTTGCGACCCCAGCGCCGGCGGCCATTGTCGCTGTAACGAATGCGCGCGAAGGTGAACGTGTCCTTTTTGAAAGCCGGGTTGTTCGTCCAAACCGGCGGCGCTTCCGCCTCGGTCGGAATGTCGCGTGCGGTGCGAATGTCCAGACCCGAACGGCGTTGCGCGACGCCGTAGGCCACCGCCAGCATTGTGACGAGGCCCGCAGCCAGAGCAAAACGCGAACGACTCATGGGTTGCCGGAGGGCGCTGGCGGTGGCGATGCCGCCGCGGTCTTCGAGGTCATCTCCAGCAGCAGCCGGTGGGCTTCCCGGAAACGCGGAGCCTCCTCCAACGCCTGGAGCAGGTGCCGCTTGGCCGCAGGATGACCGGTGGCGTGGAGCAACCGCGCCAGCCGGAAATGCGTGCCGGCAAGATCCGGCGGGTCGAGCTTCAGCAGTGTCCGGCTCGCCGCGATGGCAGTGTCGCTGTCGTTCAACTTCTCGGAAGCCTCGGCCAGGTACGTGTACGGCAGCGCAACGAGCGGATTCACGGCGAGATAGCGCAAGGCGTTCGTGGCCACGGCGCCCCAGTCCTTCCTCTCGGCGCTCAGATCCATCAAACGCGCGTAGGTGTCGATGTCGTCCGCCTCCAAGCTCGCGAGCGTGGTCAGCACGATGCGTTCATCGTTCGTTTCGTTCAATCCGCGATGCGCGGCCGCGAGCAGGGCGTAGCAATTGTCCGGGCCGGTGTTCCCCGGGAAGAACTGCATCAACTTCTCCAGCGGCGCCTTCGCCTCCTGATACTTCTTTTGCGTGAGAAGCTTCTTCGCCACGCGCGTGAGCACGTAGAAGTTTTGGAAGCGACGCCATCCTCGTCCTCGTCGCGCTCCGGCTTGTCGAAGACCAGCTCCGGCGCGAGCTGCTCGGCGCGAGTCTTGGCGAAGGTCTCGAACTCCTTTTCCACTTCGTCGAGTGGCGCGGTGTGCTTTGCGATGGCGGTGTTGATCTCCGTGCCCTCGCCGAGGTCGTGAAGAATTTTCCGGAGCGACTCGATGCCGAACTTCTTCACGAGGAACTCCACCGCCAGATACGATTCAAAGTAGGCGAACTGGAGGTGCATCTCTGTCTTTGGCGCGAGGAACGCGGCGCTGAGCTGGCCGAGCGGCGTGAAGTCCTTGCCGAGAATCATCTCGCGATACCGCGGCGTCATTGCCTGGCCCCAGACGGGATTCTCCTGCAGCTCTTCGTAAACCGAAATGCCTTCGCTCAACCAGCGCGGCATCTTGTTCTTCGTGAACTGCAGCGTCACGACGTGACAGAACTCGTGCCAGAGCACGGCTTCCCAGTTCGAAGGATGTCCGCCTGCCGATGCCGGGCTGTTCGCCGTGATCACCGCGCCGAAGCAGACGCCGAGGTAACCGGGATTGCCCGGCATGCCGAACGTGCGCACGCCGAAATCTTTCTGGTTCGGGAAAATCTCCACGATGGTCGGCTGCTTCAACTCCATGCCGTATTTCGCGCAGAGGTTCGTCTTCGCGCGCGTGAGCAGCGCCAGCGCGCGTTCGCCGTAGATGGAAGCTTCATGCGCCGACATGCGGAGGATGAAATCCGCGTTCGTCAGCGTGACGAACTTGGCCATGTTCTCCTGCAGCGTGGTGAGGTTAAACGCGGTGACGTCGTAAGCATCGGTCTGATGCACCTCGTCGGCCAGCCGCCAGCCTTCCTCTTCCTCGCCGAGGCGGAGTATATCCTGCGCGAGCTGCTGCTTGGCCGGGAGAAACTTCGCGTCGAACTTCAATGCGCGCCGCTGATACGCCGCGCCCTCGGCGAAGCGATACTTCTGCGAGAGCTTCTTGCCGATGAGGTAGTCCACTTCGGGATTCGTCGCCCATGTGCTGAGCGCCGCTTCGCGGGCCTTCGCTTCGGCGGCGAGATCGTTCTTCAAGTGCGCCATCACCGCTCGGTAAGCCCATGCCTCGGGATGATGCGGATTCACTTCGAGGACCTTCGCAACAGCGTCCGCGGCTTCCTTGTATTCCTCGCCGTCGATCATGTGATCCGCCAGCAACAGATGACTGCCGACATGATTCGGATTCAGCGACATCGCGGCTTCGAGCGAGAGAATCATCAACCGCCGATCACTCCCGGCGTAGGCTTGGGCCAGACCGAAATGGAACTCAGGATCCTTCGGGAACTTTTTCAGCCCCTCATTGAACGCCTTCGCCGCGAGATCGAAATCATTCTTGTCGAGCGCGAGCTGGCCGCTGGCGAGATACGGCTCGCGATGATCCGGGCTGCGGCGCTTCGCGAGATCGAAGAAGCGTTCCAGCACCGCACGCGGATCGAGACCCAGAATCAACGCGGCCTTGCCCATGGTGACGAGATTCGCGGCGTCCTGATACGCCCACATGCGGTAACCGCCGAGACGATTGATCTCCTCCAGCAACGCGGCCGCTTCCTCACCCTTGCCGTTGCGACGGTAGACCTCGTGGCCGACCAGCCGGAGCTTCACGCTCCACGGGAACTTCTCGAGGTTCGTGCTGACGACGGAAAAGGCGTTTGAGTAGCTGCCGATCGACATCAAGGATTGCGCGAGCAGCACGCGCCAGTCGTCCTCGGTCTCGCCATCCTTGATCGCCGTCTCACACTGTTGAATGTACTTCTTGAAATCGCCCTTGATGAACAACGGCCACGCTTCGGTGAGTTCCGCAGCGGAGAGTCGAGTCGGGGAGACCGTGATTCCAACGAGGGCGGCGGCGACGGCAAATACCCGCAGCAGCCAAAGTCCGTTGCGCGCGTATGATGCCGGAGCGTTCATTCACTGCTTATAGTGCAGACCCGTGGCCGAAACAAGGACTCAACCGCGAGAAACACCGGGAGGCGACGCTGGAAGTCAGAATTTACAAATCAACCACCCCGCAAGAGGGAGCGCGCGGGAGAACTGCGACGAGGTGCAAGGCACGAGGAGGCGCGGGCGTCTGAGGCGCTCCATCATCCTGCGGCAAATCACAGGCTTGCGACTTTGGAGGGAATGTGAGATGAGTTTTCTTGTTCCAAGAACCAATCAAGCAAAGGGAGAAACACGCCATGTGGAGAATCAACTTCAACCATCGGATCGGATCATCCAGTTCGTTGCTCGCCGTCTGCGGGGCCATGCTGATCTCGGCAACAGCCATGCAGGCCCAGATGCAGGTGAACATTGTCGAGCCGGCCTTGAACGCCACCGCTTCGGGCAGTCTGCAGGTTCGCGCCTCCGTTTCGTCCGTCATCGAGATTTCCACCGTGACCGCCGAGGTCGAGGGGCAACAAGTCAGCCTGAAGTATTCGCAACCGCTCAATGCCTGGACCAATTCCGTTCCGCTGGCTGGAATCCCGTTCGGCTCCCACACGCTCGTGGTCAATGCGCGGGATCTTTTCGGCGGCACCGCGCAGGCAATGCGGACCTTCATCGTAGACAATCCGCCAACTCTAATGGTGCGTGAGCCGATCAATGGCACGGTGGTAAATAGGAAGGTTTTGTCTCTGCGGAGGCGACGGATGACGGTGGCAACACGGTAATAACCGTTAGTTTTCAGGGGGTGCCAAGGATTGTTGCAACGAACCGGGTTCATGAATTTTTTACGGTGAATGCTCCAGCCGGGGAACATCACGTTATCATCGAAGCGAACGATGCCGTCCGGGACAGAAGGTTGATAACGAGCCGTAAGGTTATTGCCGAGCCAAGCTCAAATCTTACGCAGACCATCGTCGCTCCGGGAACTCTTCTTGATTTCGATTACGACCGACTGTTATGCGCTTTCAGGACAGCATTCTTGGGCCGAACGTGATTCCTGCTTTCAGTAGGCCTGAACCTCGAATCTTGGATCGCAAGAGCGGTCAGGAAATCTCAAGCCGCTCCCTGCTCGGTGACTTCATTGACGGTCCGATTGATCCGTTTTTCAACCCTGTCTTCATCGCGTCTGGGGAGCTAGTACCGAATGGCGCATTGCTTTGGACAACAAACATTTTGGCACAACAAGGCACTCCGCTGCTTCTGGGTTGGGCTGAGACAAACGTGAGCCACCTATCCCGAAGGCTTTCGCCGGTCTCGCTTACCCCTAAAGTAGAAGGAAGCACGACATTTGGATACCGCCTTACGGCCACAAACTCGTTGTTGGTTCTTCAAGACGTGATCGCCCCGGACCGTTTTCTGGAGATTCCTGTCGAATCCGTGTTTACTGCGGATTTGGGGCCAAATCAGGATTTGGTTTACTCTTCTTCGAACTCAGTCTTTCGTAGCCGGCCGGCCAATCCTGCAGATCCTTTTGTGAATCGAACCACCACTGTTTTAGCTCAAGGCGGCGGAATGGATAACCAGAGCAGCGTCGTCACCGACGGGAGCAATGTTGCGTATCTGGGAAGGGTTTCGACTCCATTCGGTATCAACTTGCAGATCATCACCGCTGACGGAGAGGAGACACTGGCGCTCTGGCCATCATATATCGGGCCCGCGTGCCTATTAAGCAGTGGCTGGGCCGCCTACACCAAACCCGGCACCAGCGGCCAATCCCAAGTCTGGACCCGTTCCCCGTCCGGCACACAACAGCAACGCACCTTCTTCAACACCTCAAGCACGCTGGAATCCGTCGGGCCCCACGGCGAGGTTACATTCATCTACAACAACGCCCGCTACGTCAGCCTGCCCGGCGTGCAGCAACCCGTTTGGGTTAACTCCGGTCAGGGCCGCGTCCGCTGGGACAACGGCAAGTTACTCGTCATCCTCGGCCGCTCGGTGCTCGAGTTCCGCATGGGCCAGCTCCAATGCGCCGCGCTCGCTGGTGGAAGTTCTCAGCTGACCTTCACTGGACCCAACGGATTGTCCTACACCGTCCAAGGCTCAGCCGACCTCCACAACTGGACAAATCTCTGGACCTTCACGCACTCCACCGGAACGATCTCGTGGACCAATCCTCCCGCAAACGGCCACCTGTTCTACCGCGCCGTCACCGCGCCAACTCCATGAGCGGAACCATGGTTGCGTCGGAAATCGTTGCCGATTACGGGCTTGACCGCATTCAGGCAGAGGCATATACCGTCCGATGTTGGTTAAGAAGTTCGGCGGGATAAACGATTGCCACTCTCTTTATGACCAAGCGCGACCTCGTAATCCGGATCAGCAATGAAACCGGTCTCGTCCAGCAACAAGTGCTGGATGTCATCCAAAAAACCCTCGACTACATCTCCGCCGCCCTCGCTACGGGCAAGAAGGTGGAGCTGCGCAACTTCGGCGTGTTCGAAGTGAAGGTGCGCAAGGCCCGCGTGGGCCGCAATCCCAATGCGCCGGAGACGGACGTGCCGATCCCGCAGCGCGCCGTGGTGAAGTTCAAGCCCGGCAAGGAAATGCGCGAGACGGTAATCAAGCTCACGCCCGAGCAGGTGGAAGCCGCGCTCAAAGCCCAGGCCGCCGAGGAAAAAGCCAAGGGCCCCGAAGCGGATCACTGAGCCGCCTCCGCCGGACGGATTGATTTCAGGGCGCTTCCTGCTGGCGGGGAGCGCCTTTTTTGTTTTTGAGAATGATTAGAAGTTACGAAGATGATTTCGATTGGGCGCGTATTGTTCAACTACGGGGAATGCCCAAGCTGAACGAACTATGCTCAGAACCGCGTCATCTGTTTGACGCCTACTATCAGGTTCATCCGACTGTTTACGTCTGGGCCTCGTTTCAATGGCGAGACGAGGATTTCACCGAAGAAGGAATGTTTGTTACTGAGGTGATTTGGGCACCCACCCCCGCGGCCTTTCGGCGGGCAACAAGTAGAGATGCCGCGATTGCCCATGCCGATGATGGCATTGTGGTCACGCTTCCAGAACCACTTCAATTGGCTCCTGGTTGCACCTCGTTTGGCGGCATCGTGAAATTCATTGTTGACCAGCGCGGATTGAAGTCATCGGCAATTGACCTCTATGACTCGAAGGTCTGGACGTCAGACGGCAAGAGTTGGGTGAAGATCGGGCATTGTTTGAGCGTGCCAAGATTTACTTACCACTTCCGGTCGCCATCGCCGGTGCCGGCTGATGAATTGCCATTCGCGGCAAGTTTTGATGCCCGTGATGAGAGAAGGTTGAAGATGTTGTGGACACCTTGCTAGACGATCTGCATAACCCTACGGCTCTGGCAGCATTTCCAAGAACGTAAAATGGACCGATTACCTGGCTTTCGTGACTTTTATCCCGAGCCGCTCCCGAACACCGATGTCTGGAGCGCCGACGCCCGCAACTACATCTTCAACGCCTGGCGCAGCACCGCGCGGCGCTACGGCTTCCGCGAATACGACGGCCCGCCGCTCGAACCGCTCGAACTCTTCACCACCAAGAGCGGCGACGAAATCGTCGGCCAGCTCTACAACTTCGTGGACAAGGGCGAGCGCAGCATTTCGCTCCGCCCGGAGATGACGCCCACGCTGGCGCGCATGGTCGCGGCGCACGAGCGCGCCTACAAGAAGCCCATCAAGTGGTTCGCCATCCCGCAGCTCTTCCGCTACGAACGCCAGCAGAAGGGCCGCCTGCGCGAGCACTTCCAGTTCAACGCGGACATCATCGGCGAGAACGATCCGGCGGCGGACGCGGAGATCATCGCGCTGCTCATCGATTCGTTGCGCGCGCTCAAACTGACCGAGGACGATTTCGTCATCCGCCTGAGCAGCCGTCAGGCGTGGCAGCAGTTCTTCGCGCAGCGCTGCTCGGACCCGGCGAAGTCGTATGACTTCTACCAAATCATCGACAAGCTGGAGCGCGAAGACCCGACCGTGAGCCGCACGAAGCTCGACAAGCTCGGCTTCAACTACGACGACGTGACGGGCTTCATCACCGCCAGCCAGCCAACGCCGGAACTTCAGCGCGTGCTGGATAACCTCGCGGCGCGCGGCCTCGGCGGCTTCGTGAAGATCGATTACAATGTGATTCGCGGGCTGGCCTATTACACGGGCGTGGTCTTCGAGGCGTTCGACAAGAAGGGCGAGTTCCGCGCCATCGCGGGTGGCGGTCGCTACGACAATCTCGTGAAGCTGATGAGCGGCGGCAAAGTGGATCTGCCCGCGCTCGGCTTCGGCATGGGCGACGTGGTGTTGCTGGAGCTGCTGAAGGCGCGCGGGCTGTTGCCGAAGTTCGACGCCGGCGTGGATGTCTTCTGCCTGATCGAGGACGAAGCATTGCGCGCCGACTCGCTCAAGCTCATCACCGAACTGCGTTCTGCGGGCAAGGTGGTGGAGTATTCCTTCACGCCACTCAAACCGGACAAGCAGTTCAAGCGCGCGATGGAGTTGAACGCGGCCAACACCGCGCGTCTTGAACGGACGGCGGACGGCGCGTTCCAGGTCAAGGTGAAGAACCTGAAGACGCGCGAGGAAAGAGTGCTGGGCTTGGCGGAGGCGGTGGGCGCCATTTGAGGATCCGCCAAGGACGCTAAAGAGCGCGAAGATTGAAATGGCCAAGCGGGTGCGAACTACGCCCCCTTCGCGTCATTTCGCGTATTTAGCGGACACAGCAAAGCATTTCACCCCTCGAAACCAGCACTTCACCCCAATGGACAGCCTCTGTGCCCCGGTGGGCTCGGATCCCGGGCGGAACCAAGAGTAGGGTTATCGATTAACCAGACTATCCGATAAAGCCTCGGGCCTCCTTGCGCCGACGTATGAGCACAGAATCCGATTCGCCAGAACAACCGCAGCGTAAGAAATATGTCCGCGCCGTCGGACCGAAACTGCGCTGGGTGCTTTATTTCATCTTCGGCCTGTTCGCCATCCTGAGCGCGAACTCGGTTTACCTCGGCGCGATCACTTTCCTCGAATGGCTTCAAGGCGATCCGAACACGACCTACCAGAACTATTTCTACATGGTGATGTTCGGCGGGCATCTCGTGCTCGGGCTGCTGCTCGTGTTGCCGGTCGTCATCTTCGGCATCATCCACGCGAAGAACTCCAGCAGTCGTCCGAATCGCCGCGCCGTGCGGGTGGGTTACCTGCTGTTCTTCGTTGCGCTGGTGTTGCTCTTCACCGGCGTGGCGCTGATGCGGTTCGACTTCTTCAGCATCAAGAACCCCGTGCTGCGCAAGCCGCTTTACTGGGCGCATGTCATCACGCCGGTTCTCGCCGTGTGGCTCTACATCATTCACCGACTGGCCGGGCCGCGCATCAAGTGGGCGATTGGCCTGCGCTGGGGCGGCGCAGTCGCGGCGCTGACGCTCGCCACCGTGGTCCTGCACTCGACCCATCCGCAGAAGAACCAGATTGGCTCGGCGGAAGGCGAAAAGTATTTCCACCCGTCGAAGGCGCGCACGGCGAGCGGTAACTTCATCCCGGCCGAGACGCTGATGATGGATGATTACTGCATGAAGTGTCACGAGGACGCCTACAAAGGGTGGTTCCACAGCTCGCATCACTTCAGCTCGTTCAACAATCCCTTCTACCTCTTCAGCGTGAATGAAACGCGTCAGGCCGGGCTCAAACGCGATGGCCACGTGAAATCCTCGCGCTGGTGCGCCGGGTGTCACGACGTGGTGCCGTTCTTCAGCGGAGCCTTCGACGATCCGAACTACGACATCCACAACCATCCCACGGCGAAGGCCGGCATCACCTGCACTGCCTGCCACGCCATCACGCACATCAACGACACCACCGGCAACGCCGCCTACACCATCGACGAGCCGATTCATTACCCGTTCGCTTACAGCACGAACAAGGCGCTCCAGTGGATCAACAACCAGCTCGTGAAGGCCAAGCCGGACTTCCACAAAAAGACCTTCCTCAAGCCGTTCATGAAGACAGAGGAATACTGCTCGACGTGCCACAAGGTCGGGCTGCCCTTTGAAGTCACGCATTACAAGGAGTTCCTC
>JADJPG010000044.1 GCA_016713365.1 Verrucomicrobiota bacterium | reverse complement strand
CCGCGCCGTTCGTCGCGTACACGGTCGCCTTCACCAGATTGAACCAACGCGCGATTTCCTCCGGCGTGTAGGCGTCGAGGCCGATGAACTGCACGCCGTATTCCACGAAGGTCGTGCGCGGTGGATAGAGCAACGCGCCGAGCACCACGCGCTGATTCTCGCGACGCAGCGAAACGGCGTCGAAGCCCGGGCGGTCGAGCCCGAGGAACGGCGCGAGACGTTGCGTGGCGAAGTCGTAGTGGAAAGGAAACTCCGTGCTGTCCTGATAGAAGACGCGCCACGGCTCATCCAGCAGGATGGCGAACTTCACCCAGCGCACTGCTTCACCTGGACTGAATGAGCGAAACGGTTCCTCCGGAAACCACGCCTGATTCTTCCAGTCATCATCCGCGCCGCGTGTCCGAGCCTGCGCACGATAGAACCGATGATCGAAGTTCTCCGCGCCGGTATCCGGATACCAAAACAGCGCGTCGTGTAGCGTCGCGATGTTCGTCCACGCGCTGAGATTCGCGGAGGCTTCGAGCGCCAGGACGGAATTGGGTTGGGCGGGACTGTTCAGCCGCACCCAGTCGTTGCTGATGGCGGGGCGATGAATCTCCAGACGCGGCGCGGCAGGCTGGGCGGTGGCGAACGCCGCGAACAGCAGGCCGCTCAGCAGCAACGTGAGAAAGGAAACCTTCCTTGGACGACGAACGAGATGACACGACAAGCTCATAGACAACTCCGGTTGATGGGAAGGACTATATCCACCTTCGCCCGATGTTCAACCGCCCATCGAGACCGGCACGCAAGCCGAACCGCCGGCTCCTATGCTCACAGCTTCCGTAGCCAGATGTTGCGGAAGCGGACGGGGCAGCCGTGACCGGCGAGTACGAGCGGCCCCTCCGCCACCGTCACCGGACGCGGCAGAACGAGGTGCCCAGTGCCGCCGCGGATTTCCTCGTTCAGATGCACGAGCACGCCATTGTGGAATAGCGTCAGGCGCGCGGGCTGCGTGACCTTTCCGTCCTGAATCACCGGCGCGGTGAAGACCATGTCGTAGCTCTGCCATTCGCCGGGCGGACGACAGGCGTTCACCAGCGGCGGGGTCTGCCCATAAATCGCCGCACACTGGCCGTCCGGCGCCCACTTCACGTTGTAGGAATCGAAGATCTGGATTTCATACAGCCCGTGAATCAGCACGCCGTTGTTGCCCTGATTATACCAAGGCCCCTTGAAGTCCGCGGGCGGCAGCCATTCCAGGTGCAACTGAAAGCTGCTGAACTTCTCACGCGTCCGCGGAGCCGCACCATCTGCGGCTTCCCAAAAACCGTCCACCACGCGCCATGCATTGCTTTGCCACGCGGAAGTATCGCGTCCGTCGAAGAGCACGATGGCATCCGCCGGAGCAGGAACGGGCAGTTGGGCGGGGCCGGGATTCACGCGGCGCGGCGCGGGACGATCCGGATCATGCACCACCCACTCGCACCACGGCAGCTTGGGCGTCGCCTTGTGACCGAACACACCCGAGCCATCTCGCGCTTGCACAATCGGCGGTTCCGCGGCGGGAAGATTTATGTCCCAGCCCGCGAGCATAAACCCCGCGAGCAAGAGCGAGAGGCGTTTGAAAGTCATGCCTGGGAACTTAGAACAATCTCCTTGTGAATGGAATCTCCAGTGATGCGGAGCGCGACGGTGTCCGCAGGATCAGTCGCAGCAGGTGGATAAAGGCGAGGCCGTGGTGAACAGTGCCCCGAGGTATTTTCGGGCGCGCTGCGGCTCGGCTTTCCCGTAGCCGCGCTCCCGCTAATCCCAGCGGGATTCCCTCGTTCAGACCGGCAATTCCACACGATTCAAGGTCCGCATCATTTCGCACCATGGCAATCACGGCACGAAGTGGACGATGCGATAGTCACCTGCCCACACTCCTCGAACAAACGCATTTGCCCGCGCGTCCGGACTTGGGCATGCTGCGTGTCATGAAAGCCGGTCCGATCTTGCTGCTCGCCAGCGCGCTCACGGGACTCGCCGTGTCCGCCGCCGGCAGCGAAGCTGATCAGCATTTCACGGACAAAGTCTGGCCGTTGCTCGAATCGCGCTGCGTCAGCTGTCACGGTCCGGACAAGGTGAAGGGTAGTCTCCGGCTCGATTCGCGCGACGCGATCTTGAAGGCCGGTGAATCTGGCGAACGCGCCGTGGTTCCCGGCAAGCCGGCCGACTCGCTCCTGCTCCACGCGGTGATGCACTCGAAGAAAGATCTCGAGATGCCTCCGAAGGAGAAGCTGACCACGAACGACGTTGCCGTGCTGGAACGCTGGATCCGCGACGGCGCGCCGTGGCCGAAAGTGACCGCGCTCGCGGCGACACCCAAGCTCGCGCCGGGTGAGACGATCGGCGACGCGTGGAGCGACAAACGCAATCCCATCGTCCGCATCTTCGGCGGGCAACGCCTCGATCTCTGGTCGCTCAAGCCGGTGAAGATGGTTCAACCGCCAGAGGTGAAGAACAAACGCTGGGCGCGCACGCCGCTCGATCGCTTCACTCTCGCACGCTTCGAAGCCAGTGGCACCACGCCTCCCCGCGAAGCCGACCAGCGCACGCTCGCACGCCGACTATACTTTGATCTCACGGGACTGCCGCCCACGCCGGAGCAGATGGAACGCTTCCTCGCGGACAGACGCGCGGACGCCTACGAACGGCTCGTGGACGAATTGCTCGCGTCGCCGCGCTACGGCGAACATTGGGCGCGGGCTTGGCTGGACGTCATTCGTTACAGCGACAGCAACGGGTTCGACTGGGACGAGTTTCGCCCGAAGGCATGGCGCTTCCGCGATTACGTGATCCGTTCGTTCAACGCGGACAAGCCGTTCGACCGCTTCATCCGCGAACAGTTGGCGGGCGATGAATTGATCGATGGTCCGCCCAAGAACGCCGCCGAGCAGGACGCGCTCATCGCGACGACGTATCTGCGGCTCGGTCCGCAGGACAATTCAGCCGGCGCCTTCAACGAGCAGGACCGCGCGCGCGCCGAGTGGATGGCTGACCTGACGGAGACGACCGGCAGCGCGTTCCTCGGTCTCACGATGAGTTGCTGCCGCTGTCACGACCACAAATTCGATCCCATCTCGCAGGCGGACCATTTCCGACTCCGCGCGTTTTTCGAGCCGGTGAAATACGCGGACGACACCCCGCTGGATCTCGCCGCCGATCAGGAGGCGATTCGCGCGCACAACCGATCGCTCGACGCCAAGATCGGACCGCTCGTCCAGCAGCGCGACGCCATTCTGGCCGGTATCAAGAAGCGAATGCGCGACGAACGCTTCGCGAAGCTGACTTCAGAGGAGAAGCTGCTGCTCGAAACCCCGAAGGTGCAACGGACGAACGAGCTAAAGTCCAAGATCGAGGGCATCGAAAAGAAGATCGAGCCCGGCGACAAGGAAGTAAAAGCCGCGCTCAAGGACGACGAGAAGTCGAAACATGACGCGCTGGAAAAGGAGATTGCCGGGCTGAAGAAGCAACGGCGCGAGTTCACGCTGGGTTTGCTCGCCGCGGACGACAAGGAGAAGGTGCGGCTGACCAGGATTCTGTTCCAAGGCGATCACAAGGCGGAGCGCGAACCGGTGGAGCCGGGATTTCTTTCCGCGCTTGATCCCAACCCCGCGAAGGTCCAGATCGTCGCAAACAAAAAGTCCACGGGCCGCCGACTCACACTGGCGGATTGGATCGCGTCCCCGCAGAACCCGCTCACCGCGCGCGTGCTCGTGAACCGCGTCTGGCAGGGTTACTTCGGCGAAGGCTTGGTCGCGACACCAAATGACTTCGGACTTGCCGGCGCACAGCCGGAGAATCCTGAGCTGCTCGACTGGCTGGCGGGTGAATTTGTCCGCAACGGTTGGTCGATGAAGAAGCTGCACCGGCTGGTGGTGACGAGCGCGACGTATCGTCAGGCCTCGCGCGATCCACGTCGCCTCAGCGCCGAACAATTGCGCGACGCGCTGCTCGCCGTGTCCGGATTGCTGACGAACAAGGCGGGCGGGCCGCCGGTATGGCCGGACTTGCCACCGGAGAATCTTCAGGCAAACCCGGCGTTCCTGGATGACAACGCGGAGAAGACGAAGGGATGGTATCCGTCGCCCAAGCCTGAACAGAACGTTCGCAGCGTTTACCTGGTGCAGAAGCGCACTGTGCGCGTGCCGTTCATGGAAACATTCGATCTGCCGGAAAACTCCGCGTCGTGCGCACGGCGGAACGAATCGACAGTCGCACCCCAGGCGCTGTCATTGCTAAACTCGCCGCTCGCGGTTGAGGCGGCGCGAAGCTTCAGTCAGCGCGTGGTTGCGGAGGCCGGCGAAAGTCCACAGCGCCAGATCGAGCGAGCGTTTCAACTGGCCTTGCAACGTCGTCCCGCCAAGGCCGAGCTTGAAGCCTGTCTGCGCATGGCATCGCAACGAAGCCTGACCGAGGTCTGCCGCGCGTTGCTGAACCTGAACGAGTTCGTCTACGTGGATTGAACAAAAACGCTTCTCACACCAGGCACCGGCATCGGCGGACGGACATGCCATCGCGCTACCGTCGACACATGGCCGTGTTGAGCGTGCTGTTCCTAGCTCTTGCGATCCCGCTCGCGATCCATCCTCACAACCGCGGCGACTGGCTGCTGGAGAACGTGCTCGTGGTATTCGCGGCCTTCGTGTTCTGGTTCATCCGGGACAAATTCGTGTTCTCGCGGCTTTCCTACACGCTCATCTTCTTGTTCCTCTGCCTGCACGAGATCGGATCGCACTACACCTACGCCCTGGTGCCGTACGACGACTGGTTTCGAGCGGTGACGGGCCGGAGTTTCAACGAGCTCGTGGGCTGGGAGCGAAACAACTTCGACCGCGTCCTTCACTTCCTCTATGGATTCCTGTTCGCGTATCCGATCCGCGAGATCTTCCTGCGCGTGGCGAATGTCCGGGGATTCTGGGGTTACTTCCTGCCACTCGATCTCACCATGTCGAGCTCCATGGTCTACGAGTTGATCGAATGGCTGGCCGTGGGCGTGTTCGGCGGCGAGCTCGGCATGGCGTATCTTGGCGCGCAGGGTGACATCTGGGACGCACACAAGGACATGGCGCTGGCCAGCCTCGGCGCACTTATCGCGATGGGCATTACCGCCGCGGTGAACGCGAAGTGGCAACGGGACTTCAGCCGCGAATGGAGCGACAGCTTCCGGGTGAAACTTCCCGAACCTCTCGGCGAAGAAGCGCTGGCGAAGATGACGGGCAAGAACCATCCGTAGAGTTCACTGGACCTCCACCTCACCTGGATGCCAGTCCGGATCGTTCGTAAGGATGAACTCATCGAGAACTACACCAGCCGGAAGCGAATCGACGCGCAATTCATGGAGTCCGATGGCAAGTGCGGAGGAACGTTTAATCAGAGGCATCCATCGCCACGGCTCCCTTGTCCGGTCCCCGCCAACGGGCGGAAGCTCAGATTTCTCCCCATCGATCAGGAGCTTGAACGCCCAGTCATCCTGAACTGGAGAACGCAGCCGGCACCACAGCAGGTAATTCGACGGCACATCGATCAGGACAGGAAATAATACCGACCCGCCAGCATACATACCTGCGACGCACGTCTCTCCGATGGCGTCGGGGCTGGACCAGATTCGCAACGGCGGAGCGAACGTCCCGTCCTCGGCGCTCCAGCGGATGGAGGATGTCGGAGCGGTCGAGGCCCTTCCGATTTCTGTCGTCGCAACATTTCCTGCGACGTCTATGGCCTCGACGCGGATCAAATACTCGGTGCCTGGTTGGAGTCGAGGCAGCGTCAGGACGTGGTCGGTCGCGAAGTTCGAGTTCACCAACGAACCATCGTTCACGAGCGCGGTTGTGCCGTAGTCACCGCGGCTGCGGGCCGGTTCATCCGTGCGCCAGCTCAGCGTGATGCTCCGGGCATCCGTGGCGATCACCTCCAACCCGGAGATCATCGGCGCCGCGGAATCCACCGTCACATCAGGGATCCGATCTTCCACCGACTGAGCCGGAGCGCTCGCCGCTGCCAATGTCACGCCGCCGCTGGCAGGCGGGGTGAAGTTCGGATCGCTCGTGATGTACAGCGCGTCAAGGTAGCTGTATGCCTCGCGGCAGCGGAACACCAAGGTGTGATTTCCCTGACTCAATGGAAGCACTTTTGTGACACCGATTACATTCAGCTTCACCCACTGCCAGTTCCCTGACCAGTTGCCAAGCGGCGCCAGGGTAAAGATCTCTTCGACGCCATTGTCCATTTTGAAGAAGAACGAGTCCCGGCCGTTGTCCGGGGCCAGCACGCGACACCAGATCGAGTAACTGGTCGCCCGCGTGGTCGTGAATGAAAACGAAACAGTCCCCTGATTCGCAATGGTCGAATAAACATGCTGACCGTTTGCCGCACCCGTGTCGGACCCGACTGTCAGGGGAGAAACTCGCGTGCCTGACTCCGCCTGGACGAGGAGCGTTTGAGTGCTTGCACCCGCGACGGTGACCACGAAACTTCGCGTCATGAGGTTGTTCAGCGCCTGGCCATCGTTGACCCTCACCGTGATGGTCGCCGTGCCCGTCGCATTGGCCACCGGCGTGAAGCGCAGGCTGCCTGTCGTGCCAGGACTCGTGTAGGTCACGGTCGGATTAGGAATCAAACCAGGGTTGCTCGACGTCGCGGTCACCGCCAGCGACTGACTCTCGTTGGCCGCACCCGAGCCGATGCCACCGAGCGCTACCGTTTGCTGGCCCGCATTCGCGTTCAAGCTGACATTGCTTAACGCGTTGAGCGTCGGGACGTCGTTCACCGCGTTCACTGTCACCGTGAAGCTCCGGGTGACTGTGTTACTTTGCGTCTGACCGTCGTTGACCATTGCCGTGATCGTTGCCGTGCCACTGGCATTGGCCGCCGGCGTAAACCGCAAGGTGCCCGTCGTGTTCGGGCTGGCGTAACTGATCGTCGGCGTGGGAATCAGCGATGGGTTGCTCGATGTCGCCGTCACGGTCAGCGGCTGAACTTCTCCCGTGGCACCTGTTCCGATGCCTGAGAGGTTGATGGTTTGCTGAGCCGCGTCCTCATTGAGCGTCACATTACTGAGCGCACTCAGGGTCGGCGGCCGGTTGGCGGCACCGCTGACGGTCACTGTAAAGCTTCTTGTCACAAGGTTGTTCTGAGCCTGACCGTCTCTGACTGTCACACTGATCGTCGCCGTGCCCGTCGCGTTCGCCACCGGCGTGAAGCGCAGGCTGCCCGTCGTGCCAGGACTCGTGTAGGTCACGGTCGGATTAGGAATCAAACCAGGGTTGCTCGACGTCGCGGTCACCGCCAGCGACTGACTCTCGTTGGCCGCGCCCGAGCCGATGCCACTCAGCGATACCGTTTGCTGGCTGGCATTCACGTTCAAGCTGAGGTTGCTCAACGCGTTGAGCGTCGGCACGTCGTTCACCGCGTTCACTGTCACCGTGAACGTCCGGGAAAGAAGGTTGTTCAACAAACCGCCGTCGTTGACCCGGACGGTGATCGTCGCCGTCCCGCTCGCATTGGCCACCGGCGTGAAACGCAAGGTGCCCGTCGTGTTCGGGCTGGCGTAACTGATCGTCGGCGTGGGAATCAGCGATGGGTTGCTCGATGTCGCCGTCACCGCCAGGGCTTGATTCTCACTGGTTGATCCTGAGCCGATGCCAGCAAGATTGATCGTCTGCTGGCTGGAGTCCTCATTGATCGGCACGTTGCTAATCGCACTCAATGTCGGCGGCTGGTTGACCACACCGTTGATGGCGACGGTGAAATTGCGCGTCACCGTATTGTTCTGAGCCTGGCCATCATTGACGGTCACAGAGATCGTCGCGGTGCCTGTCGCGTTCGCCACGGGCGTGAATCGCAACGTTCCTGCAGTTCCGGGGTCGTGTAGGTCAACGTCGGCGTCGGGATCAAACTGGGGTTGCTCGTTGTCGCTGTCACACTCAGCGCCTGACTCTCGTTGGCCGCGCCCGAGCCGATGCCGCCGAGTGCTACCGTTTGCTGGCCCGCATTCGCGTTTAAGCTGACATTGCTTAACGCGTTGAGCGTCGGCACGTCGTTCACCGCGTTCACTGTCACCGTGAACGTCCGGGAGAAAAGGTTGTTCAACAAACCGCCGTCGTTAACCCGGACGGTGATCGTCGCCGTCCCGGTGGCGTTCGCCACCGGCGTGAAACGCAAGGTGCCCGTCGTGTTCGGGCTGGCGTAACTGATCGTCGGCGTGGGAATCAGCGATGGGTTGCTCGATGTCGCCGTCACGGCAAGAACCTGCAGTAAATCTCCAAGCCCCGCCGTGATGCCGGTCAGCGGCACTGACTGCTGAGCTGCGTCCTCGCTGATGGTCAGGTTGTTGAGAGAATTGAGTGTGGGCAGGACATTGGGGACCGTGGTTGGCGGAGTGTAGGAGATCTCGTTGGAAGGATCGCTTTCCAGGCCAGCCACGTTCCTGGCGGTGACGGCGAAGAAATATCTCACCCCAGAAACGAGGTCACTCACCGTGGCGCTGGTGAGGTTGGTCGCCACGCTGACCTTTCCGGTATAGCTGCCGCTCGACACGCCATACTTCAACACGAACGCAGAAAGATTCGTGTGCGAAGCTGCGCGGTCCCAGGCCAGAGTGGCACTGGCTGCGGAAAGGAGTTGCGGTGTGAACAGGATAACCGCAGCAACAACTGCGTTGCGCGCCAGGCAGGGAAAAACATTTTGATACATCGCTGCACTTCGTACGTCGCAGCCGTTACTGCTGGCTGCGGTTCGTCCTTTAGCAGCGTCTCTGCCATCGAAAATTCTCCTCGTGCCTCAACTGACGATGAACGGCATGAATGGGCCATCGTGCAAAATGCGAACAGACCGGAATGCGTTGACGGCAATCAGACTAGGCAACCGAACCGTCACGAAATCGAACTCGTTTCGATCTTAAAAACTAAATTCGTCTCGCTCTCAGCGGCGCTGGATTCGATCCAGCAAGGGGGAAAAACTTTTGGGGATCGCGACACTTCGCTTTGCACTACGTAAGATCAGGTATTGCTCAACCGCGTACCAGGCCTCGAACGAATGCGCACTCGCCCACTGAAGCGATCCAATCATGCGTCCCTGACTCGCGGTAATTAGGATTGAAACCGCGATCACCAGCAAACAGAGGGCAAGGCGTGATCTATCGCGAAGTCGCCTCGGGCTTGCCGCCACCCGGAGTCTTCTCTCGCTCGGCGGTCTCCGATTTACCGCCCAGCAGCTCGATCGCCTTGTCGAGTTGCGGATCGCGGTTGGCCAGCCAGTCCTCGGGCGACATCGGAATGCGAATGTCCGGCTTCTCGCCGTTGTTCTCCATGTTCGTGCCATCCAGGCGGAAGACGCCGCTGCCCGGCATGCGTGCGCCCGTGCCATCCACGAGACGCAGCTCACTGGTCCAAATCACGTAGCCCGGCGTCGGCATGCCGATGAGTGTTGCCAGACCGCGCGTTCGCATGGCGGCGGGGAACATCTCGCCGTTCGAATAGCTGTGCTCGTTCAACAACACCATGCAGCGCTTTTCCCACGCGTTGTACGGCGCCTTCTCCGGCCTCGCATCGCGCGGACGGAAGTAGCCGTGAGCTTTGCGCTCCAGCCAGTCGATGAGCGTGTCCGAGATGTTGCCGCCGGCGTTGAATCGCACGTCAATAATCATGCCCTCCTTGCCGGCCATGTATTCGTAGGCTTCACGCTCGAACTTGATCTGGTTGCTCATGCTCATCGCCGCGAGGTGCAGGTAGCCGACCTTGCCGCCGCTCTTTTCCTCGACGTATTTGCGCAGGCGTTCGATGCGGTTGCGGTAGTTGATGTCGTTCCACTCGCCATCGGACAGCACGCGATACTTCACCTTGCGCGCGCTGGCGGTGTCGGTGTTGGTGTTCACGAGAAACTCAAACTCACGGCCCTGCTTGTCGCCGATGAACTCATACAACTTCTCGTCCAGGCTGACCTCCCGGCCGTTGATCGCGAGAATCAAATCCCCAGCCCGCAGCTGGGTCTTCGGATAGGAACCGGGCGCGCCCGTGGGCACACCCTTCACTTTGATGCCCGGCCCTTCGTAGTCATAGTCGAACATCAACCCCAGCTGCGGAGTCGGACCGGAACCATTGCCAGGACCACCGGTTGCCGGTGACACTTCCGCGTGAGAAGTTTCGAGCTCGCCAATCATCATGTGGAGCAAGGTGGCGAACTCATCGTTCGTTTCCACGGCGTCGAGCAACTTCTCGTAGCGGCTGCGGATCGCCGCCCAGTCGCGCCCGTGGAAATTCGGATCGTAGAAGCCACGCTGGTAGCTGTTCCAAAACTGGGTGAAGGACGCACGGCGTTCCGCGCGCACATCACGCTCCCACTCCGCGGTGAAGGTGACTTTCTCGCCGCTCTTGCCGTCGAGGCCGGAGACATACATCTCGCCACCCTGCATGTAGGTGAGCTTCTTCGCGTCGCGCGCCAGGCGCAGCGCCGTTTTGCCGCCGCCGGTGGTGAGGCGCTTGGTTTCCTTTCCGTCGTACGACACCGACCAGATGTCACCTTCGGAAAGGAACATGACCGTGCCATCGGGTGCGACTTGAAGATCGGATTGTGGTGATTGCGAGGAGAACCGACGGATGCGGCGGGAGATGTCCGTGAAATCGATCTCCACCGTCACGTTCGTGCCGGGCTTCTCGTATTTGATGTCCGTGTCCGAGCTGCGCACCGGCTCCGGCTTGAGTGGCAGCACGTATAGGCCGCTGCCTTCGCGGGTGCTTTGGAAGAACAGATACTTGCCGTCCGGCGACCACGCGGGCTCGCTGTGCTCGGCGTAGAGCTGCGTCACGTTTACCGGCGTGCCGCCCTCCGACGGAATCACGAAGATGTTCCACGCCCGGCTTTCGCTGCGCGCGCTGTAGGCGATCCACTTTTGATCCGGTGACCACGCGAAATCGCCGCCTCCCATGCCCCGCCACTGCGGCCCGGGGATCTTCACGATCCGGCGCGCTTCACCGCTTTCGATGGTGAACACGTAAAGTCCGCCTTCGGTTCCGGACACCCAGAACGCGAGCCGTTTGCCATCCGCTGAAGGGTGAATCCGGGTGATGTTCTCGTCGCGATTCCAAAGCGCACGCTCCTTCAGCGTCGCCAGGTCGAGTTCATACAAGCGCGTCGTGAACTCGCGGTCCGAGGTGAAATAAACCTTCTTTCCATCGGGCGACCAGACGAAGTCGGAATCGTCACCCACCCAGTCCGTCAAGCGTTTCGCCAGATCCGCGTTGCGGCCGGCGACACCCTTGGGCTTGTCCACGGAGATCGTCCAAATGTCGCCGCGCAGCCCGAACGCCAGCGTCTTCGCATCCGGCGAAGGCTCCAGCTCGCTCACCCCGGAGGCCAGCTTTTCACGACGACGCGTGGTTTGTTTCTCATCCGCCGAGACGAAAAGCTCAATGCGCTCCGGCTCGCCCTTGCCGCCCTTGAGCAGCCACAAGTCGGCCTCGTATTCGAAGGCGATGTCGCCGGATTTGGCTGACACCGTGGGGCAACGGACCGATCCGCCGATGAACGTGGTCAGGGGTTTGCCTTTTCCATCGAGATCAAACTTCCACAAGTTCGGCGTGCGTTCCGGGCTGTCGATGATCGGCGGAATATCCTCGTTCATCGGGCTTGAGGACGGCGTCGCCTCGCCGACTGTGACGGTCAGAATGTTTTTGCCGTCCGGCAGAAAGCGCGACCAGAGATGCTGCGATTGGTCAGCGGTCAACGCCTTGCGCGATTTGCTGGCCACATCCATCAACCAAATCTGCTGCGCCGCCGAGCCCTGATAACGCGGACGGGTCCAGTGAAAACCGTACCGCCCGTAGACGACACGCTTGCCGTCGGGCGAATAACTCGGCGAGTTCAGCTGGGCGTAATCCTCACACATCACCGTCGCCCGGAGCGTCGCCACATCGAGCGAATAGATGGTGAAGTTCGGCGTGTCACGTTTGCCGGCGAAGAGGATGGATTTCCCGTCCGGACTCCAACCGTGGGGTATGTCGCTGCCGGAATGCCACGTCAACTGCCGGGCGGAACCGCCTTCCACCGGAACGGCGAAAATGTCCCAATTCCCGCTGCGGCGGCTGGAGAAGGCAACCCATTTGCCGTCCGGCGAAAAGATCGGATACGCGTCGGTATCGACATGCTGGGTCAACGGCGTGGCGCGCCCCCCACTGGTCGGCGCAATCCAGATGTCCCCGCGATAGACGAACGCGAGCTGCTTTCCGTCCGGGCTCAGCGCCGGCATGCGGCCGCCGACGATGGGTTGTTGTGGCTCCGGCGTCAGCTGCGCCGAGGCGGTTCCGGCAGCCAGCGCCGCCGCGAAGGAAAGGAGGGCAAAACGTTTCATGAGTCTTGGAACAGATTAATAGCCTAGAGAGGACGGAAAGGAAGGAATCTCTGTTCAAGAAACAGCGAAACGATGGCACCTGCCGTGGGGAGGCGGGTGACGAAGGGCGGCTCTGGTGCGGCCGCTATTTCGGGAAGGCGCCGGTGTGGCAGCTATGGCAGTCGAAGTCCTCGTTCGGCGCGTCGATGTGGAAGAAGGTGTGGCCCTTGGGGTTCAGCTTCTCCAATTCCTCGCCGGCTCCCTGCGCCAGGATGGTGTGACAGGAGTTGCAATCGCTCGCCTTGAGCGTGCGTTTGCCGTCCGCGGTCTTGTGCTTGCCGTCATGACAGCGGAAGCAGCCGGCCCAGTCCTTGTGACTGATATTATTCGGGTAGGCGCGCCAGTCGGCCTTCATCTCCGGGAAGATCGTCGTCTTGAAAATATTGTGGGCGGCGGTGACCAGCGAATCCAGCTGCGGCTTGCCGGCATACTTCTCGCGCAAGGTGGTGCTGATCTTGGATAGAGCCTGATCTTCGGTGGTGTAGTTGGTGTCAACGAGCAGCGCGACGAGATTCGACTTCACCCACGGCAGCGTTGGATCAACACGTCCGCTGGCCATCGCGAGATCGACCGCGTCGTTCGGCGTGCGGAAATGATGCGCGGGCCGGTTGTGGCAATCCATGCAGTCCGCGGTGCGGATGCTGTGCTTAGAAGGGTCGTCTTTGAATTCCTCAGTGCGAAACTCCGTGACCACGCCTTTCGAATCCGTCAGGCGCACCCACGGAATCTGCTGACGCTTCTCGTCGGTGGCAATGTACTCAACCTTGTTCGCCAGGTTCATGTGCCAGTGAATGCCGCCGACCGGACCGTGCGTGGGATCGCCGCCGCCGACCTTCAGCGACAGCCGCACCGTGAACGGCGTGTTGGTTTCGTCCGCGAGGAAGTGGGTGTAAGTGCGATCAAGATTGCCCACGTACTTCTGCGGCCAGTGACACTGCTCACAGGTATCCTGCGCCAGACGGAGATTCTTCAGCGGCGTTTTGATTGGGCGATCGTATTCACCCGTCATCACGCCGATGAGCTGATGCACGCCGTTGATCTTCGATTTGATGTACCATTCCGCGCCTTCGCCCACGTGACAAGCGGTGCATTCCACCCGCGCGTGGGGCGAATGCTGGTAGGTGACGAACTCCGGCTTCATCGGCTCGTGGCACGCCTGACCGCAGAACTGGACTGACTCCGTGTAGTGATAGGTGCGGTTGCTGCCAATCGCCGTCAGGAGGAGGAATACGAGGCCGCACGCGACAAAGACGGTGAGGGTCTTGCGGTCGCGAACGCTGGAGAGATTGATCACCAACGGGCTGACCGCGCCTGGACCGGCCTTGAGCGCGTGCCGCCGCTGGAGCCACAGACCGCCGAAGATCAGGAAGAGCCCGAGGAACAGAAACGCCGGCGCAACGACGTACGCCAGGATGCCCATGTACGGATTGCCGTGGTGGGCGAAGAGATCGATCGCAAACAGCAGCAAAAAGGCGAAGACGCTTGCTGCTGCAAGGATCGATCCTGCCAGCGAAATCCAGTTACGGTAAAAGCGCGGGCGGCCGTTTCCATCCGTCGGGTTCATGAACTATTTCTTGAAAGCGCGCATGTAGGCCACCAGCGAGCGGATTTCCTCGTCACTCAGTTCACCACCGTAGGGCTTCATCTTTTCCTTGCCGTTTTCCTTCAGCCCGCCGCGGATGGCCTTGATGGCTTCCTCGTCCTTAAGTTCGGCCTGCACCTTCGGGTCGGTGTAATCCTTTGCGCCGGATTGACGACCCATCTTCGTGGCGCCCTTTCCGTCCTTGCCGTGGCATTTCATGCAGTGCTTCTCGTAGAGCGCAGTCGCTTCCGCGGCGAAGGCGCTGCCGGCCGAGAAGGCGACGAGAAGTCCAATGGTGGCGATGATCGTTTTGAGTTTCATAAGCGAGTCAGTTCAACGTTGTGATTCAGTGTCAGTTCAGAACCGATATTGCAGCGACGAGTAGACCATGTGGGCGTCGTACTCGTTGTGCCCGCCGTAGGTCTGGTCGTTGTTGCAGAAGTAGCCGTAAGTCAGTTTGCCGAGGATGCTCTTGCTGAAGCGATGAATCAGCGTGGCGGTGATGGCGTGTTCCTCCGCGCCCGCGCCGAAGGGCTGGCTGAGCGCCGAGTTGTCCACGTAATTATCCGCGCGGTAGTAGGAATACTGCGTTTGCAGGTCCGTCGCCTCGTTCACCACGAAGCCCACGAGACCGCTGGCGTTCCAGTAATCGTTGCGCATCGTCTGCACCACGCCGCGCGCGGTGCCGCTCGCCAGATTCGCCGGCGTGTCCGTGACGTCCCAGACGTAGGTGACATTCCCCTGCAGAAACAGCCGCGCCAGCGGCGTCCAGCTCACGCTCTGACTGAGGATGTGGCTGACCATCTCCGCGCTTTGAATTTTGTCCAGACTGGTGCCGGCGATGTCGGTATCGCCCTGCGTTTCGATGGTCGAGATCTGGTAATCGTAACGGCTGACCAGCGTCACCGAGTTCAACGCCCGCCAGGTCACGCGGAAATTCACGTCGTGCGTGTCGAAGTCCTGTTGCTTGATGAAGGCCGGATAAAAGTCATTCGTCGCCGGCGGCGCGAAGACCGTGGTGTCGACGTCGTGATCGTAGTCGTTCTGGCGGATCTTGTAGTAATACTGGCCGGCGAGATTGACCTTCCGGTGTGGATACCAGTTCGCGCCGAGCACATACTTCTGGTGGAAACGTTCCACGTCGGATTCGCGGAGGAGATCCACCGGACCCGACGGCGCTTCCCGCTCGCGTTCGCGCAAGTCGCCCTGTCCTTGCAGCCATTCCCCGCGGGCGTAAAGAGACCATTTCTTGAGGCCCGTGTAGCGCACCTCCAACCCCTCGGAGAGATCGATGAACTCCCGCTTCTTGGTGTTCACGATGTCATCGGTCACTGTCGGCAACCCCACGCCCGTGCCGACAGTCGTTTCGGTGAAGTCCGTCACACCGGTCTGGCTTTGTTCCTCGATGCGCACCGACGGAATGATCGCGAGATATTCCTTCGGATTGTACATCAAGTTCAGGTTGGCCACGTGCTGGTTGATGCGGGAGCCGCCTTCCAGATCGAGGAATCCTTCGTCACGCGCCTGACGCCGCGAGAACGTAGGATCGTAAATCGGATCGTAGTTCGGGCCGTAGATGCGGCTACCCGAGATGTCCGTGTCCAGGGTGGTGAAGGAGTAACCGGAGGTGAACCACAGGTTGTCCGTGAAGCGGGTCTCCTGCGAAGCGCGCGCGCTCAACAGATCCGTGCGCACACCTTCCTTCTGGGTCAGGTAACGATCGGCGCCGGGAGCGGCGTAAACCGGCGGCAGTTCACCCGCACGACGGTGCATGTTCCGCGAGTTGTCATTGTCCGAAACTTCATACCGCAAGCCGACGCCGACATCCGTCTTGCCCATCGTGTGCTTGACGGCGCCCTGAACAATGTGACGACGCTCATCGATGTCCCAGAAGCTTGGCGCGATGCCGCGCAAGATCGAGGCGCCCGCCAGCGGATACCGGATGTTGTAGTCGCCCCAGACGGTGGAGTCCTTCTTGCCGTCGCGGAACTCGTAGGAATACTTCAGGGTGAACACCGGCAGGTTCGGAAGCGTGAGCCCGAGCTCAGCCCAAGCCTCGCCGCGATCGACGTGCATCTCCTCGTTGTTCAACGTCACCCAGGCGTTCGACCCGCGTGAATAGCCGCCGCTCCAATCCGACCAGCTCCGAAACTCGCGATAGCCCACGCGAACAAAACCCTTGTCCGGATGACTGACCCCGAGCTTCACGAGATAATCGTTGTTATCGAAAATCCCGCGACCATCGATCGTAAACAAGCCCTGCTTGCCGAGCGCGCGTTCGAGATGGAAATCCTCGATGCCACCAAACGGATTCACCGGCTGCTGGCGTCGGTACTGGAATTGGGCCTTGTCGCCATCCACCCAGTTCCGCCCCGCGCCGAACGTGATCCAGTTGTTGAACTCGCCCGGCTCCTCCGTAACCGCCGAGGCGCGCGTTTCCTTCTTCTCGTCGGCGGCAGGCTTGGGCGCGTCTGCCTGCTGCGCCAGGGCGGCGGCTCCACCCATTCCCAACACGACGGCCAGCGGCGTCGCCAGACGCCCGATGTTCCCGAATTGAGGTTTGCTCGTTGCTTTCATGGGAATACCCTTCGAGTTCAAAGTTCAGAATCGGAGCGAGGAGCCAATCTGCGATCCATGGACCGCTTCGTGACATCCGGCTGACCAGCAGGTGCCGCGGCTCAGGAATGAGCTGTGATCCCGCGCGCCGATGTAAATCCGGCCCGGAGTGGTTTGTTGTTGGAAGTGGCACTTCAAGCAAAGAGTGGCGTTGCGTTCGCGCAGCATCTTGGCGTTCACCGTGCCGTGCGGTTGATGGCAGGTGGTGCAGCCTTCGCGCACCGCCTCGTGCTCGAAGACAAACGGGCCGCGCTGCGCCGTGTGGCAACGCCCGCAGGTATCAAACTCCGTGGTATGCGCCGTGCCCCCGCCCATGACGGCCGAGCCTTTGTGCGGGTCGTGGCAGTCGCTGCAGGAAACCTTGCCTTCCATCACCGGGTGATGACTCGGCAGGCTGAAACGCGCCTTCACTTCCAGGTGACAACGGAAGCAGGTCTCCGGCGATTTGTTCGGGTTCACGATCGTGTGATGGGCGCCGCCGGAGTCATTATGAAGACTGCCCGGCCCGTGACACGATTCGCATCCGACATCCTTTACATCCGCTCCCTGTACTTGCAGGCGGGCGTGGGATGCTGTTTTGAAATCCCGCACAATCTCCGCATGGCAATCCGCGCAGCTCTGGGAGCCGACGAAGTGAGCGCCCGGAACATCTGGTGGCGCCATCGCTGTGCGCGTCACCGTGGTCGAACAGGAAGCGAACGTCACTGCGGCGACCGCGATGGGAAGCAAAGCCCACGGAGTATTCCAATGCGTCCGGACCCAATGACGGGCCTTGGCCAGTGCGGGAGTGAAGATGGTCGGTTTCATGGAAGTGGGGTCAAATCAAAGGCAGGACAGCTCTGGCAGGATGGAGAACGTTCATCGTGGCCAACCCTCCTCGCCGTCGGAGATGCCACGAAGGCATTTTGTCTCCAAGCAACAATCTGCCTCCCAATCTTCTCGTTGCTCGCTCTGTTTACCATAACTGTCCTGGTTGCGTTTCAAGATTCCGACGGCACTCGCAGAATGCACAAGGGCATCGGTTGAAGGCGATTCCTATTCCTTTACCAAAATTGGCATTTTCGGTACGGAAGCATTTTCGCCCCGGACACACGGGCGCGGCAGAGCGTTAGGGAATCAACTGGAAGGCAGGAGCAGCTTCGGAACTCAGCGCCCCGCCGGACCCTCGAACGGCCAGCGGTTGGTGACGCGTGACCAGATGAAGAAGGAAATCAAACCGAGCACCACGACGCCGCCAGCGTAGAGCATCGTGACGACGCCGGAGGTGGAGAAAAGGAAGATCCAACCCGCCAGCGCCACCAGGGCGGGAAGCGGAAACAGCCACATGCGAAAGGGCCGCTCCAGATTCGGTGCGTTCTTTCTCAGGAGAATCACCGCGCCAATCTGCCCAATGAACTGCACGAGAATACGGGTCACGAGCAAGCCGTTGATCACATCCAACAACGGCAAAAAGCTGAAGGCGATGGCGAGCCCGCCAATCAACAGAAGCGAGATATGCGGGAAGTTCTTGGTGGGATGGAGCTGGCCGAAGACGGAGAAGAAGTTCCCATCCTTCGCCGCCGCATAAGGAATGCGGGAGTAACCCAGCAGCAGTGCGAAGCAGCTGCCGAACGCAGTCCACAAGACCAGCGCGGTAAACACCTTGGCCACTCCTGCGCCATGAACCCGTTCGATCATCATCGAAACCACCGGCGGCGGCGGGTCCGGCAACGGCTGGCCGGGCGCGGGAACAAATTCCCGCCACGGAACCACGCCAATGATCGAAAGATTGATCGCCATGTAGATCAACGCCACTCCCACAAGGCTGATCATGATGGAACGCGGGATAACGCGTCCGGGATTCTTCACTTCGTCACCGATGAAGCAGACATCGTAGTAACCAAGGTAGTCATAGACTCCCACACGCGAAGCGGCGCCGAGTCCCATGAGGTACCCGAAAGAGAAATCGAAGGCACCTGTCGGGAAATCAAACGCGACCGCGGAATCAAACGTGGTCGCCCCGGTTCCAATCACCACCGCCACCGTCAGCATCGTTCCGATCCACAAGCTCACGGTGATCTTCCCAATCGAGGTAATCTGCCGGTAGAGCAACGCCACCGCCAGCACGCCCACCCCAATCATTACCGCCGCCCCGACGCCCGCGGACATGTTGGGCCAGAGATAACCGACGTATTGCTTAAAGCCAATGAAGCCCGACGCGATCTCCAGCGGACCGCTCAGGATGAACTGGAAGATGAAGAGAAAGGTCATCAGCCGACCGAACGTCTTTCTGCCGAAACCATCCCTCAAATACACATAACTCCCGCCGGAGCCCGGCAACGCCGCCCCGAGTTCGCTCCAGACCAAGCCGTCCGCCAGCGCGATCACCAGCGCCACCAACCAGCCCAGCATCGCCTGCGGCCCGTTCATGGCGGACATCAGTGCCGGGATCGTGATAAACGGCCCCACACCAATCATGTTCGTCATGTTCAGCGCGGTGGCCTGGAGTAGTCCAAATCGGCGCTGCAAATGGGGTTGGTGGGTATCTGAAGACATCAGCTGGCTAAGGTGAGTGGAGGCGCAGAGCCGGGAGATTCATTGCCGCGCAGTCTACGAAACAGGTCTGCCGAGGGAAGGAAAAGTCCGTCCGCCGTCCGTCGGAACCACCGCAAATCTACGAGTCGACACTTCCGCAAACTGCTGGGCGCCACGCCGCACCCCGCGAGTTTCGGCCAGATTCCATGAAGTTTGCCGAGCCAACGCTTGCAATCCCCCGGAAGGTTCCTCATGCTTACGCTGCATTTTTTCCGGCGTGTGATAGTATCACCGTCCAACGCCAGACACTGAAGCGCATGAGCACAACGCCTGAAGCGGAATTTGATTTAGAAAAGCTGTTCCTCCCTGCATGGGCCAAGGAATCGCCGCAGAACAACCGTTACGCCAAGTTCGAGGGCGAACCCGAGCGCCGCGATCGCGGTGACCGTGGCGATCGCCGGGATCGTCCCGCTCGCCGCCCTGGTGGCGGTCCAGGTTTCGGCCGCGGACCCGGTGCGCCGCAAGGTGCGCCAGGCCAGGGTCGTGGACCCGAGCGCCGCGGCGGACCCGGTGGACCCCGTCCCGCCGGCGGTCCTCGCCGTGATGGCGGCCGCCCGTTCGGTCGCGATGGCGGTCCGGGACGTCGTCCCGAAGGTTTTCGTCCGCCGCCGCCCGCACCGTTGCCCGAGCTCCAGCTCACGCTCGCTCCGGAGGATTTGAGCGTCGACATGGTCGCCAAGCAGATCCGCGTGACCGGTCGCGCGTATCCGCTGTTCGACATCGCGCACCTGATTCTTCAAAAGCCCGAACGCCACACCGTCACCTTTACCGTGAAGAAGAAGCAGGACGGCACGGCCATCCAGCCGCTCTTCTCCTGCGCGCTGGATGACACCCTGTGGCTTTCTGAAGACGAAGCGGTGCGCCACGTTCTCGACAAGCACTTCGCCACCTTCTACCAGCCGGAGAAGACGCAGATCGATCCGCCGAAGGGTGTTTACACCTTCGTCGCCCAATGCGGCATGAGCGGTGTCGTGCTCGGTCCACCGAACTATCACGATTATCAAAACCAGCTCCGCCGCCTGCACGCCGAGCGCTTCTCACGCCTGCCGTTCGAAGCGTTCAAAGCCCGCGTCAAGATCGTCAAGGACGAGGTCATCGTAAAGAAGTGGGTCGAAGACCAGAGCTGGAAGACCGAATTCAACTGCCTCAATCTCCCCGAGCCGCTCAAGCTCGGCAGCATGGAGGAAGTGGAGAAACATTTCCGCCAGGTCCACCTGCCGAACATCATCAAGCAGATCGACACGATCTCGATGACCGGCACGGCCAGCCGCAACATTCGCGACCGCGAACTGATGCGCCTCGTCCGCACCAAGTGGGAGGAACAGAAGCGTTTCCCATTGCAGCTCGCCACCACGCTGAGCCAGCAATTCGCCTCTCGCGGCCTCCAGTTCTTCAAGGTCAACAAGACCGTCACTCACGTCGCTGTCGCGCGTCCGCACTTCCTCGATCTCGAAGCCACGCCGGTTTCCGAGGGCGTGAAGCGGATCGTGGACTTCATCAACGCCACGACCAAGTGCACTCACAAGCAATTGCTCGCGGCCCTCGCTCCCGCTGCCGCACCGGCACCGGCTGTGCCTGCGGCAGAGGCTGCTCCGGCGGCAGAAGGACAGGTTGAAGCGCCGGCCACACCAGCACCGGCACCCGAACCGTCTCCGGAACTGGCGGCTGTGATGACCGATCTGCACTGGCTCATCCATCAAGGTCACGTGATCGAGTTCGCCAATGGCGTGCTCGAAACCGCGAAGAAGCCGGCTCCCAAGCCGGTCAAGGCGGCGAAACCGGCCAAGACGGAAACTGCAGCGGCCGTTGCCGAAACCGCCGCTCCCGAAGCCGGCGAAGTGACCGGTGCCGAAGCTCCCGCTTCCATCGCCACGGAAACACCGGCTCCGGCGGCTGAGGCCGTTGCTGAACCAGCTGCACCCGCGGCCGAAGCAGCTCCGGTCGCCAGCGACGTTCCGCCGGCCAACTGATCTCAAGCGCCCGTTCGACCGGAGAAGCCGCGGCTTCTCCGGTCGGATGGTGGTCCGTCAGCGATTTGCGGAGTTATGGAAAACTTCACTTGGCTCACCACCATTCGATCCTCCCTGCTTTTGCTGCTCCTCGCGGCGGTCAGTCCTCTTTCGATCCCGGCCGCAGAAACCAATGCAGCGACCAACTCTACCACGGCGATCGTCACCAATGCTCCCGCCGCACTCTCGCTCGACACGGAACGCCAGCTGCGGAGTTACCTCAAGCTCCAGGAGCAACTGCACGCGACGTTGATGGCCATCGAGCAGGCTCGCGTTGAAGCCAGCCTCGAAGCGAAGACCAACGCGGAACTCCTCGCCGCCCGTCTCGAACAGCTCGAACAGAAACTCGCCGAACAACGCGAGCAACAGCTGGCTGCGTCCAAGGATTCCAGCGTCACCGTCCTGTGGATCGGCGGCGGCATCGTCGCCGTCGGCCTGATCGCTCTCGCGCTTTCCATGTATTTCCAGACGCGCGGTGTGAAACGCCTCGCCGAAGTCGCAGATGGCTTTCAGAACGATCGCGTCCTCCTCGGCGGCGGTCTGCCAATGGCGCTCGCGGGTTCCGAGCGCCTGCTTCTTGGTTCCGGATCAAGCGGCGGAAACAAAAGCCTGCTGGCGACCATCGATCGACTCGAACGCCGCGTTCTCGAACTCGAAGGAACCACCACGGACATCTCGGCGGAAACCACCGAAACACCCGAACGGAAGTCGCGTCGCCGCAACGGGAATTCCGATCGCAAACCCGCCGATCAAGCCACAGTGCTCCTGAGCAAGGGAAACGTCCTCCTCAGTCTCGGCAAGGCCGAGGAAGCCCTTGCGTGCTTCGATGACGCCATCGCCGCTTCCCCGAGTCTAGCCGAAGCCCAGCTCAAGCGCGGCATGGCGCTCGAGAAATTGAAACGGTTCGATGACGCCGTCCGTTCCTACGACCGCGCCATCGCGTTGAACAAGTCACTGACCCAGGCCTGCCTCTCCAAAGGCGCGATCTTCAACCAGCAGGAACGTTTCAACGAAGCGCTCGAATGCTACGAGCAGGCGCTGCGCTCTGAAACCGGCGTCAGTTCGAGTAAATCTTGATCACGTCCGCTGCCGCCGTCTCGTAGGCCAGCCGCTTCAGTTTCTCCACCTGCCCTTGGTCGCTCGCTTCCTTGTTGAACATCGAGCTGAGCGATTTGCTGTCGAACGCCTCAGGCGAGAACATCGTCCAGTTTCCCGAACGCACATCCACCAACGCCATCTTCAAGCGGATGCGCATGTAATGCTTCTCATCCGGCAGCATCCAGCCGACGACTGGCACCCACGACACGGACTTCGTCTCCAGATTGCGCCGCGCGGATTCCAGCGTGCCCCAATAGCACAGCACCGTCTCGCAACCCGCCCGCGCCGCCGCCAGTCGAAGTGCCTTCGCGTAACTGGAACCCGCATCGCGCGCAACGGAATCGGACTGCCCGTTGAACGGAACTACGTTCACGTGCTTGGCCAGCGCCTGCGCCATCGGCGAGTCCGGTTGGTAAGCGCCGGATTGAATGACGAGCACAGAAGATCCTTTGCGCACGCGAACGCGCGCTGCCGCATCGAGGGCTTGCTGAATCTCCTGATCCGTCACCGCGCCGCTGCGTTGCAGACCGAGCACATCAAACTCACTGAGCTCTGGCGCGTGAACATGGGCTCCGCGCGACCCTGGCTCGGTGTAGCCCGAGTTGGAGATGGAACGAGTACGCGTGCACCCCGAGAGAGCGACCGCCACAACGCCGCAGGAGATTGCTAGAAGCCAGCCGTGTCGAAATGAGTTTTTCATAAGCAGGAATTTCAATTTCCCACTTCGACACGAGGCCCGATCGGGCGTTCGAGGAATTTACAGAGAAGCCGGCGCGCGGCTCACAGCTGCTTCATCGCGTTATCGAGCGCTGTGTAAAGCTGCTGCATCGTCGCCTCCGTTTCGTCGCCCATGTTCGAGAGACGGAACGTCGTGCCTTTGATCTTTCCGTAGCCGCCATCGATCAGGAATCCCTGATCCTTGACGAGCTTCTGCAGCTTCGCAGCGTCCACCGTGCGACCGCCCGGCTTGGCGCCGTTGTTCACACAGCAAAGCGTCACGGACTCGTAACCCGCTTCCGGGAAGAGCGTGAAACCGTGACGGGCCGCCCAGTCGCGCGTCATCTGGTTCGTCTTCTTGTGACGCGCGTAGCGGGCTTCGAGACCTTCGGCGAAGAAATCGTCGAGCTTCGACGCCAGGCCGTAAATGTGCGGGATGGCCGGAGTGCTCGGCGTCATGCTGTCCTTCGCGTTCTTCTCGAATTCCACGAAGTCAAAGTAGTAACCGCGATCCTTGATCGTCGCCGCCTTCGCCAGCGCGGCCGGCGACGCCGTGAACACCGCGAGACCCGGCGGCATGGCGAACGCCTTCTGCGTTCCGGCCAGCAACACGTCGATGCCGAGTTCATCGAACTTGATTGGTAGCGCGGTCAGCGAGCTGACGGCGTCCACGATGAACATCACGTCGGGATACTTCTTCTTGAGCGCGGCGATCTCGAGCAGCGGCGACATCGTGCCGGTGGACGTTTCGTTGTGAATCAGCGTCAGCGCATCGAACTGGCCGGTGGCGAGTTTCTTGTCGACTTCCTCGGCGCGAATGGGCGAGCCCCACGGCACCTGCAAGCCTTCGGCCTGTTTGCCGCAGCGCAGGCTCACATCGAGCCACTTGTCCGAGAATGCGCCGCACATGCAGTTCAGCACTTTCTTCGCGACGAGATTGCGGATGGCACCTTCCATTACGCCCCAGGCGGACGACGTGGAGAGATAAACGAGCTGCTTCGTGCCCAGCAGCGTCTGAAGCTGCGGCTGCATCTTCGCGTAAAGATCTTTGAAGCCCTGCCCGCGGTGACCGATCATCGGCGATGTCATCGCTTTGAATGTCTTTTCGCTGACTTCAACCGGACCGGGGATGTGCAATTTCACGTGTGCCATAGTTCAAAAATTCAAAGCGGAGACGGTTTCACAAGCACCGCCGGCAGGCAAGTTTCCTTTCCGCCAGCCCAGCGTGTGTGACCTGCTCGATTGTGTCCCGGCAACGGACCGGGCGCAAATCCACCGTTGGCTTGCCGTTTCCCGGCCTGAACGGTTTAATCCCCGCACCAAATGGCCGCCGCAAAGAAAACCCGGAATTCCAACTCGCTGCCCATCGACGCGCCCGCCCGCCGGCGACTGCCGCCTCTGCTTCGTCGCGCCTGGTATGGATTGAACCAGGCCTTTCGTCGTCGCATCGCCCATTTGGAAATCACCCCCGACCAGTTCACCGTGATGCGGACACTGCTTGAAGGCGATCCGCTTGGACTCACCCAGCGCGAGCTGACGCAGCTCATGACCAGCGATCCGAACACCGTGGCTTCGTTGCTCCAGCGCATGGAGGAATCGGGCCTCGTCGAACGCAAGGCTCATGAGAAGGATCGCCGAGCCCATCGCATCAAACTCCTCGAAAGCGGCCGCTCCAAATACGAAGCTGCCCGCGCGCTGGCGGTGGAACTGCAGTCGGAAGTCCTCGAAGTCATTCCCGCCACGCGACGGGAGGAATTCCTTGAAGACCTGGCGCTCGTCGCCGACGCCTGCAAAGCCGCCGCGGACGAATCACCGCGCAAAACAGTCGATCGCGCGGCTAGCTAATTTTTCCTAAGCGTCGAGAGGTATTCGACCAGGTCGACCATCTCCTGCGTTGTCATCGCCGCCTGCAAACCGGCGGGCATGATCGACAACTTCGATGGCTGGCGGGATTCAATCTCGCTCTTCTTCAATCGCGTCACGATGCCGCCCACCGCCTTCACCGCCACCTCGTCCGCCGTTTCGCTCGCGAGCAAGCCATAGGCTTCGTCGCCGTTCTTCAGCGTGAAACTCCACGCTTCGAATCCAAACGAGACGCCCGAGCTCGGCTCCAGAATCGCCTCGTACAATGCGTCCTTCCCCAGCTTCGTCCCAATCTCCGACAAGTTCGGTCCCAGTTCGATGCCGCGTCCGTTCACCACGTGACAGTTCGCGCAGCCCGGATTCGCTCGGAAATAAATCTTCTCCCCGTTTGCCACATCACCCTTCTTCTTCACCAGCTCGCCAATCGGCGGCAGCGGCGCGGCATTCTGCCCCTGCAACGGCGGCAACACCTTCGCCGCCTCGGCCTTGATCTCCGGCCAGCGCACCGCGTTCAGCTCTGTCGACGCCGTAAACTTCAACGCCTCCGCGAGCTTCTCCTCGCGAGCCAGCTTCAGCACCTCATTGGCTCCGTCCGTGGTTCTCGCCAGTGATCGAACCGCCTGCTTTTGCAAGGTCACGTCGCGCTGGCTATCCGCGATCACCGGCGCGAGGAACTTCACCGCCTGCTTCTCCGCCGTGTTGCCCAACGCCTCGGCGATCTTGGCAGCCCTCACCACATTCGTTCCGGTCAACGCCGCTTCGATGACCTTCGCATTGCCGCCGGCCAGCACGAGGCGCATCGCCTCCACGCCGCTCTCGCCCGCTGGCTGGGCGGCCGCCACCTCGAGCAATCCCGCGCTCTGGCCTTTCAATTTGAACTGTTGCACCAGCTTCACGAAGTTCGCCGTGCCCCGCGTCTTCTCGAGCACGCGCATCACCGCGTCCTTCAGCTTCGGGTTGGCGTTGATATCAACACCCTGCAATCGACCGAGCGCTTCCACGGCCAGCGCCGTCTTCTCCGCGTCCGTGTCCGCCGCCAGAACGCGACCGACCCCGGCCGAAATCAACACCGCCACCAGCAGGCCACCAAGCCATCCGCGATTGAACATCATGCGGAACATTTTGCGCATGCCGGACCCCGCAGCAAGCGACGAATTCTCCGCGCAGGCCGGCTCATTTTGAATTCCATGTTCTTTCGGGCGCGCCCGTGATTCACTTCGCCGCGCATGGCGCATATTCACGAGAAGATCGATTTCACCGTGGCCATTTTCGTGGTGCACGAGGGCAAGGTGCTGCTCATCCATCATCGCAAGTTGAACAAGTGGCTGCCGCTCGGCGGGCACATCGAGCTGGACGAAGATCCTGAACAGGCCGCGCTCCGCGAAGCCCGCGAGGAAAGCGGCTTCGACGTGGAACTGCTCGGCGAACGTCCGCCCACCACTGAACCCGGCACGCGCGCGCTGATTGGTCCGCGCTTTCTCGACATCCATCGTATCAGCGACACACACGAGCACATCGGAATGATTTACTGGGCGCGGCCGAAGGGCGGCACCATGGCGCTCGCCGAGGCGGAACATCACGACATCCGCTGGTGCACCGTGGCCGAACTCGATCAGCTGAACCCACCCATGACGAACGCGGTAAAGTGGTATTGCCTGAAAGCCATCGAGGAAATCTCCAGCGCTTCGATCTAGTCGCAGGCCAGAACTCCTCCGTCACGAATCACCAATCACGCTCTTCGCATCACCTTCCCGATGTCTCCACGCCAGTTGAAAGCCGGATGCTTCGTCCTCGAAGGGCTGAACATTTACGCGGCGGCCTTCTACTTCAACTACCTGTTCTTTTACACGAAGAGGGAGTTTGGCTTTGGTGATCGCGAGAACCTGTTCCTGGCTGCCGCCAACGGTTTCCTCTACATCTTCTTTTCGTGGTACGCGGGACAATTTGCGCAACGCCGCGGCTACTATCGCGCCCTGCTGGTCGGCTTCGGCATCATGGCCGTCGCGCTCGGCGTCGGCACTTTCGTGCGCGGCTGGCCTGGGCAACTCACCGTCATGCTCGCATGGACCGTGGGCATCTGCTTCACCTGGCCGGTGCTCGAAGCACTCGCCAGCGAAGGCGAAACTCGCGCCGGGCTCACGAAGATGATCGGTGTCTACAACGTCGTCTGGGCCGGCGGCGCCGCGATCGCCTACTTTACCGGAGGCGCGCTGTTGGAGGTGCTCGGACCACTCAGCCTTTTCTGGTTTCCCGCCCTCCTCCACGCCATCCAGTTCGCGCTCGCGCTCTGGCTCAATGCCCGTGCAAAGAACGTTTCCCACTCGCCACCGCCGGAGGATAGCCCGACCGAAGGCGGTTCCGCCCATGCCGCCATTCCGGCGAATGCGAAGATCTTTCTCCGGCTCGCGTGGCTGGCCAATCCCTTCGCCTACATCGCGATGAACACCGTCATTCCACTCATCCCGGAACTCGCGAAAACGATGAATCTCTCCACCACGCACGCGGGCTTCGTCGCCTCCGTCTGGATGTTCGCGCGCCTGTTCGCCTTCATCGGACTGTGGGCCTGGCCCGGCTGGCACTATCGCTTCGGCTGGTTGATGGCCTCCTACGCGGCGATGGTCGTCAGCTTCGCCGCGCTGCTGCTCGTGCCGAATCTCGCCGTCATCGTCGTGGCACAACTCATCTTCGGCTTCGCCGTCGGACTTATCTACTACTCCTCGCTGTTCTACTCGATGGACGTGGGTGACACGAAAGGCGAGCACGGCGGTTTCCACGAAGCGCTCATCGGCGTAGGCCTCTTTGCCGGACCCGCCGTTGGCGCCACCGCGTTGCAGATCCTGCCCGATTTTCCCACTGCAGGCATCTGGTCCGTGAGCGCCTTGCTGGCCGTCGGCTTGATCGTGCTGCTGGGATTGCGGCGTGCTTGAACGCCGATTTCCCCGAAATCTCTGGCCTCAGCCATGTGCCGCTGTTAAACACCGTTCGGCATCGGGCAATGTGATTTTGACCCGCGCCAAACAAATGACGAAGCCGGTTCGCATCTCATATTGGTTCATTTTCCTGACGATCGTCTGCGTTGGCTGGCTTCACCTCGCAACGCCGCTGCTCGCCGCGTTGTTCTCCTACTTTGTCCTGAGCAAGCTCAGCTTCGGCACCCACGCCAAATGGTTCCCGGTGTCGCTGTTCGTGGTGGTCATCGTCAGCATCACCCTCGGCCTCGTATACTTCGTCAATCAATCCCTCAACGCCCTGCCCAAGATCGCGGAAACGACGGTTCCTTCCTTCATCGCCTGGGCGGAATCCCACGAGATCCAGCTGCCGTTCGCCGACTTCGAAAGCTTGAAGGCGATGGCGATGGACGCCGTGAAAGAGGTGCGGAACCTCGGCAGCGTTGCGAACTACGCAAAGATCTTCACCACCCAACTCATCTTCCTGGTCATCGGCTGCGTCGTCGCGGTGAGCCTCTTCTTTAACGCCCAGGTCGTGCTCGACCGCGCTTCGCACACCGTGAAGGACAATCTTTACGCCTTGTGCGCTGATGAGATCGGCCACCGTTTCCGCAGTTTCTACCACAGCTTCGTCACCGTGATGGGCGCGCAGATCATCATCTCCGCCATCAACACCGCGCTAACCTCGATCTTCGTCTTTGCTGTCTCGCTGCCCCATCCGGTGGTCGTGATTGGCGTCACCTTCTTCTGCGGTCTGTTGCCCGTCATTGGTAACCTGATCAGCAACACCGTCATCGTCAGCATCAGCTTCACCATCTCGCCAAAGATGGCTGCCGGCGCACTGGCCTTCCTCGTGACCATCCACAAGTTCGAATACTTCCTGAACAGCAAAATCATCGGCGACCGGATCAAGAACCCCATCTGGCTCACGTTGCTCGGCCTGATCCTTGGCGAGAAGCTGATGGGCATTCCCGGTATGATCCTCGCGCCCGTGATATTGAACTACATCAAGGTGGAAGCCTCCAAGTTCGCCGTGGCCGCACAACCCGGCGAAGCTGCGCCAGCAAACCCGCCGGCCGCCAAGTAATCGCTTAACGCGAATCCACTTCGAAGCCCAGCTCGCGGTAGCGCTGTAATTTGTAGATCAACGCCCGCCGGCTGATGCCCAGTGCCTTCGCCGTTTCCGTGCGGCTGAAGCCATGCTTCTGCAGCGTCTGCAAAATCGTCTGCCGCTCGACTTCCTCGAGCTGCGCGCCCGCCGGAACCATCACTCCACCCACAGCACCCGCCTCCGGGACGGCGCGAACCTTGTTCGGCAGATGATCCGGAAGAATCAGTTCGCCACGCGAGAGCAACGCGGCCCGTTCCATCGCGTTCCGCAGTTCACGCACATTGCCGGGCCAGGGATACCGCTCCAGACACTCGTTCACGGCGGAAGAGAACCGCGCCTTGCCCTGCGAGAACTCCGCGATGAAATGATTCGCCAGCGGCAGGATGTCCTCGCGCCGCTCGCGCAACGGCGGCACGCTCAGTTCCACCACGTTCAGCCGGTAATACAGATCCTCGCGGAACCGCCCGGCTTTCACCTCTTCTTCGAGGTTGCGATTACTCGCGGCAAGGATGCGCGCATCGGTGTGAATCTCTGCATTCGATCCGAGCCGTTGGAAGCGCCCGTCCTGCGTCACCCGCAGCAGCTTTGCCTGCAGCTTCGGCGACATTTCGCCAATTTCATCCAGGAAGATCGTTCCTCCCGCCGCCTGCTCGAAGCGCCCAATGCGCTGCGCTGTCGCGCCCGTGAACGCGCCGCGTTCGTGACCGAAGAGCTCGCTCTCCAGCAACGTCTCCGGAATCGCCGCGCAGTTCACCTTCACCAGTGGACCCTTCGCCCGATTGCTCCACGCGTGAATAACATCCGCGAGCACTTCCTTCCCAACGCCGCTCTCGCCGGAAAGCAGCACGCGGCTCTCAGACTCCGCCACCAGCGCTGCATCGCGAAACACCGCCTGCATGAGCGGACTGCGTGAGACGACTGACGGCGGCAGTTGCTTGTCCTCGCTGAACTTCACCGGCGCGGTCCGCGAAAGCCCCGTCGCGGTCCGCACGTTCGCCAGCAACTCATCGAGATCGATCGGCTTCGAAAGATAATTCACCGCGCCATCGCGCATCGCGTCCACGGCGTCGCGGATGTCCGAATACGCTGTGACGAGCAGCACCGGCAACACGGCGTGCTCCTTCCGCGCTCGGCGCAGCGTCTCCAGACCGGAGATGCCCGGCATGCGCACGTCGGAAATCATCATCGCGAACTTCTGCTGTCGCAGCGCCTCCAGCGCGCGTTCGCCGGAATCGACCGGCACCGTGTGGAAGCCCTGCGTCTTGAGAAATCCGTTCAGCAGACTGCGCTGCCCGGCATCGTCATCGACGATCAGGATTCGTGGCGGTGCGCCGTTTTCTTTTGCGACATCAGGAGGCATGGTCAGGATTCTTCGACGTCACCCGCATTCCCTTGATGCGGAAAATTGCGCCCTTCGGCTCATTCGGCACGCACTCGATTTCCCAGCCGTGGGCGCGGACAATCTGCTGCACGACCGCGAGCCCGAGTCCTGTGCCTTTGGGCTGCGTGGTGAAGTAGGGTTTGAAAACCTCCGTGCGATGTTCCGGCGCCACACCCGGACCGTCGTCTCGAATCTCAATAGTCGCTTCGTGATTGGCTCCCTCCGCCGCCACAATCCGAATCTCACAACCTTCCGTCCCGGCCTGAATCGCGTTCAACACGAGATTGAACAACGCCTGTCGCACCAGTTGCTCGTCCGCCTCGACGGTCACCGGCGCTTCGCTGATCGAAAGATCGATGTCCTTCTCGTCGAGATCGTGGCTCAACGCCCGCGCCACATCCGCCGCGACAGAGCGCAGCGTCACCGGGGTGCGCCGGACTTCGCGCGGACGGGAGTAGTTGATGAACTCATTCAGCTGCGCGGTCACGCGATCCGTCTCGGTGATGATGTCGCGCGAATGTTCCTGCACGTCGGCCGAGGCATCCGTGCGCCGCGAAATCATCTGGGCCAGACCGCGAATGATGTTCAATGGATTACGCGTCTCGTGCGCGAGCCCAGCGGCGGCAAGGTTCATCTCCTTGAGATGCGATGTGAGCTCGCTCGCGCGCACGAGCCGCATCTGAAGCTGGGAAGACTTGACGATGTTCCGCCACGCAATGCCAAAGCCGAGGGCCGACACGCCCGCGAAGCAGCCGATGATTAAACGCACCCACAAGTCTTGCGAGCACGTGCGGCGGAAGGTGTCCGTGGACATCGCGATCGCCAGCCCGTGCAGGCCGCGGCTCTTGAGGAGAGCCTGATATTCCTCGTCGCTCATCCGGCGTGGCGGCGGACGCCACGCGCGTGCCATAAATCCATTGGTGACCCCCGGCGGCGGAAACGGGGGCGCGTTTGTCCCTTCAAAAAACTCCGGCGGTGGCCCCATTCGGCCGCGTTCACGATCGCGCATTTCAGGGGAAGGACCCACCGGAGCATTGGTGTCGCGCGGCGGGAGGATGATGGTCGGACGATTCGTCTCGCCCTCGCGACCAACGCCCGCACCGAGATCAATGAGGTTCACCAGCGTTGCCGTGGTCCGGTCCCAGCGCTCGCCGCTTTGGAGCACGCCCGTGCCCGCCAGGTCCAGCGGCGCGCCGACGGAAATCACGACGTTGCCCGCGGCGTTGAGCAGAGCGACGGATTTCAACTCACCGAACTTGAGCAGCGCATTGAGCGTGTTCTCCATGCGCTCCTGCGAGATGACGCCGCCGCCGCGACGCTGCGAGCGGATGACCAGCCCGAGCGTGGTGGAAATATCCTCGGAGCGATTGATGAGCGCGCCACGGGCGGATTCACGAACCCGGCTGTGCTCCAGCACCTGCCAAAGCACAACCAGCCCCCACACCGCCGCAAGGGCGATGTAAACGGGCTGCGTGCGTTTGGCCATGCGTTCGATCTCGCGCGGCGAAGATTACTTCTTCGACTTGTCCTTCTTCTCGTCCTTCTTCGGCAGACCTTCGATGAACCGGTTCAGTTCCTTCTCCGTGAAGGACGACGGTCCCAGGTCAAGGCTCGCCTTTTCATCAACCGTCATCTTGGCCACTTGCGCCGGTTGATTCACAACATGGGGCGTGAGGAAGATCATCAGTTCGGTTTTCTCATCCGCGCGCAGCTTGCGTTTGAAGAGATTGCCCAGCAGCGGAATGTCGCCCAGCAACGGAATCTTGCTGTCGATGGACGTCTTCGAGTTCGACATCAATCCGCCGATGATGACGGTCTGCCCGTCCGGCGTGACGACGACAGTGTCCGCCGAGCGCTTCGAGATGACCGGCGCGCCGACGGGATTGCTGCCGCCGGAGATCGGAATCGTTTGATCGGTCAGGTCGGAAATCTCGGGAGAAACGATCAACTCGACCATGCCGTCCGACGCGATGAATGGCGTGACGCGCAGGATGATGCCCACGTCCTGGTAGGAGATGGTATTGATCTGGTTGTTGTTCTCGTCGAAACGCGTGTTCGTGATCAACGGCACTTCCTTGCCGACGGTGATCACCGCCTGCTGGTTGTTCCGTGCGAGAATGGACGGACGCGAAAGCACTTCAGTCTTCCCCGCCTCTGCGATGGCGCGCAGCGTCGCCTGGAAATCCGTCCCGAGCACCTGATAGATGCCCGCGCCCTGCCGGCCGATCGTGGGCGTGGAAGGATTCGCACCCTGATTCGCGAGCCCGAACACTTGATTCACGACGCCTGTCGTGTTGTTGCCCATGTCCTTCGAACGCGCGCCTTCGATGCCGATGTCGAGCCCCTTGCGGTAAGTGACCTCCAGGAACACGACCTTGATCAAAACCTGCGGCTTGGGCTTGTCGAGATTCGTGATGACCTGCGAAATGAAGCGGCTCGTTTCGTCATCCGTAATCACGATGAGCCGGCGCGTCTCCGGGTCGGCTGAGATCAACGCCTCACCCACCGTGCCGTTCGGCGTGTAGGAGCGATTACCCGTTGCACCAAAGCTCGCGCCGCCACCGCCGCCAAAGCCACCACCGCCGCGATTCCCGGTATTGCCGCGATTGCCCGTTCCAGTCGCCCGCTGCGCCTGGGCCTGAATCGCACCACACACGGTCAGCGCTAACAGCAACACCGCGAACCGTCGCCAATTGATTGTCTTAATCATCTTGAAATTCTTTCTCGTCCCAAATCATCTGCTCAACGGAAACCCTGACCGCCTCCGCCGCCCTGGCCGCCAAATCCACCAGTATTCCCGACGCCCCCACTGGTGGAAGAACCTTGTTGATTGTTCCGGCTGCGGTTCTGCAACGCGCTGCCCTGATTCTGCGAATTGCGGTTCGCCGTGCTGCCGCTGCGCTCGAACATGTCCCGGAGAATCTGCTGCACCTGATCCACGTCTGCGTTCTCCAGCGAGTAAACAAAGACCTTCTGCTGCTTCGCCGGCTGGTCGAGCTGTTTGATCATCTCCTCGATCTGCGGCATCAACTCGCTCGCCGCGCTCACGATGAGCGACGACGTACGTTGATCGGCCACCGCCGAGACGCGACCCTTTTTCTTCTGGCGCTCGCTGGATGCGTTCTGGTTGTTGCGATTGTTTCCGCCACCGAACGGTCCGCCGCGGAAGCCACCAAACTGAAAGCCGCCCTGATTCTGGTTGCCGCTCCGGGAATTTGTTTCATCCGGGAACAACTCCGCAAAGAGATCCGCCATCTCCATCGGATCGGCGTTGTGGAGCCGGAACACGCGCAACTCCGTGATGTCGGTCGAGGCGACATCGAGCTGGTCCACCAGCTTTTCGATCGACGGCATCACATCCTCGGGCGCGCTGACGATGAGCGAATTCGATTCCTCGTCCGCCACCGCGTTGACCTTGATACCGCCTGTGGTGGTGCCGCGATTGCCGCGTCCACCGCCGCCCTGGCCGCCGAAGCCACCGAAACCGCCGGGCCCTCCGGGCCCGCCAAAGCCACCGAAGTTTCCGCCGCGATTGTTTCCACCACCTTGTTGCGACGCCTGCACGGTGAACAACTCCTTCACTGCGGTCGCCAGCGTCTTCGCGTCAGAATACTTCAACGCAAACACCTTCAGGTTCGACGTCGACGAAATGGAATCATCCAACGCCCGGACAATCTGCACGATGCGCCGGACGTCCGTTTTCGTGGCCGTCAGCAACAGCGAATTGCCGCTCTCGTTTGCCGAAAACGAATCGCGCGCATACGCCGGAATCAGCGGTTGGAGATTCTGGATCAGTTGCGTCGCATTCGCGTAACGCACCGGGATGATCTGCGTCACCATCTCCTCGGACTTGACGATCTCCTGCGGATCGTTGCCGGAAGTCACTGGAACATCCTTCGTCCGCGCGTCGTCGCGGCTGATGATGCGCAGCGTGCGACCGTTCCGAATCGCCGCGTAACCATTCTTCGCGAGCACAGTGTTCAACAGATCCACCGCGTCCTGCTTTCCAAGCGGCGCATTGCTCCACGCGTCCACCTTGCCCGTCACCGGAGTTTCCAGAACGATGATAAAACCCGCCGCGTCGCTCAGGTAATCCAGCACCATTTCCAGCGGCACGCCGCGGAAGTTCATGCGCAAGCCCTTCTCGCCATCGTCGAAGGTTCGCGCTGGCGTGGTCGCTGGTGCTGTCGCAGGGGCTGTTGCCGGAGCTGTCGCCGGCACCGGCACCGGCGCGGGATCCTGCTGCGCGGGCGTCGGAGGATTATCTGGCGCCTGGGCGAAGCTGACCGTCGTGCTCGCCACCAAAACCGCCAGCGGAATCAATGCTCGTATGGTTTTCATTTGTTCTGCTCCTGTTCACGCTTTTGCAAAAGTCTCTTCAACACTTCATCGGACTCACCGGGTGCCGGTGCCGCCTCCGGCTTGACCTCTTCCACCTTCGTCGGAACCAGAGCCGCCGCTTCCACGGGCACGCCCTCCTGCGACCGTTTTTCCAACAGGCGCTTCAACACATCTTCCGATTCCGGCCCGGAACTCGCGGACGAACTGGAACTCGACGAGAACGATCTAGTCGTTCCTTCCGCCGCCTCCGCCTTGCCCGCGAGCTGCCAGCCTTGTTCTTCCGACTTCTTCATCTGCATCCCGACGCACAGTTCCAGCAACTGCCCGTTGGTCAACAGCAGCTTCACGCAGGTCGGAGCGACCTCGGCAATCTTGAAGCCCGCGATGGAGTCTTCCGGCTTCGCCACCTTGCGAAACTCAGTGCTGCTGCCATCGAAAAATGCGTAGCGCCCTTTTTCGTAGCTCATTGTGCCGAGCAACGCGAATCGATCACTGCGCACGATCCGCTCCGGTTCCGTGCGCTGCGGCGGACGGTTCGGCACGCCCTTGGCACGATGCGGATTGAAGATGTTGCGGTCGGCGATCATGCGGAACGAAACGTAGTCCACCCGCGACGACCCGCCAGGAGCCAGGCCATTCGTCTCCGCCGCCGACGCACCGAACGTCGAAGCGAACATCAAACCAGCGATGATGAGTTGTGTCGTATTCATTGCGGTGCCACGCCCAGTTGGAGTCCGCTGACCTGCAGTCCGACCGCCAGCTGCTGCCCGTCGTTGTCGCGCGCGGAAACTTCCAGAGCCTCGACCCGCAGCGCGAGCGGATCCTTCTCCACTTCGTAGAGGAACCGCGTCACGGCCTGAATCGTGCCGAACGCATCCGCGCGACATTCCAGCGTCATGAAGTCATCGCCCGCCTGCTTCCACTGCGGCTTGATCGACGAGATGCTGATCCCGCTTTCCTTCGACCAGCGCTCGAAGGCGGTCAGCACTTCGTTCTCCGCGAAGGACACATCCGCCGGCAGCGTGTTCGTGCGCATGTTATCCCACCGGTCACGAATGACGGCATCCCGGGATACCAGCAGCGAACCTTGGTTCACCTGCTTGGTCAACTCCGCAATCTGCTTCGCGCGCGCGTCCCAGCTCGCCATCAGCGGCGTGACGACCATCTTGTCGCCCAGCAGGAACGCGACGCCGAGCGCCGCGAGGATCACCAGTGTCTTCTGTCGCTTCTTAATTTCCATCGCCGCCTCCTTCGCCCCAGTGAAAGTTAAACGTGAACTGCAACGGCGTCTTGCCGCGGATATTATCCACCTTGAGATCGCGGACATCCTTCGACGCGCGGAGTTGTTCGAGCATCCGCAGCAACGACTGGTTGTCGCTCGCCACACCCGAACAGCTCACTGCCGAGATATCGCGAATCTCCAGCGTCTTCGCCGTCACCACGCCGTCCTCGGGAAACGCCTCCGTCACCTTGCGTAGTAGCGTGAGATTGCGGAACGAGCTGTCGAACCACGGACGAAACCGTCGAATCAGAGCCTGCATATCCTCCAGCTCGCGCACCTGCGGTGACATCGTCGTCCAGTGATCGCGTAGCTTGGAAAGTTTGTATTGCTGCACCGCAAACGCGCCGCCGACCAGCAGCACCAGCGCCGCCGCCGCCGCGCCAATCCAGCCGAGTTTCTTCGACGCGAACCGCGTGGTGAATTGTTGGAACGCGCTGACCTTCGGTGGCAGGAAATCCATCAACGGCGCCACGCCCGTGATGCAGCGCGCCGCCACACTGAATGCCGGCGAAACCTCCACGTTCGACGGTAGCGACTTGGCGAACTCATTGCCTGCGTAGGCTTCCACCAGCTCGACCTTCATGCCCATCGCGTCGAGCCGGCCCACTGCTTCATACTGAAAGCGCCGTGCCGTTTCGCCGCGGCCGAAGACGCGAATGCGCGTCACCGCGTCGCGAAATTCCGCCGGCAACTGGCCGAGCGTGATCTTGATCTCGCGCACCAGCAGCTCGGTGGAGAGCCGGCTCGGCGACGATTCACTTTCAAAGACGTTGTCGAGCGAACGCATCACCGCGATGCCGCCCGCGCAGGTGATTTGCAAATCCACACTGCCCTCGCCGATGACCAGCGCCAGCACGCCGTTCGAGGAATCCTTCAACGGATCCTGCAACGCCGCGATACCGAGAGAGATGTTCACCGTGCGCAACTGCGCCGCCTTCAACGCGCGCTCCAGTTGATCGAGCTGATTGCGCGGCACGGCGACCTGCGTCGCGAAGCGCTTGCCGCTCGGCGCGCGGAAGGTCGAGCGGCCGACCATCAACGATTCGAGTCCGTAGGGGAAACCGCGCTCCGCCTCGATCTCCAGAAAGCTCGGCATGTCGTCGTCCGACATCTCCGGAATCTCCGTGGGCAACGTCAGCGCCCAGCTCAACGGCAGGCTGACCACGCAGCGGCGTTCGCGAATGCCCGCTTGTTCGAGATGATTCCGAATCTCGCGCCCGACCAGTTCGGCGTCGCCGGTGAGCGGGCTCAAGGTCAGCGTCGCGCTGAAGGTCTTCAGCACCTGCATGGAACCGTTCGAGCGTTTGACGAGCACGCCGTCGAGCCGGCTGCCGTGCAGCGCGAGCCCGAGGACCGTCGTCGGAACGCGTGGTTTTCTTGGGAACTTCATCGTCGTGTTTGATTGGCCAGCGAGAGTTGTTGCTTGGTGTATTTGCCCAGCGACCAGCCGAGGTGCGTCAAATCCTGCCGGAATCGAATCATCGGCGGACCCTCGGTCGTGTCGAAAACGTACTTCACCCGGCGATAGCCGCGACCGTTGTGCCCGACCGCCGCAATGTCCGCAGAAATGTTGTAGGTGCGCCCGATGAGATAACGCCCGGCTTGAATCGCGACCTGCTGATCGAGCGCGTCCTTCACCCACGCGATGGTGTTCAGTCGATTGGCATTCGAACGGCGGGCCGCCACCAGCGTCGGCGCGTTATCGAGTCCGATGCCCGGCACGCAGGACAGCACGGCTTCGCTCGCGGAGTTCACGTTTACGCAGCCTTGGTTGGTCATCGTGAGACTCGGCTCGAGCTTCAGGAAATCCTCCTCGGCCATCTGGCTGGCGATGTAGAAATGGAGAATGCTGCTGATGTTCGCGCCCTGCACCCGGCCGACAATTTCCTGCGCGTTGCCGACGCCGACCGTATTGAGCGTCATCAGGAGATTGGAGCGACCTGCCGCGGTGTTGAGCGTCGAAACCGCCAGACGATTGGAACCATACGGATCGAGCGTCGCCTGCCGCGAATAGACCGTGAAATACTCGAACATGCCGTAGTCCAGCCGGCCATCGCGATTGTCCATCGGCACCGATCCATCCGCGTCGTTCTCGTTGGGATCCAGCACGCCGTTGAGATTCGCGTCCTCGCCGTAAACCGAGTCGAGCAATGCGCCGTTCACGAGACGCAATTCCTCCACCGACTCGAACGGCCCGTTCTTGCAGCGATACGCCGGGCTGCGGCGTTGATACGTTTCATCCTCCGCGCCGCCGGCCTCGTTGACATCGCTGTCCGTGTCACGCCAGTCGAGAATCGCCGCGGCAAACTCCGTCGTCATGCCGGGAAGATTCATCAACAAATCCACCGTCAGCCACGGCGCGTTCAAATCGAGCTTCGAAGACTCATCCACCAGACCGTAATAAACCTGGTCCATCGCGGTCTGCCGATCCGCCCGGCCGATCAGCCAGAACGTGGCGTCGCCGACTGGAACCTGTTCCGAACGGTAATTGTTGATGTCCGGCAGTGTCGCCGGCTCGCGCACCGTCGCGATGACGTTGCTCACGTATCGTGCCGCTCCGATGATGGCCTGGTCCGCTTCGATCATCGCCGCGCGATTGTCCGAAGCGCGCAGTTCGAACGACATCGAGTTCGCGAAATAGAGCGTGAGCGCGATCAACCCGAACGCAACCCAGAGCACGATGATGAGGACGGAGCCGTTGCTGTTCTTTCTGGTAGGAGTCGACGTCAGGAGCCTCTGATCTCCAAAAAGGTTGAAATGAGCCTCCTCACGTCGGCTCCTACAAGTCAAACGATGGCGGCACAATTTCACTGCCCACCTCCCGCAGCGGCCGTGGTGGTCGCAGCCTGATCGGTTTGATTCGTCCGTTGCTGCACCTGGATTGGAACGACCAGTTCGACCGGCAGTTCGCGCGAACGACTGCTGCGACTGACCGCGCCGTCCTCGCTCGCGAGTTGAATTTGCATCTTCACCGCCGCCGGCAATCCATTTGAAAGCCCGGTCGTAGTGTTCACCACCGTCGCGTCCCACGACTCACGCCACTGGCCGCCGTCGTGGTAAAGGAAAGTCACCGTCTCGACGCCACCCAGCAGCCACTCCTGTTCAGACTGATCCTGCAACGTAGGCAGAAGATTGCGACTGACGGCGCGATACAGGTCGCGTCCGTTCGAGTTGTTTGTCGAAGCGACGAGCAGATACGACACGCGCTGGACTTCGGCGAACGGCGACGTCTCGTCGATCACCCCGGTCGTCGTATGGAAGTTCGGACCGATCTGTCCCGAAACGTTGTTGCTGGCGGAGACCGTCGAAAATGCGCCGAAGATCGTCTTGCCCGGAACCACCAGGCCGGACAGGTCGCGCTTGATGACGCCGAACGCGTGTTCAAGGGGCAGCCCCTTCTCAATCGCCGCCGTCGTGGAATTCCGCAAACGTAAAGCCGTGTAGTAGATCGTGTTGATGGCCGCGAGCACGACAGCAAACGCCGCCACCGCGATGAGAATTTCAATGAGGGTAAAGGCCTGGTAGGGCGCGTCGCTCCGCGCGCGCCGGTTGGACGTCCCCGCTGACGAAACGGCGCGCGCGGAGCGACGCGCCCTACCGTCAAGATGTCGACGTGTCTTCATCGCTCGTTCCCCACCAGCGTGCTCACGCGCACGTCATGTTCGCGGCCCTGCACGTTGAAGAGCACTTCCGCCGTCACCAGACGCATCGAATCCTCGGGCCAGATCGTGTGGCGAATCGTCCACCGGTAATCGATGCCTGATTCCTGCACCGTGCCGTTGCGTCCCGCCGACTGTGACTGGCTGCCGACCAGCGATTCGTTCAAGACTCTTTCCGCCACGCGCGCCGCCACGGACTTGCGCTGCGCGACCACGCCCGCGCGATTCGCGATCTGCAATCCTTCGATGGCCACCGGAATGACCACCGCCATAAACGTCAGCGCCGCCAGCACCTCGGCCAGCGTGAACGCGCCGAGACATTTAGCGTCGGGCGATTTGCTGGTTGCTGGTTTGAATTTCATAGCCAAGCCGGTTCAGGCTCTTCGCGATGACGACTTCATCTTTGCTGCCGCTCTCACCTTCCTGGATGAGCAGAATTTCTTCCGGACTCGTGTCCGCGTAAAAGCCGTCCGGGTTGAACTTGATCGCCGGCAAATTGCCGACCACCGAGTTCCGCTCCGCGCGCTGAGTGTTGGAATTCCGCGTGATCACCGAGCGCGAGACTTCCATCTTCAGCGTCTCGTGAAGCTCGTACTCCACCGACTTGTCGTCCTCGTCGAGATAACCGGTCTGCGCCTGCATTCCGTAAGTGCCCGCTTTCACGTCCACCCAGAGAACCATGGGGTAGCCTTCCGAGATCGCGCGGTTCTGAGCGTAACGCGTGAGGGAAATGAAACGACGCGCCTCGTGGTCGAGATGGCGTCCGCGGAAGAAGCCGCGCAGTGACGGAAACGAAACTGCGAGCACCACCAGCAGGATCGCCATCACCAGCATCAGCTCAATGAGCGTAAACGCCCGCGAGCGCCGGAACGCCGAATTCCGATTCGGCGCGAACATGCCACAACAGGTTGGTAACGGTCGCTCCGCCCCTGGAAGCACAGCGAACGCGCCGAACGAACTGGAGCCGCGACACACACCCTTCGCGCTCCCTCTCCTGGAGGAGAGAGCCGGGGTGAGGGCGGTCCACAGCTTCATGTTTTATCGAAGTTCGTTCGCGGAAGCGGCCGGATGGCCGTGTCCCGTTGATTCACTTCTTCGTCTGCCAGTTGGTCACGTCGTCTTCCGTATTCTCGCGGCCGTCGGGACCCATCGAGCTGAGGTCATACGAGGTCGGATTGTGTTTCCCCGGGGACTGGTAAAGGAAGGGCTTCTGCCACGGGTCGAGCGGAACGTCCTTGATATAGGGGCCCTTCCAGCTCTGCGCGTCGCGCGGTGCGGTGACGAGATCGTTTAGACCGTTCTTTCCCTGAGGATATTTTCCGTTGTCCACCTCGAACGTGTCGAGCGCGGTCGAGAAGTTCGCGATCTGCGTCTGTGCCGCAGCCAGACGCGCCTGCTCGGTGCGGCCGGAGAATTTCGGCACCACGATGGCGGCGAGAATGCCGAGGATGACGAGCACCAGCAGCAACTCGATGAGGGTGAAGGCGCGCAGGCTTCGATTTCGGATATCGGATTTCGGATTTCGGATTTTCATAGTTGGTGCAAATGAAATGGGGCGAAGCGTTTTATTTGATGTGGTCTTGCAGCGAGAAGATGGGAACAACCATGCCGATGAAGATCGTTCCGATGAAACCGGCGATGAGGAACAGCATCAGCGGCTCGGCCATCGCCACCGCCGTCTTCAGCTGCCGATCCAGATCACCCTCCGTGACGTTCGCGATGCGGACCAGCTCCTGATCGAGTCGACCGCTCTCTTCCGCGACGGAGATCATTTCCAGCACAGAGCCCGCGAAAAGCGTCCGGCAATCGCCGAGGCTCGGCCCTAGTTGTTTGCCTTCCTTCACGCGCTCGATGGAATTTGAAACGGCATCGACGAGCACCTGGTTGCCGATGGAGCGGCGCGCGACGTTGAGAGCATTGATGAGTGGAACACCCGCACCGAGCAGCGTGCCGAGCATGCGGCAGAAGCGCGACATGGCGAACTGCGACACCAGCGGGCCGACCACGGGCGCGCGGAGCAAGAGTCCCTCCCAAGTCCGCTTTCCAACCTCGGACTGAAACCACGTTCGCAGCATGAAGCCACCGGCGACGATCACGAGCAGCACGATGAGTCCGTACGACCGCATGATCTCGCTCGTGCCCACGATGATCTGCGTCAGCAACGGCAGCTTCGCGCCGAAGCCGGTGAAGATGGTCTGGAACTTCGGAATGAAGAAAACGAGCAGGAACACCAGCACGCCGAGCGCGAGCGCGAGCAGGATGATCGGGTAGAGCAACGCCGTCATCACCTTCGACTTCATCTCCTTCTCGCGCGCCTGGAAGTCGGCAATCTGCGCGAGCACGACATCGAGGAAACCGCCCGTCTCGCCCGCTTCCACCATCGCGACATAAACGCGCGGGAACGTGTCCGGCGATTTCGCCATCGCATCCGCGAGCGACATGCCGTCCACGACGTGGTCATGCACTTCCTTCCACTTCGCCTGCGCGACGGGATTCGAGGCTTCCTTCGTGAGAATCACGAGCGCCCGGCTCAAAGGAACACCGGCCGCGAGCAAGCTGGAGAGCAGACGCGTAAAGTTCTCGAGAGCACGCGCTGAAATCTTGGTTGAGTTGCCGAGGTTCAGCTGAAAGCCCGATGATGAACCGTTCGCCTTATCAGCTTTCTCAACCTTCGCCGCAGTCGCCTGACCGGTCGACGCGGCCTTTCCGTTCTTACCATTCTTGTGCTCGGCGAGACTGATGGGGCGCAACCCGCGACCTTCCATCACGCGAAACGCTTCGGATCGCCCGCCGGCGTCGATGACACCCTCGGCGATCTGTCCGTTTCCCTGCAGCGCTTTGTATTGAAAGGTGGGCATGGTTTACTCCCTCGTCACCGCGAGATCCGCAGGCGACGTTTCGCCTTCTGAATCGCCCTTCGTCGAGCTGGCGACTTCCTTCGCGGTCGTCACGCTCAAGACTTCTTCCACCGTCGTTACGCCCTGCCGCACCAGGCGCCAGCCGTCCTCGGCGAGCGTTCTCATACCGGCCTTGCGGGCGGCGTCGCGAACGAGGTCCGTCGAACCAGCCTTCAGGATCAACTGGCGAATCTCGTTGTCCGTGTCCATCCACTCGAAGATCGCCGCGCGACCGAGGAAGCCGGTGTTGCGGCACTCGCGGCAGCCGATAGACTTGTAGATGGTCACGCTCGCGGGAATGCCGAGCTGGACCTTGAACGCCTCCGCTGTCGGCGAATGATCCGGCTGCTTGCACTCCTTGCAGAGCACGCGCACGAGACGTTGCGCGAGCACGGATTCGAGCGAGGACGCGACGAGATACGGTTCCACGCCCATGTCCACGAGACGCGTCACGGCGCCGGGAGCGTCGTTCGTGTGCAGCGTGGAGAAAACCAAGTGACCGGTGAGCGAGGCTTGCACGGCGATCTGCGCCGTCTCTTGATCGCGGATTTCGCCGATCAGAATAACGTCTGGGTCGTGACGCAGAATCGAGCGCAGCCCGCGCGCGAAGGTCAGGCCGGATTTCTCCGAGACCTGAATCTGGTTCACGCCCTTGAGCTGATACTCCACCGGATCTTCAATCGTGATAATCTTCCGCACCGCGTCGTTGATTTCGTTCAGCGCGGTGTAAAGCGTTGAGGTCTTGCCGCTGCCCGTCGGGCCGGTAACGAGAATGATGCCGTGCGGCAAGTCGAGCACGCGCTTGAAGCAATTCGTCTCGCGCTTGTCCATCCCAAGCGTGCTCAAGCCGCGCAGCTTTGAGTTCTGGCGCAGGAGACGCATCACCACCGCCTCGCCGTGCAGCATCGGAATCACCGACACGCGGATGTCCACTTCGCTGTCCTCGATGCGGATCTTGATACGACCGTCTTGCGGCAAGCGCTTCTCGGCAATGTTCAGGTGGCTGAGAATCTTGACACGCGAAACAATCGCCGGCTGGAAGCGTTTAATCTGCGCCGGGACGGGAACCTCCTGCAACACACCGTCGATGCGGTAGCGGATGCGCAGCTCGTCCTCAAACGGTTCCAGGTGAATGTCCGACGCGCGCAACTCGATCGCGTCCTTGAGCACCTGGTTAACGAACTTGATGATCGACGCGTCCTCGGCGGCGCTGTCGAGATCCGTGTCGCCTTCACCGTCTTCATCGACAACCTCGAACGGTTTCTCCTCGTCGAGCGTGCCGATGGTGTCCGCGCCGACGCCGAGGCGCTTCTTCATTTCGCGCTCGATGGCTTCGCGCGGCGCGAGCACGGGCTTGAGCTTCAGGCCCGTCATCGTCTTCAACGCGTCGAGCCCCTGCGTGGCGAAGAGCCGGCTGGTGGCGACCTCGACGGTGCCGTTCGTGCGGCGCAGCGGCAGCAACTGCTCCTTCAGCAGAATGCGCGCGGGAAAAAGGGAGAGAAGCTGGCGATCCGGTTCGACGTCTTCGAGCGTGGTGTAGTCAACCGCATATTCGGTCGCGATCCAGCGCAGGATTTCGTCCTCGGACCTGGAAGGCACGGCGCCCAGTTTCCCATCGCGCGACTGCCGCAGCAAGGCGTCGGCGTCGATGGACGAGAGCTGCCGTTGTTCGACCATCTGATCGAGCAACGGCTTCAGGGCGTCGGCGTTTTCACTCATGGTTAAGAGCGCCAGCTTCGTTGGGGGCAATTACTGGAGCAAGCCCATCAAGACAGCCTGAGCTTCCTGCTTCACGGAAAGAACCTGACGCAATTCCGCCTGGGCCTTCTCGAGAGCGGCCTGCTTGGCCTTCTGGGATTCACGATACTTGGCGAGCTTCGTCTTGATCTCGTCGGCCGAAGCCTTGGCTTCGAGCGCCTTCTGGAGAGCTTCCGCATCGGGATTCGGTTCGCCACCGAAACCGCCGCGTCCACCGCCGCCACGTCCGCCGGGACCACCAGGTCCACCGAAACCACGGCCGAAACCGCTCATGTCACGGCGCGCATCGGAAACCTTGGTGATGCGACCTTCGATGAGCTTCCACTCCGCGTCGTCCTTGACTTCGAAAGCTTCGCGATAGCGCTCCATCATGCGCACGCGCATCTGTTCGGGATCAAAGTTTCCACGACCGCCGCGGTCTCCACGATCGCCGCGATCGGGACGGGTTGGGTTTTCCTGGGCGTTGCCGGCACCGGTGCCGAGCGCAAGCAAGGTGGCCACGCCTGCCAGCGCGAGGATTCGATTCAATGTCTTCATAATATCTGCGACTCGGTTGTTGTTTACGTTGTGCAAAAGAAGCGCGCTCTGGCGCTCCTCTGGTTGCGACACCATCCGGCAGTTGCAGGTTACGTACCAGCAACGATTTCCCCTGAAAGCATCCTTTGACACACCTCAAGTGCGCAGAACTTGCGCACGCACTGCTCGGTGGCGCGCATGACTTGCGCGCCGCGCTTTCGTCTTTGCGTTCTGGAAGCCGCCTTGAAATGTTTGGGCTCAATGCGCATTGAACTGATCAATACCGGTAGCGAACTGATGCTCGGGCGGGTCCTGAACACTCATCAGCAATGGCTCTGCCGGCAATTCGCCGATCGTGGTTACACTGTGAACCGCCAGGTTGCGGTGGATGATTCCGGTCCCGCGATTGAAGGCGCCGTCCGCGAAGCGCTGGCCCGCGCCGAGTTGATCGTGGTCACCGGTGGGCTCGGGCCGACCAGCGACGACCGCACGCGCGATCTCATCGCGGCACTGCTCGGCCGCACACTGCACGAAGATCCATCCGTCGTCGCGCACATCGACGGCTTCTTCAAATCACGCAAGCGCCTGATGCCCGCCAGCACGCGCATTCAGGCGATGGTTCCTGAAGGAGCGCAGGTGTTGATGAATGCCAATGGCACTGCGCCGGGCCTGGTCATCGAACCCAATGTCGGCGGGAGCTCGCCGTGCAAGCTCCTCGTGATGCTGCCTGGCCCGCCGCGCGAGCTGCGTCCGATGTTTACGAATCAGGCAATCCCGATTCTCGCCGAACGCTTCCCGCTGCCCGCGCCGTTTGTGTGCCGGACCCTGAAGACCACCGGCATGGGTGAATCGCAGGTCGAGGAAAAAGTCGCCGGCCCCCTCAAGCACCTGACAGACGCCGGAATGGATTTGGGCTACTGCGCACGCATCGGCGAAGTGGACGTGCGCTTCGTGGGACGCGGAGCCGACGCGCAGAAACAAGTCAATGCCGCGGAAAGCATTGTGCGCGAACTGCTCGGGTCGCTTGTCTTCGCCGCGGACGATGAGCAACTGGAGGAAACGATCGTTCGGCTGCTGACCGCAAGGAAGCAAACTCTCGCGCTCGCGGAATCCTGCACCGGCGGCGCCATTGGGAATCGAATCACCAACGTGCCCGGCGCGTCCGCCGTGTTTCTCGCCGGCTTGATCACCTACAGCAACGAGGCGAAGCAACAGTTCCTCGGAGTGCGCGCGGAGACTTTGGCCGCACACGGCGCGGTGAGTGAAGAGACGGCGAAGGAAATGGCCGAAGGGGCGCGTCGCAAAACCGGGGCGGACTTCGCCATCTCCGTCACTGGAATCGCCGGCCCCGGCGGTGGAACCCCGGAAAAGCCCGTGGGCACGGTGTGGATTGGAATCGCGAGCGCGAACGGCGCCACCGCCCATCGCCGCTTCAACGCATTCGATCGGGAGACATTCAAGAACGTCACCTCCCAGCACGCGCTCGATCTGTTGCGCCGCCAGATCCTCGGGATCGTTTAGCTAGCGCAGGATTCGACGCGGGCAAAAAAAAGCCCGCAGGGAAAACCTGCGGGCGAAATCGAGTGGAGCGGACGACTACGGGCCGTTGTTGCCGATCGCTTCGACGGGGCAGCCTTCCATCGCTTCCTTGCACTGCTTTTCCTCGTCCTCGTTCTCGGGCTGCTTGTACACGTAGGAGTAGCCGCCGTCGTCATTGCGGGTGAAGCAAGTCGGAGCGGTTTCGCGGCAGAGATCGCAATCGATGCATTGATTGTCGACGTAGAACTTGCCAGTGATGTTTTCGGGGTAGCGGTTCGCGATGTCAGCCATAACTCAAGAATGTTTATCTGCGCGCAATCTTGCGGGGCGACCTTCAAAGATCAAGCCCAATTCAGGTTTCGCACCGTGTTTGTCCGCGTATTCGGCGCGGCAGAAAGATCTCCAACCATTCTTGCCGCCTGACAGCAAAGCACTGGCCGGTATCAAGCCTTGCCGTTCCGGTTCGGCTGACGCTTGAGATGCTTCACCGCGCCGAAGCCCACGAGCCGCTTCAGCTTCTCGTCCCAGAGCCGGAGATTGAATGACTTGAGGCTGGTCACGAGCGTGACCGGCTTCACCGTCTGGAAGAGCGGATCCGCGTCGTGACACCGCTGGAGGTTGTAGTTCGGTATGCGCGGACTGAGATGGTGAATGTGATGGAAACCAATGTTACCGGAGAACCACTGAAGGATCCGCGGCAGCTTGTAGAAGGAACTGCCTTGCAAGGCCGCCGCCGTGAAGTCCCAGTGCTCACCGCGCTCCCAGTAAACATCCTCGAACTGATGCTGCACGTAGAACATCCACACGCCCGCGCTCGCGGCGACCATCATCGCGATCAACTGAATGATGAGATACGCCTTGAAGCCGACCAGCCAGCCCAGTCCGACGGCCATCAAAACGATGGCGAGGTTCATCCACTGCACCGACTCGCGTTCGCGTGGATTTGCCTTTCCGGAGGAGAAGCGTTGGAGAACCAGAAAAAGAAAGAGAGGCGCGACAATGAAGAGCACGAACGGATTCCTGGCGAGCCGGTAGGTGAAACGCTTCCAGCGTGTCGCCTCCAGATACTCCTGCACCGTCATCGTCCAGACGTCGCCGACGCTGCGCCGGTCCAAATCGCCGGCCGTCGCATGGTGAATCGCATGCTCCCAGCGCCAGTGATAATAGGGCGTGAACGTCAGCATGCCGCAGAAGAACCCGACGATGTCGTTGGCCGTCCTCGATTTGAAAAACGAGCCATGCCCGCAGTCGTGAAAGATGATGAAGACCCGCACCAAGAACGCGCCCGCGAGAATCGCCAGCGGCACGGTCAGCCACCAAGACACCGAAAGACTGAGATACATCAAGTACCACAACAATGCGTAGGCGCCGAGCGTATTGACGATCTGCCAGACGGCGCGCGGAAGCGAGGGCTTCTGGAACTCGAGCACGATCTCCTTCCACTTCTGCGTGTCCGCGAGAAGTTTTTCACTGGAGACAATTGTTTCAGCATTCATAACCCGCCCGCCGCTTTCCACCGTGTCATTTCAGAGAACTCTGAGCTGACCTGGCTCCGCTGCCTTTCCGACGAGCAACGGATCCTCTCATGTCTCACCTCAACTTGAAGCACTAATCTGCCAGCGTCCAACTCAGGGATTGCTGGAAAGCGGTTGGTTCTTGCACCTCACCGTGCCGATCTGGACCTAAATGGGCATCGACGCGAGTCTGCTCGACGCAATGTCTGAGGCTCTGCGTTACGCGGCCTGGTTTAAGGTGAGAAAGTGGTGGCTTACATCCGCAATCCATCCAGACAACCGCGCACCGCCTTCAACAGATCCTCCGGGAGGAACGGCTTCTGGACGAAGTTCCAATCACCAGGCGAGCGAAGCTCACGCCCCGCGATGTCCGCGCTGTAGCCGCTGGTAAAGATGACTTTCAGTTCCGCGTTCTCCTCCCGCAATCGCTGCGCCAGTTGCTGTCCGCTGGTTCCGCCGGGCATGACGAGGTCCGTCAACAGCAACGACACCTCGTCGCGGTGCAGCGGCCAGAGCCTGATCGCCTCCGCGGCATTGGCCGCTTCCAACACGCGATAGCCCTGTCGCTCCAGCGTGATTCGGGTCGAGATGCGCACGGCGGAATCATCCTCCGCCAACAGGATCGTCTCCTTGCCGCCACACGGCTTCTTCCGGGCTGGAATCGCTTCGGGCAGCACCGCCGCCGGCGGAACGCACGCTGGAATGAAGATTCGGAATGCGGTTCCCTGCCCAGGCTCGCTCCGCACTTCGATCCAACCGGAGTGCTGCTTCACAATGCCGAACACCGTGGCCAGGCCGAGACCCGTCCCCTTGCCCGGCTCCTTTGTCGTGAAAAACGGCTCGAACAACCGCGGCATGGATTCCGGTGGAATGCCGCATCCAGTATCGGTCACACTCAGGCAAACGTAACGTCCAAGGCTCACGTCGGGATGGTTCGGCAACGAGGCGGGTTCGGTGAACACTCGTTCCGAAGCTTCAATGGTCAGGAGACCGCCCCGGGGCATTGCGTCCCGTGCGTTCACCGCCAGATTCATCAACACCTGATCGAGCATGCCGGCGTCCGCCCGGACATAGAGCGGCACCGGATTCAACGACAGTTGCAGACGTACGTCCTCGCCGATGATGCGCTGGAGCATCCGGGCCAGATTGGTGACCACCTCGTTCAAGTTCAGTTCCCGTGGCTGCATCACCTGCCGACGGCTGAAGAGCAACAACTGCCGTGTCAAATTCGCCGCGCGCTCGGCCGCCGCATGAATCTCCTTCAATCCCTCGCCCGCCTCCGCCGGCATGTTCTCGATCATCTCCGTCAGCTCCGTCTGCATGATGATCACCGCGAGGATGTTATTGAAATCATGCGCCACACCGCCGGCGAGCTGGCCGATGGCTTCCATCTTCTGCGCCTGCCGCAATTGCTCCTCCAGCTGGCGCTGCGCGGTGATGACTTCCGAGAAAAAGATCAGGCCGCCGATTTCACCCTGTGCCGTGCGCCACGGGCGAACCTCCCAACGCACCCAGTCCACCGAGCCATCCGCCCGCGGGAACGCGTCTCCTTCATGCTTCTGAACTGCTCCCGCCAGACTGCGCCGATGAATCTCCTTCCAATGGTCAGGGACCTCCGGGAACACGTCGTAATGACAACGGCCAATGAGATTCTGGTCGCCCAGCCGGTAATCCGACAACCAGCGCCGGCTCACCACGAGATACCGCATGTCGCGATCCAGCATCGCGATGGCCGCTGGACTGTGCTCCACGAAAAGCCGCAGCTGTTCCTCCCGCTCCCGCAACGCCTCCTGCGCCTGACGGCGCGCCGTGATGTCCGTTGCCAGTCCATCCCATAAAATGCGCCCGGAGGCGGTCCGCTTCGGACGAGAGCGGACTTGAAGCAGGCCCTGCACCCCGTCAGGGCGTTGGAACTTCAACTCCATCTCAAAGTCCGTCAGGTGTCGCGCACTTTCCGCCTCCGCCTCCGCAAAAGCGGGACGTTGCAGCGGATCGATCTGCGAGAATAGACAGCTGATGTCCGCCTGAACCTGTCGCGGCGAAACGCCATGCACGCGCTCCACCCCCGCGCTCAAGTAGGTAAACTGCGGGGCGCCAGTTTCATCCTTCGTGTACTGGTAAACGAAACTGTCCGGCAAATTATCGCCCACCGCGTGCAGCTTGGATTCACTCTCCTGCAATCGCTCGGCCGAAGAACGGATGCGCGCGAAATATCGATCCAGCCAGAAGCCCAGCAGCAAAGCCGTGACGGTGACGTAGAACCAGCCCTTTACCTGCTCCAGCATCGCGGCGAGCGGACCGTCGCTCACAAAGTAATGCAGCACCCAGCCAGAGCACAGAATCCAAGACGCGCCGAGCGCCCCGTAAGTCAGTGCGATTCGCGTCGCCTGCGCGCGCGTGGGCAACCAGCGCGAGATGGCGGCGCGGGAACCTTTTCCCGCGCGTGACTCTGGATCGATTGATTCGTTCATAAACTGCGCTTCATCTGGCTTAAGAACTCACCCATACCGACACCCATTCCCGTCAACGCCGCGCCGGATGCGCCGACACGTTCATAGATCCCATTCCTTCTATCAAGACCCATGCGACGTCCCGGCAGCTCCTGCCAGATGCTCATCCTTTCTTGCTTTCGGACGGGAATCGGCAGTGCACGAGTAACAATCTCGCGTCGATCGTTCATCTCCCGCCCAGGCGTCAGTCGTATCTAAAAATGATGCCTTTCCTTCAATCGCCGGTTGGGCAATCTCGCCTTCATGCACCCGCTCAGTTCCTCCGCCAAACGGCTTCTCGCATCTCTTGCCGTCGGTGTCCTCGCACTTTCCGCCGCCACCGCAGCACCAGCGCAACCTGCCGCCGGCACGAACCAAACGTGGACCACGCAGCAGGACCACCGGAACATGATGGAGCAACTCGGCATCACCAAGCTCCGGCCCGGCCGCAACGGCAGCGCAACCGCGACCAACAACCCGGCCAACTACGATCCCGCGAAGGCCAATCCCTTTCCGAATCTCCCCGAACTTCTCGTCACGAAGGACGGGCGCAAGGTCACCAACCCTGAGATGTGGTGGAAGGAACGTCGCCCGGAGATCGTCGAGGACTTCGAGCGCGAAGTCATCGGCCGCGTGCCGAAGAACGTCCCCAAGGTGACGTGGGCAATCACGAACGAGGCGAAGGATCGTGTCGTGACCAACATTCCCGTTTACGCCCGGCAGCTCGTCGGCAAGGTGGACAACTCCGCGTTTCCGTCCATCGATGTGAACATCCAGATGACCGTCGTCACGCCGCTCAACGCGAAGCAACCCGTCCCTGTCTTGATGATGTTCGGTGGCTTCGGTGGTGGCGGATTTCCCCGGCGCGCAGGCGAGGCGGAGCCGACGAATCGCTTCCGTGGCTTCGGCAATCTCACCTTTGCCGACCCGCCGTCCACCGAACAACTCATCGCTGCCGGCTGGGGCTACGCGACCATCAGCCCGAACAGCATTCAGCCTGACAACGGCGCGGGCCTGACCAAGGGCATCATTGGCCTTGTGAACGAAGGCAAGCCGCGCAAGCCCGACGACTGGGGATCACTTCGTGCCTGGGCGTGGGGCGCGGCGCGCGGGCTCGATTATCTCGAAACCGATCCGACCGTAAACGCGAAGAAGGTCGGCATCGAAGGCGTCTCGCGCTACGGCAAGGCCGCGCTCGTCACTCTCGCGTTCGAACCGCGCTTCGTTGTCGCGCTCGTCGCGTCGTCAGGCGAAGGCGGCGCGAAATTGCATCGCCGCAATTTCGGGGAATCGGTCGAGAATCTCACCGGCTCCGGCGGCTATCATTGGATGGCGGGCAACTTCCTGAAATACGGCGCGGCGGAATCGAAGGTCGGCAGCAAGAACGCCGGCGACCTTCCGGTGGACGCGCATCAACTCATCGCGCTCTGCGCGCCGCGGCCCGCGTTCATCAGCTACGGCATCCCGGAGAAAGGCGACGCGAACTGGCTCGATCAACAAGGCAGCTACATGGCCACCGTCGCGGCTGGTCCGGCGTTTCTTTTGCTTGGCGCGCGGGGTCTCGGCGTGACGGAGGATTACCGCACCGCGCAGAAGCCGCCGGTGAATCACAGCCTGCTCGACGGTGAACTCGCGTGGCGCCAGCACGACGGCGGACACGAGAGCCGCTCGAACATGAAACACTTCATCGCGTGGGCCAGCAAACTTCTAGGCCACACGCCGCCTTGATTTGGGGAACGTCAGCGTTGCTCGAACACGACTTTCCCACCGATGACGGTTTTCTCGATGGCGATGTCTTTGATGGCTTCCGACTTCACCTTCGTAAGGTCGCCGGAAAGAACAACGAAATCAGCGAGCTTGCCCGCTGTGATCGAGCCTTTGTGATCCTCCTCAAATGACGCGAACGCGCCGCCCAACGTCCACGCGTGCAGGGCTTCCTCTGCGGACACACGTTGCTTCGCACCGTACACTTTCCCCTCGGCGCTCGTGCGCGTGACCATGTCCTGAATGCGCAGCAACGGATCAGCGAGGCTGACTGGATCATCCGAATGGCCTGCCATTGGGATGCCGAGGTCAATCAGCGAGCGCGCGGGGTGCATCCATTCCCAACGCCACGCGCCGTAGTTCTCCATCTTGTCACCATGCTCCCAAATGTAGGAATGCGGCACCACCACGAGGCCCAGTTCCTTGATGCGTCGGAGCAGCGCTTCGGTGACCACGCTGCAATGTTCGATCCGATGCCGATGATCCGCGCGCGGCTTCTGCTTCAACGCGTGCTCAAATGCGTTCAACAACATTTCAATCTCGCGGTCGCCATTGGAATGAACACATGCCTGCAAGCCAGCTTCATGCACGCGCAGAATGAGCGCGTTTAGTTCTTCCTGCGAACGCGCCGGAGGCACGCCGAAATAATTCGTCCGGTTCTCATACGGCCTGGACAACCAGCACGTTTGCCCGGAGAGCGAATTGCCGTGAAACATCTTGATGGCTCCGTAACGCACGTCGTGAGCTTCGGTCCGGCCGATCCGTTTGCGCCCCACGGCGTCGTCGAGAGAACCTTCCCGCAGCATGATGTAGAAGCGCAGCGGAAGTTCGGCGGTGCGGGCGCGCTCCAACATCGCCGCACTGCTGGGACTCGTGCCCGCGACATGCACGCTGGTGATGCCACGACTCAGGTAGCGTCGGAAACCGGCGCGATAAGCCGCGAGCGTTTCGGTCTCGGGTGCCTCCGGCCGGACCGGACCGGCGGCGCGCACGATTCCCGCCGCGCGTTCCTGGAGCAGACCGGTCGGTTCACCGCGTTCATCGCGAACAAATTTACCGCCCGGCGGATCGGCTGTCTCGCGGGTGACCTTCGCCAGTTGTAACGCGAGGGAATTGCACACCGACTGATGCCCGCTCGAATGCGAGATGATGATCGGATGGTTGGTGCTGGCCTGATCCAAATCCCAACGCGTCGGATGCCGCCCGAGTTTCGTTTCCTGATAACGCGAACCGGTGACCCATCGCCCGGCGGGGGTGCGATCCGCCTTTCGTTTCAGCGCGGCGACCAGGGCGTCCATCGTGCGAACTTTGTCGGGGCGGCAATCCACCGACGCCCACGGTGAATCCTCTGGATACTCAGGACCGGGATGCGCGTGCGCGTCGATGAACCCCGGCACCACTGTCTTCCCACTCAGATCCAGCACCCGCGTCTCCGGTCCGATGAACCGCTCCACCGCGTCGTCGTTCCCTACAAACACAAACTTCCCGCCGGCGACAGCGAACGCCTGCGCGCGCGGTTGATTCGTATCGACGGTGATGACGTTCGCGTTTCGGACCACCATTTCCGCGGGCGCAGCGACCGCAGGGCTGGCGATGGTGAAAATGAACGCGAGAGACGCCAACAGACGGTTCACATGGAAACGGGTTTTCATGCGAGGAAAGGAAACGGATACGAGCACCCTGACGTGGCGTGCTCTAATCTCCGGTGGACTCAGCCCGCGAGATCGTTCTTCAACACGATGCGGTAGCGCGCCTTGCCCGCGCGCAGATGTTCCAGCGCCTCGTTCACCTTCGACATCGGGAACAACTCCGTCACGGGCGCGATGGAATGGCGCGCGGCGAAGTCCAGCATCGTCGCCACGCCCACCGGACTGCCCGTCGGCGAACCGGAGATCACGCGTTGCGACATGATGAGCGACATCGCTTCGACGGGCACGGGTTCCAGCACTGCGCCCACGAAGTGCAGTTTGCCGCGCGGCGCGAGTGTTCCGATGACCGCTTTCCAATCCAGCGGCACGTTCACCGTCACCAGCACGAAATCCAGCGCGCCCGCGATCTTCGCCATCTGCGCGCTGTCGCGGGAATTGATCACATGATGCGCGCCGAGCTTCTTTGCCTCCTCACGCTTCCCGTCGCTCGACGTGAACGCATACACCTCGCAGCCCCACTTCGAGAGGAAACTCAGCGCCATGTGACCAAGACCGCCAATGCCGATCACGCCCACGCGGTCCGTGGACTTCACGCCCGCTTGCAAAATGGGATTGAACACCGTGATGCCGCCGCAGAACAGCGGGCCGGATTTCGCCGGGTCGAGCGCTTCAGGCAGCGGAATCGCCCACGGCCATTGGGCGCGGACGCGATTGGCGAAACCACCATGCCGGCCAACGATCACGCCCTCGCTTTGGAGACAAAGGTTCTGATCGCCGGAGAGACAGTGCCGGCACGACAGACAGCTGCCGGACGACCACCCGATGCCGACGCGCTGGCCCACCTTCAAATTCTTCGCGTGCGATCCGACCGCGACGACTTTGCCCACCACCTCGTGACCAGGAACGATCGGATACTTCGTCATGCCCCAGTCGTTATCGAGCATGGAGATGTCCGAGTGACAGATGCCGCAATACTCCACCGCCACCTCCACCTGTTCCGCGCCGAGTTCACCGGGATCAAACTCGATGACCCGGAGTGATTCACCCTTGTTGAACGAAGCGTAACCCGTGAATGAGTTCTTCATGGGTCCAATGGTTGTGCGCGGCACCCCCGTTGGCAAGGGCGCAAACCGAAGATGACGTCACCCCGTTCCGACCTACTGCTTCTGTTCAGGCGCCGCAGTGTTGGCCAACACCAATTGATACGCCGCCGCTTCCTGCGAATTGCGGACATACAGCCTGTCACCCACGACGACGGGATGATTCCAAGTCTTGCCTTCCAGCGCCTTGAACGATCCCAGTTCCACCTGCGCCGCGGGATCGGCGCGCAACAGATGCACCTTTCCATCCTCCGCCGCGACCACCAACACGCCGCTGTTTTCCAGCAGCAACATCTGGCCCTTGCCGTAGCGACCATCCTTCCACTTGCGATCGCCGGTCTTGAGATCGAGACAAACGAGCAGCCCGCTGTCGTTGCCATACAAGTGCCCTTGATACGTTACCATGTCCGAGAAATCGGTTTTCAGGTTCCGCGTGGTCCAGAGTTCCTCGACAGAAAAATCGTTGTTCGTCTTTTTGATGCGGACGGCCCGCGTGCCGACATTCATCGGCGTGCCCATGACGACCGTGTCGCCGCCCGCCACCGCCGGCTGCAACGCACGATAGCCGGATGCCTTCCATTCGTAGTTCAAACGCACCTTGCCGCTCGAAGGTTCCACCAACACCAAGCCTTCGTTGGAAAGGAGCGACACCAGTTCCTCGCCCGCAATCGTGTTCAGCTGTGGTGAAGCATACGAATCGTTCCCCGTCGCTGCGGACCATCGCAACGCACCGGTCCCGACATCGAACGCGAGCAACCCTTTGCCGTCCTTGCCGCCCGCCCACACGATGACATTGCCGCTGACCACCAGCGGCGAGCTCGAGAAGCCCCACATCGGCGTTTCGCGCGCAGCCAGCTGTTTCAAATCCTTCTGCCAAACCACGTCGCCGTTCGCGGGATTCAGGCGTAGGAACACACCTGTCGCGCCCACGACGAAAAGCCCGGACGGCGCCAGCGTCGGCGTCGAGCGTGGACCGGGTCCGCCCATTGGATCCTCAATGCGCGCATCGTATTGTCGGTTCCAAATCTCCTGTCCCGTCGTCGCGTCGTAGCACGCCACCGTCTCCTTCGGCCCGCGCTGTTCCTGGGTGAATAACAAGTTCCCTGCGGCGGCGAACGACGACCATCCGGGACCAATCGGCACTTTCCAGAGCAGCTTCGGCGGATGCGCGGACCAATTCGTTTCAATGGCCGGTCCGCGGTAGATTCCTGAACGGTCCGCGCCGCGAAAGGCCGGCCAATCACGAGCGGCCAGCGCGAGGTTCGTTGCGATCGCAGCCGACTTCACATTGCCCGAAGGCGATTCCGCCTCGCGCATGGCGAGGGTCCGTTCTTCTGTCGAGGGCGACCATCGCCAGTGCAAGGTCAGTTGGTAATCGCCATCCATGCCGTCGTTGCGCAGCAGCGTTGAAAATCCGAATCCAGCCAACGCCAGCAGGACAGCCACGCCCGTTCGCGCGAGTGGAGAACGTTTACGAAGCAAGGCAGCGCCAATGGCGAAGGCCGTCAAGCCCATCGGCAGCGTGACGTAGATTGTGCCCGGCCCGCGCATCATCGGTTCCACCAGCGCCATGGTCAGCCCCAGCGCGGCGACGAGTCCGAGGAATCCGAACACGCGCTCCTTCCACGTCGCGCGACTGGCCGCCAACCACCAGATGACCAGCAGGAGGCAGCACGCCATCGGGCCCATCATCGCCACCATCCAATACTGGGAGAAGCCGCCTTCGAGATACCCCGGCACAAACCGCGCGAGGAGCATCACCACGACGAGGAGCACGCCGGGCCACACGCGCAAGCCGGCGCCGGTCGAAGAATTGGAAAGAGATATAGATCCCGCCGCTGACTGTTGGGTTTGATCGTCGCGGTAGAAACCAGTCCATCGGGATTTCGCGACGCTAGGCGATGTTCTGGCCGGATAGGAAGGACGTTTTAAACTCTTACTTGCTCTGTAGAAGTGATCCCCCGAGCGACTTTCCCGGTGGCAAGGAAGGCGAAATCCTCACGGTAGGATTCACGGTCTGCGGTATCCCGTGCCTAGGTCTCAATGGCGGTCCTCAGTTCACACATTGCGAGGCACGCGGCGCACCCTGACCGACGCGATGGCCGCTGGCGGCGCTGAAGCCAAACGCGCCTTCACCGCGATGATGGAAATGGGCAAGCTCGACATAGCCAAAACCAAAGCCATCCGCCGCGCTGATAGGATGGTTGGTAGGGCTGAAAGCCCGAAAGACAATAGCCTAGGGCAAAGCGAGCCGGCGAGCGACGCCCTGGGTCAACCGTCCACAAAATCTTCAAGCCCTGAAAGGGCGGCAGAGTTTCCGCAGGCCAAGTAACCGGCGAGGAAAAATTCATCGATGACATCGGGCGTCGGACGCAGTGGTCACAAAGGGAAACATCGGATCGCCATAGATGAAGATGCGCCCGATTACCTGGGGCAACAGGCGTGGCGACGGTGGGTGGAAGTGCTCCGGGACACCAGCCGTCAACTGCGCACGTTCAAACCCGAATAGCCCTGTGCAAACATTTGTTGCATATGCAACAAATGTTCGTCCATGAGGCTAGTGTTTGCGAACTACGCGAAGCGTGTGGAAGTAAGCCTCAGTTGAGTTTCATCCCACTTGGACTCGTCGAGCTTCTTGCTGACGATTGCCGTAGAGATGTAAACATGACCGCCGGGCACGGTGAGCAAGTAACGCACGTCTTTAAAAGGTCCGCGCCATGAGTCCCCGGTTCGTACGAACTTTGTTCCCGCGACTTGTCCGGAAGGCACTGGAATGGCCTTAATTTCAACCCCGCATCTCCTGTCACCTCTACCCTTCCAGCTCTGCAAAGTTGGCGGCGGCTTCTTCCGAAACCGAGTCGAGAGCAGTGAGCGTCCCTTTCCATCGAATTAGAATTCCCACTTCCGTCCGGCTTTTCACCCGCCGCACTTTCGCACCCTCAGGCAAGTCCATTTCCGCCTCAGGCGGGGGTTTGACCGCCTCCGTCGATTCTTCGAGAATGCGTGTCGCAAGCTCGGACGGTGAAACCATCAGGAAGCCGCGCACGAATTGCAGACAGTCGTTCTTGTTTGCAAGCTCAGCCAACCATTCC
>JADJPG010000043.1 GCA_016713365.1 Verrucomicrobiota bacterium | reverse complement strand
TCACTTCAGCGTCGTAGATTCCGTTGTTCGCACCGAACAGGGTGATCCAGTTGGCCGAAGTGTCAGTGTCCAGTGAATCGGAGAAGAGGACGCCAAATGCAGGTTGGTCATTGTCGCCGATCGTGCCAGTCGCCGTCGCAGTGCCAATGGTGTAGGTGCCGTCGGTGGAAAGCGTGATCGTCAATGCCTCGTCACCTTCGATGTCGGCATCATCAATCGGAGCGGCGGCAAGAATCTGACTCGCCTGGCCGGCCGACAGGATGATCACGCCCGAAAGCGGCTGGGCATCAGTGCCGCTGAAATCAACGCCGTTCACCGCGACACCCGCGTTCGGTTCGTAGACGACGAAGAGCTCGGAGTTGGTTTCGCCAGTGCGCGAAATGCGGAACGTGATCGTGTCACTCGGGAAGCGCTCGTAGGCGTTGCCGTCGACAGTCACGATGGAGACTACGGCCGCCTCGTTGTCGGCGATGGCGACGTCGGCAAGCACCGGGGCCTTGATGTCGTAGGTGGCCGCAGGAAGCACGGTCAAGGTCGCCACTTCCACCGATTCCGTCTCGGAATCGTCAATCGTGGTGATGGTGACGTCGACGCTCGACGAGCCGGCTGGAATCACCACCGAAAGTTCGTTGGTGTTGTAGTCGGTGCCGTTGATGGCGGTGCCGGTCAGCGTGTAGGAAACAGCGAGGTCGGCGGACGTGTCGCCCGTGCGGGTGATGGTGAAGGTTGCAGTGTCCGAACCTTCGGTCGCCAGGTTGTCGGTGGCGACGACACTCACTCCCGACGGACGAATCAGCTCGAAGGTGCCATCGGATCCGGTAATGGCCGTGGTGGTGCCTCCCGGCGAGAAGACGCGGAGGGATTGTGCAGCGGAGCTCACAGCGTAGAGGTTGCCCGCCACATCGAACGCGACTTCGCGGCCTTGCGCCGAGACGATGCTAAAGCCATTTAGCGCAAGGCGGTTGGTGATGTCAGGAATGCCATCGGTCAGCGGAATCAAAGTAATGCCGTTGGTTTCGAGATTGATGACCGCGGCAAAATCACCGCGAGGGGAGACGTCGCCGCCGCCGGTAGCGCGGAGCAAATCGTTGGCGGACGCCGAACCGAGCAGTGTGCGGCTCGCCGCGAGTGAGTTCCAGAGTTCGGTCCCGTCGGGAGCAATCACATAAAGACCACCGCGATCGCTTCCCACCGAGCGGTAATTGTTGACGTAGAAATTCCCATTGGGCCCCCGGCTGAGGTCCATCGTCTGGCTGGCGAAGTTGAGCCAGGGAGTGCCACTGCCAATTCGGGTGGGCAACACTTCTGCGCCCGGGAGAGCGCCGCCAATGTCATGACGCCAAAGAGTATTGCGCATGTTCTGCGTCGTGCTCGCTCGGTCGTTCTGGAGATCCTCGTCGATGACGTAGGCAGTAAGATTGCCAGCCGCAAGGGAACCTTCGACCACGGCCGCGGCAATGCTGCCGTGGATTCGAGTCGCGGTAACCGGAAACGGTCCGCCAATTGGGCCGCCGAGGACGTTCAATCCGGTTCCAGGATTTACGTCTGGGTCCGTCACCCACAACGTGCCGCCAGTGTCCGACCAGTCAGCGACATACAAGTTGCCATCTTGTCCGACGCTGATGCGATACGGAGAGGCGCCGTCGCCAGCAGCGCCGCCGGTGACAAATGAAATGCCCGCGGTGCGGCCGACGTCGCCCTGACCCACGGCGTCCGACAGATCGGAATTCATCAAATAGATGCCGTCAGTCAAAGTCCGCGCCGGACCGAAGGCATTCGCAGCGACCACGCCATTGCTGCCGTGGGACACGTAGACGCGACCAAAGTTTGGACTCGTCGGATCGTTGTTTATGGCGAGACCGCGCGGTTCGCGAAATCGCGTGGTCACTCCATCGGTGCTGATTTGCAAGGTTGCACCCAGGTTCGGCGCGACGGGAGCAGCGAATCCGACCGGGCTGGTCTTGAAGACGGAAACTTGAAATGCGCCACTCACGCTCAGCGTGATCGTGTGCAGTCCGGCCGGCAGAGCGCCCAAGTCATCCACCGTGGCCCCGGCGTTGGAGAGGATTTTGACAACATCCGCCGACTCGTTGAGGCGGAATGAAATGATTCCTCCACTGTTGGTCAAGCAGGTGGCGTAGGGAACTGCCTGTGTGCCGCAGGGCGAAAGGCAGGCCGCCACCGCGAGGAGCAGAGAGCCCGGTTTGGCGAGGGAGAGAAGGGGTTTTGCGAAACGTTGAACGCCTCGCCCACTCGAAACAGATACATCATTCATAGGGCAGAAGTTACGGAACTGGTTTCAATCTGAACCTCGCTTTCTTAGCAATTGCGGGCATTTCTAGCGAGAGAATTCTTGGCGAATCTGGTTCGTCAATTGGCCACAACACAGGGAAAGGCTGACTAAATTTCATTGGAAAAAACCGCAGACGTCCCACTCACCGGCGCCAGCGCGCAACGGTGAGGCTGTTGGAATTAAGGCAGGATTGCCTATCGCTTGAGCGCCGCCTTGGTCTCCGCTTGAAGCGCATCCAACTCAGGCTTGAGGGACTGCTTGGCCTTGGTCGGCATGCGGTCGATGAACAGCACGCCGTTGAGATGATCGGTTTCGTGCTGAATCGCCCGAGCCAGGAGCCCACCCGCCTTGAACTGGAAGCGGCTTGCCGTTCGCGTCCAGCGCTTTGACTTCCACGGATTCAGGACGGGTCACGTCTTCGTAAATCTCGGGAAAGCTGAGACAGCCCTCCGGACCGGCCACGGCGTTTCCGACTCCCGTGACTTCGGGATTGATCAACACCAACGGCATGATGGAAGCGACGTCGGCCGGCTGGCCATTCATCTCCAACGAGGAAGGTCGTTCCTTCACTTCCCGGACGTCAATCACTGTGAGTTGCAGCGCTTGCGCCACCTGCTGTGCGGCGAGGCCGACGCCTTCCGCGTCGTACATCGTTTCGAGCATGTCTGCGATCAGCTTCTTGATCTCCGGGGTAATCTCGGTGATGCGCTCGCCTTTCTTGCGGAGCACGGGGTGGCCGTATTTGACGATTGGCAGGACCATGTTGGAGCTCTTCGTAGGAAATTCAGCGCTGCGATTCAACCACGATCATCGGCTCGGCCAGTTGCGCAACATTCCCGCGAGGTCATTGATGTCGGGGCTCTTCGCCGTGCGCACATAGAAGCCGCTGCACGTTTTTCCGGTCAAAACCGCGCCGGCATTGTCGAGTCCCAAGAGCTTCCCAAGGCAGAAGCCGGAGTTGAAATGATCGCCAGCTCCCGTCGTGATGAGCGGTTTCTCGACGAACGGCCCGTCCACGATCGACGGCGTACCGCCGCTGACTGCGAGCGCGAACGTCACAGGATGCACGACGAGTGTGTCCACGGGACACCGCTTTTGAATCTCCGTCGCCAGCGCTGCGAGGCCATCTCGCGAACGATTGCCGGTATCCAGACCAAGCACCTTCCCGATCTCGTAGGCCTCCTTCTCATTCAGGCCGAGGATGACTTCGAAATACTTTTCAAAACTCACGATCAAGTCCAACGCCCGCGCGATGTCCTTGGGCGTGCGCTTTTCTGGATCAGCGAGGTCGAAGAAAATTTTCCGGCGCGGAAAAGGCGGCGTGGGGCAGAACTCCTTCAGCAACGAATCCCAAAGATCGCTCATGTAGGGAATCATCGTCCAGTTCACAAAGCCGACGAAATCCGCGGTCGAGAAATTATCGATGAACTTGTTCCGGCCGAAGCGGAGCTGGATATTTTCCCACGTCACTTCGTTCAGCGACGTTGTCTTGGTCAGCATCAGCTTGCCGTCCTCAAACTCCAGAGCGTCCGTATGCCCTGCTTCAGCGATGCTGTGGACTTCCGCGCGTTGCGCAAACTCCGAGAAGACCGGGTGGAGATGCGGGTAACCCAGTGCGCCGACGTAGGTCACCTTCACGCCGAGGCTGGCAAGGGCATTCGCCATGATGGGACCATTGCCGCCGAGTTTGAGACGTTGATTGACGAGTTCGACGTTCGTGCTCTTGCCGGCCGCGCCCGCGAGACGTTCTGCGAGCGCGGTGATGGTTGGCAGGCGGCTGAATTTCTCGGCGTTGTCGCGCTTGTCGACGACGTGGATGATTTCATCGACGAAGCCATCCATGCCGACAAAGGCGCGGAGGCGGCTGGCTCGTTCGATGCCAGCGAGGAGTTTGGCGGCGGTCTGTTCGCGAAATTCTTCGAGGTTCAACATGGGGAATGATTTGTCCGTAAATCGATTTGGGATTCAGTCCGGCCGCCAGACGTCATCGACTGATGCTCGCCCGGCGCCGCCGAAATTTATTCCAGGGAGATGCCGAGCAGCTGGACAATGCGTTCCAGCTCATCATCGCTGTAAAAGCGGATGTCGAGGGCTCCCTTGCCGGCGCGGTAGCGTAACTGCACCTTCGTTCCAAGGCGCTCGCGGAGTTTCGACTCGAGATTTGTCACATGCACGTCGCGGATCACCGGGGTGGCGCTGCCATTACGAGTGTGCGCGGATACGGTAACGGCTGGCTGTTGCAACCGCGTTACCAACTCCTCGGTCTGACGGACGTTCAGTCCGTCTTTCAGGATGCGTTCGGCGGCGAGTTTCTGTTCGTCCGCTGAAGGAAGCCCGAGGATTACCTTCGCATGTCCGACCGAGAGACGATTGTCGCGAACAAAGGTCTGCACGTCCGCCGGAAGCTTGAGCAGACGCAGCGCGTTCGCGACGACCGCGCGACTCTTACCCACTTTCGTCGCCACATCTTCCTGGCGCATTTGGAACGCGCTGACCAGTTCCGAGTAGCCAAGTGCTTCTTCGATGGGATTGAGGTTTTCGCGCTGGAGATTCTCGATGAGCGCGAGCTCCAACACTTCGCGATCGTCAGCCTCGCGGAGAATGATCGGAACTTCCTTCAAGCTCGCCAGCTGGGCGGCCCGCCAGCGGCGTTCGCCAGCGATGAGTTCAAATCGGTCGCCCTTCTTGCGAACGATCAGCGGCTGAATGATGCCTTGTTCCTTGATGGAGTCGGCGAGTTCTTGCAGGGATTCCGGCGTGAAATCTTTGCGGGGCTGAAAAGGGCACGGCTGCACGCGGTCCAAAGGGACCTTCTGCACGCGATCCCGTTCGTCGATGACCGCGGGAGCGGCGACGGGGGTCGGAGTGGAGGCAGGAGGAAGCGTTGGTTTTGCGGATGGAGTTGTACCGCCCAGCAACGCCCCCAGCCCGCGACCCAAAGCTGGTTTTGCCATGCGTGAAGAGTGGAGGAGGGGGGTGCGGATGTCAACGCAGCGATGGTTCAACCCTGCTTCCGCCAGAGCAGGGGAACGCTTCGTTCTTTCGCGCACATCCTCTGGCAGGTAGCGTCGTCGCATGAGCAAGAAGAGCGCGAAGATCGCGGCTTTGATCGACGAATGTCGCGGCCAGTCGCTGGACGCCCATTATCTCGGTTACTTCGCGTGCTTCAATCGAGGATTGTTCTATGAAGCGCACGATGTGCTGGAAGAGCTCTGGCTCGTGGACCGCCGGGGAGCGGATGGAGATTTCTACAAGGGACTGATCCAACTAGCCGGCGCGTTCGTGCATCTCCAGAAGCACACGGAGCTGCGTCCGCGGCTGCGCCCCTCGGCGGCGTTGTTCAAGCTGGCTCGGACAAACCTCTCGAAATATCCAACGCTCCATCATCAACTCAACCTTGGGCGGGTGTTGGGTTTAATTGACGAATGGAACCGTTATCTGGAGAGGGACGGATTTACGATTAACCCGATCCACCATCATCCGACGCCTACCTTGAAGCTGGAAGATTGATCGCGCCTTCGCTCAATACCACTTCCGCAAGCGCACCTCGATTCCAGGATCCGTTCCGAGGATTTGTTTGAAATAGGCGGCGTTCGTGGTGGTGCCGCCCTGGTTCCGGTAGTGATACGGGTAGACGATTCGGGGACGCATCGTTCGCACCACGTTTGTCGCGTCGTTGGGAGTCATCGTGAACGGTGTGTTCATGCAGAGGAACGCCACGTCGATGTTTTGGAGCACGCGAATTTCCGGAACGTTTCCAGTGTCGCCGCTGAAATAAAGCCGTTGCCCGCCAATATTCAGCACGTAGCCATTACCGGTTCCGAGCGCGTGATTGCTGTTGTACGCATGCACGGCTTCCACTGTGATGCCGTTCACATTTGTTGAGCCGCCGTAGCCCAGCACAATTGCATTTGTCTTCTGCGCCGCCGTGAGGCTGGTGAACACCGGCTGGGGAACGATGATTCGCGTGTGGGACTGCCGCAAAGCTTCAATCTTGCCGCTGCTGAAGTGATCGCCATGCGAGTGCGTCACGAGAATCAAATCCGCCCTGGGCAAGCCTGCGTAGGTTGGTTCGTAGCTCGCGTCGTCGTCCGGATCTACATAGATGGCCAGGCCGTTCCAGCGCAGAAACGTGGAGGCGTGATAGAGCGGCTTGATGACGACATCGCCCTGCAGCGTGGGAACATGATCGCCCGCGACGAGGTTCGTGAGACTCAGCTGTTCCGCGCGATAAAATCGGGCTGGCAGGAACGGCGCCGCGGAGTCGGTGATGGCAAGCGAGTTCGCCGAGCTCGTGACGGTAACCAAAGATGACCACGCGGCCGGATTCGTCGCGGCGTCGATCCGGTAGCCGCGGCCCGCTGGCGCATTCAATTGAAGCCGCACCTCTTTGTTGGTCAGGGGTCGGATCTCGGTAAACTCGGGCGCGGTCTGGGTCAAAGCGGGCAGAATGGCGAGGGCGAAGACTGCCGCGACAGAAAGCGAACAGCGGCATTGAGGCAGCAGGAGAGTATTCATGGCTTCGGGAATTTACGTTCAGTGGATGACGGACAGCTTAAGCAAAGCTCGCCGGAATTCGCAGCTACTATTCATCGAAATGTTGCGGGCCACGTTTAGTGATGCGGCGAATGATACGATAACCTTTGCGGTGACGGAGGCGCCGTGTTAAACGGTTTCGCCATCGGGCCTTAGCCTATGTCGGATTTTGAATCATCGCAGGAGTCGCGTCCCGCACCCAAGCCAGGGGCGTTCGGGCGATTTTATCTTCAGGAACTTATCAACAGCGGCGGCATGGCGGACATCTGGCTGGCCACGGATCAGGAGCACAAGCCTTTCGCTCTTCGCAAGCTGCACGACAACCTGAAGTTCAATCTCCTCGCCCGACGTCGCTTTGTGAAAGGCTGTGAGATCCTCGCACACATCCACAATCACGAGCATGTCATCGGCTACATCGAACACGGCAAGATCGGCGCGACGTTGTATTGCCTGATGGAATACCTGGAGAGCTCAAACCTGAAGCAGCTCTTCGTGCATCAGGATCCCATTCTCACCGAGAACGTCGGAAACATTCTGATCGACATGGCGGTGGCCCTGGAGCATGTGCATGACAGCGGGTTCATGCATCTGGACTTCAAGCCGGAGAACGTGCTCATCACTCGCAATGGCGCAGTCCGACTTGTCGACTTTGATCTCGCGCAGCCGAAGCCGGACAAGCCGAAGAAGTCTTCGAAGAATCCGGGGACGCCGGCCTACATGTCGCCCGAGCAATTGCAGCGGGAACCGTTCGATCATCGCGTGGATATTTTCGCGTTCGGCGTGACGGCGTATGAATTGTTGACCGGACGCAAGCCGTTCCCGGGCGAATCGCCTGATGAAATCTTGCGCCTCCAATTGAACCGCTCGGGATTTTTTCCTCCGCGCGAGCTGAATCAAGGCATTCCACCTGCGGTCGAGAAGACGATCTTGAAGGCGCTGGACACGAATCCTGACAAGCGCCATCCCATCATGAGCGTGCTGGTGCTCGAATTGAAGGCCGCGCTCTACGTTTGATCCGTGATCCGGGGGAGCTGCGCGTGCGCCGACAATTTGCCTGCTGAATTTTTCTCACGAATTCCTTCCTTAGATTAAATTCCCCGCCGGGTGCACGCGTCTGAGCAATAGTGTTTTCAGCCGCGTTATGAAACTACTCCTCAGTTTCGTGGTGATGTTCGGGATGCAGGCGATGTGTCTCGGAGATGGACTGGCGGTTCCGTTCTATGCCCAGCTGATTCGTGGCACGGATGTCGGGAAGCCCGGACAGGCTTCCTGGCGACCGGTGGGCCCGAAGTTGAGCAAACAGTTCGGACCGAAGTTTCGCTGGAAACATTACTGGGAAGTGAATCGTCAGGCCGTCAGTGTCCTTCCGGGCAAACCCACGCGCATCCGGCTCTCCGCCGAGCGCGAGATTGAAATCGAGTTGAGAGATGGAACGGAATACGACGTCCGTTTGTATACAGGAGGCAAGCTGGCCCGCTGTTCACGGCAGAAAATTCAATCCCGCATGAGCATCATGGGCGGCGGTCTGGAGGCCACGGAATCGTGGTTCATCGTGGTGCGCCGAGATCCGCCAACGGTCGAGTAGGGGGTTGGGGGCTCGGTCGAATTTTCCCGCCTAATCGCAGCCAAGAAGTGGTCAGCAGCGATTTCCGTTTTACGTTTCGCGGGTCGTTTGCATAATCCCGGCGTGCTCGACATCAAACTGATCCGTGAACAACCCGACCATGTCCGCGAGCGTCTCGCCGCGCGTGGGGCAGGGGATGAAGCGAAGATTTCCGAGGTGCTCAACCTCGACGACCAACGGCGCAAGGCCCTCGTCGAGGTCGAACAGCTCAAGGCGGAGCGAAACAAGGTTTCCAAAGAGATTGGCGCCTTGATGGGCCAAAAGAAACTAGAGGAAGCCGAAGCCAAGAAGAAACAAACCCGTGATATCGGCGACCGCATTACGGTCTTGGACAAACAAGTCGCGGAAGTGGAAGCGGCGCGCGACGCCATTCTTCTTCGCTTGCCGAATCTCCCGCACACGAAGGTCGCGCTGGGAAAAAGCGCGGCTGAGAATCCCACGGTTCGCACCTGGGGTAACAAGCCTGCGTTTTCAGCGAAACCCAAGTCGCACGTGGAGCTTTGTGAACAACTGAAGCTCGTTGATTTTGCGCGCGGCGCGAAGCTGTCAGGGAGCGGTTTCCTCCTTTACACGAACTGGGGCGCCCGCCTGGAACGGGCGTTGATTCAGTTCCTGCTCGATCTACACACCACCGAGCACGGTTACACGGAAGTCGCTCCGCCTTACATCATCGGGCGCGAGTGCATGGTCGGAGTCGGTCAGTTTCCGAAGTTTGAAGATCAGGCCTATGCGGTGCAGGAAGGTTTGGACAAGGACACCATGGGCAAGCTCTACCTGCTTCCCACGGCCGAAGCGCCCGTTGCGAACATTCACCGGGACGAGATCCTAAAGGAAACCCAGCTGCCGATCCGTTACTGCGCTTACAGTCCCTGTTTCCGCGCTGAGGCGGGCGCTGCCGGGCTGGGGACACGTGGCATGATTCGCGTGCATCAGTTCGACAAGGTGGAATTGATCAAGCTCGTGAAACCAGAAGATGGTTACGCGGAACTCGACAAGATGGTTGGTAACGCCGAGCGCGTTCTGCAGCTGCTGGGATTGCATTACAAAGTAATTCAGCTCTGCACAGGTGACATGGGGTTCGCCAGCGCCATGACCTTTGATATCGAAGTTTGGGCGCCCGGTCAGGATCAGTATCTGGAAGTTTCCAGCTGCTCGAATTGCGAGGACTTCCAAGCCCGACGGATGAACCTTCGTTTCAAGACCGAGGCTGGCGAGAACAAATTCCCGCACATTCTCAACGGCAGCGGCACGGCTCTGGCCCGCTTGTTCGTTGCGCTGATTGAGACCCACCAGCAACCCGACGGGAGCATTTACATTCCCGAGCCTCTTCGGCCTTACCTCAAGGCGGACAAGATTCCGGCGTGAGGGACGGAAGCGAAATCAGCGTGGCCGTGGTCATTAGCGAACTTTCATGAGACTGTTGCTGGCAAGCAGCGAGGTTCACCCTTACTCCAAAAGCGGCGGGCTCGCCGACATGGTGGCCGCGCTCGCCAAGGCGTTGGGCAGGGCAGGGCACGAGGTAGGTTTGGTCACCCCGCTCTACCGAGGCATCCGTGAACGGTTCCCTCAGCTCCAGCGGCTGGATTATTTCCTGGAAGTTCCGCTCGGCGAACGTCGCGTGCAGTGCGAAGTCTGGACGCTGCAGCCGAGCGAGGGATTGACGGTGTATTTCATCGATCGACCGGAGTTCTATCATCGTGGCGGCTTGTACAATGAGGGTGGAGCCGATTACCCGGATAACGCGCATCGCTTCATTTTTTTGTCGAAGTGCGTCGTGCATCTCGCGCGGTATTTGCCGCTGAAACCGGAACTGGTTCACGTGCACGACTGGCAGGTGGGACTCGTGCCATTGATGATCCTCCACCAGCGCTGGCACGAGGGTTGGAAGGATGCGCCGAGAACTTGTCTCACAATTCATAATCTGGCCTATCAGGGAAATTTCTCCCGGGCGGAATACAGCCTGGCCAACCTGCCCTTGGATTACTTCAATCCGGACGGCGCGGAATTCTGGGGTCAGCTGAGCTGCCTTAAAGCCGCCATCAGTTATGCGGATTTGTTGACCACCGTCAGCCCGCGCTACGCCCGCGAAATTACCACTGAGGAGTATGGTTGCGGATTGGATCCAGCGCTGCGGGCGCGTCAGGAAAGTCTCGTAGGAATTCTGAACGGCGTGGACTACGACGAATGGAACACGACGGACAATCCCAGCCTGCCGTTCGCCTACAGCGTGGACCGAATGGCGGGAAAGGCGGCGAACAAGGCCGCGTTGCAAAAGGAACTCGGCCTTCCCGTGAACCCGAATGCTCCGTTGTTCGGCAGCATTACCCGGCTGGCTGACCAGAAAGGCGTTGATATCCAGATTGGCGCTTTGGAGGAAATGCTCGCGGCGAATCTCCAGTTTGCACTGCTGGGCAGCGGCTCAGCCGAGTTCGAACGGGCTTATGCTGATCTGGCACGGAGGTATCCGAACAAGGTTGCGATTACGTTGGGCTACAATCAGGGATTATCTCACCGGATTGAGGCGGGCTCGGACTTCTTCCTGATGCCATCGCGCTTTGAACCGTGCGGATTGAATCAGATGTACAGCCAACGCTACGGGACGCTGCCAATCGTTCGTGTCACCGGCGGTTTGGACGATACCGTGACGGACCTGACTGAGGATGATTCCGAGGCGAACGGGATCAAGTTTCACGAGTATTCCGTTCGCGCGCTCGCCAAGGCGATTCGGAAAGCGCTGGTGTTGTATGAAACGCCGGCACTTAGAACGAAGATGCAACAGAACGCGATGCGACTGGATTTCTCGTGGAAGCGGACCGGAGAATCCTATTTGAAGGCGTATCGCGAGGGTTTGAACAGCAAGAGGTGAGTTCTCCGAAGTGACAGGCTTAACCGTTGATAAACATAACAAACATTGTGCGGCTTTAATAGTAAAAGATTCACTATTCCAAAGAGTCCTTCCTGCAATTAGTCCTTCGTTAAGCCGAACCTGCTCTTGCGACCATCCTGAGCCCCGAACGGCCAATACACGCACAGCGCCTTTCCGATCACATTCTCACGTGGAAACGATCCCCACGTCCGCGAGTCGGAGCTGTTCACAGTGTTGTCACCCATTACCAAATAGTCTTCTGGAGGAACGTCGAAGGTGGTTCCTGCGTTCTCGAAAAGCGGCGCGAGGTTTCCACGTCCAGCCTGGGAACGTCCGGTGTTCTCATTGACATGACCGGAATATTGGCTGTCGCGAGGCGGCATGGCGGGATCGAACGAATACACACCGGCGAAATGTGGGGTTGTTGAATCCAATCGTTTCCCATCGATGACCAGATGCCGATCATCACCAATTTGAACTTTCTCGCCGCCCAACGCGACCAGGCGTTTGATGTAAAACTGGCCGATCTGGTCAGCCGCCATCCGCGGAATGTTTTTGGTTTCAAATACCACGATCTCTCCACGGTTCGGTCGGCGGAAATTGTAAGTGATTCGATCCACAAAAAGATGGTCGCCGCTGTAGGATTTCATCTTCACGACGTCCTCTCCAGGCTTGAAGATTCTGGGATTCGGCCGGCCATAGCGATCGATCAAACCAGCCCGCAACAGGAAACGATCTGGCGGGAACCAGACCGTATAGGTCTTGCCGCCTAATTGGAAATCCTGCTTCAAATTAAACAGCAGAAACCGCTTCGGCTCGTCGTGCGTTGTTTGCATCGAGCCCTCGGATTCAGCAACGACATGCTCGTAACTGACCCCAGTAAACCAGTAGAGGAAGAATCGCTTTACGCGGTTCGGAACCTCGAAATCCGGATTCGGCTTCAAGTCAGAGTCCGAGCCGCCGTACATAAAATCGGGATTCGACGTAATTCCGTACAACGTCGGCTGCATGGAACCCGTGGGAATCTTGAACGGCTGCGCGACGAATGTCCGGATACCCATCGCGACGGCGATCGCCACGAGCAGGACTTCAATATTCTCCCGAATTGCCGCGCTCGGATACGGTTTCAGCCATTGGTTCGCAACTTTCTCCAAATTCGACATCTCACCGTCCAAAGCCGATCTATCAAGCGGCCCGGTGAACACCTTCTTGATCCCATCCAGAGCCAACTCGACGGATTCGATTGCCTTTGGTGACAACAAATCGCGCTGAGCGCACAGCAGCTTCCAGACATGTTTGTGCATGTGGGACGCCTGCCGGACCTTGCTGGACAGAAACCAGTTGATGTTCATGACGAGTGGGTATCGGCGTGCGTTGGTGACAGGATTACGCCCTCAGCACTTCAATGAACGCCTCCTGAGGGATGTTCACGTTGCCGATCGATTTCATGCGCTTTTTGCCTTCCTTCTGTTTCTCCAGCAATTTGCGCTTTCGCGAAATATCGCCGCCATAGCACTTCGCCGTCACGTCCTTGCGGAAGGCGCTGATGGTCTCGGAGGCCACAATCTTTCCGCCGATCGCTGCCTGAATCTTGATCTGGAACTGCTGCCTCGGGATGACTTCCTTGAGTTTCTCCGCCAGCGCCCGGCCCCTGCCCTCCGCCTTCGTGCGATGCACGATGCACGAGAATGCGTCCATCGCCTCGCCGTTCACCAGCATGTCCAGCTTCACCATCTCGCTTTCCATGTAGTCGTCCGGCTCGTAATCCATGGACCCGAAACCGCGCGTGATGCTTTTGATGCGGTCATGGAAATCGATCAGAATCTCGTTCAGCGGAATCAAACTCGTCAGCATGACGCGGCGTGAATCGAGCGTTTCTGTGTGATCGACGTTACCGCGTTTCTCAGCGATCAGTGCCATCATGTCGCCGATGTTTTCGTTCGGACAGATTACGAACGCCTTCACCATCGGCTCTTCGATCTTCTCGATGTAGGTTACGTCCGGCATGAACGTCGGATTGTCCACTTCCTTCATCGTGCTGCCGTCCGAGAGATACACCTTGTATACCACGCTCGGATACGTGGCGATGATGTCCATGTCGTACTCGCGACGCAGACGCTCCTGCACGATCTCCAGATGGAGCAATCCGAGGAAGCCGCAACGGAATCCGAAGCCCAGCGCCACGGAAGTTTCCGACGAATACACAAATGCCGAATCGTTCAGCTTCAGCTTCGCCATCGCTGCCTTCAACTGCTCGTAGTCCGCGGTGTTGATCGGGTAAATACCGCTGAACACCATCGGATGAATCTCTTTGAACCCAGGCAGCACTGCCGAGGGATTCCGCGCGTCCGTAATGGTGTCGCCCATCTTCACCTCCGCCGCGCTCTTGATGTTCGCCGTGAAATATCCAGTCTCGCCCATCTCCAACTTGTCGCGCGTATAAGGCTTCGGATTGAAGCTTCCGACTTCCTTCACTTCCACGTTCTTGCCGGAGTGCAGCAATTTCACCTGCTGGCCAGGCTTCAATTCACCATTGAACACGCGGACGTGCGTGACCACGCCCTTGTAAGTATCGAAATAGGAATCAAACGCCAGCGCCTGCAACGAGGGCTGACCGGTTGATTTCGGTGGCGGCACGCGCGCAATGATCGCCTCGAGAATGTCCTCAATGCCGATGCCTTGCTTGGCGCTGCACGGAATCGCCCATTCGCTCGGAATCGCCAGCACATCCTCCAACTGCCGCTTCGCCTGCGGGACGTCGGCATGGCCGAGGTCGATCTTGTTGATTACAGGAATGATCGTCAGATTCTGCTTCGCCGCGAGATGGTAGTTGGCGACGGTCTGCGCCTCGACTCCTTGCGCCGCGTCGATAACCAGCAACGCTCCTTCGCACGCGCTCAAACTGCGCGAAACCTCGTAAGCGAAATCCACGTGACCGGGCGTGTCGATGAGATTCAGCTCGTACGTCTCACCGTTCTTCGCCTTGTAATACATCGTCACCGGATGCGCCTTGATCGTGATCCCGCGCTCGCGCTCGAGGTCCATGGCGTCGAGCAACTGGTCCTCCATGTCCCGCGTGGCGATCGTGCCCGTGCGATGCAACAGCCGGTCCGACAACGTCGTCTTCCCGTGGTCGATGTGGGCAATGATGCTGAAATTTCTAATGTGCGATGCGTCCATCTGTGATTCTTCCTGCGGCTCGCGCGCAATCCACTGGCTGGGCAACCCCGCCCTGCTCTGCTGGTCACGCGGCACAACCGCAACTGATTCCGCGAGAAGATACCGGCATGCGGGCTTAAGAAAAGCGGATTCTGCGGCGCAAAGGCTTGTCGTGACACCTTGCAGGCAAAAAGACCCGCCTTTAAGGCAAAGGCGGGTCAGGAGTTGTAGCTTGGCTAACTTAGGTAGCAGGCTTCGCTACGCCAATGTTATCGGCGAACGGCCAGCTCACTTGAGAACTATTACCGGCCGGGCGAGGCAACTCGTCAACGAATGCGCGCCAGCAACCAGCCCTGCAGCTCGGCAATTGGCAACCGCTCCTGCTTGCCGTCATCGCGATGGCGAATCGTCACTGTGTTCAGCAATTCCGGTTTCTCGCCCAACGTATCGAAATCAATCGTCACGCAGAACGGCGTGCCCGCCTCGTCCTGACGCGCATAGCGGCGGCCGATCGCGCCGGCATCGTCGTAGAACGCCATCATGTGTCCGCGCAACGACTCGAAGACTTCCTTAGCCTTCGCGATCAGTTCCGGCTTGTTCTTGAGCAGCGGAAACACGCCGACCTTGATCGGCGCCACGCGCGGATGAAACTTCATCACCACGCGCGTCTCGCTCTTACCCTTGTCGTCCGTAGTGGTGACTTCAGAAAACGCATTCGCGACCAGCGCGAGGATCAGACGATCCACGCCAGCGGACGGCTCGATAACGTGCGGGATGTATTGGCCCTTCGCCAGACCTTCCGCGTCTTCCTTGGCCTGCTTTTCCGCCTTTGCCTGCTCCACGCCGGACTTGGTTAGATAACGCAGACGCGCCTGATAGTAGCGCTCCGATACGTCCTTCTTCTTCGCGTCGTCGAGCTTGCCCCAAGCGGTGCGCAAATCTTCGTCGAACACGCCCATCGTCTTGCCGGAGAAACGCGCGTGCTGGGACAGATCGAAATCGCTGCGCGCCGCGATGCCTTCCAGTTCCTGCGTGCCAAACGGGAACTTGAACAGGATGTCCACGCAAGCCCGCGCGTAGTGTGCGAGCTCCTCGGGCTTCTGCCAATACTCTTCGAGCGTCGTACGCGGGAGGCCGATGCCTTCGTAGAACTTGATGCGTTCCTCGACCCAATACTGGTGCCAGATCTGCCAGCCCCAGCTCGGCTGCGGTTCGCCGGGATGCCCTGCCCCTTTCGGCGTCGCCACCGCACCGGAGATCACTTCCACCGCTTCATCGGGTTTGATGAAGAACTCGAGTTCCATCTGTTCGAACTCACGGGAGCGAAACGTGAAATTGCGCGGCGTGACTTCATTGCGGAACGCCTTGCCGACCTGCGCGATGCCGAACGGCACTTTCTGACGCGAGGTTTCGAGCACGTTCTTGAACTGCGCGAAAATCGCCTGCGCGGTTTCGGGACGAAGATAGGCAACATCCTCCTCGGTGGCCGTTGGACCAACGTAGGTCTTAAACATCAAGTTGAATGGAACTGGAGGAGTAAGAAGGGATCCGTTTTCAGGATTGAAGCGCGTAGAGTTTTCAACCTTTTCCACGCGCTCACCAAGTAGCTTAGGAGCCTTGATTCCGAGCTTCGAGTAATACTGCAACGCTGTTTTTCTCGCGCTTTCCGGCGGCTTACCTGGCGGCAGCATTACTGCATACTCCTTAAAATAATGTGGGCCCAATTTTAGTAAGAGCTTTGGAACTGAGAAAGGGCTTTCACTATCTCTGGACTGCATTGACGCCGCCAAATCGCCTGACAGTTCGACTAGTCGACCGGCCTCAAGCAACGAAACCACTTTTTCCACCGAGCAAGTAAACTGATTCGGGTTCTCTTGGATCAAGTTTCGGCACTCTTCAAAAGCCTCAGTTTCCATCGCACCAATAAACCAAAATACATTACCGCTCTGCGGCTCGACCTGGTCGGCGCGAAAGCGCTTCTTCGTCAGCAGGCAGTCGCACATCGGATCGCAGAACGTATCCACGTGACCGCTCGCGCGCCAAATTTGCGGGGCCATGATGATGGTCGCTTCGAGGCCGACCACGTCATCACGCAATCGCGTCATCGTGGACCACCAGAGCTCCTTCACGTTGCGTTTGAGCTCAGCGCCCAACGGACCGTAGTCCCAAAATCCTTGAATGCCGCCGTAGATTTCCGACGACTGGTAGACGAATCCGCGACGTTTGCAGAGGGAGACAATCTTCTCCATCAACACATTTTCTTTGGGCTCGGACATAAGAGTTCGGGAGTGTTTGGGAACGCTGCTTTGAAGTCAAGACACCGCAAGCTGATGGAGCTATCGGAGGGTTTCGTGTGAAATGAAGGTCACTTCAGATCTATCTCGCGGAGCGAGAATGCGATGGTAGCCGTGGGCTTTTGCCCACGGTAATCGAGAATGGAGAGTGCGTCGCGGAGCGACGCCTGAACGCCAGTCTTCAATTTCAATCGTCGCTCCGCGACGAGAGCGTTTCTATCCTAATCCGTGGGCTGAAGCACACGGCTACCGTCAGGTGGTCGCTCCGCGACCGAGAGCCGACGAAGACGGATTGCCGTTCGCCATCACAACTTCGGGGAGCCCTCGCCTTGCGCCTCTTCCATCAAAAGGGTTGAAACGCCCCCGTCCCGTTTCCTTAGCTTCCCCGCATGAAATCACTCCGCCTGCTCGCCTGCCTGCTTTGTGGCCTGCTGTCTGCGTCGGCCGCTGAGAAGAATTACACGATCGCAGTCATCCCGAAGGGCACCACGCACGAGTTCTGGAAATCGATCCACGCCGGCGCCTTCAAGGCTCGCAACGAACTCGCCGAGCAAGGCATCAAGGTGGACGTCATCTGGAAAGGCCCGCTGAAGGAAGACGATCGCGACCAGCAGATTCAGACCATCGAGAATTTCACCACGCGCCGCGTGAACGGCATCGTGCTCGCCCCGCTAGATTCCCAAGCAATGGTGCGCCCGGTAAACAACGCCATCCGCGCCAAGGTGCCGGTCGTGATCATGGATTCCGGTCTGAAGTCGGACAACTACGTCAGCTTCGTCGCCACGGATAACTACAAGGGCGGTGTGCTCGCTGCGCAGCACATGGGCAAGCTGCTCGAAGGCAAAGGCAACGTCATACTACTGCGTTACGCGGTCGGATCAGCGAGCACTGAGGAACGCGAAACTGGATTCGTCGATACGCTGAAGAAGGAGTTTCCGCAGATTAAGCTCATCTCCTCGGATCAATACGCCGGCCCGACGCGCGAGACCGGATACCAAGCTTCCCAAAATCTCCTGAACCGTTTCGGTCGCGATGTGAATGGCATCTTCGCTCCGTGCGAACCGCCCACCATTGCGATGGCGAAAGCGCTCCGCGACATCGGCAAGGCTGGCGGCAAGGTCAAGATGGTCGGCTTCGATGCCGGATCGCAATCCGTCGCCGATCTCAAGCGCGGCGACGTGCAGGGACTCGTCGTGCAGAATCCGGTCTTCATGGGCTACAAGGGTGTGATGACGATGGTCGAGCATCTCCAAGGTAAGAAGGTCGAGAAACGCATCGACACCGGCGTCGTTCTCGTCACGCCGGAGAATGCCGATCAGCCGGACATCAAAGAGCTGCTCTATCCGCCGCTGGACAAGTATCTGAAATGACCGCGCGTCTCCGGATGTCCGGCGTCCGAAAATCCTTCGGCGCCACCCACGCTTTGCGCGGCGTCTCGCTCGAGATCGGCCCGGGCGAGGTTCACGCGTTGATTGGCGAGAACGGGGCCGGCAAGAGCACGCTCATGAAAATCCTGAGCGGCGCGTATCAGCCTGATGGGGGAAGCATCGAGCTCAACGGAACGCCGTTCACCCCGGAGAATCCCTTGCACGCTCGCGAATCCGGAATCGCGATGATTTATCAGGAGCTCACGCTCGCGCCGGATCTCAGCGTGGAGGAGAATATTCTACTCGGTTCTGAACCCGCGCGATTCGGCTGGATCAATCGCACCCGCCGCCGCGAACTCGCTCGCCGTGCGCTGGCGGAACTTCACCACGACAGCATCCCGCTCGACGTTTCGGTTCGCTCGTTGACCATCGCTGAACAGCAGGTGGTCGAAATCGCCCGCGCTTTGATCGGTGATCCGAAGGTCATCATCATGGACGAACCGACTAGCAGCCTCACCCAGGTCGACACCGAGAATCTTTTCGCGGTCATCGGAAAGCTCCAGAAACGCGGGGTGAGCGTGGTCTACATCTCGCACTTCCTCGAAGAGTGCCAGCGGCTCTGCGACCGCTACACCGTCTTGCGTGACGGCGAAAGCGTCGGCGCCGGCGACATGAAGACCGTCCAGCTTTCCGAGATTATTCGCCTGATGGTGGGTCGCGATATGACGGAGATTTATCCGCGCACGCCGCATCAGTTGGGTAAAACGGTTTTCGAACTCAAGAATCTCGCTGGTGACGCAAAGCCGCGTTCCGCCAGTCTCACGCTCCGCGCCGGGGAAATCCTTGGCATCGCGGGCCTCATCGGAGCCGGACGCACCGAGATGCTTCGCGCGGCGTTTGGTCTGGATCGTCTTTCCGCCGGCACGGTGGAAGTCTTCGGCCGCAACGAAACTCACGCCTCGCCCACGTCACGATTGAATTCGGGGATCGGTCTGCTCAGCGAGAATCGCAAGGAGGAAGGCTTGATGCTGAATCGCTCGCTCGCCGACAATTTAACCGCCACCAGCCTCGCCTCGGTGGCGCGAGCGGGATTCATCAGCCAGCGGGCCCAGCGCGATTGCACCCGCCGCTGGATGGAGCGACTCGAAGTGCGCGCCCAGGGACCAGATCAGGACATTGGTGAATTGTCCGGCGGGAATCAGCAGAAGATCGCGATCGGTCGCCTGCTGCATCACGAGGCGAAGATTCTACTGCTGGATGAACCCACGCGCGGCATCGACGTCGGCAGCAAGGCGGCCATCTATCGTTTGATTGGCCAGCTCGCCGCGGAAGGCAAGTCCGTCATCTTTGTCAGCTCGTATCTGCCTGAACTGCTCGGCGTGTGCGACACCATCGGTGTGATGTGCCGCGGCGTGCTCGCGGAGATTCGACCGACGGCTCAGTGGACCGAGCATGACATTATAACCGCCGCAATTGGATCCGGCTCCGGCGACACCACTCTTACCGCATGAGTTCCACGCGCAGCCAGCTTCGGAGAATCTTGAAAGCCCTCGGGCCGCTGTTCGGTCTTTTGCTGGTCACCACGCTCTTCATGGCGATGCTGGCGATGAAGGACGTGGCGGATCAAATGGAGAAGGAAACGCTAAGCGGCTTCAGCGGCTGGCAACAGGCCGCGAAGACTTCGCCCTACGACGGGCTCAAGGCCTTCACGAGTGTCGCGAACTTCAAGACCGTTCTCTCGCAGACCGTCATCGTCGCCATCGGTGCGCTCGGAATGACCATGATCATCGTCAGCGGCGGAATCGACCTTAGCGTCGGCTCCGTCGTCGCTCTGACCAGCGTGCTTGGTGCGACGTTGCTGAACAAAGGCTGGGGAACTGGCTCCGCAGTGTTGGTCACCGTGCTCGCCGGCAGCGCGATTGGGCTGTTGAATGGAACACTGATCGCCGGACTGCGCTTGATGCCGTTCATCGTCACGCTCGGCATGATGGGTGTGGCGCGCGGGCTCGCAAAATGGGTCGCCGGCAACCAGACCGTGAACTACCCGTTCGAATCGCCCATCAGCAACCTGATGAAGATGGACGACTTGGATCACTTACTGCCCATGCCCCAAGGCGTTTGGATCGCCATCGCGCTGGCCGTGATCATGTCGGTCGTCATGCGGCAGACCATCTTCGGGCGATACATCTTTGCCATCGGCTCGAACGAAGCCACCGCGCGGCTCTGCGGCATTCGCGTGCCGCTGCAGAAACTTCTGATCTATTCGCTCGCGGGAATTTTCTTCGGCTGCGCTGGCTTGATGCAGCTCACGCGCCTGACGCAGGGAGATCCGTCCGGCGCAGCAGGACTGGAGCTGGACATCATCGCCGCCGTGGTGATCGGCGGAGCGAGCTTGAGCGGAGGCAGCGGCAGCATCCTTGGATCTATGATCGGTGCGCTAATTATTCAAACGCTGCGCAACGGTTCCAGCCTGATGAACTGGCCGACCTTCACACAGGAGATCATCATCGGCATTGTCATCATCCTCGCCGTCGGGCTCGACCGCTACCGCCAGAGCCGGATGAAGGCGTAGTGGCGTTCAGAGCACCGCGCTGCGGAATGCATCATCCATGGCGACCCGGCTGGTGGGTTTCACATGGGCTTCGAAATCCAGCGCCCTGCCGCCGAGAATGGCCCGGGCACGCAGTTTCCCTTCCTTTACCTGAGCTTCGATATTGCCGGCGGCAAGGTTCCCCAGATCGTAAGGCCATTCCTCGATGGTGAACGCCGCGAACGCCGCGCTGAGATCCGACAATTTGTGATCCTTCGCCGGCCCGTGATAGAGCGTGATGTCAAAGTGGCTCGCCAGCCGCAGCGACGGCGAATCCCACTCGACCGCCGCATCGCCGAATCGTCCTTCGACCGGACGCACCAGGAAACGCGCATCGCGATCCTGGATGATCACGCCCTTGCTCCCCTGCCCCGCTGCTTGCATCGTGCAATCGGCCAGCTCGCCTTCGCATTCGAAGCGCACTTTCAGGCTCGATGCTCGAATCATTCCGTTTTGAACAGGAGCCAGCGTTGGGTTCGAAGTTCCGTCGTGCGTGCATAATGTTACCACGGCCAGTGCCGCTCCTTCGTGTTGCACGCTGAAGAACAGCGCGGAAGCGAAGTCGGAGTCGTCCTTGAGAAATCGCACGCGCAGAAACCTCGGTGCGGAAGCCATGCCCCAGCAGGCCAGCAACGGGCGCCGACCAGATCCGAGGTCGCCACGATTCACCGTCCCGAGCGCGAATCGCGGATGGAGCCACGTCGTTCCCACGACTGGATTGCGTTTACCGTCTTTCGCGGCGTCTGCGGCCACGAACGTTTCTTTAACGGCGCGCGGCGATTCCAGCGCAGCGATGAGACGTGCCCACTTGCGCGGGCACTGGAGCGGAATGCGATACGTGTCGAGCCCGAGTGGCAGCGGCTGCGGGACGCCGAGTTCGGCGAGCTCGCCGCAAGCGGACTGGATGAACGCAAGGATGGTCGGCCTCTTTCGCAAGTTCGTCTCCGCAGTCCAGCTGTGCGGTCCGGCCCACTGTCGCGTCGGCGAATGAAAATGCGTCGCCAGATGTTTCCAGGCGAGATCGTGCATCTCGGAAATCAATGACTTGTCGCGACCGTCCTTCAGCAGCCAGAGCAGCCGCGAGAATTCGCGAATGACGGAAACGATCGCGTCTGGACTGTTATACTCCGCGAAGGATTGCTGGCCGATGATGTGCGCGTGCAATTGCCGGAGCCGCTCGCGTGCGATTGGCCGAAGGTCGGCCAGTTTCAATTCCTGCGCCGCAAGCAGCAGGGCCGACACGCCCGACACGGCTCGTTGGGTTTGGTCGAGATCGAAAGGGCGTCGCTGGATCGCCCCCGTTGCCCGAACGATCGCCTCTCGCGCAGGATCGAGAATGTCCTTGGCGAGTCGCTCGCGATGAAGGCCCAACGCCATCAACAATGGCAGCGCGCCGTGTTCCGCCATGGTGACGTCGGTGGAAGCATTTCCCGCCGAAGCTTCCTCCAAATACCAAGGCCAGAGACCGAACGTCTCGTGGCTGCGATTCTTGTCCTGCAGACCGATGACGACGCGCAGGATTTCGTTTCCGCGTTCGGAGCGCCAGCGTTCGTCGCTGTCCAGCAACGCCACCGCGTAGTTGAGAGAAGCAGTAGTTCCGCGCACATCGCCGGTTCGGCCCGGGGACTGGTGAGTAACGGTCGATGCTGCCGGCACGACCAGCATCTTCGCGAAGGGATCGAATCGGCGGTCTTCCAACGGCAACGTCGCCTGCAAATAGCGCCGGCGCTCCTCGGAGAGCGCGTTCCGCGCAGCGGCGGCAGTCGCACCGATGGGTGACACCATCAATCCAGCGAGGCTTAATCCGGAGCCGACACCAGCGACAAATCGTCTACGCGACAACATGCGCGCAGGTTACGAACGAGAGAATTCGAGTCCAGCTTTTCCCAAGCGGACTCTACGGCACCGCGATGCGATGCGTGGGCTGCGGTTTGCCGGGCTGGAAAAATTCGAGGTGATCGAGCGTTGCCTCAATGCCGGAACTGCCGGAGAACGTTTGCTTCACCGCTTCCTCCAGCGAAGCCTTCAAAGCGTCTGGCGACACCTCGGCACGCACATTCACAATCAGCTGGCCGGCTTGAAGGGAATCTTCCAATTCCTGCGACAGCTCCGGGATGTAGTCATTCCGAACCAGATTGATGACCGCGAGGTCGCCGATTCCGGCGTCCGGATCGAGCGTCATCTTCAAATGCGCAATCTGCGCGCCGTGACTGGCCAGGCGTTCCTGCATCGCTCCGGCGAAACGTTGCAGTGCGGCGTTCCCGTCGAAAGCATTCTCACTTCGCAGGTCGATCGTGGCATTCAGCCAGCCCAGCAGTGCTTCGCCTTCCGCGTACAGCTCGTAGTCAACCGCCATCGATGGACGCGAGCTTTGCTGCCCCGTTGCGACGCGCTGGAACCAGTCGTCCAGTCCGGCCCCTGTCCGCGCGGAGACATCGATAATCTCGCGACCCGGGAATGCCTCGGCGAGCGCGGCGCGAAGGCGTTCGAGTTCAGGCTCGGGCAGCAATTCACGTTTGTTGATGACGATGATGTCCGCTTCCTCGAGTTGCTTGCGGTAGATGTAGGTGACCTTGTCGGAGAACTTGCCGCCTTCGACCAGCCCGAGCACGCGCTGGGCGCGCACCGGATCGACGAGAACACTCAAGGGCGCGATGGCGAAATCAGCGCCGTAGATGCGGCGCAGCGGATAACTCACGGTCGCGACCAAGTCCGTGCAGCTGCCGACCGGTTCGGCAATGAAGACGTCGGGACGGGATTCAGCCGAAAGTTTCTTCGCGGCGTCCACCAGGGAATTGAACCTGCAACAGAAACAGCCACCAGAAATCTCCTCCACGGGAAATCCGTTCGACGCAAGCATGGCGGTATCGACGAGCTGGTTGCCTTGATCGTTTGTAATCAAACCCACGCGCAGCCCCTGCTCCGTGAGATGGCGGGCCAGTTTGCAGACGGCAGTCGTCTTGCCGGCGCCAAGGAAGCCACCAATCATGATGTACCGGGCCTGGCTGGTCGTTGCTCCGTTGGTTGCGATGCTCATTCCTTTTCCTCTCCCTTTTGTTGCGCGAGGATGCGGTCAATTGTCTTGTCCAACAGGTCGCGATAGGGTGGACGTCGAGGCACTTCGGATCAGGTTTGCCGGTGGCCTCGTAAAGCCAGCCGCCGCCAAACGGTTCCTTCGAAATGAGCCGGATGTTCTCCTTCAGTGCGGGATTCACGGCGGCAAACTCTCCTTCCACCACGCAGAACAAATCCGAGATCGCCTTGAAGCCTTCGACCCAGCCGATGATCTGCCCGCATTGAACCGCCGTGCCGGCTTCAATCTCAAATCCGTGATCGACCATCTCGCCTAGCATGCGCGTCGCGAACTTGGTCAGTCCGATGCGCCAGCGGTTTTCGCCGACGGACGCCACCCACGCGTGCGAGGGCGTGTACAGTAATCGAGCGGCAGTTGCGTGACGAAATGCGACCGCTTGTAGTGCAGAGTTTTTGGCTGCGCTTTGTCCATGAACGATGGAGGCAGGTTAGCGGCGGGAGGCGACTTGGCAAGCGGGACTGTCCGTCACCACGGCTGTTCGAGCAGTTTCCAGCAGGTCCACTGCATGCGCGGATGATGAAAGAAGCTCTTCCAAAGATTTCCCTTCAACGTCGAGGACACGGTGCCGTCGCGGCGCAGGTAGCCGAACCATTCGCCGTGGACAGGGTCAGAGAAGTGCCGATGCGACCAATCATGCACGAGCTGATGCCAGCGCGCATACTTCGCATCACGCGTGAGTCGATACGCGAGGAGCGTGGCGATGATGGTTTCGTTGTGCGGCCACCAGAACTTCATCTCGTGCCAATACTCCTGAACCGGCTTGTTGAACACGTCCCGGAAGTAGAAGATCCCACCTTGTTCAGTGTCCCAGCCGCGTTCCCACATCCAGTCGAGCATGTCACAGCCGAGACGCTTCAGGCGTGAATCGCCGCGGTGTTCCGCTTCGCGCAGGATGAACCACGCGCCCTCGATGGCGTGACCGGGATTCAACGTGCGCCCGTCGAAGTGATCCACGATGGCTCCGTCAGGCGCCACGGATTCCATCACAACACGGAGGTCCGGCTTGACGAAGAGCTTCTCGATTTCTTCGATGCAGCGACCGATCCATGCCGTGAGCTGCGGATCTTCGCCGAGGTTCTCGCGTAACTCCTGCGCCGTCACGATCGTGATCATTCGTGGCGCCAACCCAATCATCGGGCGTACCTCGGTGAACTTGGGCGGCATCAGTCCGGGCGTGAAATTCCATCGCGTGAACTGATCGAACAAAGCGCGAGCGCGGTCCGCCGCAGCGGCATCGCCGGTCGCCCGGGGTGAGAGCGGCGTTGGCGATCGCGGCGAACGCTTCGCTGTAAGCGTAGCGACGCTTCCGGATGGGCCGGCCATCGCGAGTGAGGTGGAAAAACATCCGGCCATCGGTGTCGACCGCATGCCGGTTGAGAAAATCAATCCCACTGCGCGCCCACTCGAGCCATTCCGGGCGACGCTCGAAACCGTTGTGCAGCTGGAGCAGCATCCAGCTCATGCGCCCTTGGGCCCAGACGGATTTGTCGGTATCGACAACGCTTCCGTCGCGATCGAAGCAATGGAGAAACCCTCCGTGCTCGGTGTCGACCGCGCGCGGAAACCAGAACCGAACCGTGTCCTCCAGGAGCCCACGACGATACGAATCACGCAGCGCGTGACGTCCTTCCGGCGTGGCGAGTTGAGGCAGCGGCTCGCTCATTTTGAAGCCTGAGGAACTGCAGGAAGTGTGAAGAGGAACTCCACGATGTCCGCCGCTTCTTGAGCCGTCAGCGTGGCCAGCAAGCCTTCCGGCATCGCCGACACCGCGGACTCTCGGAGTTCCGAGACGTCGGACAGAGCGAGCGTTCTCTCGCCCCCCGTCTCCGTGCGCAGGACGATTTGGATCGCCTCGCGACGGACGACGAAGCCGACCATCTCCGAGTCATCTTTCAGCGTAACGCTCACCGACTTGAATTCCGGCGCCACGACTTTTGACGGGAACAATATCTGATCGAGCAGCTGCGCTCGGCTGTAGCGCTTGGCGAGTCCCGAAAGCTCCGGACCAAACGACCGGCCTTCGCCTGCGGCGATATGACAACGTCCGCACTGTGCGGCGCCGTGGAATAAAGTCCGTCCGCGCGACGCATCACCGGCCAACGCCAGGATTGTTTGGGGCTGGATGTCCGTGCCGAGCGTCTGGCGGCGTTGCGAGGGAGGAAGCAAACGCTGAAAGAGTTCACGAACGAAAACGTTCGTCTGACGCAGCGCTTCCTCGGCGAGTTGGTCGCGAACGCGGCGATGTTGTTCGAGGATGGCGCCGTTCGACGCTAACTCGGCTGGAAGATCCGTCGTCAGGTCGAGCAAACGCATCGCCATCGACGTGTCGGCCAAAGCCGCATCGCGGGAGATTGGAACCGGCGCTGAAGTGTTGGTCGCAGGCAACGACTGAATCCAGTCGCGCACCACGCGCGCGCCCACCTCGTCGACCAACCGAGAGCCGATTTGCGGCATGTGTCCGGCGGACTCCGTGAAGATGCGATAGAAGAGTGCCGATCGATACGGCGCACCGGGTGCGATGATGCGTGCATCGGTGAGACTGAAGTCGCCCCGCGACGGTTTTACGTTCAGCGCTCGCCACTCCGCGGGCGGTTTATCGTAGTTGAGATGAATCGCGACTGCGCCGCCCGCGCCGAAGCGGTGACAGCCGGCGCAGTTGACGTCCAGCCACGAACGCGCGCGCAAGTCGACCAGCGCAGAGCGATCGTGAGGATTCACCAATGCGTCGCCGCTCTTCATTTTCCGGCGCGGTGGTTCGATCAGTCCCAGCGTTACTAGACGATCCATTTCCGTGCGGTCATCACTGAGCGCGTTGGTAGCGCCGAGCTGACGAAAGTTCAGTGTGAGCGCGTCGCCTGCCCACGCGTTGTGACAACGCAAACATTCGGAGCGGCTCATGAAACGCCAGTGCGTTTCGCGGATGCCACCGGGCGCGAGCGGATCGACGACGCTGAAGACAGCGTTCGTTCCTTCGCCCGATACAAGATCCGCATCAGCTCCATCCGCTCGCCAGCGATACGTGTAGGGATTCCACGCCTGACCGTCCCAGTGCATCAACTGCGTTTCGATGCGGCGAGCGGACGTCGGCACGCCCTTCGTCAGCTCCAGCGTCAGCGTGCGCGCGAGCACTGTGTTGGTCGGCAAATACCAAGTGCCGCCGGTGATGTTCCCGACGCCGCCTTCGGTGCAGAGCTTTTCGTTGCCCGGCACAGCCAGCCAGCGCTCGGCGGTTGCGTGGTCATCCCACTTCGGCGCGGCGATGCGATAGGCGATCACTCCCGGCGCCGGCTCGCTGGGATTGAGTGATTGAAACAATCCCGTGGCGCTCAGCTGCCGTGGAAAGTCGGCGTTTGCTGCCGATGTAGTGTTCGCGGCGAATTCGTAGATGCTGGTGTTGTAATCGAGCACGAGCAGTTCTCCGCGCGGATCGAGCGCGAACGCCGTCGGCTTCAACGAGGTGTCGCACAGCTCCTCGTTCGATTCGAGAACGCCGTTCGTCTGGCGAAGCGACCAGAACTTGCCGGTTTCCCAGTCTCCGTAGACATAGCTGCCGGCGAGTTTCGGCAAGCGCCGGCCGCGATAGACGAAACCTCCAGTGATGCTCGCACCATCGCTGTGGGGCACGGAGTGAACCGGCGGCAGAATCTCGCCCGGCCCACGCGGCAGGTCGCGGCGCACATCGCGATTCGGTCCTTCATGGAGTGGCCAGCCGTAGTTACCGCCGCGCTGGACGCGGTAGACCATTTCCCATTGTTCCCAGCCGACATCGCCCACCCACAAATCGCCCGTCGTCGCGTCGAAGCTCATGCGATACGGGTTCCGGAAACCGAACGCCCAGTTCTCGCCGCGCGCACCGCGCACGTTCACGAAGGGATTGTCCGCGGGAATCCGGTAGACGTTGGTGCCGTCCGCGTGATCGACGTCAATGCGAAGCACCGCCGCGAGCAAGTCGCTGAAGTCCTGACCAGTCTTGCGCCTGCCGTCCGGAGGATCAGGATCCGCCGCGTCGCCCGTCGAGATGTAGAGCATTCCATCCGGCCCGAAGGCCAGCGTGCAGCCGTTGTGGCCTCCGCTGAACCAGCGGATGATGACGCGCTCGCTCGCCGGATCGATCTCGAGTGGTTGACTGGAGCGGAACGTGAATCGAGAGACCACCGAGCCGTTCTCGCGACCGCCGGGTTCGTTGTAATTGATGAAGACGAAACGATTCGTGGCAAAGCCGGGGTGGAATGTGAATCCGAGCACATTGTCGAACGGGCGATGATGCGGACGCACGTCGAACGCAAGCTGTCGGCGCACCGGCTGCGATTTCGTGTCGATTGCCCACAGCTTCCCGCCCTGCTCTAAAACGAAGAGCGTTTCCGTTCCCGGCGCGAATGAGAGATCAACGGCGTTCTCAAATGCCAGCTCGGGAAACACCCGCTGCATCACATACGGCGCGGGTGGATTCGGCGAACCAACCACGCGACCGGTGGTCCAGGGCGTTCGCGGTGCGGCGACCGCGCACGAAGCCACGAGATAATGGGTGGCGAGGACCAGCGACAAGCGAAGCGAGAGACTCATGCGAGTGGGAGACCGTAGCCGCGGCGGGCATTCGTGGAGAAATACTTTCGGGCAGCATCAGCACCACGCGCGCGGCTATAGCGATCGACGATTCGGAAGACCGTTTCGTAGCTGGCAAAGCGCGCGCTGACGGGCCAGTTGCTGCCGAAGATCACACGGTCATCGCCAAACGCATTCCACACGGCGTCGAGAGTCGGACGATAAAACTCGTCATCAGCCGGCGCCTTCCCGTCGTTGCGTCCAGTGCCTTCAACGAGCCCGGAAACTTTCATGAAGAGATTCGGAAGCGGCGCGCAGGCCTGCAAACCTTCGAGCCATGCGGCCGGGAGGCGCATTGCCATCGACGCGAACGTTTGCGCAGTGATCGACGACGATACGGAGCGTAGGAATCGTTCCTGCGAGCAGCGCGACGTCGGGCAACTTGTCCGGACCGGTCAGAACATCGAGCGAGAGATTGTGATCGGCGAGTCGACGCAAATCGCGGAGGACCGTGGCGCTGGTCAGGAGGGATGGCTCCCAAACGCCAACGCGAATCCCGCGGAAGAGCGGATGCTTCGCGAAGCGTTTTAGATGCGACGCGAAGTCGTCGGTGCCGGGCTTGATGTTGCCGACTACTCCGCGGATGCAGGGGTGGTCCTTCGCGAGGTCGAGCACCCATTGGTTGTCCTCCAGCCAGGGGCTGGCTTCCACCACGACGGTTTCGGTGATCCCCAGTGGTTTCCCAAGTTGAACAAACTCGGTCGGATAAACGGGCCGATAAAGAATCGCGTCATTCTTGGGCGGCCAGGGAACGCCTTGCGGCCGCTTTGGATCGTAGAAGTGCGTGTGGGTGTCGATCGCGCCAGCCGATTGAAGTCCCAGTGAAGCACACCCGAGACCACGGCGCCGGCTGCTAGCGCGGCGGCGCGGACGAACTCGCGGCGCGAGAAACGGTGGTCGGGAAGGTGCATGGCGAAAATTGTGTGCCGGACGGAAAACAATCTGCAACCAGAGATTTGCGATCGCGGTCATGAAGAATAGATCTTTCGCTCGGCTGCCGAAAACGTTAATCAACCGACCCAAGTTCAATGCACATGAAATCCAGCACCCTTCGCACGCTCACCGCCGGCGCCTTCGCGGCGCTCCTCGCATCCACTGCAACCGTCAGCGCCGTCGACTGGCCCCAATGGCGCGGGCCAAACCGGGACGACGTCAGCAAGGAAACCGGCTTGCTCAAGTCATGGCCTGAGGGCGGACCGAAACAGCTGTGGGTCTTCGAGAATGCAGGCCTCGGTTACTCGGGCTACTCGATCGTGGCCGGCAAGCTGTTCACGATGGGTATTCGCAATGGCGCCGAGGAGTTGATCGCGGTCGACATCAAGGGCGGAAAGGAACTCTGGTCGGCCAAGATTGGTGGCATCCTCAAGAACGGCTGGGGCGATGGACCGCGCGGAACGCCTTCCGTGGACGGCGGGTTTGTCTACGCGATGGGCGGACAGGGAATACTGATCTGCGCCAACGTCGCGGACGGCAAGATCGCCTGGCAACGGACGATGCAGGAGTTCAGCGGCAAGACGCCGGGCTGGGGTTACACCGAATCCGTGCTCGTGGACGGAAACCTCGTGCTCTGCACGCCCGGCGGTTCGCAGGGTGCGGTCGTGGCGCTCGACAAGAAGACCGGCAAAACGCTCTGGCAGAGCAAGGACTTTACAGACGGCGCCCAGTATTCCTCGATTGTTGCCACGGAGCTCAACGGCGCGCGGCAATACATCCAGCTCACCATGAAGAGCGTCGTTGGACTCAACTCCACTGACGGAAAGGTTCTCTGGAAAGTCGAGTTCCCCGGCAAGACCGCGGTGATTCCCACCCCAATCGTACATGGCAACCAGGTTTATGTCACCGCCGGCTACAGCGTCGGATGCATGTCGTTCAAAGTTGGCGCGGGCAATACCATCGAGAAGCTCTACGAGAACAAGGTGATGAAGAATCATCACGGCGGAGTGATTCTAGTCGATGGACACATCTACGGTCACTCGGACGGAGTCGGCTGGACGTGCCAGAACCTGGCGACGGGCGAGGAAGTGTGGTCCGAGAAAACTGCGCTGGGCAAAGGCGCCGTCGCCTACGCCGATGGTCGTCTCTACTGCCTTGCCGAAAACAATGGCACGGTCGTGCTCGCTGAAGCGTCGCCGAAAGGCTGGAAGGAGCACGGTCGCTTCAAGCTCGAACCCCAGACCACGCAACGCAATCCTCAGGGTCGCATCTGGACGCACCCTGTGATCGTCGATGGGAAGCTCTATCTCCGCGATCAGGAATTGCTCCACTGCTACGACGTCAAGGCTCGCTGAGCCTTCGGCGTGGCTGAGGTGGCGCAAACTTTTCTCGTCCCGTTTCTGACGGCGTGCTAGCCTGTGCTCATGACAGGCGAACGACAGATCCACAATCTCGCGCTCATCGGCTTCATGGGCACGGGCAAGTCCTCTGTCGGTCGGATGGCAGCGATGCAGCTCCACTATGACTTGATCGATACGGATGAGCTGATCGAGCGTCGTGCGGGAAAGACCATTTCCGGGATCTTCAGCGAGGATGGTGAACCTGCCTTCCGGGAGATTGAGCGCAACCTCGTCGCGGAAATGAACGGGTGGCGCAAAAAGGTAATCTCCACCGGCGGCGGTCTGGCCGCCAGCGATGCCAATCTCGCCAGCCTGAAACAACACGCGCTCATCGTCTGTCTGTGGGCGTCGCCGGAGGCCATCTACGAGCGGGTGAAAACGCAGACGCATCGGCCGCTGCTTCAAGGACCGGATCCTCTCGGAAAGATTCGCGAACTGCTCGAGCAGCGCACCCGCTTCTATAAACAGGCTGACGTGCTCGTTCACACCGGCACGCGTTCCGTGCGCGAAGTCACGCAGCAGGTGTTCCATCAATTCCACGCCGCGCGGCATCCCGAGCCCGAACGTGAAAAGTCGCATTGAACAGCGCGCGCTCGAACTCGGCTTCCACGCCTGCAAGTTCACCACGGCCGCCCCGCCGGAATCTGCCCCGCACCTTGATCGCTGGTTGACTGAAGGTCGCCATGGCGAGATGGCATGGCTCGCGCGAAATGCGCAGAAGCGCGTGGACCCGAACCTCGTTCTGCCCGGCGCGAAGTGCATCGTTACCCTTGCCGCTGCGTACGATGCTCCGGCGACCTCACCGGTGCCAAATCAGGGCGTCGTCGCCCGCTACGCTCGCCATGCGGATTATCACGACGTCCTCGCCGAGCCGCTCAAGCAGCTCAGCGCCTACATCGATCAACTTGGCGGCGCTGGAACGCGCTCGCTCTGGTATGTCGACACTGGACCGCTCCTTGAGCGCGATCTCGCGCAGCGGGCCGGACTCGGATTCGTCGGCAAGCATACGAATCTCATCAGCCGCGAGTTGGGCAACTGGATCTTCCTTGCGGAGATTCTCACCACGCTTGAAGTCGAACCGGACGTTCCGGAGAAGAATCGTTGCGGCTCCTGCTCCCGCTGCATCACGGCGTGTCCAACGCAGGCCATCACTGCGCCCTTCCAGCTGGACGCGCGGCGCTGCATTTCGTACCTGACCATCGAGTTGAAGGGCTCGATCCCGGTCGACCTTCGCCCGGCCATCGGCAACCGCATCTACGGCTGCGACGATTGTCTCGCGGCGTGTCCTTGGAATCGTTTCGCCAAGGAGGCGCGCTTGATGAAGCCGCACAGGCGCGCGGAGTTCGACGCTCCGAATCTCATCGAACTCCTCTCGCTCGATACCGCCGGCTTCAAGGAACGATTCGCGGGAACGCCGATGCTTCGCACGAAGCGCCGCGGAGTTTTGCGGAACGTTTGCGTTGCGCTGGCCAACACCGGGGACGCTTCCGCCCTGCCCGCGCTCAGACGAGCTGCAACCGATCCGGAACCCCTCATCGCGGAGCATGCGCGATGGGCCATCGAGCGAATTGAGGAAGTCACTACAACGCGCGCAAAGGGCTAAGCTTTCACTTGGAATTCACAACATCTCCGGTTAACTACACCGCATGAGCACATCCAAAATCCTCTTCATCGCATTACTGGCATTCTGCACCGCGGCGGTCACCCACGCCGCTCCCAAGGAACTCTTCAACGGCCGCGACTTGACCGGATGGGTCAAGATGCACGGCGGTGATTGGAAAGTGGAAGATGGCGTCATCGTCGGCAGCAAGGGCGTGGAGTGGACGACGAATCCCGAAAAGAGCGGTTCATGGCTGCGCACGGAAAAGCAATACAGCGACTTCGTGCTCGAACTCGAGTTCGCCATCAACGAGAAGGGCAACGCTGGCGTGTTCATCCGCTCGGCGATTGAAAAGAATCCCGCGTTCTCCGGACATGAGATGCAGATTCTCGATGACCATGGCAAGGAGCCGAAGGTTTACACCACCGGCGCGCTCTATGACGTCGTGGCCGCGTCGAAGAACATGTCCAAGCCCGCCGGCCAGTGGAACAAGGCCCGCATCACCTGCACCGGCAAGCGCATCCAGATCAATCTCAACGGCGAGGACATTGTCGATTACCAGACAGACCGCCTCACGCGCGGCTACATTGGCCTGCAGAACCACGACGACCACGCGGTGGTAAAGTTCCGCAATATCCGCATCACGGAGAAGTGAGCGGTTCAGAAATTTTTAAACACGGATAGACACCGATGAAAACCATTCTTACGTCGCTCATCGTCACGATTTCGCTCCTCACCGCCAGCGCCGAGAACTGGCCCAGCTTCCGCGGTCCGACTCGACAAGGCATGTCGACGGAGCGCGACCTTCCGCTGAACTGGAGTGCCGATTCCAACATCGCCTGGAAGACGGAGATTCCTGGCAACGGCTGGTCATCGCCCATTGTCTGGGGCGACAAGATTTTCGTCACCAGCACTCTGGCCAGCGACACGAAGTGCCATGTCATTTGTGTGGATCGCAAGTCCGGCAAAATTCTCTGGAACAAAGAGGTCTTTGAACAGGTGCCACGGCGCAAGGAGAGCAAGAATTCCTACGCCACCCCGACCGCAGCGACCGACGGTCAGCATGTGTTCGTGGTGTTTGGGGACGGCAGCATGGCTGCGCTCACGCTGGACGGAGAGATCGTTTGGACGAATCGCGAGGTAAAGTTCTACAGCCGCCACGGGCTCGGCGCGTCGCCGATCATTTATTCGAACCTCGTCATCATGCCGTTCGACGGCAGCAATCCTATCGCGACGGCGGGTAACTATCCCCAAGTCACCGATGAGGAGAAACTCGGCTGGCAGATCCCGTGGGACAAAGCCTTCATCGCCGCGCTCGACACGAAGACCGGCAAGCGCGTCTGGACCGCCAAGCGCGGCATGAGCCGCATCGCGCACATCTCGCCCATCATCGCGGATGACGGCGAGAAAGACGTGCTCGTCAGCGCAGCAGGCGATCGCGTGCAGGGCTTCAATCCGCTCACGGGCGAAATGTATTGGACCGCCTATGCGCAGGGCGAAGGCGTGACGCCGACTCCTGTCTACGGCGACGGTCGTCTCTTCGCGTCTTCTGGTTTCGAGAAGACCACGCTCCGTTGCTGGTCCCTGATCCGGGCCAAGGGCGACATCACCACCAACACGCTCCAATGGGAGGGCAAGAAAGGCGTGCCGACCCAGCCCTCGCCCATCTACGTGAAGCCCTATCTTTATGCGATTACCGACGGCGGCATCGCGACGTGCTTTGCGCCGGACGACGGCGAGATCATCTGGCAGGAACGCGTGGGTGGCAATCACTCGGCATCCCCGGTGTATGGTGATCGGCGAATCTATTTTCTGAGCGAAGAGGGCGAAACCACCGTCATCAACGCCGGGTCGGAGTTCAAGATTCTCGCCAAGAACGCGCTGAAGGAGAAGTGCCAGGCTTCGATGGCAATCAGCCAGGGCCAGATCTTCATCCGCGGCGAGAAGAACGTGTATTGCATCGGGAAGAAGTAATCTGCTCCCCGGGTGAATGTCCCTAATTCTCTGCTTTTTTCTCGGCGCGGGGGGGGGGGGGGGGTTTTTTGGCCGGGGTTTTGGACAAGGTCTTTTCCTCCCGATTTGGGCGTTTTGGAAGGCGTGGGTCGACCCCGGGTTCGTTGAACTCGTAAATCGTAAATCCTAAATCGTAATTCCCATGCCTCCTCTCCACACACTCCGCGCCGGCATCATCGGCACCGGCTTCATCGGCCCGGTCCACATCGAAGCGCTCAAACGCCTCGGCGTCCAGGTCACCGCGATCTGCGGTTCCACGAAGAACGCGAAAGCTACCGCCGAGAAGTGGGGCATCCCCGAGGTCTATGGCGATTACGATTACCGCGCGATGTATCGTTCGCCGAATATCGACGTCGTCCACATCACCTCGCCGAACAAGGTTCACGTCGACCAGTCCCTCGCCGCTCTCGCCGCCGGCAAACACGTCGTTTGCGAAAAGCCGCTCGGCATGACCACCGCCGAGACCGCGAAGGTTGTCGCCGCCGTGAAGAAGAAAGGTTCGCCCGTCTTCGCGGTGAACTACATGTGCCGCTTCTTCCCCGCCGTGCTCCAGATGCGCGCGATGGTGCAGCGCGGCGACCTCGGCCAGATCATGCATGTGCAGGGACATTTCTTTCAGGACTGGCTCCTGCAGGCCACCGACTACAACTGGCGTCTGCTCGCCAGCGAAGGCGGCAAGCTCCGCGCCGTCGGCGACATCGGCACGCACTGGATCGACGCCGTGTCCTTCATCCTCGGCGCTAAGGCCGAAGCCGCCTTCGCGCACATCGAGACCTTTCACAAGACGCGCTACCGGCCCAAGGGCGAAGTGCAGACCTTCGCAAAGATCGATCCGGCGACGATGGTTCCCTACAAGGTGGACACCGAAGACTTCGGCAGCCTCCTCCTCAAGTTCGGCAAGGCGAAGCACGGATACGTCAACGGCGCGCACGCCAACGCCAGCATCTCGCAAGTTGCTGCCGGTTGGAAATGCAGCCTCGCCCTCGGCATCTACGGCACCAAGGGCAGTCTGCGCTGGGATCTCCAGCAGCCGAACGAAATCCTTGTGGGTCGACGAGACGAGCCGAACCAGATTCTCCAACGCGGCACCGCCGGCTTCAGCGAAGACGTCGCAGGCTATACCGATTATCCTGGCGGCCACCCGGAAGGCTTCCCCGACAGCCACAAGATGCACTACCGCGCCGTCTACGAACACATCGCCAGCGGCCGCAAGACCCCCGTGCTCTTCGCCACCGCCGAGGACGGTCATCACGAAGTGAAACTCTGCGAAGCGGTGCTCAAGAGCAGCCGGGCGAAAAGTTGGGTGAAGGTCTAAGAACCAAATGGCCACTGGTTCGCGGCCACTGGATCGGGCTGGATCTTGTTCAAAAGCAGCCCCAATGGTGGGCGCAGCGATCTGGCACTAATGGGAAACGCGTGTGCTTTGCGAGAAAGAGGTTCATCCCGCGCTGTTTAAGCGGGAGGCGCAAGAACGGCCGGTCTATTTCGAGAAAGGTTCCGAAAAGTTTACCGTAAAGTTTCGGACCTCACCTCAATCTTTCCAACGAAGAACCGCGTCTCGCGTTTTGAACCGACGTCCAAGGTTCGTTCCTGACCTTTCATCTATTCCCATCGGTGGCGAATTTATCCTGAAAGTCCAGATCCGGCTGCGCGCCTAGATCGAGATCAATTCCGAGCCTGATCATGTTCATCTGCCTTTTCCTTCAATCCCGGCACGGAGACGATCAGCAACGTCGTGGGGCAGGTGAAGTGGCTCGGACGACCGTGGTATTGCGACCGCGAAGGCTCGAGGATTACGCCTGATTCTACTGGCAAGGTGGCTACTGGAATCTTCTCCGTCAGCTAGTCTGCATAAGTCGACAGATGTCCGGCGATTACATTCGCGGCCAGCGGGAACACCATCGCAAGGTGCCGTTTCAAGAGGAGTTCCGTGCTTTAACTCTCCGGCGTCGACTACCAGGTGGATTACGACCAGCCCCCCTCGTTATGTGTGGGACACACCATTCTTCGAGCCCTTTGGGCCGGACAAAAACGCGACACTTCGGCGATTACTGGGCTCGTGACCAAAGGCATCGACCAGACCTGAGCCGTCGACCTTGGGACCGCCTATTCCGGAGGCCCTTAGGGCCTCTCCCACCACGGCAAACCGCTTGGCGCAGAAGGATCATTTTGATTTTGCGTTTTTCCGGGCGCCTTCGCAGTGTCTCTCGCGTCTAGTGCAGTTGCCGATTAAACCAGAAAACGAAAACTCACTGCCGCAACAAGGAATAGCACTCACATGAATTGGTATTACGCCGTCGGAGGACAGCAACAGGGGCCCGTGGATGATGCGCAACTCGATGCGCTGCTTCAATCCGGTCAAATCAACCAGGAAACTCTCGTCTGGCGCGATGGCCTGGCGAACTGGCAGCCGTTGCGGCAGGCGCGTCCTTCCGCCGGTGCACCGCCGATCGCGGCGGGTGCTGCCGCCGCTTCCGCAACTGCGGGAGGCGAGCCGATTGGCGATGTGGTGTGCGCGGAGTGCGGGAAGCTGTTCACCAAGGACAACGCGATTCAATACGGCACCGCGTGGGTCTGCGCGGCGTGCAAACCGATCTTCCTCCAAAAGCTGCGTGAAGGTGCGGCTCCGGCGGGCGGCGGCGCCTTCGGCATGGGCAATGTGCGTTACGCCGGTTTCTGGATCCGTTTCGCGGCGAAGTTCATCGATGGCCTGATCATGGGCGTGGTCATTGGCATTCCAATGATCGTTCTGATGTTTGGCGCCGGCATGTCGATGCAAGGCGGACAGCAGCCGGGCGCGGCCTTCATGGGATTGCAGATTCTGATGCAGATCGTCGGCACCGGGTTCGCCGTGGCCTACAACACCTTCATGCACGGCAAGTATGGAGCGACGGTTGGCAAAATGGCGGTCGGCGTCCGGGTGGTAATGGCGGACGGTTCAAAAGTCAGCTTCATGCGGGCGTTCGGTCGCGCGTGGGCGGATATCCTAAGCGGCATGGTCTGTTACATCGGCTACATCATCGCCGCCTTCGACGCTGAGAAACGCTCGCTGCACGATCACATTTGCCAGACACGCGTGGTCTACAAGTGAACCGAGCATCCGAAGCATCACTCTCCGTCGCTGACCATGGACCTGCCCGCAGTTCGTGGTCTGATATCACAACTCATCCGATCTCTGTCCTGCTTTTCCTTTCGGTGGCAGGTCTCGCAGTGAACCTCGCGATGCGCTGGCAGCTCCCGTTGCCGTTCTGCGGATTGCGGGAGCTCACCGGCATCCCCTGCCCGGCGTGTGGTTCCACCCGAAGCTTGCTCGCCTGGACGCATCTGGATCCGATCGCGGCCTTTCGCTTCAATCCACTCTTCTTCCTCGCGTGTAGTGGTGTGGGATTGTGGGCTGGGCTGGCCGCTTGGGACCGCGTCGCCGGAGGTAATTTGCTCTCCCGCGCTCACCGGCTTTGCCAACGACTTCCGCGACTGCGAATCTTTCTGGGAGCGTTGTTCGTGGACTGGCTTTATCTGTACCTAACGCTTCCGCGATAGTTGCCGAAGGGTTTCACTGATGAACGTCAATGTGGTTACCTGCCCGAGCTGCCGGAATGCGCTGCCGCAGGCGATTTGCAATACCGGCGAATTGGCTTTCTGCCCTTCGTGTGAAACTTCCGTGCAAGTCGAAGTTTTCCCGGCATTCTTCCAGTCCACCCTGACGGCCGCGAAGGCGGAGACGATTGTCGAGAGCGGCACTTCCAGTTGCTTCTATCACGAGAACAAGAAGGCGGTGATTCACTGCGATACCTGCGGGCGCTTCCTTTGTGCGCTGTGTGATTTGGATATTGGCGGCGTCCATATTTGCCCGGCCTGTGCAGAGGCGGGTCGGAAGAAAGGCAACGTCGCTGAGTTGGAAACGAACCGCGTGATGTACGACTCGGCAGCATTGGTTCTCGCGTTTGGCGCTTTCCTCATCTGGCCCATCGCGGTAATCACCGCGCCGACTGCCATCGTCCTGGCGGTGCTGTCTTGGCGGCGTCCAGGAAGCCTCGTTCCCCGGACGAGACTTCGCTCCTACATTGCCATCCTGGTAGCCATCCTCCAACTGATCGGCCTCGCCGGCTTCTTCATAATTCTGAGCAACGAAGGATGACCCGATGAGCGCCAAGCCCAATCCCTACAAGCGCGTGCCCGGCATCGGCATGGACGTCTACGAATACGCGCGGCTCTACATGGCGGACGATCATTTGATGCTCGTGGGCTTGTCGGCCTGGAACGAATCGTATCGCCGCTTTTTCTTTCGCGACATTCAGGCGATTGTCATCCGCAAAACCCAGTGGTGGATTCTTTACGGGGCGTTATGGCTGCTGGCATTCTTTCTCTTTGCCGCCATCGCCCTCGCGGTCGATGACGTCGCTTCGATCGTGTTCTGGGGCATCGCCAGCGTGTTTATCGTGGGATTGGCGGTGAACGTCGTGCGTGGCCCGACTTGCAGTTGCTACGTCAAGACCGCGGTGCAGACCACCAGGCTCGCTCCATTGGGGCGCCTTCGCCGCGCACGGAGTTTCCTCGAACAACTCCGCCCGGTCCTCGCCCAGGCGCAGGAGCAATTCAAGAAAGCCGAGGCAAACCTTCCACCGGTCGTCGTTGAATCCGAGTCTGGCTCACCGGAAAGCCCTGGCCCGACGGCTGGACCTTGATTCGCGCGCGAGAACGGGCACTCTCTTCCCATGCCGGGACTTAGCCAACAACGCTGCTTCCAACACTCGCTTCGTGAAGCCGTGGCGCGTTGTCCCGAATGCCGGCGCTTCTACTGCCGCGAATGCGTCACGGAGCATGACGACCGGCTGCTCTGCGCCGCGTGCATCAAGAAACTGGCGAAGGTCCCGCTGACCCAGCGCAATCTGTTCGTCCACGCCCTTCGCGTGGTGCAAGTGGCCTTCGGACTGGTCGTCACCATCGCGTTCTTCTACACAGTCGGCCGCCAGCTGCTGGCAATTCCCAGCACGTTCCACGATGGCAGCGTGTGGCGGACGAGCGGAACGACGGAACGTTGAACCGCGATGAAATCGAAACGACTCAACGAAGAGAAGTCGCCCATCGAACTCATCGAGGAAGCATTCCAGCTTCTGCGACACTCGTCCTTCGCGACCTGGGGCGCGTATGCGGTCGGCACCCTGCCCTTCGTCCTTTTCTTCCTCTACTTCTGGTCGGACATGGCCCGCAGTGCCTTCGCGCACGAGCGTCTCCCCACCGGTGTGCTGGCGCTCTCGGGATTGTTCCTGTGGATGAAATTCTGCCACGCCGTCTTTGCGCGCCAGTTGGTCAACCAGCTCTGCGGTGAGTCGTCCGTGCGCTGGAAGTTTTCGGATCTCTGCCGCGTGGCTGCTCATCAGTTCATCCTGCAACCGATCGGCCTCTTTCTCCTGCCGCTCACGTTGGTCCTGATTGTTCCCGCCGGTTGGACCTACGCGTTCTTCGCGAACCTCACCATCTTCGCCGCAAATCCAGGCAACGATCTGCGCGCGGTTTGTCGCAAGGCGTGGAAGCAGACGCTGCTCTGGCCGCACCAGAATCACAGCGTCTTGTTCGTGGTGAAGTTCTTCGCGATGTTCGTCTTTCTCAATGTAATGACCGCGCTGCTGGGCGTACCGTTCCTCCTGAAAGTGCTGTTCGGCATCGAGAGCGTTTTTACTCAAAGCCCGTGGGCGGCGATGAACTCGACCATGCTCGCTGGTGCGGCGGCGCTCACGTTTCTGTGCATCGACCCGCTGCTGAAGGCGACCTACGTCCTGCGCACGTTCTACGGAGAATCACTGCAGACCGGAGAGGATTTGAAGGCCGAACTCCGCAGCTTCGCCAAGCCCGTCCATGCGGTAGTGCTCGCGCTCTTGGTCGGCGCAATGGCGTTTGGCTCCGTATCAGCCGCGGAACTCGAAGCTCCTGATTCGCGTCCGACTGCTCCGGCAACGGCGATTGATGCCGGTGAACTGAATCGTTCCATCGACGATGTCATTCAGCAGCGCGAATACAGCTGGCGATTGCCTCGCGAGGTACTCCGCGACTCGAATAATCACACGAAGGGATTCATCGAGGCGTTCTTCGAGCAGATCGAAAAAGGGATGCGCGCTGTCGGCGAGCTCATCCAAGATTTGATCAACTGGGTGCGCAGTCTCGGCAAAGGCCCCAGTCTTCCCTCCTCCAGCGGCTTCTCCATCGCCAACGCCATTCAAGGCATCGTCACTCTTCTGCTGATCGCACTCGTTGGACTCATCATCTGGTTCATCTATCGCCTCTGGAAACGGCATGAGCTCTCCCAACCCATCGATGCGGTGCCGGCCGCCGCCGTCCCGGATCTGACGGATGAATCGGTCGGGGCCGAGCAATTGCCGGAGGACGGCTGGATGAGCCTTGGTCGCGACCTGTTGCAGCGAGGTGAACTGCGTCTGGCCTTGCGCGCCTTCTACCTCGCTTCGCTCGCGCATCTCGCCGAACGCGAACTCATCACGCTGGCGAAGTTCAAGTCGAACCTCGATTACCAGCGCGAAGTCCAGCGGCGCGGACACGCGCTCGCGAGCGTTCCGGAACTCTTCGCCCGCAATGTCTCGGCATTCGAACGCAGCTGGTATGGTCCGCACGAAGTCACGCCGGAACTGCTCCAGGACTTCGCAGCCAACACGGAGCGACTGAGGACCGCGACATGAAGAAGGCCCCGGTCATTCTCTTCCTCATCGCGTTCATCGGCTTCATCGCCGGACTGGTTCATCTGTTCCATCTGCGTTTCGAGACGGGCGACAGCTATCCGCCCTACTCGTCGTTGCGTGCTGACCCGCTCGGGACCAAGGCGCTGTTCGAGAGCCTCGAGACGCTGGTGGAAACGCGGCGAAATCTTCACACGCTGGCGAAACTGGCGGACGGACGGGACACGACGCTCTTCTGGCTGGGTGCTGAACCGATGGACCTGAGATTCGTCCCTGCCGACTATGAACGATTGGAGACTTTCATCCGCAGCGGCGGCCGGCTCGTCATCAGTCTCACGCCGACGCAACGCGCTCCGCGCATGAATCGTTTCGCCACAGGCACTCCGGGACGCCCCGCGCGCATCACCACCAATGCGCCGCCGATTCGTCCTGGGGAGGAGTTTCTGGACCCAGACGCCATCTCGATTCGCGACCGTTGGCAGATGGAGTTCGACTACGCGCCGCTTTCCTCCGTGGAGGATCAAGTCGTGCCTGAACCGGCGGTTCTGCGTCAGACCAATGCCGCCACGAAACTGCCCCGCAGCCTCGCCATCCACACCGCAACGCATTTCGGCGATGCCACCAACGGCTGGGAAACCATCTACGCGCGCGTCGCTCGCACCAATGTCTACCCGGTAGTCATCGAGCGACGCTTCGGACGCGGCAGCATCGTGCTCTGCGCGGATTCCTACCACTTCAGCAACGAAGCGCTGCGCCGCGATCGCGAGCCGCAGTTCATCGCCTGGTCGGTGGGCGGTGCGCAGAAGATTCGGTTCGATGAGACGCATCTGGGCGTTACTCAAGAGCCGGGGGTGGCGGCGTTGCTACGCGAGTATCGGCTCGGCGGAGTCTTCATCGCGCTGCTGGTTCTCGCCGGACTTTTCGTCTGGCAGAACTCCGTGAGCTTCATGCCGCCGTATGAAGAGCAACTCGCCCGTGAGCGCGCCGAACTCGTCGAGGGGAAAGATTCCGCGACGGGCTTCATCAATCTTCTCAAACGCAACATCGTGCCCGCTGACCTGATGAAGGTGTGCATTGAACAATGGAACACCCACGTCTCGCGGATGCGCCGTCCCTCGACCGCCAGGCTGGATGCGATGCAGCAATTGATTGACGCCGAAAACCAGCTCGACCCCCGGTCGCGCAATCCGGTGCGGATGTACCGGGAGTTTTGCGAAATACTGAAACGACGACACTGACATGACCACCGACCATCTGAAATCCACGCTCGCCGCCGCCCGTGCGGAAGTCGCCAAAGTCATCATTGGCCAGACCGACGTGGTCGACAAATGCCTCATCGCCATCATCACCGGCCAGCACGCGCTGATCGAAGGCGTGCCGGGCGTCGCCAAGACCTTGCTCGTCCGCACGCTGGCGCACGTGCTCGGCTGCAGCTTCGCGCGCATCCAGTTCACGCCGGACCTGATGCCGGCGGACATCACGGGCACCAGCATCTTCAATCTCCAGAAGAACGAATTCACACTCGTCAAAGGCCCGATCTTCAGTTCGTTCCTGCTTGCGGACGAAATCAATCGCGCCCCGGCCAAGACCCAATCCGCGCTGCTCCAGGCGATGCAGGAACGTGTCGTCACCATCGATCGCGAAACGCACGCGCTCCCGCCGAACTTCACCGTGTTCGCCACGCAAAACCCGATCGAATACGAAGGCACCTATCCGCTGCCCGAGGCGCAGAAAGATCGTTTCATGCTCAAGATCACCATGGGCGCTCCGGGTCGCGACGAGGAATACAGTCTCGCCCAGCGCACGCTCGGTAAGGAATCCCCCGAGGCCACGCTCGCCAGCGGGAGCATCCAAGCCGTCATGAACGCGCACGATCTCCAGACGCTGCGCGATCAGCTCATCCACATCATCGTCCGCGAGGAACTCACTGGCTACGCCGTGGATCTCATCCGCGCCACCCGCACGCACGAGAGCGTCCTCGTTGGCGCCGGCCCGCGCGCCACGCAATCCCTGCTTCTCGCCGCGCGCGCCTACGCTGCGCTCGCCATGCGCGACTTCGTGACACCAGACGACATCAAGACCATGTCCGTTCCCGTGCTGGAACACCAACTGATCCTCCGGCCGGAGTTCGAGATTGAAGGACTGTCGATTGGTGAAGTGATCCAGACGATTCTGCAGCAGGTCGCAGTGCCGAGGTAAGCGAAGGCACAGATGAAATCCCGTCGCCAAACCCTCCTACTTTGGGCAATCGCGCTGACCGCGTTGGTCGGTGCCGCGATGGTTTGGCATCGTTATTCCCAGCCTCGGTTTCAAGGCAAGACGATGGCGGAATGGCTGGACGAGACGCCCCGGCAAAAGATCGCGACCAGACTCGGAATGACCGTCGAAGTCGACTTAATCAGCAACCACACAGAATTCGCCGACTTGCTCGAACGTTTGGGTACGAACGCCCTGCCCCACCTGATTGCCCTACTTGACGAACGGGAGTCGACTGGCGATCGGTGGATGGTCTCAGCGGTTCGCTCCGGACGATTGCCTCCAGCGGTAAAAGCCCGTTTCACTTCATCGCTGGATCAGTCCGCGCGCCGGAGAACGCTTGCGGTAACTGCGATTCAACACATGGGCACGAATGCCCGCCATGGGATCCCGCTCCTGGAGGAAATCATTCGCGACCCGAGCCGCCACGGCGCGAGCATTCATGCGGTTTCAATCCTTAAGTTCATGGGGCCACCGGCGTTGCCTGCGTTCAACGTTCGGTCACAAATGCGCCGGAAAACCGGAAGGCTTCCGTCGAGCAGGCGATAGTGGCTATTCACCGGATGGGCATCAAATCTCCGGATCCGAAAATTCGCGAATCTTCGCTCCTCGCATTGGCGGAAACGCCGTATGCGACCTTTGAAATGATGATTCCTCTCGCCGAACTTTTGGAAAGCCCCAACCCGGATACCCGTCGACGCGCTTTGAACGGTCTTGCCGAGCATCTACCCATAGTCGCACCGTCACTTGTCATCGCCTATCGAGCCGTGAGAAGCAAGCCGCGGCGACGACCCGGAACGCCGGGTGGCCACCGAGCTTCTGGCAGCTCAACGCACCGGCCCAAAAGTCACACCACAACCATAAGCCCTTCGCGCCATCAGTGAAGAACAGAGCCATACTTCTAATTGCGACCAGCCTACTCGCTGGTTTCGTCTGTGCGCTCACGTGGTTCTTCCATTCTCGGGAACAGCGCTACATGGAGAAGATGGTGGTCGAATGGATTGAAGACACACACTCAACCTATTCAACACTCGCCGACCGAAAGGAACTGCAGGGCGCGCTGAAGACGCTCGGGAGCAACGCCGTCCCAACGCTGATTGCAATACTTGACCACTCCGAGACAGCCGTTCATCGAGCGAAGATGAAGGGGTTGGAAAATTCCCGGCTTCCGCAATCCCTCAGAGACAATTTCTCAGAGGAATTCCGAGTCACGCACAACAGACTGAACCGCGTTGTCCAAGCCTTTAAGTTCCTCGGCAATGATGCGCTCCACGCCATCCCGGAGCTTGAACGCATCGTATGCGAGCCGAATCGGAGCAAAACATCATCTGCTGCGGCGAGGGCACTGGAGTGCTTTGGCATTGCGGCGATGCCGGCGCTGGTGCGTTGTCGAACGAATGCTCCGGTGGAGTATCAGTCATCGATTCAAGCTTCCATCTATCGCGTCTACCGGAGTGAACTCAATTCGAGCAAGCCCGAAGCGAGAACCGCAGCCACACTGGAGCTCGCCAGGTCTCCCGAGCCGCCATCCGAGATTATTCCCGCTTTGGTGGAACTTCTCGAGAGCCCGCAGCTGGAGATGCGACGACGCGCATTGGACGCTCTTTCCCAGCATTTGCCGAACTTCGGACCGCTGGCCGGCGCTGCCTACCCCGCCGTCGAGAAACAAACGACCTCTGACGATCCGGAGATCCGCCGCGTCGCTGCAGAGCTCCTGGCGAAATACAAATTGGCACCGCCGGGAATGAAACCGTGATTCACTGCCCGACCATCTCCGTCCGCCTTGCGGCAGCAGCCTTACTGCTGTTCGGAGTCGCTTTCGCTGCGGTCGCCATGCGCGACTTCGGCACACCGGGACACGAGGCTCGGGGCGGGCCGCCCGGCGGCCCCGGCCCTTCTCGGGGCCGGCGAGAGCCCAATTATTGCCGACCACCCAGCAAGTCGAGGTGCTGGATGAACCTCCAAAAGGCAGTGGCGAAGAAGCGAACATTCTGGGTGGGAGCGGTGGTCACATCCATCGTTCTGATTCTTCTGTTGAAGTCTGCGCGAAGCGGTGACGAAGTGCGTTTCAATGGTCGAACGGTATCGGGATGGGTCTACGCCACCAGCCATTACTCGACGGTGGAGACGAACCAGCAACTCCAGGCCATGATGGACAATCTCGGCAGCAATGCCATCCCGCCGCTGCTCGCGATACTCGAAGCTGGTGAAGGGAAGACTGCCTCCCTCTACCGCAAGATCGCATTATCCTCGTCACCGGGCTGGATCAAGAGATTCGCATTGGGCCAATTGGATAAGAAAATTCAACCCCTGACGATCGCACTCGGTCTCACCCTGCCGGAAGCATGCCACGGTTGCAATCCCCTCGAGGTCTCCCTGCCCGGCCCCGCCGGGTGCCGTTCGGGCGCTGGCTGGCATTGGAACACCCGCAGTCGAATCGTTGCTTCGGCTGGAGCAGTCGTCATCTCCCTCCATTCGGCCCCTCGTGACAGTCATCTTGAAAGAGCGGGTTGAGCATGGTCGTCCGCCTCAACGCGAACGCCGCGCTCGCTGAGACGCGCTCCTACGGCCGCCGCGACACTCCTGTTGATGTGCAACTCCCGCGAGTCGGCCAAGCGTATAGCGGCCATCGGCGCCCTTGCCCGGCTGGTTCCCTTCCACGCAGCTGCCCGGGATGCGGTCAAAAGCGTCGCCGAAAGAATCAACGTTCACGACCGCGCGCCCACGATAAAAGCACCTCTGTGCCTCAAACAAACGGTTGCACCGTCCATCGCCATACAGGACTTTGGTCGTCACTGGTCGGGGCGCCTGGCCCGCCCTGGCGTTCCAATCAGCCATTTCCGCGACAAACAAACCTACGGCGAACTTCGCACGGAACGCGACGTGCCGATCGAGACAGGAGGTCTCCGATGATCGTGCCAAGCCCGCGTTTGCTTTTCTGGTTTGCGACCATCGCGATTCCGTTCTCGGCACTCGGGGCTGTCTATCCGAACGCCCTTGGCATTTCGGTCGCGCTGGTCTGCGGACTTATCCTCGTGGTGCTGCTCGATGCGGCGTTGTCCATTTCGCGACTCGACGGGCTGAACGTGACCCTGCCGGAGCTGCTCCGCGCTTCCAAAGATCGTCCGGTCACGCTTCCCATGTTGATCACCAATCCTGGCCGGCTCGCGCTGACCGTGCGCCTCGGACTGCCGTTCCCGCGCGAGCTGAAGGCGGCGCAGGAGGAAATGGTCGTGCGGCTCGCGCGTGAGACGGAGACATCGCAGATCGAGTGGACCGTCACTCCACAGCAGCGCGGCAACTTTCGGTTCTCCACGGTCTACCTCGAGACACCGTCGCGTCTCGGTCTGTGGGCCATTCGTCGCAAGGCATCGTTGCACGGCGAGATTCGCGTATATCCCAACTTGATCGCAGAACGAAAGAATCTCGCCGCGTTGTTCGTCAATCGCGGTGCATTTGGTCTACATGCCCAACGCCAGGTCGGCAAGGGTCGTGACTTCGAGAAGCTCCGCGAGTATGTGCCCGGCGACGGTCTCGACGAGATTCATTGGAAGGCGACGGCGCGTCGCGGGCATCCCGTCACCAAAGTTTTTCAAATCGAACGCACGCAGGAAGTGTACGTGATCATCGATGCATCCCGTTTGTCGGGAAGGCGAATTCTTCCAGATTCCAAGTTGCAGGTTTCAGGTACTGCCGCCCAAGCCCAAGTTGAAACCAGCGTCCTCGAACGATTTCTTACCTCCGCGCTGATTCTTGGACAGGCAGCCGAGCAGCAAGGCGATCTTTTCGGACTACTTACCTTCACGGATCAGGCCCGGACATTCCTGCGCGCCAAGAACGGCAAGGAACACTACGCCGCGTGTCGCGATGCCATCTACGCGCTGGAGCCCGAGAACGTCACGCCGGACTTCGACGAAATCGGATCCTTCATCCGCACCCGGCTCCGCCGCCGCGCTCTTCTGATCTTCCTGACTTCACTGGAGGATCCGGTTCTCGCCGAGAGTTTCATCCGCAACATGAGTCTGCTCGCCGGTCAGCATCTGGTGCTCGTCAACATGCTCAAGCCTGACGGAGCGGACCCGCTGTTCACCCATCCCGACGTCACTGACATCGACGACGTCTACCGTCACCTCGGTGGACACTTGCGCTGGCACGGGCTGCGGGAACTCGAGAAGGTGTTGCAGCGGCGCGGCGTTCACTTCTCGCTGATCGAGAACGAACGGCTGGCGCGGGAGTTGGTTACGCAATATCTAAACGTCAAACGGAGGCAGCTCTTGTGATTGTTGATCTCAAACGATTCGTCGCGAACGAACGTCCGTATTGACGGAGCTGGAATCCTCGCTCGACCGACTGGAGGTGAACCAGGACCGGAAGCTTTCTCTCGATGACCTGCGTCGCTTCCACTATCTCTATGACCGCACGGCGGCCGGTCTGGCGAAGGTCAGTTCTCTGGCTGCGGAACCGGAAACGCGGCGCTATCTCGAAAGCCTAATCGCCCGCGCCTACGGCGAGGTGCACGAAACGCGCGATCGTCAGCATCGATTCTCGCCGCTCGTGTGGTTCTTCCAAACGCTACCGCAAACATTCCGTCGCCACGTCCGCGCCTTCTGGCTCTCGACCGCCATCACCGTGCTCGGCGCGATCTTCGGCGGGTTTGCCGTGGCGTATGATCCGGAGGCCAAGGCGGCGGTGATGCCCGAGATGTTTGCGAATCATCTTGGAGATCCGACGGAACGCGTGGCGCAAGAGGAACGCGATCGCGATAGCCCCTCGGCAGGAAGCATGAGCTCGTTCTCCGCCCAGCTCATGGTGAACAACATCAGCGTCTCGATTCGCGCGATGGCGTTCGGCATGACGTGGGGCATCGGGACGATTCTGCTGCTCTTCTACAACGGCGTGATCCTCGGCGTGATTGCCGTGGACTACGTTCAGGCCGGCCAGACGGTGTTCCTGCTCGGCTGGCTCCTGCCGCACGGCTCCATTGAGCTTCCGGCGATTGTGATGGGCGGTCAGGCCGGCCTCATGCTCGCGAGCGCGCTCATCGGCTGGGGGCGGCGCACGACGTTGCGTGAACGGTTCCGCGCGATCGCGCCGGATTTGACCACGCTCATTTCCGGCATCGCGCTCATGCTGGTGTGGGCCGGCCTGGTGGAAGCGTTCTTCTCGCAGTATCACGAGCCTACCCTGCCCTACGCGGTAAAGATCGCGTTTGGCGCCACGGAACTCCTGTTGCTCTGCCTGTTCCTCGGCCGTTGCGGGAAGAAGACGGACGTGGACTCAAAAACCATTTCAGGGAGCGCGAATCCATGAACCGCACGAACACTCTCCAGATTCGCACGCCCGAAGGCATCGTCTTCTCGCAATTGCTGGCGGGCCCGATCTCGCGCTTTCTCGCCTGGGGAATCGACTTCTGCATCATCGCGGCTGCGACCACGGTCCTCTCCGTTGTGTTTATCATGCTCGACTTGATCAGCGCGGGATTCGGTCAGGCAATCGGTCTGCTCGTGCAGTTTGTACTGATGATCGGCTACGGGATTGGCTTCGAATGGTTCAAGAACGGCCAGACCATAGGCAAGCGCGTGCTCCGGCTGCGCGTGATTGATCTTCAGGGCTTGCGCATGAAACCCAGCCAGGTCGTCATCCGCAATCTACTCCGCTTCGTCGACATGCTTCCAGTCTTCTACCTCGTCGGCGGGCTGGCGTGTATCATCAACCGCCGTGGCCAACGTCTCGGCGATCTCGCCGCCAACACCATCGTCGTTCGCATTCCGCGAATCAGCGAACCGGACCTCGATCAGCTCGTGGCGGGAAAGTTCAATTCACTCCGACACTATCCGCATCTCGAAGCCCGACTCCGCCAGCGCGTCTCCGCCCAGGAAGCAGCGCTCGCGTTGCAGGCATTGGTGCGCCGTGACTCGCTGGAGCCGCAGGCGCGCGTCCAGCTCTTCGCCGACATCGCGAATCATTTTCGTGCGAAGGTAGATTTTCCCACTGAAGCCACCGAAGGGATCGCGGATGAACAGTACGTTCGCAACGTCGTGGATTCCCTCTATCGGGTGAATCGTTCCGCCCGCAAGCCGGAGCCGGAAGTCGTCGCCACGGCCAGTTGAGCGGCATTGACCGTCGCCCGATTTCTCCGCCACGATTCCGCACATGCAGTCTGATTCATCCCTGACGCAACTCATCCGCGCGGAGATGCCCGCCGCGCTTGTCCACTTCGAGCGCATGGTCGGCATGAACAGTTTCACCGGCAATCGCGAGGGCGTGAACCAGCTCGCCCGTTACACCGCGGAATGCTTCGCGCCGCTGGGATTCACGGCGGAGTATGTTCCGTCAACGAATCCCCATTTCGGCGAGCATCTCGTGCTGACACGACGCGGGAAAACGAATCGCTCCATCGCGCTCATCTCGCATCTCGACACCGTCTTTCCGCCGGAGGAAGAAGTGCGGAATAACTTTCGCTGGCAACCGGAGGGCGACCTCATTTACGGACCCGGCACGCACGACATCAAAGGCGGCACGATCATGATGTGGCTGGTGCTCCACGCCCTGCGCGAACATGCACCGTCGGTTTTCGAAGACATCACGTGGAAGCTTCTCTGGAACTCGTCGGAGGAGATGCTCTCGCACGACTTCGGCGATGTCTGCCGAGCCCGATTTGATAAGAACACACTCGCTGCCCTCGTGTTTGAAGCCGAAGGTCGGCTAGGTCTGGAGAGCCTGATGGTTGTCGCGCGGAAAGGTCGGGCGACCTGGCGAGTGAGCGTTTCCGGCCGTGGCTCTCACGCTGGCGCGAAGCATCGGCACGGAGCGAACGCCATCGTTCAGCTCGGACAAACGTTGCAACGCATCGCAGCCATGACGGATTACTCACGCGATCTCACCTTCAATGTCGGAACGATCTCCGGCGGCACCGTGCTGAACCGCGTCCCTCACGAAGCGATTGCGGAAGGCGAGTTCCGCGCGTTTTCACCGGATGCTTACGCCCAGGCGAAGGCCGCTCTCCTCGCCCTCGCGGGCCCCGGCTGAAGTGCGCAGCGTGGCGGATCGCTTCCCGTGCGACATCAAGGTGGAGATTCTCAGCGAGAGCCGGCCGTGGCCCCGGAATCCGGGAACCGACAAGCTCGCCGCACTCTGGTGCGAGACTGGAAAGGAACTCGGTCTCTGGGTGAACATCGAACAACGCGGCGGCTTGAGTGACGGCAATTTGATCTGGGACGCTGTCCCGACCATCGATGGCCTTGGCCCCTGGGGCGACAACGATCATTGCTCCGAGCGCAGCGCCGATGGAACGAAAGTTCCCGAGTATGTCGACGTGACCTCCTTCGTCCCGAAGGCCGCGCTAAATGTCCGCGCGATCTGCAAGCTGGCGGCTGAATCGACGCCATGAGTCATCGTTGTCGCTATCAGTAGAAGGATGCAACTTGGAGGCGTCCCGGCTTCTTGACTTTGCCCCTGCCTGTCCTCATTTTCGACGCTCCTGACGGACGCGGGATGCGTTGTCGGGCTGAATTTTTTATGAGCCATAACCTGTTCAACACACTGCAATCTTTCGACCTCGGCAACGGCAAGTCCGGCCAGTTTTATTCCCTCCCCGCACTGGAAGCGGCCGGCGTCGGCCCCATCTCCAAGCTGCCGGTCAGCATCCGTCTCGTGCTGGAATCCGTGCTGCGTAATTGCGACGGCCTCAAGGTGCAGGAAGCGAACGTGAAGGAACTCGCCAACTGGAAGCCGACCGAGGAACGCACGGCGGAGATTCCGTTCGTGGTCGCGCGCATCGTGTTGCAGGACTTCACCGGCGTGCCGCTGCTCGTGGACCTCGCGGCGATGCGCAGCGCGGTGAACAAGATCGGCAAGAATCCGAAGATCATCGAGCCGCTCGTGCCGGTGGATCTCGTCGTGGACCACTCGGTGCAGGTGGACTTCGCTGGCGCTGCCGACTCGATGGCGCGCAACCTCGATTTGGAATTCACCCGCAACCGCGAGCGCTACCAGTTCCTCAAGTGGGGCATGCAGGCATTCGACACCTTCAAGGTCGTGCCGCCCGGCATCGGCATCGTGCATCAAGTCAACTTGGAGTATCTCGCGAAGGGCGTGCTCGAACAGGGCGGTGTGTACTATCCCGACACCCTCGTCGGCACCGACTCGCACACCACGATGATCAACGGTCTCGGCATCGTGGGCTGGGGCGTGGGCGGCATCGAAGCGGAAGCGGGAATGCTCGGGCAGCCGGTTTACTTCCTAACGCCGGACGTCGTCGGCGTGCATCTCACCGGCGCGATCCGCGAAGGTGTCACTGCAACCGACGTCGCCCTCACCGTCACGCAGATGCTTCGCAAGGCGAAGGTCGTCGGCAAGTTCGTCGAGTTCTTCGGGCCTGGTGCCGCTGCGCTCCCGCTCGTGGACCGCGCGACCATCGCGAACATGGCGCCCGAATACGGCGCGACGATGGGCTTCTTCCCGATCGACGAGGAATGCGTGAACTACCTCCGCGGCACCGGCCGCAGCGAGGCGCACTGCAAGATGTATGAGAACTACTACAAGGCGCAGGGCCTCTGGGGCATTCCGCAGGCCGGCCAGATCGAATACTCGCAAGTCGTCGAACTCGACCTCGCCAGCGTGAAGCCCAGCGTCGCCGGCCCGAAGCGTCCGCAGGATCGCATCGAGCTGCAGAATCTCCGCCGCGAGTTCTTCAGCGCGGTGCAACGTCCCGTGACCGAGAACGGTTTCGGCAAGACGCGCCAGGTGTTTGGCAAGTCAGTGAAGGTCGAGATGGCTTCGAAGAAAAAGGCCAACGTCGGGACCGGCTCGGTGCTCATTGCGGCGATCACGAGTTGCACGAACACCAGCAACCCGAGCGTGATGCTCGCCGCTGGCTTGCTCGCGAAGAAGGCCGTTGAGAAGGGACTGAAAGTGAACCCCGCCGTGAAGGCGTCGCTGGCTCCCGGATCGCGCGTCGTCACCGATTACCTCAAGAAGACCGGCCTCACGCCGTATCTCAACAAGCTCCGATTCAACACCGTCGGCTACGGCTGCACGACCTGCATCGGCAACTCCGGCCCGCTCGATCCCGCGATCGAGGATGCCGTGGTGAAGAACGATTACGTCACCGCCAGTGTGCTCTCCGGCAACCGCAACTTCGAAGCGCGCGTGCATCAGAACGTGAAATCGAACTTCCTCATGTCGCCGCCGCTCGTCGTCGCCTTCGCGCTCGCGGGTCGCGTCGATATCGACCTGAGCTGCGAGCCGCTCGGCACGAGCAAGGACGGCGAACCCGTTTACCTCGCTGACCTCTGGCCGACTTTGCAGGAAGTTCGCGACGCCATGCAGTCCGCGCTCAAACCCGAAGTCTTCCGCAAGCTCTACAAGGATTTCGCCGCGCAGAATCCGAAGTGGAACGAGATCCCGTCCAGCGTCGGCAACGTGTATGAGTGGGACACCAAGTCCACCTACATCCAGGAGCCGCCGTTCTTCGGAACTTCTCGCTTCCGCCTCGGCAGCATCAAGCCCATCACCGGCGCGCGCGCACTCGGCATCTTCGGCGACAGCGTGACCACCGACCACATCTCGCCCGCTGGCGCGATCAAGAAGAGTTCGCCCGCCGGAAAGTTCCTGCTAGATAACGGCGTCACCTTCGAGGACTTCAACAGCTACGGTTCACGCCGCGGCAACGACCGCATCATGACCCGCGGCACGTTCGCCAATGTCCGCATCAAGAACTTGATGCTCGGCGGCGAAGAGGGCGGCAACACCATCGGTGCGGACGGCCAGAAGACTTCCATCTATGACGCGTCCATCGCGTATCAAGCCAAGGGCACGCCGCTTATCGTCATCGCCGGACAGGAATACGGCACCGGCTCCAGCCGTGACTGGGCGGCGAAAGGCACGAACCTGCTCGGCGTGAAAGTCGTCGTCGCGCAGAGCTTCGAGCGCATCCATCGCAGCAACCTCGTCGGCATGGGCGTGCTCCCGTTGCAATTCAAGGAAGGCACCACCGCGCAGACCTTGAAGCTCGACGGCACCGAGACCTACGATATCGTCGGCCTCGACGCGAACATCAAGCCCCAGCAAGACCTCACGCTGAAGATCACCCGCAAAGACGGCAGCGTGGAGAACGTCAGCGTCCGCTGCCGCATCGATACGCCCATCGAGATCGAATACTACCAGCACGGCGGGATTCTGCCGTATGTGCTGCGTCAGCTGATCGCCAGGCGTAGTCCGTTGAGCGCCGATTCCAAATCGGCCCTGGGAACGACAAGTGCCGGCTCGTGAGCGGCAGTCCTGCGCCTGAGCAGGCGGGAAGGCGAGGGTGGTGGACCGGCGCAGCGAAGAGCCGTGCGGTATGGAACCGGGCTGCGTCGTGGCGGCACCGGGCGTGGATCACCGGCAGGAGAACGACCATTCCGAAGCCCAGGCGGCCCGTGCGGGCCGCCGCCGTGATCTCGATTGGGTCGCGTGGATGGGGGCACCCCGTGAGAGAAGCTCCCCCCGACGCGCGACCGACGGCCCCCCTCTCTCTCGGGGCGGGCCATCGTGCGCGGCGTGAACCGGACGTTGCCGGGCTGGAGGAGGCGCACCACCACAAGCCGAGTGAACGGTTTGCGCGCCGTGGGCTGCAGTCCTTGGCAGCGGCCCACGAGTGGACGCGGACCATCCCCGGAGGCAAACCCCTTGTCAGGAGCGATGGATGCGGGAGATCCGCCCGTCGGTTCGGGGGAGGGCCAGGTTCCATCTCTTGTCCCCACCACGTTCACGGGAGAACCGGCTCTAAAAGTTTCGGCATGCGGAGGTTTTGCCCAGGCACAGGACTGGAAGGCTCCGGCGCGGGCCGGGGAAAAGCATGCCGCAGCCGGCAGAAAGGAGGCGCGGGCCGGGCGATTTAAGGCGCGGGGATGGGGAAAAAGTGCATGGGGAGGAAAGGACAAGGCGCGGGGCCGGAAAAAGTTGGCGCGGGCCGGAAAATTTCCGGCACGCGCAGAATTGTTTTTGGCCCGGGCTGGGGGGCTCAAGTCCCGTTGTGCTTTGGCCGATGGGTTCGGGTGAGACGCGGATGCAGTGAATTGAACCATTTTAAAAGATTATGCGACGCCAAAGATACATGCCGAAGCGGCTGAATGAGCAGGTGGTGTGGTTGAACAACTTTGCCAATCAAGTGGACGACGTGGCGGCGGAATTAAATCTGGATGCGGCGGGGGTGAAGGCCGATGCGCTGTGGCTGGTGTTTGTGCAGGGTGCGTGGCGCGCGGCGCAGCGCAGTTTTTCCAAGGCGTCCACGGCTTATCTGGCGGAGTTGCACGAGGGGCGCGACGACACGGTGGATAATCCGCTGCCGGTGGCCATGCTGCCGGAGCCGCCGCCGGGGGTGGTGGCGGTGCGGTTTGGGGCGATGCGGCGCATCACGAAGTTTGTGCAGGAGGTGAAGCAGGCGCCGGGCTACACGACGGTGCTGGGGGTGCGGCTGCGCATCATCGGCAGTGATTATGTGCCGGAGCATGCTGCGCCGGAGGTGTCGCTGGGGCGCATGGATGGTGCGGAGCGGCCGGGGGTGAACATTTATTTCACGAAGTTCGGGCACTACGCGGTGGCGGTGGAGAGCCGCCGGGGTGCGGAGGAGCCGTGGGAGCCGGTGACGATTTGCACGGACAGTCCGTATCTGGACGAGCGTCCGCTGCGGGTGCCGGGTCAGCCGGAGATGCGGGAGTACCGGCTGCGCTTCTGGGACCGCGGGGTGACGAACGGGGAGTTCAGCAACGTGTCACGCATCGCAGTGGGGACTTGAGGGCGGGGAGTCGGAACGGGAGGTTGGAAACCTCCCTACTTGCCGACAGGAATGTCGGCGCTACGAAGCGGCGGCTTTCCGACGGTCAGGTGGCGAGGTTACCGGCGCGCTGTCGCTATTCGATCTCCACGCCGTTGTTCCAGGCGCGGTGCATTTCCTCGGCGGAGGGCACGCGCAGCGGGCGCACGATGCGAAAGCCGACGAAGTCCGCCTCGGCCATGTGCCAGGCGCTCTTGGGCAGGCTGGGGTCGGCCTCCTTCCACTTGGGCACGGAGAACTGCCGCGCGGCGTGCGGGAGCAACTCCGGCGGTCATTCCAGGAACCACCACGCACGGTATGCGGATAGGGCTTGGTGCCGCGCACGAACGGCCCGAGCACGCCGTCGGTGAGGGTGGCGTAGGTGCCGGGGGCGTAGCCGTCGAGGGTCCATTCGGCGACGTTGCCGTGCATGTCATGGAGTCCCCAGGGTTGGGCTTCTTGCGGCCGACTTTCTGATACTTGAAGTCGCTGTTCTTCTCATACACGCGTATTCAAAGAGCTGTCCCGCGTCATCGCCGAAGGAGTAGCGGTTGGTGGTCCGGCGCGGCAGGCGTATTCCCACTCGGCCTCGGTGGGCAGGCGGTGGTAGTGGCCGGTGAGGGGCGCTGAGCCACTGGCAGTACTTGTTGGCCGCGTGCTGGGTCATGTTGATGGCGGATAGCCCTCGCGACCCATGCCCATGTTCAATTCGATAGGGCATGGAGGGCGGCCACGGCGTCGGCGAGGGTGTTGGTGTGGGGTCGCGGTCCACGGTGGTGTAGCGGGAGTGGCGGCGCGCGCGGTAGAGAAGGTTTCGTATTCGTCCCAGGTGACTTCGCACGCCCATCAGAAGGGCTCGAGGCGGACGCGGCGTTGGGGGCCTTCATCCGGCTGGCGCGCGGTTTCCCGGCGGGGCTGCCGAGGAGGAATTCGCCGCCGCGCACGGGCATCATGCGGAAGGAGACGTTGGTGCCGGGAATGGTGTTGGTGTAGGGGCGCATCTGCGCCTCGGTGAGGCCCGCGGCGTTGGCGGCGAGGACGTGGTGGAGGTTGCTGGACAGGGGGAACTGGTGCTGCGCGGCCAGTAAACGCTGGGGCAGCCACGAGGGCTGCTCGGCCGCCGGAAGCAGGCAGCAGGAGAGGAGGAGGAGGGGGGGTGAGTTTCATGGGTCTGCAGCCGTTGACGGTCTGGCGCGCGACGGAGCGCGGCGCCGCCGCTTGGCACGGGAGGCTGGAATGCCTCCCGCCTGGCTCCCGGCGTTCAGTCGCAGACGAGCTTGAAGTAGCGCGCGGCGTGGCCGGTGCCGAGGGCGACGGGGGATTGCGCCCCGAGGTCGAACCACGGGCCGCCCACGTCCACGGCGCCAAAGAGGCGGAAGCCTTCGCCGCTCCAAGTCAGGGTCACGCCGCTGCTGCCGCGCTCGACGAGGATGGGCTCGGGCGTGCAGATGAGGGTGCGGGCGAGTTCGGAGACGCGCCAGGTGGGGCCGTCGTCGGTGATGAATTCGAGGGCGCTGTAGAAGTCGGGGTGCGGGGCGCCGGGGGAAGTTCGGCGATGATGCGGAACTCGTCGGCAGCCACGAGGGTCTCGGGCTCGCCGAAGCCGAAGCCGGCACCGCCGGGGAGGCGGATGGTGCCGAGCTTGATGGTGCCGCGACGGCAGGGGGTGGCACCGCCGAGTTTGCCGAGGGTGAGGGGCCAGTCGGGCAGGGTGAAGAGGGGGAGGCCGAGTTGGCCGGTGACGCCGGTGCGTTCGGCCACGAGGACGCCGTTGCTGTAGAGGAGGACGTGGACGGTGGGGAGTCGATGTAGCTGAAGTCGGCGGAGCAATCGACGGCGCCGGTCGCGCCCTGGAGGAGCATGGCGTCGAGGACCGGAGGCGGGGACGGTTGGTGAGGCCGCGAATGGGCCCGATGGTGCGGGTGAGCAGGCGGTCCTGGGCCGGCACGGTGCCGGGCTGGGCGTTGGTGAGGCGGAAGTCGAAGGACTCGGCGTGGCCGGATCGACGGTGACGCCGCCGTTGGTGGAGAAGGAACGGAACTCCACGGTCTCGTCGTCGTAGGCCTTCGCGAGGGTGACGTGGCCATCACCCCAGCGGCGGCGCTGGCTGGTGACGGTGGGTTGCTCGACGACGGCCTGGGTCCAGCCGCTGACGTATGGACAGTTCGGTGATGGGCGGGGCGCCGCCGGGGGTGGGCGGGATCATGACGACGCGGGCGGCTTTCGGCGGCTTCGGGCGCGGGCGGTCGGGTCCGTAGATGCAGCCAGGGTGGGGACGATGGGGGCGATGGGGCCGTCGAACTCGATGCTAACGGAGCCGGTGCGGAGGTCGATCTCGATGGTGACGTGGCAGTTGGTGACGCCGGGCTGGAAGCCGAGGTCGAAGACGCCGATGGCGTCCACCTCGGCGGAGGTGAAGGTGATGGGATCGAGGAGGTCGCCGTTGGTGTTCACGGTGTAGCAGCGGAGCTGGGTGCCGGGGTCGTTGGCGAATCTCTTGTTCGTCTTCACGCAGTAGCCCTTGGGTCCCTTGTGGCGCATGCTGACGAGCGGGGGCGCGTTCGGCTCGAGCGGGCTGGGCGGGGTGAAGATTTCAAAGCCGCTGCCGACGGGGGCGGTGGCGTCGAGCACGGTGGTGAAGGTGAATTTCTCCGCGGCCCGGGGGCTGAAGCGAATGCCGCTCTCGGGATGGCCGGGCTGGGGGTGATGATGATGGCGGGGTCGCCATCGCCGGTGTCGGGGCGGACGGAGACGGTGGCGCCGCCGACGGGCTCGAAGGGCACGCCGATGCCACCTGGCGGCAGGCCCATTCGGGCGGGGCGGCCTTGACGGTGACGGCGAAGGTGCATTCCGCGAGGCCGCCGCTGTAGTTGGTGGCGACGCAGATGACGGGGGTGATGCCGAGCGGGAAGTCGCTGCCGGAGGCCGGCGTGCAGACGAGCGAGTGCTGGCCGTCGGCGCTGGCGGTGTAGGCGGCCACGGCGCTGTTGCTGCATGTGAGGAGCAGGAGGTCGGGCGGGCACTGGATGGTGGGGATGACGGTAATGTTGGCGACGGCGCTGGTGACCATGCCGAAATCGTTGCTGGCCACGAGGTAGTAGCCGGCGCCGCAGGCGGCGGAGGCGGAGGCGAAACCACGAAGGGCGGCGGGCAGCCGAGGCAGAGGCTGCCAGGCTTGTTCCGGAGAGGCAGCCGCAGAAGGGGAAGTCCGGCCGGGTGGGCGGGCAGAAGATGGCCCACTGATAAAAGGCGGGGTGCCGCTGTAAACTTCCGCCGAGAGCTGCGCGGGCTGGCCGGCGGTGACGACGAGGCTCGTGGGATGCGAGACGAAGCCGGGGCGTTGATCGACGGTGACGGTGAAGGAGCAGGCCGCCACTTCGCCGCAGCCGTTGGTCACGGCGCAGTTCACCGTGGTGGCGCCGACGGGGAAGACGCTGCCGGACTCGGGCGCGCAGACGACGCGCGGGAAGGGAAACGCCACGCATTCACCGACCTGGAGTTCGGAGCTGAAGTTGACCACCGCGCCGGCGGAGGAGGTGGCGTTGGTGAGAATGTTTCCGGAACAGGCGAGCGTCAGCGGGGTGCGCGGCGTGGCCGGGGGAGACCTGCAGGCCGCTGAAGGCGCCCTGCAGACCTTCGCTGGCCGCGCATTCCACCACGCTGAAGGTCTCCGGCAGTTCCCCGCCGGGCGGCACTTCGGGGATGATGCGGATTTCATCGCCCAGCTCGAACGCGCCGCCGTCCAGATCACGGGGAACGGGGTCGTGGAGGCCAACCGCAGAACGCCGACCGAGGGCGAGCCCACGATTTCCGGCCAGCCGAGGATCGTGGCGAAGGAGGTGTTCCGGTCGGCGGGCAGATGCACACGCTCGGAGACGGGCGCCCCGCCGAAGAAGAACTGCACGGTGACATTCGAGATGCCCAGCGCGGTGTAGTCGGCGGAAAAGTTGACGCCGCTCACGTCGGACCAGAGGCGGGCCTCGATGGGGGGCGGGGGCGGGCGGTTCGTCAACGCGATCGGCCAGCGGCCGCCTTTGACGCGGAAGGTCACGTCCGGCGAGGGCGCGGAGGGATCGTCAAAGCGCGTGAAGTTCATCTGAAGTTCGTGCTGTGGCCGAGGTCCACCTGCAGACCCCCGCCGGGCGCCAGCGCGACAAACTCCGTGGCCGCGCCGTCGTCGTAAGCCTTCATCAAGGTCACGTGCCCGTCGCTCCACTTGCGGCCCTTGGCGGCGAGGGCCGGCTCCTCGATCACCACCTCCGGCCAGCCGCTGGCGCGCAGGCGCAATTCGGTGATGGGCGGGGCTCCGGGGGAAACCGGGGGCACGAGCATCACGCGCGACGTGGGCTTCTTCACCGGCCGGTCCGGTCCTTAGATGCAGCCATCCCAGCCCTTGCGCCCCTTGGCGGCGGTGACGGGGCCGGGAATCTCGACGCTGATGGTGCCGTCGAGGCTGGAGACCTCGATGGTGACGTGGCAGTTGGTCACGCCGGGTTGGAAGCCGATGTCGAAGACGCCGGTGGCGTCGATCTCGGCGCTGGTGAAGTCGAGCGGGGGCAGCACGGTGCCGTTGCTGTTCACGACCAGGGCGCGGGACGCGGCGGGTTCGTCGGCGAAGCGCTTGTTCATCTTCACGCAGTAGCCCTTCGGCCCCTTGTTCCGCAGGCTCAGGATGGGCGGGTCATTCCGGATGCAACGGGTTTGGCGGCAGCACCAGATCGAAGCCGCTGCCCTCGGGCGCGGTGAAGTCGAGCACAGCCACGAAGCTGATGGCCTGGGCGGTGCCCGGCTTGAGCACGATGCCGCTCTCGGCGTTCGTGGGGTGAAGCTGGACGGCCACGCCGGCGGGCGTCGGGCCGGGGCGCACCACGGTGGTGGCGCCGTTCACCGTCTCGAAGGGCACGCCGAGGCCGAGCTCAAAGGTCGGCGGGCAGGGCCAGCGCGGGGGTGCCGCCTTGACCGTGATGCCGAACGAGCAATTGGTACTGCCGCCGAGGATGTCCGTGGCGGAGCAGGTCACGTTGGTGACGCCGAGCGGAATCTCGCTGCCGGACGGCGGCACGCAGACCACGGGACCATCGCTGTCCGTGGCGCGCACCTCGAAGTGCGCCACCGCGCTGTTGCTACAAGTGAGCAACACCAGATCGGGCGGGCAGAGAATTGACACGGACTGGGCCCGGACAGGGGCGGCAACACCAGAGCGCACAGAACCAAAACTGCGGGGAGCAACAGCTTTTTCATGGGTGTGGAGTTTTCACTGAATCAAAGGTTTCGTCGAAAGGAATCTGCTCATCTGGAGAATTGGGCGCGGCTCTAGAAGTGCGTGGTCTTGCCGCACAGTACGGGGGCGGCTGCTCGGACAGCCGCCGCCGGGGCCGCGCACGGAGAAGCGCAGGCCCTTGTCCATGGCGATGGGGTTGATGAGCTTCACGGTGATGGTGGGGCCCGTTGCGGCCGCGAGCTGCGGCACTTCACCGCTATTCGCGCTCTCGTTGAAGAAGGGGTTCTGATGTTTTGAGCCCTGGCCCTCGCAGAGGGGGTTGTTCTGCACGGAGTCGCAGTGGCCACCGCCGCCGCCGAGCAGGACGGCGAAGCTGGTGCGTTGAGTGGGGCGGTATTTGTTGTGGAAGGGCGTGTGGCGGCCGCCTTCCTCCTTCTTGAGTTTGCCCCCTTTGCCTCCCCCTTTGTCGATCTACGCAACTCCTTGGGGTTTCTGCCGCGGAGGCCACATCGCCGGCGCCGCCGCCGAACGTGGCGGACTTCTTCTTCGGGTTGCAGCGCTTGCAGGTCTTCCGTCCGCAGCCGCACCAGACGTAGGTGTCCTCGTGACTGCCGGCCATGCGCACCTGGGTCTTGAGTGTGTCCTTCAGGCCGCTGGTCGCCTTTTCCACCACCTTGGCGCTCCACGGATTGTGGCCGGACGAGCCCCCGGCGTGGCGGTCCCAGCGGCTGCCGTCCTTCTGATCCACGTGCGGGTCGCCGTGGACGTGGGTGAGCTCATCGCCGGTCAACGGATCGTGGTAGGTGCGGCTCGGATGGACTCCGGCGCCATCCAGCGGACCGGCCCGACACTGCTCGAGGTTTCCGGGGAAAGGTAGAGACCGGTCTCGCCGTCCCAGAAGTGGCCCTGGAAGAGGTAGTGATTGCCCGCGAGCGAGGCGGTGGTCGGCTGGCCCATCGGGTTCACGAGCGGAACGCCGGCCGCATCGAAGAAGCGCGGCGCGCCGAACTCATCGTAGTCGTAGCGCTCGACCACGTTGCCGCCGGCATCGGTGAGGGCGACCGCGGTGCCCAGTTCGTCGGAGTGCGTGTAGAGCGTCTCGCCCGAGGGAGAGATGCGGATGCCATTGCCGCGCTGGTGCATGTGCGGCCAGATCGCGAAGGCTTGGGCGACGCCGTCCACACGCTCTTCGAGGATCACGTCCTCGTCACTGTCCGGGTCGAGGATGAACTGCGTGGTGACGGGCAGGGCGGGGGCGTTCGGATAAACGGTCTTGCTGAGGCGCCGGCCGAGGGCGTCGTAGGTGAAGCTGACGACGGGAATCAGATCGAGGGCGACCGCGCGCTGGACCAGCACGAGCCGGTCGGCGAAGTCGTAGGTGTAGTGCATCTGCCCGGCGGGGCTGTTGAGGGCGACGCGGTTGCCGTTGCGATCGTGGCTCTGGGTGCCGAAGGGCGTGATGGTATACAGGTTCATCTGGAAATCCGCCGGCTCGGGCGTGCCGGCATCCATGGTGTAGGTCGCGACCACGCCATTCGAAGGACACGGTGAGGAGGTTGCCGTTCTTGTCGAGGGCCATGCTCTTGGTGCTGGCCTGGCTGGCGCGGTTGCGGCCGTAGGAGGTCATCCGGTTCAAGGCGTCGTAGCCCATCACGTTGGTGGTGAGGGCGGGCACACCGGTGGCGAAGGGCGTGGTCTGACGCCGCTGGGTTTTGTTCTGGGCCGCGTCGTACGTGGCGGCCCGACGGTCGATGAAGTCGCCGCCGCCCGCCACCTGATGATTCACGAGCGACACCTGCCGCCAGCCGAGATCGCCGCCGGCGTTGGGCGGGTTTTTCATGCCGTTCCAAGTGGTGCGGGTGTTGATGCCGTTGCCGCGGGCAAAGCGCCCCACGCGGCCCGGTCCCTCATAGGCGGTCGCGGCGAGCACGGTGGTAAGACCGCCGGCGGTGCGGCTCACCGTTGCGGGCTGATCGAGCGCATCGTAGGTCCACTGCACCACGCCGCCGGTCGGGTAGGAAAGGAGAGACGGTTGCCCACGCCGTCGAAGACGGCCGCCACGGCGATGCAGTCCTGCTTGCCGGCCTTGCACTGGCCGAGCGAGTCGTGGCTGAAATCAATCATCGAGAGATTGTTGCTCGCCTGCACGAGGCGGGACGCGCCGTCGTACGTGAAGAGCTCGAAGGTGGTGGCATCGGACACGCCTTCGGCCGGCGTGATGTCGCGGCGCACGCAGCGGTCGAGGAGGTCGAAGGAGTTGCTGACCACGGTGCCGTTGGCGTCCTCGGTCAGGACGAGGTTGCTGCGCGGGCTCCAGATCAGTTTGCGCGTGGTGCCGTCGGCGTTGGTGGTGGCGATGTGCCGGTCCAGCGCGTCGTAGGGCGAGAAGGTGATGTTGCTGTTCGCGTCCGAGGAGGCCACGAGAGCCGGGAGTTGTCGTCGAACATGCGGGACATGCCGAGGTCGCTGATCGGATCGAACTCGCCGTCGCCGTCCAGGTCCGCCTCGATGACGATGGCGCGGTTCAGGCCGTCGTAACGCCAGCCGCGGAGGATGCCGCGCGGGTCGGTGTGCCGCACGAGGTTGCCGCGCGAGTCGTAGGCGTATTGGTTCAGGTTGCCGACGTTGTCGGATTCCACCACACAGCGATCCAACTCATCATACGAGAAGGTGGAGGTGAATTCCTGGGTGGTGCCGGCGGCGTCGGAGCGATCCAGTTGTTTCACCTGCGTCACGTTGTCGTTGGCGTCGTAGAGGTAGGTGGTGAGGTTGGTCTTCGCGTCGGTGACGGTCGAGAGGCGTCCTTGGTGTCGCGGCTGTAGCGGGTGACGGGCCGTTGTCGTCCGTGATGCGGACGGCGCCGTTCGGCGCGTAAGCATAGGTGGTGGTGGATTCACCATCCATCAGCGCGGCTTCGGTGAAGATGTCGAAGAAGGAGACGCGCTGCGCCGTGAGGCGTTGCAGGCCGTCGTATTCGTAGCGGACTTCACTCAGACGGCGGTTGCCCGCACTGCCGGGCACGTCGTTGGTCTGACCGTCGAGGCGCTGGTAAACGAGGTTGCCATACTGGTCGTAGGCGTAGGTGGTCACGTTGCCCAGCGGGTCGGTGGCGGAGACACAACGGTTGAACCCGTCGAAAGCCTGAATCCACACGGAGCCGCCGGAGCCGCCGCCCGAGCCGGAGACGGCGCGGACGATTGCCGCTTTCGTCATAGTCGAAGGTGTCGGTAGACGAAACGCCCGTGCCCGGCGCGCGGGTGCGCGTGAAGAGCCGGTCGCGGGTGTCGTAGGTGCAGGCCACGTAGTTCGCGATCTGCGCGCCGCTCACCGCCTCCGGCGAGTGTTCCTCGATGACGTTGTCGTTCGCGTCGTACACGAGCCGGTTCGTGGCGAAGCGTTGCTGCGCGATGTGGGTCAACTCGTGCGCGAGCAGCGTCCGGCGGTTGAGCAGATCGTAAGTGTAGAGCGTGGTCCAGGAAGGGTTGTTCGTGTCGAGCGCGCCGGTGTAATCCTGATTGGAGAGTTCCAGGCGCACCAGGTTGTCGTTGGCGTCGTAGCTGAATTCCTCGGTGATGGCCGAGCAGCCGGCGCAGTGGATGATGGATGACTTCTTCATCACCTGATCGAGCGCGTTGGGGATGAACTGGTTGGTGTTGCCCTTCGGTCCACGGTCTCGATGGGCGGCCCAGCCCGTCGCGGACAATCTGCAGAACGTGCGCCGAGGCGGTGGTGTCCTGCGTGACCTGGGTGATGCGGCCGTTGTTCCAGGCCAGTTCATCGCGGCGGCGATGGCCGGTGGCATCGGCCGCCAGCACGCAGGCGGTCAACTGGCCAAAGGCGTCGCCTCGAATTCGGTGACGGGGCTGGCCACACCTTGAACGCCGAGGCCCGGAGCGGGTGACGCGGATGCGGGTGCCCTCCGAGCCGCATAGGCACTCGGTGACACTGCCCCGCGAATCCACGACGCGCGTCGCGAAGTGCAGCCAGGTGTCCGGCGTTTTCTCGTTGATGCCGCTGCCGGGAAAGTCGGCGGCAATGATCACATCCCCACTCTGGTCGTCCGGCAACTGAATGTGGCGGCTGATGATGTCCTTGTCGGTTTGGTTCTGGTAGGTGCGGCCGGTGCGTCGCTGGGGGCGCGAGGGACCGAACTCCTGATGGAAGGTCGCGCGCAGGGTCAGCAGATCGGGCTCCATGTCCGGGCCGATGACACGGCGCGACACGGCGTGGACGACGATGGGGTTGCCGTCGCTGTGCCGGCTCGTCTTGTTGCTGCGGCTGGAGTTGTGGCAGGCCGCGCGCTGATGAACGATCTCGACGCTGTTGCTGCCCGGGTAGGTGACGCGCGAGCAAAGCGAGTCCGGCGTCCATTCGTAGGTTGTTTCCCAGTAGTCGGGGTCGGAGTCGCGCAACTTCACGATCGGCAGGGTGCTCTCCGTGAGCGGCGTGCCGGCCGTGGCGCGGGCGGCGAGATCGCGGTGGATGATGTTCCGGTTCAGGGAGTCAAACCAGTCGATGGTCACATTGCCGACGGGGTCGTTACAGAGCACTTTGAGCACTGCCCAGCGATTGCTCGCGGCCGGCGTTTGCGGCACGTAGGTGGCAGGGGCCGGCGGGTTCACGCCGCGCTGCACGGCCGCCACGCGATCGTAGTTCACATCCGCCGGGTCGATGGTTGGGTGATAGGACAACGAGACGCAGACCTGGTTTTTGGCGTCGGTGAGGGAGAGCAGGTTGCGGTTCAGACGCGCATCGGGGAATCCCTCGGAGTAGGTGTAAGCGGTGGTCTTTCCGAGCGGGAAGTCATTCGTGTTCGGCGTGCCCACGACGGGCGGCGTGGTGCAACTCTGGAGGTCGCCTTCCGACCCGCCGGCATCCTGCTCGCGGTAGTAGGTGTAGGTGAAAGTGCGTCCGCTGAAATCGGTGAGGGTGCGGACGCGGCCGACGGGATCGTAGCCGAGGCGATTGGTGCGTCCGAGCGTGTCGATGATTTCCGTGAGGCGATGGGAGGTGTCGTAGGTGAAGGAGAGCTGATTGCCATGGCGGTCGGCAATGCGCGCGATGCGCCCCGGGGCACCGTGTTGCTGAGCGAGTGGAATTCCCACACGCCGGTGTCGGGAAACTTGAGGGTGAACACGCCGTTGCTGAACGAGCCGACGTTGAACAATTCATCCGCCGTAACCGCCATCGGCCTGGGCGAGTACTGTCGGCGCGTCCCGTGCCGTCGCGGACGCCGACGTTGCCGGCGGTGTCCACCGCGCAGCGGATGTCGTAGGAGTGGCTCCAGCCCTGGCCCATGGTGGTGGCGGGGCCGGTGCGCGAGCGGTAGGTGCGCGCCCAGATGAAGTCGAGCCCGCGGCCCGGGATGACGAGGTCCACTTCCTCAAGGATGACTTCGCCGGAGGGCATGGTGCGGAGGTTGGAACCGCATCTGGTGCGATTGGCCTTCTCCTTGGCCTTCAGGAAGAGCAGGTCCGGCGACGGGGCTGGCAAACGGTTCCTCCGGCACTTCCAGCAGCCGGGCGAAGCTCCCGGAGCCTTCGCCGAGCGGGTTGGGCTGGGTGCTGATGGAGAAGCGCTCCGCCGCCAGGGCCAACACGTTTGTGCCGTCGAGGATTTCCACATCGTGAAAGCCTTCGCCAAGGGCGCCGGGCGCGAGGGTGAAGGAGTAGGCGGAACCTGGTTGCAGCACGTTGGGCGAGAGGACGAGACCGCCGACGCGCACGGTGAAGTTCGTGCTGAAGCATTGCCCGAAGAGATTCACCGTGCCGCCATTCGTCCCGAGCACGGCCGGCTCAATTTGGAAAATCTCCGTCTGCGGCTCGAGGACGCGAAAGAATCCGCGCCGGGCGGCCGTCACGGACTCAAGAGTGTGGTTGGCGCCGGAGATGGAGTAGGAACCGCGGGCATCGCCGGGGCGGACTACATCGTAGGGCGTCCAGGTGGTGTTGATTCAAAGCCGCTCCGCGTTTCGATGCGGGCATAGGAGATTGGAAGCGGCGTTCCATTCGATGCTGAAGGTCTCGCGGTTCTCCGCATCCGTGCCGGTCGGACGGATGACAGTGGGGCAAGCGGCGCATCGGCCTGCAATGAAATAGTGGTCGAGGCCAGCAGGAGGGCCAGGGCGGGGACCGAAGCGCGCCACGCGCGGTCCGTGAGCAAGGGCAACACAGTGTTCATGTTTGTTTGGGTGGTGCGGCTTCCGATGCGGGGCGTGAGCCGTCTTGCAAACGCCATCGCCGGGAAGTCGCACAACTGACTTAAGCGCGTTGGTAGGCAATTCTCAAGCCAAGGTCCGGTCGGGCGTGGACTTTTTCGCGGGGCCATGCGGGCAATCCCACGGCGGGAAAGAACCATTGAACTGCCGCGAGGCGCGTATCACTATCGTCGCATCGCGAGCATCAGGCGCGGCCATGCTGGGCGATCCTCTGGAAGAGAGAGGCACGGACTGGCGCTTCCCCTCAGGCTTTCTCCCTCCCTCCGGCATCTCGTTTCGCTGGTCCCGCGTCGGGAGCGCGCGTGGTGGGTCGGGATGCTCGTCTGGCTCCTCTGCCTCCACGGGGCGATGGCCAGGGACAAGGGGGCCGCCCAGTCTGATGCGCTGTTCTCGGGCGGTCGGGTGTTGTCCGTGCAGATCGAAGTCGCCGAGGAAGACATCGAAATCCTGCGCAATGAGAAGCGCCGCACCTCGACCAACCTGGGCGAAGCAACGTGGTCGCCGTGGTGCGGAGGGCGGGAACGTCTATCGCGACGTGATGTTGCACCTGAAGGGCAGCGGGAGCTTTCGCGGGGTGGACCTCAAGCCGAACTTCACGCTCAACTTCGATCAGGTGGATGAGAAGCAGCGTTTCCATGGCCTGGAGAAGTTCAGCCTCAACAACTCGGTGCATGATGCGAGCTTCCTGTGCGAGGCGCTGGGGCGGCCGATGTTCCTTGAGGCGGGCGTGCCGGTGCCGAGGTGGCGCATGCCACGGTGTCGTTGAACGGCCGCGCGCTTGGCGTCTATACTGGTGGAGGGGTGGAACAAGCAGTTCCTCAAGCGGCACTTCGCCGACGTCAGCGGGAACTTTTACGAGCGCGGCCCCGGCGGGAAGGAAGTCACGGAGGCCATGGAGGTAAAGTCCGGCCGCGAGCCCGAGGACCGCAGTGCGCTCGCCGCCCTGGTCGAGGCCATGAATGAGTCGGACCACGGCCGGCGCTGGTCGGCCCTGGAGCGCACGCTGGATGTGGATCGGTTCATGACCTTCATCGCCATGGAGATTCTGATCAGCCACTGGGACGGGTATTGTCGGAACCAGAACAACTTCCGCGTCTTTCACGACCGCGCGCAGGACCGGCTGGTGTTCATGCCCCATGGCATGGATCAGCGCTTCGGCGTGCGGGGCGGTTCGGCGGAGATTTTTGTCATGCCCCAGATGCGCGGCCTCGTCGCGGCGGCCGTCTTGGAGACGCAGGAGGGGCGGCGTCGCTACCTGGCGCGCATGGAGCAGTTGCACGCCAAGGTTTACGATGTGGCCGCGCTGACCAATCGCGTGAACGAACTGGCCGCGCTCCTGCAGCCCCATCTTGAGGACGGCGAAGCCGGCGTGTTCCGGACCAACCGGACCGCAGTGGAGCGACTGCTGGAGCGCATCCCGCAGCGTCACGCCTATGTGGGAGTGCAACTAGCCCGGCTCAAGACTGTGCTGCCGCCCGGCGGCACGTGGCCCATGACGGCGGAGCGCTGGGAATCGCGCCGGGATACCGGCAGCCCCACCTTTACCAAGGCCGGGCCGCGGAGCAGTCAGTTGCAGGTGAGCAGCACCAAGTCCGTCGCCAAGGGCTCATGGCGCGCGGTCGTGTTGCTGGAGCCGGGGCGATACCGCTTCCAAGGGAACGTGACTCTGGAGGAAACCGGCGGGCGCAACCAGATTCGCGATGGCGTGGCGGCATTGCACACCTCGGAAACTTCCGCCCGGCCGGAGATCACGGTGGGCGACAAGGCGCAGGACCTGATTCACGATTTCGTGGTCGAGGACAAACGCTACGTTGAACTTGTCTGCACCTATTCCGGCCTGGCCAGCCGGGCGCTATTTGATTCCGAGACGCTTCGGTTGACGCGGCTGAAGGACGGCGCCGACTCCGGGACGAAAGCGAAGGAACCGAGCCCGGCAGCGCCCTGAGAGCGGGCGCGAGGGGGACCTCACTCGTGTTGAACCAATCCGGATGCCTCGTCGTGCGGATGCGCCAGCGCCCGGCCTGAAGGCGCAGGTTGACCGACCCTGTGTCGCGGGCGGACAGCACGGTGGCTCCGCTGCGGCGCAGCCGCTGTTCCAGAGCCCGGGCTGTGGCGGTTGGAACTGGGCGTCCTGCATCCATCAGCACGATCAGCTTTGGGGCCAGCGCCGCGATCCATTCCGGCGCCAGTGGTTCGCCCTGACCCGGCCAGCCGGCGATGACAATATCCGCCTGAACCTTCGGATGTCGCGCCAGCAGGGCGTTCTGCCCCGCCTTGCCGAGGTTGGCCGCGAGCAGCACACGCACGCCGTCAAATTCCCCGAGTGCGACCACGGCATCGTCGTCCGCGGCGCGGAAGTCCTCGCCGTGCTGCGGGTGGAGTATGTCCCATGGGCCCAGAGTGGCTCCGTTCGTGGCGGAGCGGGACAGTCGTGACGTGCGCTCCAGCGCGGAGAGAGCCGCGACGTAGCTGGGCGAGCGTGAACTGTTGGGGGAACTCCACGCCCGTCGCGCCGGGAACAGTTCCAGCAGTGCCTCGGTGCCGCCGATCTGCCGGGCCTCACCCGCCGTCAGCATGAAATGCGGAATCACATTCACGCCCTGCGATTGCAGAAAGGGCTTCAGAGTGAAGGCGAAAGTCCCCGCGTTGCCGCTGTCAAAAGCCACTCGTCGCCCCGGCGTGGCTCCACCCACACGGCGTGTCCCGCATCCAGCGGCACCGCCGTGAGGTGATGCCCCGCGTGCTCGCTGTGCCATGAAACTCCAAGTCGCCGCCAGCGCGACGATGCCGCCCACGGCGAGCCGGCGCCGAACCCGGTGTTGAAACCAGCCCGCACACGCCGCGAGCAGCGCGCCGTAATACAGTGTGAAAGCAGCGGGCCGGGCGCCGACATACGACACCACGCGGCGGGCAGCGTGGACGCGGTGTGACTCAGCCACATCATGGCGCGCATGCAGAACCATCCGCTGTGGTTGAACAGTTCCGTGGCGATCGGAATGAACTCGCCCGTGACCAGCGCGCCCAGGCCACTGATCAGCGCCAGGGTGCTTGCCGGAACCACGACGAGATTCGCCAGCAGGCTGCCCGGGGTGAAGAGGTGAAAGTAGTGCGCGATGAGCGGGACGGATCCGATGAACGCCGCGAGTGACGTGGCAAACGCCTTCCACACCAGCACCCACCGCGCGCTCCGGCTTTTGCCACCAGGGCCGCAAGGCGTACGGCACCAGTGGATCGAGCTGGAACATCCGCACGCGGAACTTCTCGATGGGCGGCGACAGCAGCGCGATGCCCAACACCACGAAGAACGACAGTTGAAAGCCGGCTTGGAACAGTTGCTCCGGCTGCCAGACCAGAATCAGGCACGCTGCCACCGCCAGCGAATTCAACAGGCTGGCCGGACGCGCCATCGACCAGCCCAGCAGGATCACGGACATCATCACCGTGGAGCGGATGGCCGAAGCCTGCCAGCCGGTGGCGGCGGTGTAGAACCACAGCACGGGTATCACCAGCACGCCGCACCAGATTCGCGGCAGGGCCAGCGCCCGCAGCAGCGCCACAAAGATGCCGGCAATGAGCGCAATGTGCAGTCCGCTGATGGCGAAGATGTGCATTGTTCCCGATCGCATGAAGGGCTCGGAGACTTCCGTGGTCAGGGCCGTTTCCCAGCCGAGCAGCATGGCCCATTGCAGGCGCAGTGGCTCGTCTTGGTAAGGCAGTCCATGGGCCAGGGTTCGCTGGCCCCACACGCGAAACCGTTCCGCGATGGTGGGCGGTTGCGGCAGGCCGGGCAGCCGCCAGTCGCGGGCCGATTCCACGCGCAGTTCATGGTACACACCTTGGAGTTCCAGATGACGACGGTAGTCGAATGTCCCGGCCACCAGTGGTGGTTCGGGTTGCTGCGCGACACCGGTGACCTCCACGCGCTGGCCGGCCACGATGTTGGAATTCAGGAGGCCCGCGGTGCGGCAGATGATGCGTCCGAAGGCAGGCTGCCAATCGCCGCGGGCACCGCGAAGCTGACTGACATCCAGCGTGGCCAGCGTGCGCCACTTCTCCTTGTCACCGTGCTGGCTGACCTTCTCCGTGGGGGTCTCCACCACGCGGGCCCGGACGGTGACCAATCGCGGTTCGTTGAGCAGCAGGCGCAGGTCGTATGGGGACACGACGGCGGTGCGCGTGCCGAGGTTGATCCAGCCGAGGAGAAAGAGCAGGCCGGCAGCAGCCACGGTCGGAGCCATTTCTGATCCCAGCGCCACCAGCGTCAGGGCGAGCGCGACCGGGAAGGCTCCGGCCAGCGGGGCCTCCACCAAGTGCCCAGTCAGCACGCCGGCACCGTAGCCGAGTGCCACGAGGATGAGCGGCTGTTTCATGGCTGTGCGCCGAGGATTCCCACGCACCCCGCCCGCTGTCCAGCCTACCGACGGGACGTCTCCGGCCTGGGGACGGTGTCCCCAGTAGTGGGGACTGTTGCGGCGCGGGGCTTCCGTTAAGTTGATTCCGTTGTTGCTGCATTTGTCCTCAGTGCAGCGTGTGTGTGAAAAGGCCGGACCTGTTGTCCGGCCTTTCTCTTTTTCTCGACAGCCTTGGAGGATTGCCGAATCTCCCCGGCGTGAAATCCCTGTTTTCCCCGCTCGTCGCCCTGGCTTTGGCCTTGGGCTCCCTGGTGATTCAAGCGGCACCATCCCGGCCGAACATCCTGTTCATCATGACGGATGACCACGCCGCTCATGCCATCAGCGCCTACGGCAGCGTGATGAACCAGACCCCGGCCCTTGATCGTATTGCCAAGGAAGGCATGCGCTTCGATCGCTGCTTTGTGGTGAATTCCATCTGCACCCCCAGCCGAGCCACCATCCTGACCGGCAAGTACAGCCACAAGAACGGAACGCCTGTCTTCAACCGCTTTGACGGTTCCCAGCCCACCGTGGCCAAGTACCTTCAATCCGCCGGCTACCACACGGGCATGATTGGCAAGTGGCATCTCGGCAGCGATCCGACCGGGTTCGACCGCTAGGCGGTGCTCGGGGGGCAGGGGCTCTATTTCGATCCCGGTTTCATCACACCGACCGGCCGCATGGTGGTCACGGGCTACGTGTCGGACATCATCACCGACATGTGTCTGGATTTTCTCAAGGCCCGCCCGAAGGACCAACCCTTCTTCCTCATGTATCACCACAAGGCTCCGCATCGCCCATGGGAGCCGGATGCGAAGCACAAAGCGCTGTTCGCCAACCGCGTCATTCCCGAACCCGCCACTTTGCGCGACGACTACCGCACGCGCACGGACGCCCTGCGCGAGAACAGGCAGCGGGTCTTCGACGATCTGACCCGGCGTGATTTGAAGCTCGTGCCGCCGCCTGACCTCAAGGGGCCCGCCCGCAACCAATGGCTCAATCACAAACCCACCCGAGGTTGAGATCGACATCGATGGCCGCAAGGAACCCTGCGCGGGAGGCTCTCCAACCAGTGGAAATGCCAGCGCTACATGCAGGACTATCTCGCGTGCGTGCAGTCTGTGGATGACAACGTGGGCCGCATGCTGGACTGGCTGGATGCCAACGGTTTGCGCGACAACACCATCGTCATCTACACCAGCGATCAGGGCTTCTTCCTCGGTGACATGGGCATGCACGATAAGCGCTTCATGTATGATCCGTCCCTCAAGATGCCGTTCCTCGTCCGCTGGCCCGGCGTCATCAAGCCGGGGTCCGTCCAGGACGAAATGATCATCAATGCCGACTTTGCGCCCACTTTCATGGAACTGGCGGGGCTCAAGACCCCGGCCGACATGCAGGGGCGCAGCATGGTGCCCCTGCTCAAGGGGCGCCATCCGTGGACTTGGCGCGAGAGCATGTACTACCGCTATTACCACGACCCCGGCGACCACAATACGCGGGCTCACTACGGCGTGCGGCGAAGACGCACAAGCTCATCTACTACTGGAAAAAGGATCAGTGGGAACTGTTCGATCTGGCCCGCGATCCGAACGAGCAGCGCAACGTGTACGAAGACCCCGCCATGAACAGCACCGTGGCCGGGCTCAAGAAAGAGCTGCAACGCCTGCGGCGCGAACTCGATGATCGGGATGAATTTGCGCGCGAGCTTCCTGACAACGGCGTGGACCCGCGCCCCGCCACCAATGCCCCCGCGCGACTTCGCGGCTGAACTGGTGGTCGAAATTTGCAGGGGCAACGGGCGGGGCGCTTCATCAAAGGCCGCTCAGGGTTCCGCGATCAGCGACACCAGCCAGCCCAGCGCTTCGCTCGCCAGTCCGTCCGCCACGTGGAACCACCACGCATCGCGATTGTTGTTGTCGTTCATGGCGACAGCACACCCGGAAGCGGTGCCCGGTGCATTTGGAATTGGTTGAAGCCGTTTCCAGTCCGCGCCGGTCTGCGGCGGTCGATCCGAGAGGATGGCGGAGTGGGCTCCGCGTCACCCGGGGTACTGCCCGGAGATGTAGTGGTGCAGTTGGTCGATCTCCACGCTCTGCGCGTTGATAATCCAATTGACCAGATCGCCGATGGACACCAATCCCACGAGCACGTCATCGCGCAGCACGGGCAAATGGCGGACGCGATTGGCAGTCGTGAGTCGCATGCACTCGTCCACGGTGCTTTCCGGCGTGGCCACGCAGATTTCGTGCGAGATGACGTCGCTGACCAGCGTGTCCTTCGACGACTTGCCATGCAGGGCAATCTTCCGTGTGTAATCGCGCTCGGTGAAGATGCCCTCCAAGCGCGTGCCATGCAGCACCACCAGCGCCCCGATGTTGCGCGCTGCCATTAGTTGGATGGCCTCAAAGACCGTGGCCTCGCCGGGAACGCTCCACACACGGGAGCCCTTGAATTTTAGGATCGCGTCAACAGTGTCCTGCATAACGGTCGTTTTGGTTTGGGTTCGATCCTTTGTACGAGTCCGGATCGCCCCGGGCAAACTAATTCTCGGACCGTCTTTTGGCCGCCAGTGGATGCGATGAGGGAGTCGCCGTTCCGCCGCAGAATGGGCACCGCGGTGAGCGGCGCAGGGCAGGGGCTTGGTAACTTTCCTGGCGCGCGGCGCCCGTCTTCTTTGGCTGCGGGCGGAATCGGAGCGAGGACGGGACTGTCAGCTCGATCACGTTGATCTCCACCGGTTCCACGTTGATGCCTTTCTTTCCAGCCACTGGATGGCGGATTTGATCTGGGCGCGGTCGCCTTCGAGTTCGAGACACACGATGCCAATCTCATCGGTGACGCTGGCCTGGCGGACATTGGTGACGAGGGGGAACTTGTGGCTCAACTCCCAGATGATCGGTGTCTTGATCAGCTTGGGCGGATACATGAGCCACAGGCGGCGGTGCTGCCTGCCGTTGGCCGCGGTCTTCGCCGGGGAGGACTTCTTCTTCGCGCTGGGCATAAAATTCCGAGTTCCGAACTCCGCAACCGGCCTAGCCGCCGGCGATGGCGGGAATGATGCTGATTTCATCCCCGTCCTTGAGCGGGGTCTGCTGGTTTTGCAGGAAGCGGATGTCCTCCTCGTTCACGTAGACATTCACGAAACGGCGCACCGCGCCACTTTCGTCAACAAGACGCTCTTTGATGCCAGGGAACATCGTCTGCAATTCGCCAATGGCGTCGCTGATGGTCTGGGCCTGGACCTCGACCAGTTCCTGGTCGTTGGTCAGCTTGCGAAGCGGGGTCGGGATTCGGACTTTTACTGCCATAGTGTTGGTATCCTCAAAGAAGTGTTTCACCACTGCAAGTGGTGAATTGCTTAGCCGCCGGCAAATGCGGGGACGATGCTGATTTCGTCGCCGTCTTTCAGCGGGGTTTGTTCGTTCTGCGGAAGCGGATGTCCTCGTCGTTGACGAACACGAGGACGGAGCC
>JADJPG010000042.1 GCA_016713365.1 Verrucomicrobiota bacterium | reverse complement strand
CGGAGAACACGCCCGACATTCCGCGGTGATCGGACCGACGCAAGGAAAGGACAGGTGTCGAGCAGTTATCGCCTACTTCAGGCAGCGCAAGCGGAACCCTGGCCCAACCCCGCCCCGGCGTGTTTGTCACAATTACATCAGGTGAGCACACCATCGTGGGAGGATCGGCATCGGCTACGACGCGAATCGTCGAATGGCAGACGTTCGAATTGCCGGCCGTATCACACACTTCAATCCGAACCGAATTGGTCCCCAAGGAGACGCGACTGGTTAATGACCGCCATACGCCGTTGGAAGTCGCGCCCGACATCACGGTCTCAGTCTTGACGCGCTTGTCGTTGATGAACCAACGAACCGTGACAGCCTCTCCCTCAGGATCGCTGATCGAAGCAGACAGCTCTGCGGACACACCGCGAGGCGGCGGACAATCGATGACCACCGGCTCACATAACGCCCGCGGCCGCTGATTGGTAGGGACAGACGGATCGGCATTGAACTTCACTTCGCCCCATGCCACAGGATGATCCCCGTTCATAAAATGCTGAAAAGAGGCGTGAAAGGAGACGACGTGATTCGTATTCGCGCCGCCGTATTTCACTTCATGAATCTCGAATCGTCCTCGTCCATCAAAAGCACTGCCGATCCCCAGAGCCGATCGGTAAGGATCTCGGAATACCGGCACGTATGGCCCCGCATCTTCAAAGACTCCGGGAGTCAACTTTTTGCCGCCAGGAAGCGCAAAGCTAACCTCTAAACCATCAAGCCCGTTCGTCGAGGCAGACACGACGGCTACACCATTTGAGTATAAATCGTACAAGGTGATAAATCGCGAATTGCTCTCGTCCAGAAACAAAGTTCCACCTGAACCTGGGTAAATCCCAGGTTCAGTTTGAAAAAAGACAGACAAATCCCCCTTCACATCCACGAGTGTAGTCGCAATGTCCACAACGGACGTGGCAGACATCAAAACCAGAGTGACTCGGTGGCGTCCAACATGACCCGGTCCCGGAACCCAGCGAAACTGACCATCCGTCGGGCTTTGCAAAACAAGCTCCCCTCCGACGGGTGACGAATCGAGACTAATGGTAGGAATCTGTCCTTCACCTCCCAAGGCCTGATCGAAACTGACCGGGAAGATAAGCTCCTCTCCGATTGAAACACTCTGATACAGCGGCATCGACAATTCGATGGACGGCTCCACGTTGTACTTCAGCTCTCCACAAAGCGTTGGCACGGCCTGATAGGATTCATTTTCGAAAGTGGCCCAAAGCGAACTCAACGCGCCATTCGTTCCGTAGGCGATATGTTTGATTCGGAAATTACCCGGCAACCCAGACCGAGACTCGCCAGTAATGCCCAAGGAAATCAAAGGCTCCGAATTAAGATGATAGTTCAACTCCGGCGCTGCCTGGTAATAGCCCGGCTGGATTACCTGCCCCAATGGCGCAACCAGCATCAGATCAATCCACTCGTGGTTGGCCGCCAGTTCGGTTGAGTCCAACGAAAACTCCACAATACGCCTAGTCCCGCCAGCACTAAATCGATATTCGGGCTCGCGGTAGGTGACAGCTGAAGTAGGAGTCGACCCCGGCATCTCGGCGTACTCCAAGCGCAAAAAATTTTCTGCACCGCACAACAGACCCGCTGACTGGAGCATTGCCCACAGAAGAATCCCCAGTTGGATGAATCGGCCACCTTGCATATCTACCTATTAAGCCAGCAGGGGATGAGGAGTCAATATCGTGACAGAGCCATCCTCAACTCGTTCCGACTTCGTTAACTTCAACTCCGTATAGACGCAACGGCGGCTCTATTCGGATTAGAACCGTATTGCGTGCCTCAGAGGCAACGAAGAATCATGATCCGGACTACGAATTGAACTGATCTTCCTTGGCGCGGAAGAGGACGTTGAAGGTCGTCATCGAGCCGTAGCTGCGCGTGATGTATTGCTGCATCTCCACTTTTTCTGCGTCGCTCAACTTTTCGTGCGCGTTGATCTTCTGTTCCAGCACGCGGAGGTTGTTCCGGATCATCACGATCTTGTGGAAGAAGACTTCGAGCGGCACGTCCTTGGTCTGCAACGTCGGGTCAGCGGGATGCAGCACCATCTTGCCGTTGTGCCACCGGGCGAGGAGCTGGTCCGTGACGGATTCGGGCTTTTCCAAACCCAGTGCGCGCACCGCGGCCTCCGCCGTTTCCTTCACGAAAAGCGCGAGCGGCTGGCTGAGCCCGCTCACGGCCACCTGCGGTTCGGCAGGCTCGAGTCCGGCCGCGACCGGCTCGACGGTGCGCTGGCCGTCATCGAACCGCACCTCGGCGGTGTGTTCGGAAATGGTGCGAACGGAGCCGACTCCGTATTGCGGATGACGAACCTTCATGCCGACGTGCAGCGCTTCAATCTTCATGGGTGAATCCTTTCAAGGGCGAGGGCGAAACTCAAAGCCAATGTGGAACGGCGGATTCACATGGTCCGCAAATCGATTCGCGACAACGGATGCAGAAAAGTAGCGGACGACGTGCCTACGCCGGCTCAAACTTATCCTGCGGCGCGTTGTAACGGAGCTTGGTCAGTCCACGTTGTTTAGCCAGGTCGCCGAGGAACGCGGCGATGAGGCGTTGTTGATTCCGTTTCTCCTGTTCGATGAACCAGCCGAAGAGCGGCATGGTGAGAAGCAGCATCCAAATCCACGGCAGGTCCTTTCGCACCGTACTGATCAGCAGCACCTCAAATCCCAGCGCGGACCAAAACGCGAGCACGGCCAGTAGGGACCACTCCGCGCGGAGCCGGCAGCGGAAGAGGCGCTTGCCGCCAGCGAAATCCTCGGTGGCCGTCGTAAGTTGCAGGCGACTCCAGCGATTACCAAAGAGCTCCACGTCATACTCACTCCAGCCCGTATCGGTCTTGCTCGCCCAGCCTTGCTGGTCCAGGCGCAGCACGATGCCGTTCACCCAGTCGATGCGGTTGATCGCTCCATCGCCCCAGAAGTAAAGCCGGTCGAGCGATTCGCCGGAGTCGCGCTGCTGGAGCAGTTCGAGACGCTCCCTTGCCGCAGGCGGGGTTTGCTGCAAGCCGAGGCGCCCCTGATAACGCGCCCAGCCTCGGGCGATCGGTTGCAGGAAAAAGAGCAGCGCCACGAGAGGACGCGACCACCATTTCTTTTTGTTCTTCGGCAAGTCTGCTTGCCACGCCGCCGCGATGCAGATCAGCAGCGAAAGGATCGGACTCGTCAACGCCACCGGCAGCAGAAACGTAAATGGCACGGAGAGCACGAGCAGCGGCAGCGTGATCATCACGTGATACTCCATCGACGTGCAAAGCATCAGCGTCCACGCCGGCGGCGCAGAGTAGAGCGTTTGAAAGAATCCCGTGGCGAAGACGCCGTGATAAATGACAGAGCGCCCGATCACGAGACCGAACTTCGACGCCGTATAAATCTGCCCGCGCCAGATGCTGTTGCCGACCGAATTGAAATACTCGGGATGCTTCCGCACGAGCATCGCCTCCGCCTCGCCGTAGCCGCGCTGCTGCTTGAGATACGCCTTCACCGTCGACCGCCGGTAATGCCAGACGAAGCCCGCGGGATTGAACCCGATGCGGTAGCCGCGCTGTTGCAGGCGCCAGCAGACGTCCACGTCGTCACCGGCCTTGGTGAAAATGGGATCGAACCCCGCAATCTCATCCAGCGCCCATTTGTAGAAGACCATGTTGCAGCCGGGAATGTGCTCGGCGAGACGGTCATTCAACATCACGTGCGCGGGACCGCCGGGCGAAACGAGCACCGCGGCGGCGACGGGCGAATCTTCCGGCGGCAGGAAGTTGTGGCCGCCCATACCAGTGAAGCGACTCGTGAGCAGATCGCCCACGATGTAGTAGAGCCAGTCTTCGTCCGCACGACAGTCGGAGTCCGTGAAAGCGACAATCTCGCCGGTCGCAGCGTTAATGCCCGTGTTGCGCGCCACGGACAGACCGTGATTCGTCTGCCGGATGTAACGGATTGTTTTGTAGAGCGACGCAATCTCCGGCGAGGAATCCGTCGAGCCATCGTCCACGAGAATGACTTCGTAGTTCGGATAGTTCAGGCGGACCAGCGAATCGAGGCAGACCTTCAACGTGCGCCCGCCGTTGTAGGACGCGACCACGACCGACACTTTTGGATAATGCGTGAGCGGAAAATAAGGCGCCACGGCGAACGCCTTCTTCACGGCCGCGAACGATTCCTTCTTCCTGCGATCCTCCGTCGTCAATCCCATGAACCAGTCGTTCACGCGATTGCCGCCCACCCACCAGTCGTCCGTGTAGGCGAAGACGACGAGCCCCGCGAGCCCGCCGCGGAAGGCCGCTTCGATCTGCCACGAGAGCATCTCGCACTTCTCGGCTTCGCCTTCGCGCTTCGAGTCCACGCCGAACTCGCCGAGGATGATCGGCTTCGTATCCGCCTGCATCTGGAGGCGCGCGAGATAATTCTCGAACGGCCGGCGATGGTGCAGGTAGACGTTGAAGCAGAAGAAATCGACGTTCTGCGGGCGCAGAAATTCCGTGGGCGGATAGTTCGCGAACGTGCAGAGGCAGTCCGGATCGATGTCCTTCGCGATGTCGATCAGTTCCTCGATGAAGTCCGCGACTTCCGCGGCGCCACTCCAGCGCACGATGTCCGGCGGGATCTCGTTCACCACGCTGTAGGCGAAGACCGCCGGGTGGCCAAGGCACGCCTTCACCACCCCGCGCACCGCTTCCCGCGCCTGTTCCTTCGTGCGTTCGGAATCGAGGAAGCAGTGGTTCTTCGGCCAGGGAATGTCGACGAGCAGCTTCAGTCCGTGCTCCGCCGAGAGATCCAGCAACCAGCGCGGCGGCGGCATGTAGGTCCGGATGACGTTCGCACCCAGCTCCGCGATGAGGGTGAAGTCGCGCGCCGTTTCTTCCCGAGAGGGAAAGCAAGTGCCTGCCTCGCCCGGCGCGAACGGACCGTAGGCCACACCCTTGGCGTAGAATTTCCTGTCGCCGAGCCGGAAGAATTTGCCATCCACGCGAACGCGCGGAGGGATGGAGGAAGCGTCGGACATGAAAGTCAGTTCCGGCGGCAGACCAGATTCGTCATACGGCCCAAGAGCTAAACAAAAGCCCGGTTCAGGCGCAATAGCGTCGGAACCGGGCGTGAAAGGGATGGCGGTGGGCTACTTCAATTCCACCGCGACTTTGTTCTTCTGGAGGATCGTGCCCTCGGAGTAGTAGAAGTCTTGGAGCGCCTTGTTGTAGTCAGTCATCGCACTGATCTCTGCGGCCCGTGCTTGAGTCAAACGATCCTGCAATTCGAGGACTTGGAAGTTCGTGCTCTTGCCGTTCTCCAGCTTCTTCTGCTCGGCGTCCAGCGCAGCCTCGGCGAAAACGCGCGCTTCGCGGCTGGATTCAATCGCCGCAAAAGCACTGCGCACCTTCTTCGCTTCCGTGTCGATCGTGCGAATGATATCTTCCTCTGCTTGCTTCAATTCAAGCAGCGCTGCCTCGACCGCAATCTTCTGGCGCTTGTGAGCAGCCCGCTCGGACTTGCGACTGAGGGGAAGGGTCAGAACAATACCACCTCCATACCGAGGGGAAATATTGTCACCGATGGTATCGAGCGACGTGAGCATCGGGTGCGGTCAAGTTCCCGGTGCGTCCGTAAGACGCCTGAAGATCTAAAGCGGGATAAAGCTGATTCTTTCTATACTTCAGCTGAACTTTCTCCTGTTCAATCAGGTGCTTCCGGCTGAGAAAGTCTGGCCTCTGTTCGAGCCCAGTCCGCCAACTTTCGACAACGTTAATCTATTGGGACATCGCCAGAAGCTTCTCCGACGGCTCCAATGTCGTTGTGTGAACCGAGCTAAAATCGGAGAAAAGGAGACCCTTAAGTAGATTCTCTGCCTGCTCCGCAGTGGACCGCGCCTGAATCAAATCTGTCCGCGCTGTGGCGGCTTCCGATTCAGCCTGTTTTTCATCCAGCGACGCGAGGGTGCCTGCCGCGACCTTCTTCTTGGTCTCCGCGAGAAATTGGTCCTTCAACTGCAGGGCCATTTCCCGAACTTTTACCTGATCGCGGGCTTCAATGAGGTCGTAGTAGGCCTGCGTCGTCTCTCGGACCACTCCCATGATGGTGTATTGCAGCGCCAAATCCGCCCTTTTGATTTCAATCTTCGCGACTTTGGTATTGGCACGTGTGCTATCCATCCAAAAGTCCTTTAGGAGAGGCTGCGTCACCGCAACTCCCACGCGGCTTCCATAAATCGCGGTGGAATCCACACCTACTTCGGATTCACTCTGGCTGCGATCCAGCCGGCTAGTAAGTTCATATTGAGTTCCGTAGGGAAGTGCCCCCTTGAAGCCACCTTCGTAGCGTTGCGACCATGTTTCGGCTCCCGGAAACGGCTGATTGAGAGTCGTGTCGAAAAAACCCGGAGCTTGAATGTAGTTGTGACTCGCACCCGCACTGAAAACCGGATCATACGCGCCGTAGATCTCCTCCAACTGCAAACGCGCCGTCTGCGGCGTAAAATAGCCGAGCTTGATCGTGTAGTTCTGCTGGAGCGCGCGGCCCAGCGCTTCATGCAGGCTGATGGACACCGTCTTGGTGGCCGCTCCGTTCTGAGCGACCGCGGTTAACGCGCCGCAAGACGCAATGGCAATGCACGAAAGAAATCGTTTTCGCATGGTGCGGCGGACATTGCCGGATTCCCCCTTGGTCGTCAATGGATCGTAACACATTTGATACCTCCTTTGTGGATTGTTAATGGCTGTCGCTATTCAGACGGGACGCCATTGCTTTTATTGAAACAATTTTGCCGTAGGAAAGCGTTCTTTTCTGTTCCCGTGACCATGAACACACCGACCGTCGCAGAGCGACGATCCGACGGTAGCCGTGGGCTTCAGCCCACGGATCATTCCGAGAGGAAGGCGCGTCGCGGAGCGACGCTTGAATCTGTCCCGGAGATCGGGTCCTCGCTTCAATCGTCGCAACGCGACTCCACCCGCTCTGACCGCTTCACCGTGGGCTGAAGCCCACGGCTACCATCACGCCATCGCTCCGCGATGTGGCCCGACCCCGCCGCATCGTTCCCACGATGACACCGACGGACTAAATTCACTCATAGCGGAGCGATTCCACTGGGTCCAGATTCGCCGCCTTGTAGGCCGGATAGGTGCCGAAGATGATTCCCACCACCGAGCAAATCGCCAGGCCCAACACCGCCCAATCCAAGGGCAGCACTGGCGGCATCTTCAGGAGGAATGCTGTCGCGTTTCCGCCCAGCACGCCGAGGATGACACCCATCACTCCGCCGACTTCGCAGAGCACCACCGCCTCCATGATGAACTGCGTCATGATATTCCGCTTCTTCGCCCCGACCGCGCGCCGGATCCCAATCTCGCGCGTACGCTCCGTCACAGACACGAGCATGATGTTCATGATGCCGATGCCCGCCGCAATGAGCGCAATGGAACTGACCGCCGCCACGCCGTATCGCACCGTTTGCGTGAAGTTGTCGAACTGCGCGATCAACGAATCATTCGAGAACACTTCGAAGTCATCTTCCTTGCCCGGCTCCACCTTGCGCGCCGCCCGCAGAATGCCGCGCACCTGCTCCACCGTGTCCTCGTAGACCGCCTGGTCCCGCGCCTGCACGAGAATGGTGAGGCTCCGCCAGGTGCGACCATACCGGTTCAATCCGCTTGTGAGCGGAATCACCGCAAAGTTATCCTGCTCGCCGCCGAGAGCCGTCCCGCGTTTCTCCAGCACGCCCACCACGCTGTAGTTGATACCGTCAAACTTCACGCGCTCTCCGAGCGGCGAGCCGAATGGGAACAGCGACTTCGCCAGTCCCGCGCCGAGCACGCAAACATCCGCAGCGGAATCGAGATCGGATTCGAGCAACGCGCGACCGTCCGCCACGATCCAGTTCTTCGCGGGAAAACAGCCGGTGGTGGAACCAAACAGCTGCGTCTCCGGCACGGACTTCTCGTAACGCGACGAGACTTCGCCGCTCCAGAAGGATTGCTCGATGCCGACGTTCAGCGCGAGCGAAGCGCGGTCAGCCACCAGCTTACCGTGGGCGAAGGTGATGTTCTTGCGGCGCCAAAATTTCTCAAAACCATCCGGCCCGCCGAAGTAAACGCCCGGCCACTTCTGCACTGCGAAGGTGTTCGCGCCCAACTCGCTCAGCTCGGACTCGATGTTCTTCTGCAGAACGCGCATCGCCGTCATGACCACGATGATCGAGAACACTCCCACCAGCACGCCGAGCAGCGTGAGCGCGGAACGCAGCTTGTGCGACGTCAGCGCGCTCATCGCCATCAGGAAGCTTTCTTTGATTTCAGCCGTGTGCATCCAATCAAAATTCTGATTCGTAATCCGTGATTTGTGAGTTAGTTCATCTGTCGTTACGCATCACGAATCACGCATTACTCGTCACGTTTCATTCATTCCTCAGTGCGTCCACCGGGCTCATGCGCGCCGCGCGCCAGGCGGGCAGAAAGCCCGACACCAGCCCCGTGACCAGCGCAACGGTCAAGGCCGCGCCCGCAGCGGTCAGTGACATTTGCGCCGGCAGGAAGTGGTTCATCACCAGCGTCAGCGGAAACGCAATCGCCAGTCCCACCAATCCGCCGAGCAGACAAATGGCCGCCGACTCGATCAGGAACTGCAACAGGATGGTTCTTCGCCGCGCGCCAATCGCCTTCCGGATGCCGATCTCGCGCGTCCGTTCCGCCACGCTCACAAACATGATGTTCATGATGCCGATGCCGCCAACGAACAGCGACAGACCGGTGATGAACAGCCCGACCGCCGCAATCGTTCCGGCGACGCGATTGAACGTGCTGATGAAATTCTCCTGCTGGTTGATGGAGAAGTCATCCTCGTCGCCGGGCGGGACACGACGAATCTTGCGCAGCACGCCGCGCAGCTCCTCCTCGCACTCCTTCAACTTCTCCAGGCTCACCGCCTTCACCTGCACCGTGGTGAACGGGCGTCGCGTGAAGCAGGCAAGCATCTGCTTCACGGGGATGAACACCTGGTTATCGAGGCTGAAGCGCCCGAGAAAGTTTCCCTGCGGTTCCACCACGCCCACGACTTCAAACGGAAAGTCACCGAGACGAATCGTTTTGCCGAGAGGCGATTCGAGCAGAAACAAATTCGACGCCACACCGGATCCGATCACGCACACCGGCCGGCCGCCGGACACTTCCGTGTCCAACAGGAACCGTCCCTGTGCCAGCGTGACATTTCCCGTGTATTGAAACTGCTCCGTAGTGCCAATCGCCCACACGCGGCGCGAGCTCCGCTCCTTGTAGCGGACGGGCGTACCGAATTCCGTGTAAGGCGCGATGGCGCGCGCCAGCGTCATCTGCTCCTCCAGCGCCTTGATCTGCGAGAGCGAGATCTCCTGCCGGCTCTGGGCGCGCATCCATTCCGCATGCGAACGGATGAACCACGAAAACCGGCTGACGTGCAACACGTCCGTGCCGAGCGCCGAGATGCTGCGCAGAAAGGCGCCGTTCAAACCGGTAATCGCCGTGCCCATCAACGTGACCGTCACGATGCCGATTACGATGCCGAGTGTCGCCAGCCCGGAACGCATCTTGTTCGCGCGAATCGCCCCGCCGGCAATGCGAATGCCTTCGATGAACTCGGCGGAGAGTTTCATGACTTCGCGGTGTCCGCAGGCTGCGCCGCTTTCGCTCCCGCTGGCCGAACCGGGTTCTCCACTCGTTCGTCACTGGCGATCAATCCGTCGCGGATGCGTAGAATCCGCCGCGCGTGTCGCGCCACGTCTTCCTCGTGCGTCACCACGATAATCGTGTTCCCTTTCTCCGACAGCGCCTCGAACAAATCCATGATCTCCGCGCCGGTCTTCGAATCCAGATTCCCGGTCGGCTCGTCCGCGAGGATGATCGAGGGCTTCGTCACCAGCGCGCGCGCGACGGCCACACGCTGCCGTTGCCCGCCGGACATTTCGTTCGGCCTGTGATGAACGCGATCCGCGAGCCCCACCTGGGTCAGCGCCTCCATCGCGATCTGTTTCCGTTCGTGCGCCGGAATCCCCGCGTAGATCAAAGGGAGCTCCACATTATGCAGCGCATGAGAACGCGGCAGGAGATTGAAGGTCTGGAAGACGAAACCAATCTCGCGATTGCGCACGTCAGCCAGCGCATTGTCATCCATCTGGCTCACGTCCGTGCCGTTCAAGTCGTAGCGACCCGAACTCGGCGTATCGAGGCAGCCGAGCAGATTCATCAGCGTGGATTTGCCGGAACCGGATGGACCCATGATCGCCACATACTCGCCGCGCTCAATGTTCAGCGACACCTCGCGCAGGGCATGGATCGTCTCGCCGCCCATCTGGTAGCGGCGGGAGATGTTTTCGAGACGGATGAGAGGCATGGCGGGCAAGGGTCAGCCGTTCACTTCTTCTCTTCCTTTTCCTTCTCCGGCTCACCGAGCTTCACCTTCTTGCCATCATCCAAGTCGCGGCTGATCGCCTTGTAGCCGCCGGACACCACCTCCTGCCCTTCTTGCAAGCCCTCGATAATCTCCGAGTAATCCTCGTCGCTGATGCCGCGCTTCACCGGCGCGGAACGCACCGTCTCGCCGTCACGCAGGAACACCACCTCAACCGGCTTGATCGCCTCGTTGTTTTTCCGCTCGGAGACAGGGGAATTCGTCGACCTTGCGACGACTTCAAGCGAGTTGGTGCCACCCTTGGTGCCGTCCTTCTTCGGCAGACGCGTCGTCACGCTCTGGATCGGCACGCTCAAAACATTGGTGCGCGACCGCGTTTCAATCTCCGCCGTCACCGACATGCCCGGACGGAACGTCTCCTTGTCCTTGATCCGAATCTTCACTTCGAACCGCGTCGCCTCCTGCCCTTGCCCGCCGCCGCCGCCACCTCCACCGCCGCCGCTCGAACCTTGCCCACCGAGCCCACGCGAGGAATTGGCGATCTCCGTCACCTCGCCCGTGAACTTCCGATCGCGAAACGCCTCCACTTCCAGGCGCGCCTTCTGCCCAATCGCAATCAGCACCACGTCCACCTCGCCGATGTCCACGCGCGCCTCCATTTCGTTCAAGTCCGCGATCACCATCACCTCGGTGCCCGTCATCATCGCCGTGCCGACGACTCGTTCGCCCAGCTGCGAGTTCAGCTTGCTCACGGTGCCGGTGATCGGTGAGACGATGGTCGTCTTGGCCAGCTCCTCCTCTGCGCGCTGGAGGGATGCCTTTGCAACGTTTACTTGATGTTCGGACGCCTGGAAGCTCGCCTTCGCCACCTCGGCGGCCGTCTTCACTTCGAGATACACCGAATCGGAAATCAGCTTGTTGGCGAGCATCGACTTGTTGCGTGCCTCCTCAATCTCCGCCTTGCGCAGATTCGCCGCCGCCAAATCCTTGTTCGCCACGGCCGCCTGATAACTCGCCTCCGCGGACCGTTTGCTCGCCGCGTAGAAATCCGGCTTGATGCGCAACAGCAAGTCGCCCTTCTTCACCGCCTGTCCTTCCTTCACCGGCAGCGCGATGATCTCGCCGCTCACCTCCGGGCTGATCTTCACCTGCACCACGGGATACGCTCGGCCATTCGCCACCACCAACTCCGTCAGATCGCGCCGCTGCACTTTTTCCGTCTGGATGGTGACCACCTCGTCCTTCTTCCGGAATTGAAACCACCACGCTGCCGCGCCGCCCGCGAGGATCAGCGCAACAACAACGAGCCAAAACTTACGTCCGGATGATTTAGATGTGCCGTTGGACATGGACATTCTTCACTCAACACCGTGGTGATTGAACAAGTTTCAAGTTTCTCTTGGACAGTGCTGGGCCAGAGTAGTTACGCCGCCGTGCACGACACAAGACCATTGAAGTAAAGTCCGACCCCTGCCCGGCCCGAGATTCTTCTCGATCAATTCGGGGCTTTCCCACCACACCCGGACAGACACCGCGCGCCGCCCGTTTGTATGATCGGATCGCAAATAATTCCCCGCTGCTGCCAGCAACGAACCTCAACGCACGGCTGAACGCCCGCCGTGAACAATCGGAATCCTGGCGCGCCCAACGAAATCCAAAGCTTGCCCTCTGCGGCGGTTCCTCGTTTCCTTTCCCCATTCACCATGACTTGGACGCAGAACTACGATCCACTTGGCAGCGCCCTGCTTTCGACGCTCGTCGCCGCACTGCCCATCGTGGTGTTGCTGGGCGCCATCGCCTGGCTGCATATCCGCATTCACTTCGCCGCGCTGCTCGGACTCGGCGTCGCGCTGGCAGTGGCCATCGGCGCGTATCACATGCCCGTGAAGGCCGCAGCCGCTACGACTCTCTTCGGCGCGGGCTACGGGCTGTTTCCGATCGGGTGGATTATTCTCAACCTCATCTTCCTCTACCAACTCACCGTCGAGAAAGGGCTCTTCGCCGTCCTGCGCGGCAGCCTTGCGAATCTCGCGCCCGACCCGCGCGTGCAAGTGATTCTCATCGCGTTTTCGTTCGGTGCGTTCTTCGAAGGCGCGGCGGGCTTCGGCACGCCCGTCGCCGTGACCAGCGCGATCCTGATTCAGCTCGGCTTCAAACCGCTCGCCGCCTGCGGGCTCTCCCTCATCGCGAACACCGCGCCCGTGGCCTTCGGCGCGCTCGGCACTCCGATCATCGCACTGAGCAAGGTGACAGGCATTGATGAACTCTCGCTCTCGCAAATGGTGGGCCGGCAGCTCCCGTTCTTCTCGCTGCTCGTCCCGTTCTGGGTCGTGTGGGCACAGGCGGGCTGGCGCGGGATGCTCGGCGTGTGGCCGGCGGCACTGACCGCTGGAGTCTCCTTCGCGGTGCCGCAGTTTCTGGTGTCGAACTTTCACGGACCGTGGCTGGTGGACATCGTCGCGTCGCTGACCTCAATTGGCGCCGTCGTCGCGCTCCTTAAGTTTTGGCAGCCAAAGGACGGCTGGAAACCGGCGGACGAGGCGGAGGGCCGGTCTCCGACCCGGCGCGACTCTGGAGCCTCGACCACTCACGCCGGGCCGGAAGCCGGCGCTCCAACACCGCTCCCTCCCCCGCCCTGCTCCGGCGCGCATGGACACCATGGATTCTCCTCAGCGTGCTCGTCTTCGTTTGGGGCATCCCGGCCTTTAAGAAAGCCGCCGACGCCATGTCCGCGCCGGCCTTCCCCGTGGCCGGATTGCACAACGTCATCCTGCGCGACTATCCCGTCGTGCCCAAGCCGACTATCGAGAAACCAACGAAGCCCGAGGAAGCCGTCTTCAAACTCAACTGGCTCTCCGCCACCGGCACCGGAATTCTCGCCGCATCCATCCTCGCTGGGTTCATCATGGGCTTCGGCCCCGGTGGACTCGCGCGCGTTTACGCCCAAACGCTCTGGCGCGTCCGCTACTCGCTCATCACCATCGCAGCGATGCTCGGGCTCGGTTACGTCACGAAATACTCCGGCACCGACGCCACGCTCGGTCTCGCGCTGGCCAAGACCGGATCGCTGTACCCGTTCTTTGGCACGCTGCTGGGCTGGCTCGGCGTCGCGCTGACTGGCAGCGATACCGCGAGCAACGTCCTTTTCGGGAGCCTTCAGAAAATTACCGCAGAACAAACCGGCATCAGCCCCACGCTCATGGCGGCGGCGAACAGCTCCGGCGGCGTCATGGGCAAAATGGTGGACGCGCAAAGCATCGTGGTGGCGAGCACCGCGACGAATTGGTACGGCCACGAAGGAACCATCCTGCGCTACGTATTCTTCCACAGCATCGCACTCGCGGCGCTGGTGGGCGTGCTCGTCTACTTGCAAGCGTATGTACCGCCCTTCACGAGCATGGTGGTGAAGTAGCGCGCAACCATCCGCGCCACATCCGACCAAAGTCGGATCTTCCCACCGGGGTTTGGCTTCTCGCGGCGCCCGTTCTTCCATTACAGTCCGACCGTGATTCCTGTCCGTCCATGGTGCCCAAGTTTGCTTCGCCTGAAGACCGCCCTCGTCGCAGGAGCGGGGATCGCTTTGGCCATCGTGGGTTCTCTCGCCGCAGACAATTCTTCGTCCACTTCGCTGATCGCCACCAATACCGCCCACGTCAGCGCCATCCTGCGTGACCCAGCGCAAACCAACGACGTCCCGGCGCGCTTTCAAGGAACGGTGATCTACATCGACCAGCGCGCAGCGATTGGCGTGCAGGACGGATCGACTGGCGTCGTCGTTCGCCTGCCGTCGCGAGCCGCTGTCCCCCGTCTCGCCGATCTCGTCGAGGTCGAGGCAAAGATTCGATTCACCTCAACCAATTCCGAAACCACGCTCACCGCGAGCAAACTGACCGTTCTCGGTCCGGGCAAACTTCCCGAACCCGCGCGGCCGTGGCTGATTGGCGCCTTGAATGGCATCAACGACCGCCAGTGGGTCGAAGTGGAAGGCGTCGTAATGCAGGCGCGCCTCGATGGCGAAACGCTCATGATCCACCTCACCGATGAACTGGGCTGGGCTGTCGCCTCGATTCAGGACTGGCGGGGCGACATTCCGCTGACCAACTGGTGGGGCGCGAAACTGAAGATTGGCGCCGCGAACATCGGCCGCGGCTATCGCGCCATTCGATCGCCCTCGCCCCAGTTCATCACCGTCCTGCGAACGGGCACCAACGCGCTGTTCGCCGCGCCGCTGGTCGATGCCCGCCAGTTGCGCGCCACCGGTTCAAACAGCGCCGACCGCGTGCGCGTGAGCGCCACCGTGTTGAAGGTCGAGGAGGACGCCGTCTTCCTGCGCAGCAGCGGCGTCGGGCTGCGCGCGAGTTTTCTGCAACCTTATGGCGCAGGCTCCGCCGATCCCGAGCGTCTCGAATTGATCCCGCGCAGGATTCCCAAACTGGTCCCCGGCGACGCCGTGGAAGTCGTCGGGTCCCCCCTGCGGACCAAACCGCATCTTTCGCTCAGCTTCTCTTCCTTCCGAACGCTTGGCACCAACACGCCGCCGGAACCACGCGTCATCGTCTCCAGCGAGATGCTCAGCGGCAGCGCGGCGCACGATCTGGTTCGGATCTCCGGCCGCCTGCTCTCACGCGTCCAGACCACCGTCAACAAAATCGCCGCCGAGACACTCCGGCTTGAAGATGACGACGGCGAATTTCAGGCCGTGCTCGAATCCAGCCGTGGCGGACAGCTGACGTTTCTCAAAACAGACGATCACGTGGAGCTGACCGGGATTGTGCTGCCCTCGCCCACCGACCCGCCCTATCTGCTCCGACTGCGCGAAGCCGCCGACGCGCGATCGTTCGGCGAATCACCCCTCGTCGCCCAGCAACGTTTCTGGCGGACCGTCGGAATCATCAGCACCCTGTTCGCGTTCGGCGTGGGCTGGATTGTCATGCTGCGACGTCAGGTGAACCAACGCACCACCCAGCTGCGCAAAGCGAATGACGTGCTCCAGCGCGAAGTGGAGGATCGCAAGCGCAGCGAGCGCGTGCAACATGCCGCCTTCGGCATCTCCGAGGCAGTCCATACCGCGGAGGACTTGAAGAGCCTTTACCAGAGCATTCATCGCATCGTGAAGAGCCTGATGCCGGCGGACAATTTCTTCCTGCTTCTGCACGATCCAGTGAGCGACCTCCACGCCTACGCGTATCACGTCGATCAGAAAGATCCCTGGCCGCAGCCGCGCAAAGTTTCGGGCGGTCTCGCCGGCTACATCCTTTCCACCGGCCAGTCCCTGCTCGCGGATCGCAATTCCATGACCGACCCGGCGAACCCGTGGCATTTCGTGTCCGGCACTCCGTCCGCCGTCTGGCTCGGCGTGCCGTTGATCGTACGCGGCAAAGCCATCGGCGTGATGGCCGTGCAGGACTACGACAATCCACGGGCTTACAGCGAGGAGGAGAAACAGATTCTCACCTACGTCGCCGAGCAGACGGCACTGGTGATCGAACGCAAACGTTCCGAGGCGGCGCTGGCCGAGAGCGAACAGCGCCTGCGCCAGTCCGAGCAACGGCTGCGCAGAACCTTCGACGCCAATCCCGCGATGATGACGTTGACCCGCCTCGCCGACGGAAAGTTCATCGCCGCGAATCCCGCGTTCCTCAGCGCCTTCGAATACACCGAGGCTGAAGTCATTGGCCGCCTGGCGAAGGACCTCAATCTCTACGCCGAACCGCAGCAGCGCGTCGAATTCGTGGAACTCCTGCGTAAGCACAGCTCCGTTCGCGATCGCGAGCATCGCTTGCTGACCAAGTCTGGAAAAGTCGTCACACTGCTGGTGTCGGGCGAGGTGATTCAAATCGATGGCGAACCCCACACTCTCTCGGTCGGCATCGACATCTCGACCCGCAAGCAAGCCGAGCAAGACATCCTCCGCGCGTTGAACACCGAGCGCGAACTGGGCGAACTGAAGAGCCGATTCGTGTCCCTCGTTTCGCACGAGTTCCGCACGCCGCTCGGCATCACGATGAGCGCCGTGGAACTCCTGCGGAATTACCTCGATCGCCTCTCGCCGGAGAAGCTCAAGGAACTGCTCGAAGACATCTATTCCTCCACGCTGCGCATGTCGGGCCTGATGGAACAGGTGCTGTTGCTCTGGCGCGTCGAGGCCGGAAAAATCACGTTCAAGGCGGCGCCCATCGATCTCGCCACGCTCGGGGGCAAGCTCGTGGACGAAACGCATTCCGCCACCAACCGTCGATGCCCGGTTCGATTCCACGCGGAAGGCAACCTCGCTGGAGCGATGGCCGATGAAAGCCTGCTGCGCCACATCTTCTCCAACTTGCTGGCGAACGCCGTGAAGTATTCCCCCGACGGAAGCGAAGTCACCTTCTCCGTCCAACGCGACGCCTCGCACGCGGTGTTTTCGATTCAGGATCGCGGCATTGGAATCCCGGAAGCCGACCACGCCCGCCTTTTCGAGGCCTTCCACCGCGCATCAAACGTGGGACAAATCTCGGGCACGGGTCTCGGCCTGATGATCGTGAAGCGTTGCGTGGATTTGCACCGCGGGGAAATCTCCTTCGTCTCACGGGAAGGCGAAGGCACCACCTTTACCGTGCGACTTCCGCTCTTCGAGACGCCGTAGCCAGCGGTTCACCGACGAGAATGTCGTGCAGGTCAGACTACTTCCTCGCTTCTGGCGACGGAGGGGAGGCGCTCCCTGAAATCAACGACGCCTGGGCCGCGCCGCGTTTCATGGTCTCGGAAGCAAATGTGTAGAAGGCGATCCACGCCTCTCTTGTTGCTGGCGTGAACTCATCGCCGAGGGACTCTTCAAGCATCGTGACCATCGCCTGACCCACCGTCACGTAATGCTCATCCCGCGCGCCGTAGCCGGCATGGCGGGCGCCGGACTCGATCAGCTCCGTCTCGAGAGCACCGGGACAGCTCGTCAAACTCAACGCCAGCCCCAGCATGTCCATCAACTTCGCCGCCTGCGTTTCAATGTCGCTCTTGAACAGCGGCCTCAAGCTGGGATCCAGCTCGAACAAACGGCGATAAAAAATCAGCGCAGCGACCTGGGATTGTTGCTCAACCCGGCCAAACGATCGTCGCAGCAGATGAATCTGATCAGCAGTCATGTGAAGATGACACTACGGGGCGATGCGGATCCTCGCGATCCGACTTTGGTCGGAGTTCCGCCGGACCGCTGCCTCCGACCATTGTTGGATGGCCAAGCTCCGCCGCCTGTGCCTCAATCAGCGCACCCGAAACCTATGAGCGCCAAAAAGATTTTAATCATCGAAGACCAGGCACCCATGCGCCGGAACATCGCGCTGCTGCTGGAGATGGAAGGCTTCAAGGTCGTCACCGCCGAGAACGGCGCCGTGGGCGTGGAAACCGCCAAGAAGGAACGCCCGGATGTTGTTATCTGTGACGTTATGATGCCGGAGATGGACGGCTACGGCGTCGTGCAATCGCTGCGCGCCATCAAGGAATTCGCCACCACGCCGTTCATCTTCCTCACCGCCAAGGGCGACAAATCCGACATCCGCGTCGGCATGAATTTCGGCGCCGACGATTACTTGACGAAGCCGGTCATCCGCGAAGATCTGCTCGCCGCCGTCCACGCCCGCCTCGCTCGCGCCGAAGCGGTTGAAGAACGTCTCGAAGAAGCCGCGCAGTCTGGCGGTGGAGGGTTCAATCCGGACTTCAGCTCACCCGGCCCGCTCCAGCGCGAGCTCAATCTCACCGGTCGCGAAGCGGATGTCCTGCTCTGGGTCGCGCAAGGCAAGAGCAACGCCGACGTCGCCGCAATTCTGGAGATGAGCGAAAAGACGGTGAAGCAGCACATGGGAAGCGTCTTTCAGAAGCTTGGCGTCGAGGGACGAAACGCCGCCACCATTCGCGCACTGGAAGTCCTCTCCAACCGCCGCTGACCCGCGCCGCAGCGACTACATCTTCATCGAGTCGACCACCCGAACCACAGTCGGGTTGATCACCTTCAGGAGCAGCTGCGGCCAGATGCCGAGCGCGAACATCAGCACGATCGCCGGCAGCACAATGAGTCGTTCCTTCAGCGTCAAATCCGGGAAGCTTTTCCCCTGCTCTGCCAGCGGCCCGCTCCAGACGCGTTGCAGAATGGTGAGGAGGAAAATCGCCGTCACCAGCAGACCGATCGCCGAGAACGCTGCCGCCCATTTCGCCAGCGGGAAGACGCCCTTGAAGATCAGAAACTCGCCGATGAAACCGTTCAGGCCGGGCAATCCAAGCGACGCGAACAACGCGATGCCCATCAATCCGCAGAAGACCGGCGCGACCTTGCGCAAGCCGCCGAAGTCATCGAGTCCGCGACGCCCGGCACGCTGTTCGATCAGTCCGACGAAGTAGAATAACGCGGACGCCGTGATGCCGTGATTGAACATCTGGACGATCACGCCGTTCAGAGCCGCAGCTTTCTCGGTGGTCCATTTCGGATCGCTCCCGGTGAAGCTCGCGACCGCGAACACGCCGAGCAGGCAGTAACCGAGATGGTTGATCGAGGAATAGGCCACGATGCGTTTAAGGTCCTTCTGCATCATCGCCGCCCACGCACTGAAGACGATCGTCGCCACCGCCAGCCAGAGCAACGGCGTGAGCATGATCTGCATCTCGTTCGGGAAGATCGGGAGCAGGATGCGCAGGAAGCCGTAGACGCCCATCTTCGACATCACGCCGGTGAGCACCATCGACACGCCCGTGGGCGCTTCGGAATACGTCGCGGGCAGCCAGGTGTGGAACGGCCAGACCGGCACTTTCACCGCGAAGCCCAGGAACGCGCCGAAGAAAATCACCAGCGACAGCGTGCGCGGCGAGAGGTCGTACCAGCCGCCGATGCGGACGTTGAAGAGTGACGCAAGTTCGCCGGAGCGTCCCATCTCCGCCAGCTTGATCAGGTCGAAGCTGCCCGAGACGAGATAGACCGCAAGCATCGAGAGCAGCAGTGCCACGCTTCCGACCATCGTGTAGATGAAGAACTGGTTCGCCGCCGAGGAACGCTGCGAACCACCCCAGAGCTTGATCAGGAAATACGCTGGCACCAGCGTGAGTTCGTAGAAGAGAAACCAGTGGATGAAATTCAGCGCAGTGAACGCACCAAACAAACCAGCTTGCAGGAAGAGCAACAGAGAGACGAAGGCGGGCGAGCCCGCGTCACTTGTAGCAGCGGACGTGCGTCCGCTCTGATCTTCGGAACTAGAATGAGCCGACTCACGTCGGCTGCTACCAGAGGCGAGAAGTCCAAACGGAACGATGAGCGCCGTGAGCAGCACCATCAGCAAACCCATTCCATCGATGCCGAGGAAATACTCGACGCCGACCGACGGTATCCAGCCATAGCGTTCGACGAACTGGATCTCGCCCGAGGCCGAATTGAACTTCGACCACACCAACGCCACCACTCCGAGCGCCAGCGCGTTGAAGAAAAGGCCGAGCCCCCGCGCGAGCGAGCGCTGCTTCGAATCCAACCCGGCAATGATGGCAGCTCCGACCAGCGGCGTGAGCGTCAGAATGGTGAGAAGCGGCAGGCTGTTCATTTGCACCCCCAGATGAAGAAGAGCGCGCCAATCGTCAGGCCCAGCGCGATGACCCGCAAGTAACGTTGCACCTGGCCGTTTTGCCAAAGCGAGAGCAACCGGGCGCCGCTCTGGAATCCTCCGCAGCTTTTGTCGAAGCCGAGGTTCACCACGAACTCGTCGATGAGCCGGTTCGCCCAGGAGAAGATCAGCGTGACGAGCGTGACGAGGCGCACCGCACCGTCCCACACTACGTCATCCAGCCAGCGCGAAGCGCGAGCACAGGCGGCGTTCCATGCAATGACGGACATCTCGTAGAGCTCGTCGATGTAGAATTTCCCGCGCAGGGTGGCGAAGGCGGCGGGTTGAAGTTTCTCGAGCGGGTCGAGTTCGTCCGCGGTCTTCGGGCCGCGACGTGAGTAATAAGTCCAGCCGAGCCAGATACCACCCACTGAGATGACGGCGGAAACAAGCATTACGGCCACGGTACCAAGTTCGATGGCCGGCGTGAAGTGAACGACTTGGCCGCTGAGATAGCTGTGGAACCACGGCCAGACCGGCGTGCCGAAGATGCTGAGGAAGATCGCGCACGTCGCCAAAATGCCGAGCGGGATGGTCATCACGGGCGGCGATTCGTGCGGTTCTGTAGCAGCCGACGTGAGTCGGCTCTGATCTTCATGGTGTCCGTGGGAATGAGAATGAGCTGACTCACGTCCGCTGCTACGTGGTGCAAAAAACACGTACCACATTTGCCGCGTCATGTAGAAGGCGGTGAGGAACGCGCCGCACAGGCCCATCAGGAACGGCCACTTGCTCGGCTCCCACAGCCACGCGGCGTGCAGGATTTCGTCCTTGCTCCAGAAGCCGGAGAACAGCAGCGGGAATCCCGCGAGCGCCAACATGCCGATGGCATACGTCGCGAAGGTCACGGGCATCAAGTTGCGCAAGCCGCCCATGCGCCGGATGTCCTGCTCCTCGTGGCAACCGTGGATGACCGAGCCGGAACCGAGGAAGAGTAGCGCCTTGAAGAACGCGTGCGTGAGCAGATGGAACATCCCGACCGCGACGCCGCCCATGCCGAGGCCCATGAACATGAAACCGAGCTGAGACACCGTCGAGTAGGCGAGGATGCGTTTGATGTCCGTCTGCGCCACGGCGACGAGCGCAGCGAACAACGCGGTGATGGCGCCGATCCAGGTGACGACTTGCAGCGCCGTTGTGGCCGGCGGCAATTGATGCGCGGAATGATCTTCTTCAGCTTTGGCAGCACCCGACTTCGCCTCGGCGTTGAGCGCGACTTCCGTGAACTTCGGCTGCGCAGCTGCCGGCTTCTCACCAGCGTGCGCCACGGCGACTTGGGCTGGGGGCGATGCGTAGGCGACCGACTCTGGCGTGGCGGACATCAGCGGATAGACACGCGCGATGAGAAATACGCCCGCCGCCACCATCGTCGCGGCGTGGATGAGCGCGCTGACGGGTGTCGGGCCTTCCATCGCGTCCGGCAGCCAGACGTGCAACGGCACCTGGCCGGACTTGCCGATCGCACCGCAGAAGAGCAGCAGCCCAATCGCCGTGCTTAGGCCCATGCCGATCCAGGTCGATTGCGCGACGAGCTTGGCGAGCGCGGTTTGCTCCATGCAGCCCGTGCCATCAGTCGTGTAGAAGAGCAGCGTGCCCGTCTCCGCGCTGAGCCAGAGGATGCCGAGGAAGAAAAATACGTCGCCGATGCGCGTGGTGATGAAGGCTTTCTTCGCCGCCGCCGCCGCGCTCGGTTTATGGAACCAGAACCCGATGAGCAGATAACTCGCGAGACCAACGACCTCCCAGCACATGAAGAGCAGGAGCAGATTGTTCGCGATGACGAGGCCGAGCATCGCCGCCGCGAAGAGCGAGAGGAACGTGAAGAAGCGCGTGAAGTTGTCGTCATGCGACATGTAGCCGACGCTGAAGATGAAGATCAGCGTGCCGACGAACGTGATCATCACGAGCATCGCTGCCGTGAGCGGGTCGAGCACCCAGCCAAGCTTGAAGGTCGTCTCGCCGAGCACGAACCAGTCGAAGTTATGCGTGAACCGCACCGCCGGGTCCGCAAGCGTCTTCACTAAGCCGGCGCAGGAAAGGAAGAACGCGAGCACCATCGACCCGATGGCGAGCGACGCCGACGCCGTGCGCGACGGACGTTTCATCAACGCGCTCAACCCCGCCGCCAGCAGCGGCAGCGCGGGAATCAGCCAGAGGTATTCAACGAGCAAGTTCATCCCTTCATCGAGTCGACCTGATCGAGGTTCGTGGTCTTGTAGTGGCGGTAAATCGCGATGATGAGCGCGAGGCCGACGGCGGCTTCGGCGGCGGCGATGGCGATGGCGAAGATGACGAACATCACGCCGTGCAACGCCTCCGGGTTCGGGCTGTAGCGCCAGAAGGCGATGAAGTTCAGGTTCGCCGCGTTGAGCATCAGCTCGATGCCGATCAGGACGAGGATGGCGTTGCGCCGCGTGAGCGCGCCGACCAGGCCGATGCAGAAGAGCAGCGCGCTGAGGAGGAGGTAGTGGTGGAGAGGGGTCATGGTTTCGACTTCCGTTCCTGCATGGCGATGATGACGGCGCCGATCATTGCGGCGGTGAGCAGCAGGCCGATGACTTCGAGCGGCAGCACGTAGTCGGTCATCAGCTTGTGGCCAATGGCGCGAACGGTGAGGTCGGACGGCGGCGGTGCGGTTCGTTGCATGACGACGCTGGAGGTGACGGCTCCGGCCATCGCCAGGAAAGCTGCGACGGCAATGCCAATGCCCCAGCCTGCGCCGGTGGTCATCGAAGCGGGCGGCCCGGGCTCGGCGCTGCGCGTGAGCAGGATGGCGAACACGATCAGGATGGCGACCGCGCCGACGTAGACGAGGACTTGCGCGAAGCCGACGAACTGCGCGTTGAGCTGGAGAAAGAGCGCGGCCAGTCCCGCGAAGGTCACGACGAGGCTCAGCGCGCAGTGAACGAGGTTGCGCAACGACATCGCCGCGATGGCGCTGCCGACCGTGAGTCCCGCGATGATGGCGAAGGGGAGAGTCATGAGTTAACCAAGACTCGATGGACCCGGAGTTGAAACGGTTAACCGCGGAACACGCCAGAACACGAAAGGCGGCACGAACTCCCTGAACTCTTCAACCCTTCAGCCGTGTTTATCCGTGGTTGAACCTCAGCTCGCATAACGATATTCGCGTTGGCCGACCTTGGCTTTGAAGGCGCGGCCGAGCAGCAGGTAGGGCACAATCAGGATTCCCGCGCAGACGAGCCAGCGGACGACGATGTTCCAGCCGGCCAGTTCGGTGAAGTGCCAGAGGCCAGTGACGACGATGTTCAGCAGCGCCATCGGGAGCATGAACTTCCACGCGAAGTTCATGAGCTGATCGGCGCGCAGACGCGGGACGGTGCCGCGGATCCAGATGTAGATGGCAATCATCGTGACGAGCTTGCCCATGAACCATGCCCAGCTCGGAATCCAGGTGAGCCACGAGAACGGCGCGGTCCAGCCGCCGAGGAAGAGCGTGATGCCGAAGCCCGCGACGGCGAAGAGGCCGAGGTATTCGCCGAGGAAGAAGAGCGCGAACTTGAACCCGGAATATTCCACGAAGTAACCGGCGATGATCTCCGACTCGGCTTCCGGCATGTCGAACGGCGAACGGTTCGCCTCCGCCAGCGACGAGATGAAGAACAGGATGAAGCCCGCGAGTCCCCACGGCGTGAAGACGTGCCAGTGGGCGATGGTGCCGGTGTAAACGTTCTGCGCCTCGACAATCTTCGGCAGCGAGAGCGTGCCGGTGACCATGATCACCGCGACTCCGGACAAGATGAGCGGCAGTTCGTAGCTGATCATCTGCGCGATGGCCCGCATGGCGCCGAGCAGCGAATACTTGTTGTGACTCGACCAGCCCGCCATGAAGAGGCACAGCTCCGTCGCCGAGCCGACCGCGAAGAAGAAAAGCACGCCGGCATCGAGATCGAGCGGCACCATGTTGCGGCCGAAGGGCAACACCGAGTAGGCGAGCAGCACGGGCACGACGAGCGCGATGGGCGCGAGGAAGTGAACGACCTTGTCCGCGGCGCGCGGCACCACGTCTTCCTTGATGAGCGCCTTGATGCCGTCCGCGATGAACTGGCCGAAGCCGGCGAGCCGGATGTTCGTGAGCGGAATGCCGACGCGATTCGGGCCGCGACGGTTTTGAATGCGCCCGAGGCCCTTGCGCTCGATGACGGTCGTCAGCGCAAAGAGACCAGGGAAAACCATCAGCACCGGCGTGATCGAAAGGAGGATGGAGGCCAGCGGCTGCCAGGCGTCCGGGAGATGACCGACCAGCCAGTGCTTGAGATGCACGAAGAGTTGGTCGAGTTGTTCAGCCATCGGTCAGCCTTATCCGTTTTCAGACGATGGAGACAACCACGCACGAGCCGGCATCTGGTTCGGATCGAGAACCATGATGCCGCGTGGTGTTTCCGAATCGCGACTTTGCCTACCTGTTCCCACCGCGAAAAGCGAATGATTTTTGAACGGCGAACATTTCGCGGAAGGAATCCGAGTGAGGCTGGCGACGCTCGCCGGTCGAATGTTGAAACGCCTTCGACAAGATGTGAGTTGCCTTCCGCCATCGAGCGCGCGTTTGGTCGGCGCCCATACGAGGACGGCGGAGTTCCAACGCGCCGTCGTGACGGCGTTTTCAATTCAAGGATCGAACAGGATTGATATTGAACGAGCCGGGTATCCGTGTACATTTCGCATAATCATGTTGGCTATCCTACCAATCTGCGCGCTGTTCGCTGATGCGGCGGGTGGCATCGCCGGCATGAAAAACGGAGACCTCATCGCCGCCTTGCTGCTATTGGTCCTCGGCGTCGCGCTCGGTGTGGGCGTCACCTGTCTCCTGATGGTGCTTCACTTCATGCGCAAAGGCCGGCTGGTCGCCCGTCCGCTGGCCCGCAAACGCGAATTCCTGCCCCGGCAACCCCGCGTCGCAGCGCCCGTCTTTAATCATCCCAATCGCTGGCTCGCCATCCGCAGTGGAAATCCACAACTGGTCCAGGCCGCGCTCGCCTTGAACAACCCCACGCCCTGTTCGTGGGAGGAAGGGCTCTCCGCGGCGCACGAGCACAAGCTGTTCATCTCCCCGGCCATTCGCGGCTGGGTGTTTGTCATGGGCGGGAATCTTCCGGAACCCGGCGACGACGTGGACAAGTGCTTCCGCTTCGTCATGGACCTCAGCCGCAAGCTCGGTCACGTCCAGTTCTTCAGCGTGAACCGCGCGGTGAACCATCACGCATGGGTGCAGGCGGAACTCGGCACGGTGATTCGCGCGTATGCGTGGGGCGGGAAGACGCTGTGGAATCAGGGCGCCATGACGCGCGCCGAAGTGGACCTGAGCTTGAAATGTTTTGCCTACGGCGACGGCGAGGAACGGGTTGACTTCGGGCGACCGGACCCAGCCGCGGTGAACACCGAGCGTCTGCCGTTGCTGGCGGCGCGCTGGAGCATTGATCCCACGTCGATCGATGCGCGCATGTTGAAGGAAAGCCAGGGCATCGCGGGTAAACCCTCCCGGTCAAACGCCCGTTAACCTTCACGGATGCCGGCACACTGACGCGCCGCGCCGAAAAACAAAACGAACTGGATTCTTATGTCACTGGAAGTGGCCATTGCTGAATACCCAAAGGATTTGGAACTCAAGGGTGGATTCCGAAGCGAGTTGCGGCCGCTGGACGTCGAGGACGAGATGTCGTTCCACGAATTCTTCCTCGCCGTGCCAGTGCGCGAACGCATGTTCATCAAGCACCGCGTGACGGATCCCTCCGTCATTCACGACTGGTGTCAGAACATCGACCTCGGCCGCAATCTTCCCCTGCTCGCCGTTCACGATGGCCAAATCGTCGCCGTCGCCACGTTGCACCAGCAACTCGGCGGATGGAAACGCCACATCGGCCGGGTGAGCGTGTTGGTGCATCCGAAGTTCCGTGGACGCGGCCTCGCCAAGGCGCTGGTGCTCGAAATCATTTCCATCGCTCGACAGGTAGGACTGGAAAAAGTCGAAGCCGAGTTTATTGGCGAACAACAGGCCGCGATGAAAATGTTCGGGCTGATCGGGTTCCTCCCACTGTTCCGCCTGTCGGACTACGTGAAGGACCAGGAAGGCGTCACGCACGATTACTTCCTGCTCGGGCTCGACCTGAAAACCGACGAGGAATACGCCGGCATGGGCTGAGCCCCGTGTCCACTCGTCTCATTTGAACGTCGTGCGTCTCTCCCGCCATGGCTGCGCCTCCTGAAACCTGCCCCGTCTGCGGCACCGATGTCCCGCGCAACGCCCGCGCCTGTCCGGAATGTGGCGCAGACGAAAAATCCGGCTGGTCGGAAGAAGCCTACGCCGACAGCCTCGGCTTGCCCGACGACAAGTTCGACTACGACCAGTTCGTGAAGGAGGAATTCGGCGGTGCGAACCAAGTCCGTCCTAAAGGCATTTCGTGGCTCTGGTGGCTCGTCGCTCTCGCGCTTGCCCTTGCGATGCTCTGGCCGCTCGTCAGTTCGTTTCGATGAACCTCACATCCGCTTCGCCACTCCCGCTGGCCCAACCCGCCGCCGATCCCGCCCTGTGGCCGCTGGATCCCAACGTCACTTTCTTGAATCACGGTTCGTTCGGCAGTTGCCCGCGCGCCGTGCTCGACTTCCAGCAGAATCTTCGCGAACGACTCGAACGCCAGCCCGTGCGGTTTCTCGTCCGCGAACTCGAACCTCTCTGGGACGCCGCCCGCGCTGAGCTCGCGCAATTCGTCGGGGCGCAGGCGGAGGATCTCGTATTCGTCACGAACGCCACGACTGGAATCAACACCGTGCTCCGCTCACTGCAGTTCGCGCCCGGGGACGAACTCCTCGTCACAAATCACGAATACAACGCCTGTCGCAACGCTCTCAACGCCGTCGCCGATCAATCCGGCGCCAAAGTCACCGTCGCCAATCTGCCGTTCCCTTTTCAACACGAGGACGAACTGGTCCAGCCGATCCTCGACAAGGTCACTTCCCGCACCAAGCTGGCGTTGCTCGATCACGTCACAAGCCAGACCGGGCTGGTGCTGCCCATCGCGCGCCTCGTTCGCGAACTCAACGCCCGCGGCGTCGACACGCTCGTGGACGGTTCGCACGCGCCGGGAATGGTTCCGCTAAATCTGCACGAGCTGGGCTCCGCCTATTACACCGGGAATTGTCACAAGTGGATCTGCGCTCCGAAAGGTGCCGCGCTTCTCCACGTGCGCCGGGATCGTCAGGAACAGATTCACCCGCTCGTGACCAGCCACGGAGCCAATTCAGCGCGTACGGATCGATCCCGATTCCTGATCGAGTTCGCCTGGATGGGAACCTCCGACCCTTCCGTCCTGCTCAGCGTGCCCGAGGCGTTGCGGTTCATGGCGAAACTCCTGCCCGGAGGCTGGCCGGAGATCATGCGACGCAATCACGCGCTCGTGGTCGCCGCGCGCGAACTGCTCTGCTCGACGCTTTCCATTGCGGCACCCTGCCCGCCGGAATTCCTAGGCTCGTTGGCTTCCGTCCCGATCCCCGACGCCAAATCACCCGCGCAGCACAAGTCACCGCTTTACCTCGATCCGTGGCAGGACGAACTCCTCGAACGTCATCAGATCGAAGTCCCGATCATTCCCTGGCCGAAGGCGCCTCACCGGCTCCTTCGAGTTTCAGCGCAACTGTACAACTCGCTACCGCAATACGAAAAACTCGCGTTTGCCTTGCGCAGCCTGCTCGCAAGTTGAATCTGGAGAATCTCCTCTGATCGAGCCCAACAAAAAGGCCGCCCCGCATCACACGGGACGGCGCTGTTTAACCTGACGAAACCCTAGTAGGTTCCGTCTAGGCTTCAAAACTTTTTCCGCAGCCGCAGCTGCTCTTCGCGTTCGGATTGGAAATCTTAAACCCGCCACCGGTCATGGCGTCCGAGAAATCCACGACTGCGCCTTGGAGATATTCCGCACTCACCGCATCCACCAGCACGCTGACGCCGAAAAACTCGGAGACGCGATCGTTGTCGCGCTTCTCGTCGAACACCATGCCGTATTGCATGCCGGAACAACCGCCGCCTTCCACGTAGATGCGGAGAATCTTGCCCGCGTTCTCCGGCTGGTCGGCAAGCATGGAACGAATCTGTTGCGCCGCACTCTCAGTGAGGCTCACGAAACCCTGCTCTTGTTCAACCTTCGTCGTCATCTGTAACTCAGGCTATCAACCAACCCCGGATTGTCAACGGCCCCACCGAAAACTTTTTCGCGACCGTTCCCGCCGCTCGGACCGAACAATCAAGCTTGTGTTGTCGGTTCGCGAAAGGTAGCCAAGAGCCCATCACTATGATTTCACCAACGCCACGACGCGCTAGTTCCAGGACCTCAGGCGCCCAACGAGCCCTTCATCTTGCTCCCACTTTCGTCCTCGGACTGAGCGTCGCGCAGGCGCAGGAGATTTTTGTTCCGCCCGTGAGCTTTCAAGATCGCGTCACGACTGTGGAGCAAGCCTCCTCGAACTGGGTCGGCTCCGTGTCCGCGCCGCCGTTGCAAGCGCCCTCCTCGGGACCGAACACGCGTCCGCTCGAAGCCGGCCCGTTCCGGTTTCATCCGCATCTGGGATATCAAGTCATCTACGGCGACGGCATTTTGCGCAGCACCAACGCACCGTCCTCCACCGTCCTCCACACCATCGTACCCGGGCTGTTCATCGAGATGGGACCGAACTGGAACCTCGATTTCTCAGCCGGTATCAATCGCTACTCGAACGCCGACTTCAACAACAACGAGGCTTACTACCTCGCGCTCCGCGGACACATCCCTCGCGAGAAATGGCTGCTCGATTTCGGCTACGCCGGAAGTGTTACGGAGCAGCCGCAGATCGAAACCGGTCAGCAGATTTCGCAGAGCTCTCACCTCGCCACCGCCTCAGGTATCTACAATTACCAGACCAAGCTTTCCGTTGAGCTCACGGGGACCATGGACACGCGTCTGACTGAGGGCTTCAGCGATTATTGGACATGGTCCACGCTCGATTGGGTAAACTACCAACTTACTCCTCGCACCACTGTCGGCGCAGGCGTTGGCGCCGGCTACAATTTCGTGGACCCCGGCCCGGACTCCACCTTCGAGCAATTGCAGACGCGCGCGATCTGGACGCCCGGGAGCAAGTTCACCCTGCAAGCCTCCGTCGGCGTGCAATTCCAGCAGTTCCACGGCGAGTCCGAAACGGGAACCGAAGCGCAATCCGGCACGGAAGCCTTTCCGATCTTCGCCGTCACCACGGCGTATCGTCCCCTCGAACAAACCGCGCTCTTCGCCTCGGCCAGCCATGTCGTCGGGAACGCATACCAGGAAAACGTCTTCTCCGAAACGACGGCGGTCAGCGTGGGATTGCGTCAGCGGCTCTTCGGCCAATTCTTCCTCGATGTCGTTCCCGCCTACAACTTCCGCCACTACGAATCCAGCCTGCGCGGGCCGTCCAACGGACGCGATGACGAATACGCCTCCATCTACGCCGGCCTCAGCACGGTATTCGTGAAGAAGCTGAACGCCTCAGTGTTCTACCAATACGGCGACAATTCCTCCGACGAATCGCAGCTCGACTTCCACAGCTCGCAAGTCGGCGCACGTCTGGAATATCGCTACTAGGCGACCGTCACGGAATCTTCAGCAAGTCACCCATCGTCCACGCTTCCTCGCGGGTGGACGTGGCATCGCGCACTTTCTTCACGGACTCCGGAGTAACGGGCTCAAAGGTATGCCCCCACTCACGACGGACATAAGTCAACGCCGCGGCGATCTGTTCGTCATCCAGAACGCCCAGCGCCGGCATGTCCATCTCGAAGGTCTCGCCCTTCACCTTGATCGGCCCGCGCAGACCGTGCAGTACGATGCGAATCAAGCGCTCCTGTGAACCGGAAACCCATTCTGATCCTGCGAGGGGTGGAGCGAGACCGATCTGGCCCATGCCGTGGACTTGGTGGCACGCCAGACACGTCGCCTCATACATCGCCTTGCCGGCCTCGAAGCGGCGCTGCTCGTCGGGTGTCAAGGGACGCCCCTTCGCGACGTTCGCCTCCGCCTTCACCGGTTCAAAGCCCGCCTGCGCATACGCGGCCGCGTCGCGAACCAACGTCGCGCTCGACTTCGCCGCCAACTGAGCGACACCAGCCTTCACCGGGTCGCTGGGCGTAAGCGAACTCAGCGCCAGCGCGAGCTGCACCTGAACGTCCGCACTGGCATCGGACACCAGCGCGAGCAACCGCTCGGATACCGTCGCCGGAGCGGAGCCCTGCTTCGCGGACTGAGCCAACAATCGGACGGCTGCGCCACGAACTTTGCTGCTCGAATCCTTCAACGCCGCGTTCAACAAAGCGTCATCAATTTGATTCATTCCCTCGAGCGTCCACAGTGCGTGCAATCGCGTCACTGGATTCGAGCCGGTTGCCGCCATCGCTTTCAACGCCGGCACCACCGAGGCATCCTTCAGCTCCACCAGCAATCGCTGGGCGGTATCGCGACGCGCGCCGTTCACGTTCTCCAGTTGCTTCACCAGATCGCCAGAGGACAGGCTGGTCATCCGCACGACCGGCTGCGGCTTCTTCCCATCCGGCACCACGCGCCAGATGCGGCCGTGATCGACCACTTTGTCGATGCCACGATCCTGAGCCTGACCGCGCAAATACGACGTGAGGAAAAACCGGTGCTGAATGATGCCGTGATACATGTCCGCGATGTAGAGCGCGCCTTCCGGTCCGGTGGCGAGATTCACGGGACGGAAGAGCTCATCCGTCGACGCGAGAAACTCCGACTTCTCATACGCATTGCGCGCGGAGACCAGCCCATCGATTTCGTTAAGAATGTTGCGGCGGATGAAATTCGCGGACGGCTCGCAGACGAACGCATTCCCGTAGGCGTCCTGCGGAAAGAGGTCTCCGCGATAAATCGTCGAACCACACGCGGCGGTGAACTTCGCCAGCGTGCCGTCGTCACGCAACGTGCCCGACTGATATCCGCGATTCACACCGGGATTGATGCGCGCCGGCCAAGTCGTCTGGTCCTTCGCCACTTGGAAACCAATTCCCGGCAGCTTCTGCTTCACTTTCGCGCCAAAGTAATGCGGCGGCACCATGTCGCCGCGCAGTTGATCGCTGTTCGACGTGTAGTAAAGCCGGCCAAAATCGTCCTGCGACAAACCCCACTGCGCCCGCTGCGGCACTGGTTCGCGCTGCCACTTGCCCTCGATGAAGCGATACCGGAACGGGTGGTAGAGGCTGTAAATCCAGTTGTCGATCGCGAGCATCAGAGAGTTCCCTGAGTGCTCCGGATTCATGCGCGTTCCAAGCGTGGGATCCGCATCCTTCGCGAAATCCGCCGCCACCAACTCCCGCGCGCCGGGCTGATCGGTCTTGATCGGATAGAACCACAAGTTCGGCGGCTCGCAGACCAGCGCGCCTCCGTTGATCAAGAGCAGTGCTCTCGGCATCACCAGTCCGTCGAGGAACACCTTGTGTTTTTCGAACGCGCCGTCGCCATTCGCGTCTTCGAGGATCGAGATGCGGCCGACGGGATTTGTCTCACCCGAGCCGTCCGGCGTCGCCATGAACCCGCGCATCTCCACCACCCACAGGAGTCCGTCTGGATCGAACTGCAGAATCGTCGGCACCTGAATCGTCGGCTCGCTCGCCACCAGCTCGATCTTGTAGCCAGGCTGAATCTTGAACGCCTTGAGGGCATCCTCCGGCTTGAGCGGTGGCGACGGCGGAATCTTCTCCTTGGGAATGCGTGAGGCTTGAACCTCGCCCTGTTTGTCGCCGCGCTGCGCCGTTGCAGAAAACGGCAGCGAGCAGAGCACCAGGGCCATCAAGATACGTTGCAGATTCATAAGGCAATTGTGAGCCGCCCCTTCGACGGGCGGAATGGCACCGATATTCTCGCCAGGCCAGCCGGGGACGGACGCGAAAAATTAGCGAGGCGCCGGCAGGGTGCCAACAAATCTCTTTGACCTGACGCTTCGTGCTTCAATTTGTCGCGCAGTCAGTTTGACACATGGACGCGGGTGGCTATAGTCGTCGCCCTTTGACTATGAATCCGAATCCGCATGTCGCAGTTGTCGGTGCCACGGGTGCCGTGGGCATCGAGATGATCAAGACCCTCGAGAAGCGCAACTTCCCGGTGGGCAAGCTGACCTTGCTCGCCTCCGCCCGTTCCGTCGGCAAGAAGCTCAAGTTCAAGGGCCACGACGTCACCGTCACCGAGCTGACCAAGGATTCGTTCGCGGGCATCGACATCGCGCTCTTCAGCGCCGGCGGCAGCATCTCGAAGGAATTTGCGCCCATCGCGGCGAAGGCCGGCTGCGTGGTCGTGGACAACTCCAGCGCGTTCCGCATGGACGACACCGTCCCGCTCGTCGTGCCGGAGATCAATGCCAGCGACGTAAAGAAGCATCGCGGCATCATCGCGAACCCGAACTGCACCACGGCCATCACGCTCATGGCGCTTTATCCCCTCCATCAGGCGTTCGGTGTGAAGCGCATTTTTGCCTCCAGCTATCAGGCTGTGTCCGGCACCGGCGCGAAGGCCATCGAAGAACTCGAACGTCAGGTTGGCGAAGTCGTCGCGGGCAAGCCGGTGACCAAGGAAGTCTATCCGCACCAGATCGCCTTCAACGTCCTGCCGCACGTCGATTCCTTCCTGCCCAATGGCTACACGAAGGAAGAGATGAAGATGGAGAACGAAGGCCGCAAGATCATGCATCACCCCGGCTTTCCGCGCGAGCGTCACCTGCGTGCGCGTGCCGGTCTATCGCGCCCACTCCGTCGCCGTCAGCGCCGAGTTTGAAAAGCCCGTGACGGTGGAAGCCGCGCGCGAAGTACTCAAGAAAGCTCCCGGCCTCGATGTCGTGGACAACCCGGAGAAGAAGGAATATCCGCTCCCGCTCTACGTCGCTGAGAAATACAACTGCGAAGTCGGACGTCTCCGCCTGGACTGTGCATTGGACAACGGCCTGTGCTTCTGGGTGGCGGGCGATCAGTTGCTCAAAGGCGCGGCGCTGAACGCGGTGCAGATCGCGGAAGTGTTGTTGAAGTAGCAGCAAGCTTAGGAATGCCGGGGAACGAGGCGCCAAGTCAGTGTCGACCAAGGGGGGGGCCCAGGGACCGAGGCCCGCACTGGGCGCCCGCCTCCCCCCACAGCCCAGCCGGGTGGGGAGGGGGCTGGCACCGGTTCCGTCCCCCCGAACCCAACAGACGCAGGGAAGGCCCGCGCAGGCTTCACGGCGTATCCGACTTTTCTGGAAGTCAGCGTTGGCTCCACGCTGGAGCCATCCATCGACTTCCCGCGTGAAATCCGCACGATGGAACACTCTACCTTCGCGTTTGCCGGACGTAACTTAACTGGTAAGCACGACCCAGCCTTTGCCGGAAGAGACCATATCGTTGATCCCTATGTTCGTAACCTCAAGCTCGTCGACCTTGGGGTGTCCCCTTTAACGCGGCTCTTCCAATCTCAGATGCCTGTTTGGCATTGATGGGTGCCGATCCTGTCACTTTCTGGGTGCCACCTCCAGGTGGCGTTGAACCTTCGAACCGTCCAACCTCGAAAAGGTAATCCGGACCACCACTGCATTGTTGCCTGCAGAGCATGACTCTTGGAAGATCCCTCGCCATCGCTGGAAGCCAGCATACAAAGAAGGATGAAGAAATGAGTGGTGCTTTCATAATGGTTAGCGGGCTACAGACACTCATAAGGCAAAGTTTCCGTTTTGGTCTCTCTTCAGTGATTTATTACCTTCATTTGCTGAGGGTTTCTCAGGCCAGTGGGTCTCCGCAAAGTCAACTGAGTGACTAGCCTCGGCAGCGGAACGGAATCTTCGCGCCCTGAAGCGCCTTCTACCGCTTCGTCCGACAATCTATTTCGCCGCCGCCTTCTCCGTAATGAAATTCAGCGAACCAACTTGCGCGAGTTTGGAAGCGTCGATCACTTTCACGATCTCGCCGAACGGCGCCTGTTTGTCGGCCTTCACGGCGACCTTGAGTTGCGGATCCTTCTTCACCGCCGCCGCCAGCGCGCTCTGCAATCCATCCAGCGTCACCGCGCGGTCGCCGACGAACAGGTAGGGATAATTCGTGGTGACCTGGACGATGAACGGCTTGGCTTCGACCGCGCCGGGCTGGGCTTCCTTGGAGGTCGGCAGGTTCAGCTTGAGCGCGGGTTCCACCTTCTTCGCCGTGGTCGTAACCATCAGGAAGATCAGCACCACCAACAGCACGTCGATCAGCGAGACGATGATGACGGACGGCGTGTGTCGGCGCTTGTGGGTCGTGAATCGCATGGCGGCTTGGTGACGCTTCAGTGGGATTTCGCGGCGGCAGCAGCCGCGCGTTGCGCACCGGCGGCGGCTTCGGCCACGGCGGTTTCATTTCGATAATGTTTGCGGAGGAACTCATCGCAGACCGCCTCCATCTTCACCGCGAACGCCTCGACCTTGCGGCTGAAGTAGCTCCACGAAATGAGCGCGGGAATCGCGATGACGAGGCCCATCAGCGTGGCGTAGAGCGCGATGCTGATGCCGTTCGCGAACTTGCCGGTGTTCGCCGCCGCGCCGGTATCCATGCTGCCGAAGAGCGAGATGAGGCCGAAGATCGTTCCGACCAAACCCATCAGCGGCGCGATGCCGACAATGATTTCGAGCACGACGAGCCCTCGTTCCAGCTTGCTGATTTCGTAGCGGGCGCGCGTCTCGACCAGCGCGCTGTTCTCGCTCTTGGGCATGTCGAGATGTTCCGCGGAGAAGAGCAGGAGCTTGGCGAGCGGCGAGGCATTCTGGGAGCAGACACTCTTGAGCATCTGCAAATCGCGCGGCGTGGAGTAGTTCACGACCGCCTCGGTGAGCGCGCGCGGCGCCACCTTTTCTTCCCGCAAGGCGAGGGCGCGTTCCACGATGACGGTGACCGCCGCAATCGATGTGAGGACCAGCAGAACGATAATGAACGTTTCCATGTCGGGTGTGTTGTGCCGGAAAACCGGCGTCAGCTTCAATTGTAATAAAAGGTGAACCGAATCTCACGCGTGTTCCCGGCAATCGTCTGGCGCATCTGGGCGGGCCAGCGAGGATAAGGCGCCGGATTCAAGATGGCGCTCTGGCAAAGCATGCTCTGGATGTCGCCCACATCCGTCTCCGCGACCTTCATCTCCGTGATGCGCCCGTCGCTCGTGAGCTTGAAATCCACCACCACTTTCCCCGGGCGCCGCGTGCCTTGATGATCATCGAGGAGCAAATGCCAGCAGCGCTCAACGGCGGAAATGAACGCCGCATCGTAGTCGCCAAAGGGTGAGGCCTTCACGTCGAAGCTGACCGATCCCTTGTTCGACACTCCGCCCTCCTGCCGCAGCTTGTCTCCCGTCAAGATTCCCTTGCGCTGCTTCGCCTCTGTGATCGTGCGCGGACGGGACTGCGCTTTCTTCTCCGCATCGCCGGTCGTGGCGTCCAGCTGACCGTCGCTCTTCGGCTTTGGTTTGAGCAACGCGAGATCGCCAGGAGCTTCCGACTTGGGTTTCGGTTCCGGAGCGGGCTCTTCTTCCGCGGGCTTCTGCGGCGTCGGCTGGAGCGGGAACGGCTTCGGCTTGTCGTTGTCCATCACGCGCACGACTTGTTCCTGCTTGCCGTCCACCTTCACCTTCTCGGCTTCCTTCGGATCGGGATTGGAGGCTTTCGTGTTCTTCGTGCTGTAAAGCTTCGCGTCCTTGGGCTCCTCGGTCACCGCCGTGTCGGGATCGATCTCCACAAACGTCATTGGGATCGTGGGATTGAGTTTCGCCTGTTCCTGCGCGGACTTCGGCTGGGCCGGCTTGGCGAGCTTCTTGGTGAGCGCGACGAGCCACGTCGGCTGATGCTGCCACCAGCCCAGGCGTTTGCCGACCTGCCATCCGCCGAACACGCCGAGGTGGATGATCAACGACAAAGCCAGAGCGGCCGCCAGTGGATTTCGCTCCACAAGGCGCGCGACGGCTTTGGAATCAACCACGTTCATGCGCTGTCAGAATGACGGACTCATTTCGGTGGAGCAACAGTTTTGCCGGTTGCAGCTCCGCCCGCGTCTCGTCTTTACCGGTTCCACGTCTATCGACATCACCGCGAACGTTTCAATGTCCGCCAACTGTCGCGACGCTGTAGAGACGCTGGCGCAGCGAGTCTATTCGCCTCGATTGCCGGCAAACCCGTATTTCGCTTGCCGCCAGGCCCAGCCATTGGCGACAACGAGCGCGATGACTCACCGCATCCAGCCCACTCCCGCCGCACATCCGCTCAAGAGATGGCTGCCATTGGCGCTCACGTTCATTCTGTCCAGTTGTGTGACAGGAAAGGACACCGCTGCGACCCCTGCCCCGCAGTCGCCGCGCTTCGTCGAGTTGTCGAATCTCGAAAAACTTCAGCGCTCGCAGGACGTTTCCACCGGCGGTGTCATCCTCGAATCCCGATGGCTTCGCGCACCAATTGAGTGGGATGAATTGATCGTGTCCTGGAACGCGGAGACGCCTCCCGGCACCGGCTTGAAGTTTGAGGCTCGCGCGATGATCACCAATCGCCCGACGAAGTATTTCAATCTCGGCCTCTGGGCGGATGACACGAACGGTCAACCGCGCGAGAGCGTCCTGCGCCAGAAAGATTCGGATGGCGATGTTTTGACCGATACGCTGGTGCTGCGCCAACTGGCAGACCAGTGGCAGCTCCGCATCACACTGGTCCCGGATTCGGACGGGAAGTTGCCAACGCTCAAGCGCGTCGGGCTCAGCTTAGCGAATCGATCATCGAACCCCGCTCTGCAACCCCCGGTGACAAACGCGTGGGGGCTGACGCTTAATGTTCCGGAGAAATCCCAGCTCTCCTACGCAGGAGGTCGCGACTGGTGCAGCCCGACCTCCGTTTCGATGGTGCTGGCGTATTGGTCGCAGAAACTGAAACGACCGGAGCTGAACGTGGACGTCCCCGAAGTCGCCGCCGGAGTTCACGACTGCAACTGGCCGGGCACGGGAAACTGGCCGTTCAACACCGCGTTCGCAGGACGATTCGCCGCCATGCGCGCGATCGTCACGCGACTCAACGATGTCGCGGAACTGGAAGCGCTGATCGCCGTCGGGGTGCCGCCGATCGTTTCAGTTTCCTACGATGCGCTGTACGAGCGGCCAAACGATCAAGGCAACGGTCATCTCGTCGTGCTCGTCGGATTCACCGCAAATGGCGAACCGATCGTGAACGATCCGTGGGCGGATTTTAAGAAGGGCGATAAGGTCCGTGTGATCGTAAAGCGCGAGAATTTCGCAAAGGCGTGGGCTCATTCGCGGCGGACCATTTACCTCATTCATCCTGAGTCGGTGAAACTGCCGACACAACGCGAGAAGCGATGGTGAATGCGAACTGAACGCGCCGAGGTCAGTAGCGGGGCACCGCTGAATCCACCTCGCGCGACCACGCGTCAATGCCACCGCTCAGGTTGCGCAACTTCGTGAAGCCCTGCTGCTGCAGCCAGCCAATCGCATGGAGACTTCGCACACCGTGATGGCAGTAAACGACGACGTCCTTATCCTTCCACGTTTCGAGCTCTGTCACTCGGCCGGGAATCTGCCGAAGCGGAACCAATTTGGAGTTCGGAAGCGCGGCGAACTGATGTTCGTCTTCCTCGCGCACATCCAAGAGCGCCGGCGGATTCGCGCTTCGCAACGCCTCCGCCAGTTCGTGAGGCGAAATCTGGATGGAGGCTGAAGACATAGAAATCGTGGCCGCGTGCCCGCGCAGGAGTCCTTACTGGCTCAAGCCCGCAAGGTAACGCTCCGCGTCAATCGCCGCCGCGCAGCCCATGCCTGCAGCGGTGATGGCTTGGCGGTAGACGTGGTCAGAGCAGTCGCCCGCCACGAAGATGCCGGGAATGTTCGTGCCGGAACCTTCCTTCCGCACGATGTAGCCGTTCTCGTCCATGTCGATCAGGCCCTTGAAGAGTTGTGAATTCGGAATGTGACCGATAGCGACAAAGACGCCGGCGCAATCGAGAGTCGATTCCTCATTCGTCTTCAGGTTCTTCACTTTTACGCCGGTGACCTTGTCCTTCGTGACATCGAGAACATCCGTCACCACGGAATCCCAAACCGGTTTGATCTTCGGATTCGCGAGCGTGCGATCCGCCATGATCTTCGATGCTCGGAGCGTGTCGCGACGATGGATCAGGTAAACCACCGAGCCGAACCGCGTAAGATACATCGCCTCTTCGCAGGCCGAGTCACCACCACCGACCACGACGAGCGGTTGATTGCGGAACATCGGGAGCGCGCCGTCGCAAGTGGCGCAATAGGTCACGCCCTTCTTTTCGAGCAGATCCTCGCTCTTCAATCCGAGATGCCGATGGCCCGCGCCGGTGGCGATGATGATGGTCTGCGTTTCGACCTTTTCACCGTCGACGGTCACCTTGAAGGTCTTCCCGGAGACTTCCACTGCCTCGACCGTGCTGCCGAATTTCATCTTCGTGCCGAAACGTTCCGCCTGCTTCTGCATGCGCGTCATCAACTCATATCCATCGATGCCTTCGGGGAAGCCGGGGAAATTCTCGACGATGCTCGTCGTCGTCAGGAGGCCACCGGGCATTTCGCCGGTGACAAGCAGCGGGCTGAGGTTCGCGCGCGCAGTGTAGATGGCGGCGGTGTAACCCGCACAACCGCTCCCGATGATGATGACTTTTTCCATAAATTTGCGCGTAAGCTAGGGACGGAGTGCGGGCTTGGCAAGCGTCCCGGGCGCGTTTGCGGATTAAAAAGCTCTAACGCCATCCGCCCTGTCCAGCCCTGCTACAAACCTGCCCTCGAATGCGACAAACCGGGCGGCGTCACCGCCTCCTTCAACTCGCGCCGGGTGCGGTTCACGCGCCAGAAGAAGTAACCGAAGAAGAGCAAACCGCAGGCATTCACGCCCGCCGTGTAACCGAGCTTGTAACTGCGGCCGGTGTTGTTCGGGGCGTAGATGGTGACCTCCTGACCGATCAGCAGATTCGGCATCGCCATCGGCATGATGGCGCCGTGCAACATGCCGCGCGCGAATCCCGCGGGAGCCGCGCTGCGATCCAGGCTCGCGGACGAACGCTGCACCACCCAGCCGAGTGAGATGGCAACGACCGCGATGGTGATCGCGCGCAGCACAATGCGAAGAAGTTTCCGTCCTAGAGAATCCGAAGAGGGCGCTTTGGCTTGAGTTTGCGGCATGGGTTACGTAGAGCCAGCAGCATGTTTTTGCGCGAGCGCAGCACGCAAGCAGAATATTGCGACCGGCCGGACCTCACTCCGGCGGAAGTGCGCTCGGTCTACCACCAGCTGGATCGCATTCATCAACTGCTTCACTCGGCCGAATCGTTTCAGACTCCAGTGGCGCGTTGGCTCGGGGAATCGCGCGTGCAGAACGCCTCGATGCTCGACCTCGGCGCGGGCGATGGTGCCATGGGACGGCACCTCGAAGCATGGGCGCAGACCAAAGGTTGGGACTGGCGCGTGACGAGCATTGATTCCAATCAGGTCGCGCTCTCCCTCGGCACCGGGGAACGACGCGTGGCGGGAAACGTCTGTGCCCTGCCCTTCGCAGACGACAGTTTCGACGTCGTGTTCGCGTCGCAGATGACCCATCACTTGAGCGACGACGAAGTAGTTCGGCATTTCGCCGAGGCGTGGAGAGTGAGCCGCGACATCGTCTGCATTTTCGATACGCATCGAAATATTTTCGCACTCGGTTTCATCCAGGTTCTGCTGAGCACACTGGGCTTCTCGCGGGAGTTTCGATCGGATGCCGCGTTGTCCGTGCGACGCGGCTGGCGTGTGTCCGAATGGCAATTGCTCGCCGGCAAGGCGGGGATTCCCAACGCCGCCATCGAACTTCAACACGGCGCCCGCATCCGGCTGTTTGCCCGGAAGCGCAGTCCCGCCCGCCCGAGCTTGTCTGCATAAATAAGTCCCCGCAGCTGACGATAGTTCCTTGCGATGACCAACTGCGCCTTGTAGTTTGGCCCATCTCACTATTCGCCTGTGAAAACGCTAAGTCGTATTGTCGTATTGTTGTTGGCTGCATGGGTCGCTCCACGGAGTTCCGCCGCGGTCGTCATCAATGAAATCCACTACAACCCGGATGTAAAAACGGAGGCTGCGGAGTTCATCGAACTCTACAACGCCGGCACCAACACCGTGAACCTCGCGGGCTGGGCCTTCACCGACGGGATCAATTACACCTTTCCTTCCACGAACCTCGCGCCCGGCACGTATCTGGTCGTGGCGCAGAATCCCGCAACACTGCAAACCAAGTTTGGCGTGACGCGGGCGCTGGGCCCCTTCAATCCCGACGGCAGCTCTGGTCTCTCCGGGCGCGGCGAACGCCTCACGCTCCGCAATGCTGCGGGCCAGATCGAGGACGAGGTTGATTTCCGTCTGGGCTTTCCGTGGCCCACCGTGGGCGACTCCACAACGCCCGGCAACGGCAACTCCATCGAACTGATTCATCCTTCCCTCGACAACGATCTCGCCGGGAGCTGGCGCGCGTCCGGAAGCGGCGCGGGCGGCACGCCGTTGGTGAATACGACGCTGCTCGGCTCAGGCGGCTCCTGGAAATATGTGAAGGGCACCAGCGAAGCATCCACGCCCACAACCTTGTGGCGGCAGCCGGCGTTCGACGACAGCGCGTGGACGACCGCTACGCTTCCGATTGGTTATGGCGAAGCGTTCGTCGCGACGACGCTCGCGGACATGAACTCGCTTTATTCGTCCGTCTTCCTGCGCCGGCAAGTCACGGTGGCCGACCCAAGCCAGTTCACCCGTCTCATCCTCGAAGCGCAGTATGATGACGGCTTCAAGATGTGGATCAACGGCACGCTCGTGGTGGACAACACCGCGAACATGACCGGGGGCGAAGTCGCCTACACCGGAACGGCCATCGCCAGTTTCGAGCAGGGGACTTTCGCGAACGTGAACATGGTGGGCAATCCGCTCGCCGCTCTCGTTCCCGGCGTGAATACCATCGCCGTCCAAGCCCACAACTCGTCCTTGAGCGGCAGCAGTGATTTCTTTTTTGACGCCCGACTGCTCGGCCAGACCGGTGGTTCCGGAGGCAGCGGCCCCAGCCCGGGTCGCGTGAACACTGTCTTCGCCAACAACGCCCCGCCGCAGACGCGTCAGGTCGAACATTCGCCAAATGAACCGACCTCCGGGCAAGCCGTCCGCATCAGCGCGAAAGTTACCGACCCGAACGGCGTCGCAAGCGTGACGTTGCAATATCAGATCGTCAGCCCCGGCGCTTACATCGAACTCGCCGACGCCGCCTACACCAACGCCGCGAACTGGATTTCTGTCGCGATGAACGACGCCGGCACCAGCGGTGATGTCACCGGGGGCGATGACGTTTACTCCGCAACGATTCCGGCATCGGTGCAAACGCATCGTCGCCTCATCCGTTACCGCATCACCGTCGCCGACACGCTCGGCGCGTCGGTGCGACTGCCTTACACGGACGATCCGCAGCCGAACTTCGCTTACTTCGTCTACGACGGCGTGCCCGGCTGGTCCGGCGCGGTGCAACCCGGAAACGCCGGAGCCAACGGGGTGGTGCAGAACTTTTCCAGCAACACGATGGGTCGCTTGCCGGCGTTTCATCTCATCGGCCGCAGCAACACCGTGGCGACTGCCACCTGGTTCAGCCGCTATGGCGGCGACCTATATCAATGGGGCGGCACGCTGGTTTACGACGGGAAGGTTTATGACCACATCCGCTACCGCGCGCGTGGCGGCGTGTGGCGTTACTCGATGACGAAGAACATGTGGAAGTTCGACCTCAATCGCGGTCACGACCTGGAGATGCGCGACAACTGGGGCCGCAAGTATTCCGTGCCGTGGACGAAGCTAAACCTCGGCGCGAGCATCCAGCAGGGCGACTTCAATCATCGCGGCGAGCAAGGCATGTTCGAGTCGGTCGGTTTCAAACTGTTCAACCTCGCCGGCGTGCCTGCGCCGCACACGACCTTCTGCACATTCCGCGTCGTCGACGAAGCGCAGGAGGCCAGTCCCGCGACACAATACGAAGGCGACTTCTGGGGCGTATATCTCGCGATCGAACAGGAGAATGGCCGCTTCCTTGAAGAACACGGCCTGCCGGACGGTAATCTCTACAAAATGGAAGGCGGCACCGGCGAACTGAACAACGTGGGGCCAACGGGGCCGACCGACAAATCCGATCTGACCTATCTCCAGGCGAACTACACCGGCGCGAGCGAAACGTGGTGGCGCACGAACTGGAATCTGATGAGCCACTACAGCTACCAGGCGATCGTTCAAGGCATCCATCACTACGACATCGCGGACGGGAAAAATTATTTCTTCTATCGCAATCCGGAGACGCGTCTGTGGGAAACCTGCACGTGGGATCTCGATCTGACCTGGGCCGACAACATGTATCGCGGCGGCCAGACCGGTGGCGACGAGCCGTTGAAGAGCCGACTGCTGGATAACTTCAACAACCCCGGACGCCTCCCGAACATCAACATCGAGTTTCGCAATCGCGTGCGCGAGATCCGCGATCTGCTGTGGAACAGCGACCAGGCCTTCACGCTCATCGACGATTACGCGAACCTCCTGCGCGGCCCGACCAATGGTCCGACCATTCTCGATGCCGATCGCATGATGTGGGATTACAACCCGAAGATGATCAGCTCGACCTACTCCGAAAACCCGGCGAGCAAGGCTGGTCACGGACGCTTCTATCAGCAGGGCACGCCCACGAGGGATTTTCGCGGCATGGTGCAGTTGATGAAGAACTATGTTGGGTATCGCTCGACGAACACCACCTTCTCGCTCGACACGATTTCGGCGGACAACATCCGCCCCAACCGTCCGACCATCAGCTATACCGGCCCGACCGGCTTCCCCATCAATCAGCTAAAGTTCCGTTCCGGCGCCTACAGCGGCACGAACCCGTTCAAATCCATGCGCTGGCGCGTCGGCGAAATCACGGACAAGACCAGCCCGAACTACAATCCGAACGAACCGCACAAATACGAAATTGAAACCGTGTGGGACAGCGGTCCGATCACCACTTTCACCGCCGACATCACGATTCCCGCGAACGTCATGCGCGTTGGCAGCCGTTACCGCGTGCGCGTGATTCACACCGACACCACGGGCCGCAACAGCAACTGGTCGTTGCCGGTCGAGTTCACCTGCGGCGGGCCGTTCAACGAAGCGGACTTGATCAATCATCTCCGCATCACCGAGCTGATGTTCAATCCCGCCGCCGGTGGTTACGAGTATGTGGAGCTCTACAATTCCAGCACCTCCATCACGCTCGATCTGTCCGGAGTGAAGTTCACTCAAGGCATCGACTTCACCTTCCCGCAAGGCACCTCGCTCACGCCGGGCGCCTACCTCGTGCTCGTCAATACCGCCGACGTCGCAGGCTTCCGCGCGTATCACGGAATTGATGGCAGCGTGACGGTGATAGGGCCCTACAACGGCAGCTTGAACAACGCGGGCGAACAACTCGTCCTGCGCACGTCCGCCGGTGGATCGGACATCGTGAACTTCAACTTCTCCGACGGCCGGGGCTGGCCCCCGCAAGCCGACGGCACCGGCCACGCGCTCGTGTTGCTCGACTCCGCGCTCGCCGCGCAAGGCAGCGGCAGCGGTGAATTCGCCGGCAGCTGGCGCGCGAGTTCTTATCTCCGTGGCTCTCCGGGACGCGCCGACTCCGCCGCTCCTGCGAGCATCGTCATCAACGAAGTTGTGGCGAACACGCCGGAGCTCAATGACTGGATCGAGCTCTACAATCCGACCGACTCGGACATCACACTCGGAGCGGGCTGGTATCTGAGCGATGACGGCGGCGCCTACACGAACTTGATGAAGTGGCAGATTCCGCCCGGCACCACGATTCCCGCGCGCGGCTTTGTCAGCTTCGACGAGAACACGGGCTTCCATAACCCGACCAACATCGGTTTCGCCCTGAGCCGCGGCGGTGACGACGTGTTCCTCAGCTTCCTGCCGAGCAACTCGCAGGACCGCGTGGTGGACGCAGTGAGTTTCAAGGCGCAGGAGAGCGGTTGGTCGCTTGGACGCCATCCCGATGGCGGGGCGTTCTGGTATGCGCTCGACATCCGCACGCGGAATGCAGCCAACGCTCAACCTCCGAATCGCGTGCTCATCAGCGAGCTGATGTATCATCCGCCGGATGTTCTGGTCGGCACGAACATGGCGGACAACTCGCTCGATGAGTTCATCGAGCTGGCTTTCGATTCCGCCCAACCCGTCGTCGTCATCATGACGAATTCGTACGGTCCGTGGCGACTGAACGGCGGCGTGGAATTCTCGTTCCCCGCGGACATGCTGCTCAACTCCACCGAGCGAGTGCTCATCGTCAGCTTCGATCCGACGACGAATGGCACGCAACTCGCCGCCTTCAAACAACGCTACGGCATCACGGCTCCGTCTCAGCGCATCCTCGGTCCCTACATCGGCAAGCTCGCGAACAACTCGGACCGGATCGCGCTCGAACGCCCGCTGGGCCCTGAGATTCCCGGCGGATTGATCAACTGGGTTGTCGTTGATGAGGTTCTCTACGCCGACCAATCCCCGTGGCCTTGCGGCACCGACGGCACCGGCAATTCATTGCAACGCGTGAACGCCCTGCAACACGGCAGCGATCCCGCAAACTGGAGCGCCGAACCACCGACCGCCGGTCGCGTCCGCGAGAACCTTCCGCCGGGACTGCCAGCGATCACCGCGCAGCCGCAGGATCGCATCGTCGCCACCAACGCGGCCGCGTCGTTCAGCGTGAGCGTGTGCGGCACGCCGCCGTTCACCTACCAATGGCGCTTCAACAATGCGCCGATTTCGAACGCGACGAACAGCACGTTCACCATCGCCAGCGCGCTGCCTGCCGATGAAGGCGAATACTCCGTGGTCGTTTCCAATCCCGCGGGTTCCGTGACGAGTGACGCGGCCACATTGGTCGTGCAGTTCCCGCCGATCATTGTCGCGCAGCCGCAGCCGGTCACGGCGGTTCGCGATCAGTCTGCGACATTCAACGTCACTGCGGGAGGCACGCCGCCGTTCAGTTATCAGTGGCGTTTGAACGGTGTGAACCTGCCGGACCGCACAAACAGCACACTGGTGATCTCGCCGGTCCGCACGAACGACGCGGGCAATTACACCGTGGTGGTGGCCAACACCGCCGGAGCGATCTCCAGCGCCAATGCCGCGCTGACGGTGTTGATTCCCGCCACCGTGACCCAGCAACCTGCCAGCCGGACCAACCGCCTGACGTTGGCGTCCACAAGCCCGGTCGTTTACAACCCCACGAATGTCACCTTCAGCGCGACGGCGGTGGGCATTGGCACGCTCCGCTACCAGTGGAAACAGAACGGCGTTCCCCTGCCCGACGCAAACGCCCCGTCGCTTACCATCGCGAATGTGACTCCGGCCAACGCGGGTGATTACACGCTCCAGGTCACTGACGACATCGGGCCGACAGAAAGCCAGCCGGCAACGCTGACGATTCTCGTCGATCCGGTCATCGTGGTGAATCCACCGAACGTCAGCGGTCCCGCCGGCGCAAACGTGACCCTCAGCGTCTCCATCATCGGTTACCCACCGCCGTTCGGCTACGAATGGCGTCGAGGATCCATCCCGTTCGCGTCGAACACTTCCATGGACACGGTGAATTTCTACACCACCAACATCTTCGCCGTTTCGGCCGCCAATTCCTCCACGGGACAATACCGGGTCGTGGTTCGAAACATCGCCAAGCCGACCGGAACCGCCAGCGCCTTCGGCTCCGTGCTGCTCGCGACAGATACGGACAGCGACGGAATTCCAGATGCTTGGGAATCACTCTATTTCGGATCTCCGACGGGAGCGGATGCCAGCGCGGACTCCGACAACGACACGATGAGCAACGCCCAGGAATACACCGCCGGCACGGACCCCCTGGATGCCAGTAGCTATCTCAAGGTGGAAAGCATCAGCTCAAACACCGCGCCCGCGCAGACCGTCCAGATCGAGTTCTTCGCCGTCTCAAACCGGACCTATTCGGTGATGTTCACTCCGAGCGTGACCAGTGGCCCGTGGACGAAGGTTTCGGACGTGGTGGCGACCGCCACCAACCGGACGGTGACGTTCATCGAACACCGCCCGGCTCAGGCTCCGCCCGGATTCTACCGATTGGTAACTCCAAAAGCACCGTAACCCGTAGAGTTCCCGGCCACGCGCCAGGTCAAGCCGCGTTCATCGTGGAACTCTCTCCATAATTCACTGAATAATCGTAACCTTTTTGGATCAAAGATTTGACCGCACGCCAAACGTGACGTTCTTTAAGTCGTAACTTCCGAAGTTTTAGTATGAAGCACCTCAGTGTCGTTATCGTTCTCTGTTCGCTCTTCCTGCACATTTCCCTGACTCCGCGCGCCGAGGCAGCGGTGGATACGCTCGTCGCCTCCAATTCGGTCTGGAAATATTTTGATCTGGGCACCGACCTGGGCACGGATTGGATCGCGCCCAATTATGACGACAGCGCCTGGTTGAGCGGACCGGCCCAGCTCGGCTATGGCGACGGGGATGAGGCGACCGTGGTGAACAGCGGCCCGCCTGGCGCGGTCTTCGCGACGACATACTTCCGGCAGGCGTTTGATGTCTCCAACCCAGCCCAGTACGCCGTTCTGTCCATGCGCGTGCAACGGGATGACGGCGTGATCGTTTATCTCAATGGCCAGGAGATCTTCCGGAACAATCTCGCAAACGAAGGCGTCGCGTTCGACACCTACGCGCTAAATTCGGCAGGGGACGACGGCCGGGGATGGTTGACCGGCATCATTAACGTGCCGCTGAATCTTCTGGTCAACGGACAGAATGTCTTCGCCGCTGAGATTCATCAGCAGTCGCCCGGGAGTTCCGACATCACCTTCGCCCTGGAGCTGACCGGCAACACCGAGAACAGCGCTCCGACCATCGGAATCGTCAGCCCGGGAAACGACGCCTCCTTCACTGAGCCTGCAACGATTGCCATTTCCGCGACGGCTGGAGACACCGATGGCACGGTCACGCTCGTGGAGTTTTACCAAGGGAACACAAAACTCGGGGAGGATGCTGGAGCGCCATTTTCCTATAGCTGGACCGGGGTGCCCGTTGGCGTCTACAGCCTGCGGGGGATCGCCACCGACAATCTCGGTGCCCGTGCGACCTCGGCGGTGGTCAACGTCACCGTCGGTCTTTCCACGCCTCCCACCATCACGGGGAAGACTCCAGCGCCGGGCAGCGTCACCAGCTTGACGTCCATCAACACCCGCTTCAGCGAACCGGTCTTCGGCGTCGATGCCTCCGACCTGCTTATCAATGGTGTCGCCGCCACTGCCGTGAGCGGCTCAGGCAGCAACTACACCTTCACCTTCAGCCAGCCCGCGGAAGGCGCCATTTTTGTCGGCTGGAACGGAGCCAATGGCATCGGAGATTTTGAAAGTCCCTCCAAGCCGTTCGATCCGGCCGGCACTGCTGCAACGTGGCAATACACCCTGACCGATACCACGGCCCCGACCGCGACCGAACTGTCGCCGCCAGCCAGCTCCACTATTCGTGAGCTGACCAGCTTCGAAGTAAAATTCAGCGAACCCGTGGTCGGCGTGGACGCCAGCGACCTCCGCGTGAACGGCATCGCCGCCACGACGGTGACGGGTCGCGGCAATGGTCCCTACAAATTCAACTTTCCTTCGCCCGCGAATGGGTCGGTCAACCTGAGTTGGGCCGCAGGGCATGACATCACCGATCTCGCCGCCGCGCGGAACGCCTTTGCCGGCGGCACGTGGAGCTACACGCTGAGCACCAACGCCGTTTGGGAAGGCAACATTGTCATCAACGAGATCATGTTCCACCCCACCACGGAACAGATCGCGGACGAATGGATCGAACTGCACAACCGCGGCGCCAGCGCGGTGAACCTCGCGGGATGGCGGCTCAATCGCGCGGTGGATTTTGTTTTCCCGAACGTGAACCTCCCCGCTGGCGGCTATCTGGTCGTCGCGGCGAGCGTTCCCGCTTTCAATGCGCTCTATCCCGGGGTCACCGCTGTTGTCGGCGGCTGGACCGGCCGTCTCAGCAACAGCCGCGACGACATCGAGCTGGAGGACGCCACAGGCAACCAGATTGATCTCGTCAGCTACGCCGACGAAGGCGAGTGGGCCACCCGGACCCTGACCGGCCTCGGTTGGGAATGGAACTGCCTCGCGGACGGATTCGGCAGCTCGTTCGAACTTCGCCAGTCCGCGCTGCCGAATGACGTCGGACAGAACTGGGCTTCCAGCGCGACCTTCAGCGGAACTCCGGGAGCCGTGAACTCTGTCGCCGCGGCAAACGTCGCTCCGCTGATCATGGATGTTACCCATTTCCCTGCCGTGCCGCGCTCGACCAACAGCATCACCGTGCTGGCCCGGCTCGTGGACGAAAGCGCCGCCGGCCGCACCGCGCGCCTGTGGTATCGCGATGTCACCTCCGGGAATCTCAATGCGTTCGCCAGCACTCCGATGCTGGACAATGGCGCGAGCAACGACGGCGCGGCCGGCGACGGACTGTTCGGCGTGGTGATTCCCCCGCAGGCCAACGGAACCATCATCGAGTTCTACGTGGAAGCCGTCGACGCCACTTCGCGCACCAACACGTGGCCCGCCGCGGCTGACATTGGCGGAGGGACGCTGGTTCAGGAGGCGAACGCACTCATCCAGGTCGACGACGAATTTTACCTTGGGAAGCAGGCGATCTATCGCGTTGTCATGCGGCCCAACGATCGCTCGGATTTCATGAACGGTTTCGATCGCGTGCAGCGCAATGCGTCGTTCATCTCCGTGGAGGGTGACGACGTCCAAATCCGCCACAACTGCGCGGTGCGCCGGCGCGGCGCGAGCAGCTTTGGCGCATCGCCGCCGACGATGAAGTTCGACATCCCGCGCGACCGGGTGTGGAACAACAAGAGTTCGATGAACCTGAATTCAGTGAAAACCTACGCGCAGGTGCTCGGCAGTGCGGTTGCGCTGAAGGCCGGACTGCCGTCGCCTTACACGCGCGCCGTCCAACTCCGCTTCAACGGTGTGAACTACGCACCCAGTGGCGGCGGCATGTTTGGTTCCTACGCGCATGTCGAGGTCTTCGACGGCGAATGGGCCGGAGATCATTTCCCGGAAGACGGAAACGGCAATGCCTATTCCAAGCGTCGCGCCAACTGTCCGGTGGACAGTGCCGGCCTTGAGTATTGGGGACCATCCGGTTCTGATTACGTGAACTGCGGCTATGACAAGGAATCCAATTCCAGCGAGAATGACTGGTCGGATCTCGCCGCATTATCGTTCGCCCTCGATCCGGACACCACGCCCGACAACGCCTACGTGCAGGCCGTGCGCCGCAATGCGAACGTCGACCAGTGGATGCGTTACTTCGCAGTCTCGTTCCTGATGAACTACAACGAGACTGCGCTTTCGAACGGCGCGGACGACGATTACGACATGTATCGTGGCGTCAATGATCCACGCTTCATGATCTTGCCGCACGATTTCGATTCGATCTTCGGCAGCGCCGGATCGACCGGGAATGATCTATTTCTCGCGGCGCGAATTCCGAACCTAAACCGCTTCCTGCATCACCCGGATTTCGAGCCGCTTTACTACGCGGAATATCGACGTCAGCTCGCCGGTGCTTTCTCGACGAACAATCTCCTGCCCCTGTTCGATCAGGTGCTGGCCGACTGGGTTCCCGCCGGAACGATTAACGCGATGAAGGCCAACGCGATTTCCCGCATTGCCTATATCAACAGCGTGCTTCCACCGGCACCGACCACCGTCCTGGCAACCGTCAGCGGCGAACCTGATTCACCGACTTATCTGAACACCGCGACATTGAATGTCAGCGGCAGCGACATCACTCACTACCGCTACCGCGTGAACAACGGTGCATGGAGCGCGGAGCGACAGGCGACCCAGCCCATCAGCCTGAGCAGTCTCGCCAACGGGTATTACACCGTTTACGTCGTCGGACGGAACAGCGGTGGAACATGGCAGGCTGACGCCGAAGCCACGGCGTCCAGGACGTGGGTTGTCCTGTCGGGCCTCCGCGGCGTCGTCATCAACGAAATTCTCGCCCGCAACGATGGAGTGGTGAACCACGAAGGCACCACGCCAGATTACATCGAGGTCTATAACAACGGCACCGCGACAATCGATCTCTCCGGATTGCGTCTCACCGATGACCTTGATGTTCCGAATCGTTACGTCATCCCGGCGGGCACCACGCTCGCCGCCGGAGCTTACCGCGTGCTGTTCGCCAATGCTCAGGATGCCACCAGCGGCCTGCACATCGGCTTCGGCATCGGTGCGGATGGCGATCATCTCTACCTGCTGGATCGCGCGACCAACGGAACGCGCGTGATCGATTCCATCAAATTTGGCTGGCAGCTCTCAAATCTCTCCATCGGCCGGCAGCCAAACGGCCAGTGGGGACTTTGTTCGCCAACGCTTGGCACGGCCAACGTCAGCGCGGCGGCAGGAACCACTTCGACGCTGCGCATCAATGAATGGATGGCCAACCCCGGCGGAGCGTTCGTGACGGATTTCATCGAACTCTACAACCCGGATGCCCTCCCGGTGAATCTCGGCGGCCTCCACCTCACCGACCGCCCCATCGGCTTTCCGCGCCAGCATCGCATCGCACCGTTGAGTTTTGTCGATGGCTTCGGCTACCGCGTGTTCATCGCGGATGGCGACGACAGCGCAGGGCCAGACCATGTGAACTTCTCGCTGAGCAGCGAAGAGGGTGAAATCGGATTGTCATCCGCCAGCGGCCAGCTCATCGACTGCGTTGTTTACGGACAACAATTCGCCGGTATCAGCCAGGGCCGGTCGCCCAACGGAGGTCCGCGCGTTGTTTATTTCGATGTTCCCACTCCCGGTGCCGGCAACCCCGTCACGGCGGGCCCCGTGCAGCCGCAGATGATCACGCTTATTCCAATCAATGGAACCCATGCGTGGCGCTACGATGAAACTGGAAACGATCTCGGCACTGCGTGGTACGCGACGGGTTATGACGATTCGGCATGGCAGAGCGGTTACCCCGTATTTGCCTACGATCTCGGGCTGAACTTCCTCGAACCGCAACGGACGCCGCTGACGGTGCAGTTCGGAAAGATCACGTTCTATTTCCGCACCAAGTTCACCAACGCGCCGGGCGCAACCATCTCCAGCCTGCAGGCGACGCACCTCACCGACGACGCGGCGGTTTTCTACCTCAACGGCATCGAGGCCGCGCGATTCAACCTCCCAGCCGCCCCGGCACCAATCGACTACCTGACAACCGCTCCGGGATCACATGAAGCAAACGTCTTCGAGACAACCACGCTGAGCATGGCCAGTTTGTTGCCCGGCGAAAACATTCTCGCCGTCGAAGTTCACCAGAGCTCCTTCGACAGCAGCGACATCGTCTTCGGCATGAGGCTCGACGCCCTGATCATCACCAACAACCCCGCGCTGGCCGGCATCAAGATCAACGAAGTGCTCGCCAACGCGCGCAACAGCACGAACACCGACGGCACCATCACCGACTGGGTGGAGCTCTATAATCCGTCGAATGGATCCATCGACCTGTCCGGAATGAGCCTGACCGACCAGCTCACCACGCCGCGTCGCTGGGTGTTCCCCGCCGGTTCCGTGATTGCCGCAGGCGGCTATCGCACGATCAAGCTGGATCCCGACGCACCCGCCGTAACCAACGCCGCTGCGATCTTGAACGCCGGCTTTGGATTAAAGGCGTCCGGCAGCTCCATCTACCTCTTCAACCGTCCGCAGAGCGGCGGAGAACTTCTCGACGCAGTGACCTTTGGCATTCAAGCGGCCGACTGGTCCATTGGCCGCATCCCGAACGGCGGCAGCAACTGGGTCTTGAACATTCCGTCCCAGGGCGGTGCCAACCTAGTGGCCTCCACCGCAAGCGCCACCCAGCTCCGGATCAACGAATGGATGGCCGCACCTTTGAGCGGCGAAGACGACTGGTTTGAAATCTACAATCCCGCCGCGCAGCCGGTTGAACTGAGCGGCTTGCATCTCACCGATGACTTGAACGACCGCCTTCAGTATCCGCCCTTCCCTGCCCGCTCCTACATCGCGGCCGGTCTGGATGGCTTCCTGAACATCATCGCCGACAACGACACCGCCGCCGGCCCTGACCATGTTCCATTTGCCCTGTCCCGGAACGGCGAATCGCTGGGGATTGTGGATCGATTTGGAACCATCATCGATCAGGTCACCTTTGGCGGCCAGTTCAACGGCATCTCCCAAGGCCGGCTGCCCGACGGCAGCACGAACATCGTCCTCTTCACCGATACGCAGAGCCCGGAAGAGAGCAACTACCTGCCGATCCCGAACGTCGTCATCAACGAAGTGCTCACCCATTCCGATCCGCCGCTGGAAGACGCCATCGAGCTGCGCAACACCACCACCAGCGCGGTGAACATCGGCGGATGGTATCTGAGCGACGCGCGCACGGCGTTGCGGAAATTCCGCATTCCGAATGGCACCTCGATTCCAGCCAATGGATTCCGAGTCTTCTACGAGACGAATTTTAATCCGATCCCGAATGATCCAGGCAGCTTCTCCCTCAATTCGGCCAGCGGCGATCAAGTCTACCTGTCTGCTGCGGACGCCGGAGGACAACTCACCGGCTATCGAGCCGTCGTGGATTTCGGAGCCGCGGCCAATGGCGTGTCGTTCGGCCGCTACATCACCAGCGCGTTGAACGGAAACAAAGTCGACTTCACCGCGATGGCCCAGCGCACATTCGGCGCCGACAACCCGCCGACCTTGGATGACTTCCGGTCCGGAACCGGCCGGACCAACAGCGGCCCGCTCGTTGGCCCCGTGGTCATCAGCGAAATCATGTATCATCCGCCAGACCTCATTGGTGGCGTCGATGATTCCACGAATGAGTTCGTCGAAATTCGCAACATCACCGGCAGCGCCGTCCCCCTGTTCCACGCGGCGTATCCGACAAACACCTGGCGGTTGAAGGACGCTGTCTCGTTCCAGTTCCCGGCCAGCCTCACCATCCCGGCGAACGGCACGATCGTGGTCGTCAATTTCAATCCGGCTGACGCCGCCGCGCTCAACGCTTTCCGGACGAAATACAATGTCCAGGCTGGAGCCACCATTCTCGGCCCCTACAGCGGAAAGCTCGCGAACGGCTCCGCCAGCGTGGAACTCGCCCGACCAGACGCACCGCAGCTCACCGGTCCCGACGCCGGACTGGTTCCCTACATCCTCGTCGACAAGGTGAAATACTCAGATGTCGCACCATGGCCTGCAGGCGCCGATGGCACCGGGCAGTCGCTCAACCGCATCACCCTTGCGAACTACGGCAATGACCCGATCAACTGGACCAACGCCGCGCCGACTCCGGGGCCGCAGGCGCGAATCCGGACGCGGACGGCGATGGCATGGACGACGCGTGGGAAGTCACCTATTTCGGCAATACAAGCCGCAACGGCACCGGGGATTTCGACAATGACGGCATGACCGATCTCGCGGAGTTCCTCGGAGGCACCAATCCGATCCAAGCCGCAAGCAACCTACGACTCACCATCGTTCGCAGCGCGCCGGATGTCCTGCGTTTCAACGCCGTCTCAAACAAGACCTACACCGTCGAATACAGAACGAACCTGACCGCAGGTTCGTGGACTCTGCTCCAGTCGGTTCCCACTGGCACGAGTCGCGCGGTTCAAGTGACCAACTCGGCGGTCAGTCCACGGAACCGCTTCTACCGCGTTCGCACGCCGTGATCGAACTTCATCGCCTGCCTTAACAACAAGAAAGGCGCGACTGGTTTCCCGGTCGCGCCTTTTGTTTGGTACAATGGAAGGACGAATCGTTACTTCTTCGCCGCGTCGTAGAGTGCCGCCACCGCGTTCCAGTTCACTACATTCCAGAACGCCTTGAGATAATCAGCACGGCGGTTCTGGTATTTGAGATAGTAGGCATGTTCCCAGACGTCGACGCCGAGGATCGGCTTGCCTTCGCAGCCGGCGACCGCCTTGCCCATAATCGGGTTGTCCTGATTGGCAGTGGAAACGATCTCGAGCTTGCCGCCATTCACGACCAGCCACGCCCAGCCGCTGCCGAAGCGTCCGACCCCGGCAGCACTTCAAACTTTTCCTTGAAGGCATCGAACGAGCCGAATGTGGCATTTATGTCCTCAGCCAGCTTGCCAGAAGGAGTCCCGCCAGCATTCGCCGCCATAAGCTTCCAGAAGAAGGTGTGGTTGACGTGGCCACCGGCGTTGTTGCGGACCGGGCCGCGAATAGTGTCGGGCACCGAGGCCAGATCCATGATCAACGCCTCTGCTGACTTGGCTTCCAACGCGGCATTGCCGGCGATGGCCTTGTTCAGGTTCGTGACATAAGCGTTGTGATGTTTGCCGTGATGGATCTCCATCGTGGCCTTGTCGATGTGTGGTTCGAGCGCGTCATGCGCATACGGAAGGGGTGCGAGTTCGTGAGCCATAGTCGTATGTTTCGTTTTCTGTCGAATTGCGATTGTTGGTAATGCTCTTCGTGCGCGGAGTGTAGTGCATGCATTTTCGGTTTCAAGAGCTGTTGCCAGAAATTGCCGCGTCCTCGGCCAAAACAAGTGCCTCAGTCTCCCCGCTCCGGAAGTCGGGAAAGAAAAAGCGCGGAACACTCGTTCCGCGCTAAAAATAAAATCCGGTCTGGTCGTTCGCGATGCCAGCCCGGCACAGGCTCAGTGCCGGTCACGATAACCACCTCGGTCGCCGCGATCGCCGCGATCGCCGCGGTCACCACGATCGCCCCGATCTCGCCCGCCGCCTCCGCCGCCACCACGATAGCCGCCGCCGCCCCCACCACCACCGCCACGATAGCCGCCACCCCCACCGCCGCCACGAGGACGTTCTTCCATGGGGCGCGCCTCGTTTACTGTCAGCTTGCGCCCGGCAAACTCCGAGCCGTGCAGCTCGGCAATCGCCTTCTGGGCCTCATCCGGTGAGCTCATTTCCACGAAGCCGAAGCCACGTGATTTACCCGTCATTTTGTCCTGGAGAATGTTGATCGAAAGAACGGTGCCCGCCCTGCTGAAATGGTCCTGGAGGTCGTTTTCGGTGGCGTTGTAGTCGATGTTCCCGACGAAGAGTTTTGTCGCCATGGAGTTATGTCGTGAGTGGTTTGTATGTCTAATCTAGCGAGGTGATCCGGGCCGGATTCGGGTCACTTCACACTGCATTGTCGTTCGCCGGCATCAAAAATCGTCAAAGGGACGATGACAAGAAAAATTCGGCAAACTTTTGGCCTCACTTAAGCACCCAATTACCACTCGATTCAGTTCTGATCCTGCCTTTCGAATTCTCCCTCCTCCACCAGCTCTTCGGCAGGTCCGATCATTACGACAAACTCCCCCTTCAATGATCGCTTCTGCAACAACTCCAGCAATTCAACCGGCGTACCACGAAAGAACTCCTCGAACTTCTTGGTCAGCTCCCGGGCCATGACGATGGTTCGCCCTACGAACACCTCCGAAAGTTCTCCCAGCAGCTTTTCGATTCGATACGGCGACTCGTACAACACCAGCGTTCCCTCAAATGCTTTCAGCGCCTCAAGCCGCTTGCGACGTTGACCCGATTTGTGAGGGAGAAAGCCGATGAAATGAAATTCGTCCGTCGGCAATCCACTCGCCGTCAACGCCGCCACCAACGCACACGGGCCGGGCACCGATTCCACCCGCAATCCCGCCAGCCGCGCCGCCCGCACCACGCGCTCTCCGGGATCGCTTATTCCGGGACTGCCCGCGTCCGTCACCAGCGCGATCTTCTCGCCGCGCTGCAACCGTTCCAAAATCTCCTCGCTTCGCCGAGCCTCGTTGAATTGGAAGTAGCTGATCATCGGCTTCGAAAGGCCGAAATGTTTCAGTAACTGTCCCGTGCGGCGCGTGTCTTCCGCCGCCACCACGTCACACTCCTTCAGCACGCGCAGCGCACGCAGGGTGATGTCCTCCAAATTACCGATGGGCGTCGCAACCAAATAGAGCGTTCCAGGCGTCAGTGGCGGCAGAGTCTTCTCAGAATCGTTCATGGCGTTCACTTCGTAGGCAGCACCTGAAAACCTTTCACATCCGGTGTCAGAATCGTCACCGCAGAATCCGGCAACGCCTTGTGCATCGCACGCGCCACCGCCAAGGGCTTATCGATGGTGAGACACATGATGGAAGATCCAGAGCCACTCAAGAATCCGCCCAGCGCGCCAGCCCGTTCTCCCGCAGCGATCACCCTGGAAAGCTGCGGCAGCAACTTCTCCCGATACGGCTGATGCACGCGGTCATCAAACAAGCCACGCAGCATTTCGTATCTCCGACTCGCAAACGCCGCCGTGATGAGCGCCGCTCGGTTCAAGGCGTGCGCGGCATCAGCTTTCGAGTACTTCGCCGGCAGAAGCTTTCGCGCCACCTCCGTGCTGATGCCGAACTTCGGAATCAAGGTCACGCACCGGAGTTTCGAACTCACCGGAACCGACAGGCATCGCACCGATTTTCCGATTCGCCCGGAAACCGTGAAGCCACCAAATATAGCGGGCGATGCGTTATCCGGATGCCCTTCCAGCTCCGTTGCGAGCTCCAACAACGCGGCGCGCGACAATTGAGTGCCCGCCAGTTCGTTCAACGCCGCGATGAATCCCACGCGAATCGTCGCGCTCGCGCCGAGTCCGCGCGCCATGGGAACATCCGCCTTCAATCCCACTCTCACCCCAAACGATTTCACCTTCGCGGACCGAAAGAAAATCTTCGAAGCTGCTCCCAACGCCTCGCAGAACCAGCGTCGATCGTCCGCCGGCAGCTCCCAGTCAAACTCGATGCGTGAAGCCGCGATTCGCTCCACACGAATCACGTTGTAGAGCTTCACCGCGAGCCCGAGCGTGTCGAATCCGGAACCGAGATTCGACGTCGAGGCCGGCACTTTGATCGAGACGGAATTCATCAACGCGCCGAGGGAAGCAGCGGCACACTCGACACGCAAAGGAAATCTTGGAACACTCCGCGCCCGTGAAACAGTCAATCGTCACATTGGATTTGGAAGGCGTGCTCGTTCCTGAAATCTGGATCGCCGTCGCTGAAAAAACCGGCATCAAGGAACTCCGCCGCACCACGCGCGACGAGCCCGATTATGACAAGCTCATGCAGGGCCGCCTGAAGATCCTCGATGCGCACGGCCTCAAACTGTCGGACATTCAGCAAGTGATCGGCACACTCCGACCGCTTGATGGCGGCAAGGAGTTCCTCGACGAACTGCGCTCCATCACGCAGGTGCTGATTCTCTCCGACACGTTCGAGCAGTTCGCCAAACCGCTCATGCAGCAGCTCAACTGGCCCACCCTGCTCTGCCACCGCCTGATCGTGGAGAACGACCGCATCACCAATTACCAAATCCGCATCGCCGACCAAAAGAAGAAGGCCGTCGCCGCATTGAAGGCGATGAATTACCACGTCATCTCCGCCGGCGATTCCTTCAACGACACCGCCATGCTCGGCGAAGCCCACGCGGGCTTCCTCTTTCACGCACCGGACAGCATCAAGCAACAATTTCCGCAATTCCCCGCGGTCGATGAATACAACGAACTACTCGCGCTGATCAAAAAGGCGATAAGTTGATTCCCATCGCGGCCATGCCGCACTCATGAACTGGCTCAATCACCTTGGCGCAACACAACCGGTCGCGCATGCGTTGTTGATCCTTTGCTTGGTGGCGTTGACTGGACTCACCCTTGGCGGCGTGCGCTGGCGCGGGGTGAAGCTCGGCACAGCGGGCGTTCTGTTTGCGGGCATCGTCTTCGGCCACTTCGGACAGGAGATCGAGCATCGTATTCTGGAATTCGTCCGCGAGTTCGGGCTCGTGCTCTTCGTCTTCACCATCGGCCTCCAACTCGGGCCGGGGTTCTTCGCCTCCTTTCGACGCCACGGCGTCCGGCTGAATGCCCTTGCCACTACCGTCGTTCTCGGAGGTGCCGGCGTGACGGCACTGGGCGCGTGGCTGCACGGTTATGACTTCATCGCTGCGCTGGGATTGTTCTCCGGCGCCACGACGAACACGCCATAACGCTCGGCGCGGCCCAGCAAACACTCGCCACTCTCGGCAATATTCCGCCAGCAAAAACCGCCCTGCCCGCTCTCGCCTACGCGGTCAGTTACCCCATCGGCATCGTCGGGATTATCGGATCGCTTCTGATCGTTCGCTCGCTCTTCCGCATCGATCCGGCCCGCGAAGCGGAACTCTTCCGCGCGGAACAACAACGCGGCATCGAACCGCTCGGCCGCCTGAATCTCGTCGTCGAAAACAGGAACCTCGAAGGCGTTGCCGTCGGCGAGATACCGGGCCGTCGTGAAACCGGCGTCGCGATCTCCCGCATCCGACGCGACGGCCAGAAGACTGTCATCACGGCCACGGACGACGCCGTGTTGCATGTCGGCGACATCCTGCTGGTCGTCGGCACATGGCGCGGCCTGGAACAGTTTGCGCGGGTCGTCGGCAGCGCCAGCGAAGTCGATCTCCTCAAGTCTCCTGGCATCATCGCCCATCGCAAGATTGTGGTGACCCACAAGAACGTCCTAGGTAAAACACTCGCCGAACTCGGGCTCGATCACCTTTACGGCGTCGCCATCACCCGCGTCAGCCGCGCGGATATCGAGATGACCGCCGTGCCGGATTTGCGACTCCAATTCGGCGACGTGCTCACGTCGTCGGCGACGACGAAGGCTTGCGCAACGCCTCTGCCGCCCTCGGCAACTCGCTCAAGGCGCTGAACGAAACGCAGTTCGTTCCCATCTTCGTCGGCATTGCCCTCGGAATTCTCGCCGGCACACTGCCCGTCTCCTTCCCCGGCCTGCCCGTCCCGGTGAAGCTCGGCCTCGCTGGCGGGCCGCTCGTGCTCGCCATATTGCTCGGTCGCCTCGGTCACATCGGACCGCTCGTCTGGCACATGCCCGCCAGCGCGAATCTCGCATTCCGCGAACTCGGCATCACCCTGTTCCTCGCCTGCGTGGGATTGAAGGCCGGCAAGGAATTCTTCCACACGGTATTCACGCCCCAAGGCCTGTGGTGGATGCTCGGCGCCATCGCCATCTCGATGATTCCTCTGTTGGTCATCGCCTGTGTGGGCCGCATGGTGATGAAACTAAACTACATGACACTGAGCGGGATGATGGCGGGCAGCATGACCGATCCGCCCGCGCTCGCCTTCGCCAACGCCATCAGCAAGTCCGACGCTCCCTCCGTAGCCTACGCGACCGTTTATCCGCTCACGATGCTCCTGCGCATTCTCGCCGCGCAGATCATGACGCTGCTCTTCACGCGGTAACCTGGCCGCGTCATCATTCCGCCAGAAACCGGAGCAAGTTCGGGTCTTCCAATAAGCTCTTCGTCGCCTCGGTGATCGCCTCGTTCAACAAACGCTCGTTTGTCTTCGCCCGCGGCGCTTCAATCGTCGTCTCCTTCCGTCGCCCCAAGTAAATCTGCTGGAAGCGAACGCCGCTCTTGAACGTCGTGGCGTTCAGCACCGCCTCCGTCATCACTATCCCCTTCCAATAAACCATGTCTGTCGTGTACTCCAGCTTACTCAATTCTACCGTCAACACCCGTCCCGGCTCGCCCTCATGGGCAACCGCGTTAAATCCCTTCTTCACATAACCAGCCACCAACGCGTCCCGCACCAGCACGGCGATATTCTGCTCGGAGGTAATCGCTGCGTTCTCCGAATCCACGCCGCGATGCCCGAGCTTCGTCGTCAACCGTCGGTCCAGGACTTCCACGGCGAACTTCACTCCGCGTCCTTCCGTCGAGGGCGCCACCGTGGGCGAAACCTGAATCCGCGCGGTCTGGGGAACCCACGCGCAACCGGCACCGAGAAGAACAACCGCAAGACTTAGAAAAGCGACGAGGACTAGTGAACGTATAGGCATGATTCGATGACGCGAGTCTTGTTGGATGCCCGGCAATGTGTCCACCGAAATGTCGCCCCCGCCATGAGGGGAACGCGAGTATCGTCAAATTGAGTTGCGGAACATGGCTAGGTTTGTGATTGAGCCACGGCGGCAAAACCGCTAACCTTACGAGTAATAGACGCCCCGCATGCCGTCACGCCCGTCAAACCCGAATAACTCCGACACCAACCCGCCAGTCCGGATTCCGGACCACGATTTACTTCGGCGAATCGGCAGGGGTGCGTACGGCGAAGTGTGGTTGGCGCGAGGTGTCTTGGGGACGTACCGCGCGGTGAAGATCGTCTGGAGGGGAAATCTCGAACAGGGCCGCTCCTATGAACGCGAGCTTGATGGGATCAAGCGCTACGAGAAAATCTCGCGCGGACACGAAGGCTTGGTGGACGTGCTGCACGTTGGGTTGGTGCCGTCCGGAGAATGCCTGTACTACGTCATGGAGCTGGCGGATGACATCCAAAGCGGTGTCCAGCTGGGCACCTCGGATTCTCCCAGCTCCTACAAGCCGAAGACGCTTCGTGATCTGCACAAGAACTCCGGGCGGCTGCCGGTCAGCAGGTGTCTCGATATTGCCGCGCGCCTGGCGGCAGCGCTCTCCCAGCTTCATGACAGCGATTTGGTTCATCGCGACATCAAGCCCTCGAACGTCATTTTCGTAGACGGCCAGCCCAAGCTCGCGGACATCGGCCTGCTGGCCAGTGCCTCGGAGGAATGCTCATTCGTAGGGACCGAGGGATTTGTCGCACCGGAGGGACCAGGAACCGTTCAGGCCGACATCTACAGCTTCGGGAAGCTGCTTTACGAAATGGCCACCGGCTTGGATCGGATGGAGTTTCCGAAGCTGCCCCCGCTCGCCGCAGATTCCGAGGACGCAATTGCGGAGTTTGCCGAACTGAACGAAGTCCTCCTCCGCGCTTGCGATCCGAAGCCTGAGAATCGTTACAGCTCCGCGGATGAACTGCGGCGTGAACTTCTCTTCCTTCAAGGCGGGCGTTCGGTGCGGAAACTCCGGTTGCTCGAACAACGCACCGCTCTGGCGCGCAAGGTGAGCCTGATCACTGCAGGTGCGGCCCTGATCGCCATCGTCGCGTATTTCGGCTCATACCGCCAGTTCCAGCGTGCACAACAGGCGGAGCGCAAAGCGCTCACTACGGTTGAATCGCTACAGCTGGCCACTTCGGAAAATAATTTCCGGCGCGACGATTCGAGCACAGCGCTGGCCGTGCTGGCCCATCTGGTTCGCGAGAACCCAACCAACAAGGTGGCAGTGGAGCGACTACTCGCCGCTCTGACGTGGCGAAACTTTACGCTACCGCGGACCGAACCGATTCAAACGGCCGGACGACCTCGCCTGGCGATCTTCAATCGCGACGACTCGGAGGTACTGACAGCGACGTATGACGGAGTTTTGCAAACTTGGAACGCAACCACCGGGCACCTGCTGGTATCGAACAAGTTTCTGGATGGTAGAATCAGTTGGATTGACTTAAGTCCGGACGGCAAGCTGGCCGCTGTCGCGGGCTTGGGTTACTCGGCGATAATCAATTCATCCACGCTTCAGCCGACCGTTCCACTGATGGCCCCGACCACCAATCGCGTGGCTTCCGTCCAATTCAGCCCAAACCAGAAGTGGATGATCTCGGCGGGCACGGAAGGAACTACGCGACTCTGGGAGGTTAACACCGGCCGCCAAGTGGGGGCCGATATCCACAACAGGTCCTCGGTGCGCAGCGCATCCTTCTCTCCAGACAGCTCCAGGTTGGCCGCCGGCTTGCGCAACGGCGATGTTCGCATGTGGGAAGTCCCTTCGGGAAAGGCGATCGACGTGGTGCTGCGGCACAAGGCGATCGTCTGGAAGGTGCAGTACAGTCCCGATGGCAAACTCATTGCCACGGCGAGCGACGATCACGAAGGCCGTCTTTGGGATGCGTCCACCGGCGCGTTGCTTGCGATTTTTCCGCACAAGAATTGCGTCGTAGACGTGAACTTCAGCCCGGACGGAACCAAGGTGGTGACGGCCTCGGAGGATTTGACCGCCGTGATTTGGGACGTGGCGACGGGAAAGCAGATTGGGAAAGCGCTTAAACACCGAAACTGGATTCGTCAGGCATGTTTTTCTCCTGATGGCCAGCGCGTCGTCACAGCTTCTGAGGACAACACCACTCGTATTTGGGACGCTGAAACAACCGAGCCGATCGTCGAACCGATGCGGCATCCGACTGAAGTGATCCATGCCTCGTTCAGTCACAGCGGCAGGGCGATCGCATCGTCCGTTTCAGCTGCGGGCGGCGAAGAAGTCTGGATTTGGGATGTTGCCACCCAGGGTGCACGCGGCCTGCCGTTGCTGACCCGTGATCAGGCGAGCGCGGCTGAATTCAGCCCGGACGGGCGGTGGATCGCCGTCGCCTGCCGGAGCGGTGCGGTCCGCCTTTGGTTGCGCGCCAACTATCAAGGCAAGGAGGAGGTGCTGCCCCACGATCACGAAGTCCGCCTTCTGGCGTTTAGCAGCAACGGCCAGAAACTGGTCGCGGTTCACCAGAACGACGCGGTGGTTTGGGATCTTGAGACACGGACCAGAATCGGCGTTCCCATTGTACATCAGGAAGAGATTACCTCCGCGGAGTTCAGCGCTGACAATAGCCGTATTCTGACCGCGTCCGCCGACGGAACCGCGATCATTTGGGACGCGCAGACTGGCGCACGATTGAAGCAATTCCCGCCGAAAGATCCGTCCAACAACTTAAAGGAGGCCCCACCGGGAGACCTGTCCAACGCCAAGTTCAGTCCCGACAACACCATGGTGGTCACCGCATCCCGGAACAAGTCTGCCACCGTCTGGAACATCGCCACGGAAGAAGCGATCGCCGAGTTTAAGCATGACCACTGGGTGACGTATGCGGAGTTCAGCCCGGACAGCACGACGGTTCTGACCTCGTCGATCGACCGATCGGCCATCATTTGGGACATCGCTTCCGGCGAAACCGTCACGGTACCGCTCACTCACGACAGCGATATCAAAACCGCGCACTTCAGCGCGGACGGCACCAAGGTGATCACCACATCGATGGACTGGACCGCGCGCATCTGGGATGCGAAGACCGGCGCACCACTTTCAGAACTCCTCCGTCATGAAGGTCCGGCGAGGGTGGCCTCCTTCAGCCCCACCAGCAATTACGCGATCACCGGGGCTGATGACGGCATCGTCCGCCTCTGGGACGCGACCACCGGGATCGCGCTCAATGACGGATTCAAGCATTCCAGCGAGATCGTCTCCGCGTCATTTTCCCCCGACGGAGAACTGTTGATGGTCGTGCCAAAAAAGGGCGACGTGACCGTCTACGAACTGCTCGCACCGGTCTACCCGGCTCCTCCGTGGCTGGCGGATTTGGGCGAAGCGGTCGCCGGGCAGCGTCTGGGTCCGGGCGGCAAACTCGAGCGAACTTCGCCTCGGAAGTTTTTTGAACTTCGGCGGCAGATGAACCTGCGGAGTATTCGCGGCTTCTACGCCCGATGGGCCACATGGTTCCTGCAGGACACCGACAAGCGGACCATCTCTCCGCGCGCCAAGGTTACCGTGGCGGAATACGCCCGGCGCAAAATCGAGATGAACACCGTGGCTGACCTGCGCGATGCCTTGTTCCTCGCGCCCACCAATGCCCTGGCACACGGTCGACTCGCCAAGCTCTACAGCGAAGACGAGGGCGCACCCAGCTCGAGACTTCTGCAACTGGCGGCGTGGCACCTCGCGCACGCGCTCAAGTTGGACCCGGGCAACAAGGAACTGCTCGCCATCAAGACGGAGATCCAAACGAAACTCATTCGTAGCCAGACAGTCACCCGCCTGCCTGCGGAATAATTAAAACTTTTTGTTAGATCGCACCCTCCCGGGCGCAATACATGATTGTAAGGTCCAGACCATGATCACCGTCCAAGAAGAATCAAACGCGTTTCTGCCCACGCGCAGCAGCCTGCTCGTCCGGCTCAAGGAATGGGATGATGCCGCCAGCTGGGACGAGTTCTTCAAATCCTACAATCGTTCGATACTTGGACTGGGCCTCAAGCGCGGCCTGACTCGATCTGAAGCCGAGGAAGTGGTTCAGGAGACGATGTTTGCCGTGGCCCGGCAGATGCCCGATTTCAATTACAACCGGGCTGTTGGCTCCTTTAAGAGCTGGCTTTTTACCATCACCCGCCGGGCGATCGGGAAACAACTGACCAAAAGACTCTCCACACCAACATCGTCGCCCGAAGCTGGCAGCGATTCGATGGAAAGCCTGAGCAGCTACGCCGATCCAACGCCCGGTTTGGAGGAACAGTGGGATCAGGAATGGCGCCAGAACATCGTGCAGATTGCCATGGACCGCGTTCGACGGAAGGTGAAACCCAAGCAGTTCCAGATGTTTGACCTCTACGTCACCCAGCATTTGCCCATGGATCAGGTGACGCGCATGCTCAACGTCAGCTCCGCCCAGGTCTACATGGCAAAACTGCGCATCTCCCCGATGATTCGACACGAAGTATCGGCCCTGGAAAAGAAACTCATTTAGCACGCAACTCATTGGTTTCGTGCGCGTAAGAGAGAGATTTGACCCACATCCGGACTTACTCCGCCCGCTTCGCCGATAAAAATAGTCAAAGATTTCTGTTAGATCCGCCCCTCGACTGAGCAATTAAACAGTGAAAGCCTGTGATCGTTTGCTCGTAGAAATCCAAGGAGCAGCAAGCCGATCTGGTCCGGAACGGTAAGGTGGGGAAACCGATTTCGGACACCACAGCAGCTCCCTTCAGCGTTGGGTGCTGCCATCTGGTGGAGGGTAATCCCGCTTGGGAAGGGAAGCGGAGTAGAGCTTAACTGCCAATCAACAGACGCCAGGAAACTCGCCGGGCTGAGGAACGCCTAAGCTTCCTCGGCCCGGCGTTTTCTTTTCAACTCACTAACGGAAAGCTTCCTCACTCCGCTTCACCAATCACCGGCCCAGAATCTTCATCAACAGCGCCTCGGCATCGCGATAATCCGGGACGACCACGTCCGCCCCCACGCCCACTAAACGTTCCCGTTTCCAGGCGTCCACTTTACCGGAACCGTTGTTCGCCTCGTCACTCGCCACGGCCACCGGCAATCCTCCCACTTCCTTCGTGTTCTGGATCTCAACGTAACCGTCACCGAACGCCAGCAGTTGGGCGCCCGGAATGTTGTTCTCACGGAGAATCCGCTCGATGACCATCTTCTTGGAAAAATTCTGGTAGTTATCCTGAGCGCCGTAGATGTGCTGTCCGAAGTAACGCGCCACATCAAGCAGGGCCGCCTCCTCCTTCACAAAGAGCTCATCCGTGCCGCTGGCAAGGTAAAGCTGCAAACCGCGCCGTTGCAATCCGTCCAAAAGCGCTCGTGAACCGTGCACCAGCAGCGAGTCCCGAGTCAGTTTCCCGGACTTAATCGCTTCCTTCCGTCCAGCAATCCGCTCATCCAACCGGCGCAGATACTCGTGTTTGTACCCAGAGCGGCTCCTTCGGCGTGCCGCCACGTTCCTTGATGCGCTCCGCCAGTTGAATCATCTGGTAAATGGTCTGCTTGCCGTTCAGGCGCATGATGTCATCCAGGCACATCTGTCGGCGTTGTTCATCCGTCTCGCTGGCCACCTTTGGCAACATCTCCACAAACATCGGCACCATTACCTCCGGCCAACCCTCTCGCACCAGCGACAGCGTGCCGTCGAAATCGAACAGCACATGGGTAATGGCCGGGCGCGGGGCAAACCCAGCTGAGAATTCAACGTAACCAGAGAAACCAGGAACAGTTTGCATGAAGGCGAGAGCTAAGCGGTCTCACTCCAAAAATGCAATCTCGGGAACGCCCTTCTCCCGCAGCATTCCGCGCGAGAATAAGTGTTCGACATCACCAGCATCGCCTGACAATAGAAGGCACGTGAATCAGCCTTCATTCCGGCTCCGGTAGCCAATGCCTCCCGTCGAGACCAAGTCATCCCGGGTCGATTCCATCGATGTCCTTCGCGGATTCGTCATGGTGCTCATGGCGCTCGATCACACGCGGGACTTTTTCCACAACGCGGTGTACCAGGAAGTCCAGCCGCTCAACGCCACCGACGGCAGCATCGCGCTTTTCTTCACCCGTTGGATCACCCACTTCTGCGCGCCCGTCTTTGTCTTCCTCGCCGGCACCGGCGCCTTCCTCTCCGGCACGCGCGGCAAATCAAAGCGCGAACTCTCCTGGTTCCTCGTCACCCGTGGGCTCTGGCTCATCGCTCTCGAACTCACCTGGGTTCATTGGGCCGGATGGTCCTTTGCCATCAACTTGAAGGAACACTGGGGCCTCGTCATCTGGGTCATTGGCTGGTCCATGATCGCGCTCGCCGCTCTCATCCACCTTCCGCAATGGGCCGTCGCCACGGCAGGCATCGCCATCATCGTTCTTCACAACGCTCTCGATTTCCTGACGCCGGAATCCTTCGGCTCACTCGGCTGGCTCTGGCAAATCATCCACGAAGGCGGCGACATCGAACTGGCGAACGGATTCAAGTTCGGCGCCGGCTATCCCATTCTCCCCTGGATCGGCGTCATGGCCACCGGCTACGCCTTCGGTTCCGTCATGCAGAAAGCTCCGGACATCCGCCAGCACTGGCTCCTGCGCGTCGGGATCAATCTTGTGGTCGTGTTCGTTCTCCTTCGCTTCACGAATCTCTACGGCGACGCCAAAGCCTGGACCTCGCAACCCACCGGCTTCCGCACCCTGCTCTCCATGCTCGACTGCACCAAGTATCCGCCGTCGCTCTGCTACCTGCTGATGACCCTGGGGCCCGCCGCCATGCTCCTCGCATGGCTCGACCTGAAGAAGCCGGAGTTTCTCAAGCCGCTCCTCGTCATCGGCCGCGTGCCGCTGTTCTATTACCTTCTGCACCTTCCGCTCATCCACGGCCTCGCCATCGCCGTGAACCTGATCCGCTTCGATCGCGCCGACTGGCTCTACGGCATCGAACCCGCCCAGCCGCCTCCGGACGCCGGCTTCGATCTCGCCGTCGTCTACCTCGCCTGGGCTGCGGTCATCATCATCCTCTATCCCGCCTGCCAATGGTTCGCCGATCTGAAACGTCGACGGAAAGATCCGTGGCTCAGCTACTTCTAACACTCGAATTCGCGCTGGTCATTCCTCACCCGCAAAACTCTGCTGCCGCAGCGCCTCGAACAAAACGAGCGCCACGCAGTTCGAGAGATTCAGCGAACGCGACGCCGTATTAAACATCGGGATGCGCAGCCACTGCTCGCGATTCCCCTCCAGCAACGCCTTTGGCAAACCCGCCGTCTCACGCCCGAACACCAGATAATCCCCGGGAGAATAGCTCACCTCCGCGTAGTGCTTCGGCCCACCCGACTCGATGAACCACAGCCTCGCGCCCGCCGGAAGACTTGCCTGAAACTCTGTCCAACCCGCCCACCGCTTCCACTCCACCTGCTCCCAGTAATCCATCCCCGCGCGCTTCAGCTGCTTGTCGTCCAGCTTGAAACCGAACGGCTCGATCAGATGCAACGTCGTCCGCGTCGCCGCGCACAAACGCGCCACGTTCCCCGTGTTCGGCGGGATCTCCGGTTCGAGCAGGACGATGTTCATGGCGAAATCGATACCAGATGCCCCGATCGACGACGATAGGATTTGAAACCGCCACCGCACTCCCCTCACCGCAGCCAGAATCCATCTCCCGGGAAATATCTTCCAACCCATACCCCACCGCGCCCTGCTCACCGGGAAAAGAACTCCCCTCGCCACGCCCCGGACCGATCTCGCAGGAAAAATACTCCAGCTCGCAGTTCCTGGAACCCACCTCGCAGCACCCCGCACCGACCTTGCAGCGCGTGGAACCGTGCTCGCGGTGCCGGGCACCGACCTCGCAGTCCCTGGCACTCCTCACGCACCGGACAGAACCCGACTGACCGCCGCTATCGCTCGCTGGAACCTTTCGTCGTCTTCGCCGCGCTCCTCCGCGCTCCCATCGCCGAGGAAAGCCTTGGGGTAAGAGCCTGGCTGAGCGGCTGTAATAGGAAGAGCCGGACCTCCCTCTCCCCTCAACGGGGAGAGGGCCGGGGTGAGGGGTGAGACCACCTGACGCCTGTTTCGCCAGACCGGGATCGCGGCCGGCATCACCCCTCACCCTCATTCCCTCTCCCCGTTGAGGGAGAGGGAGGCGGCGCGCACTCTTGGACCCGTTATGCCCGGCACTTTCAATCGCACCTGATCTCAGGGCGGGCATTGCCCACGACACCGGGTTGTGGTTGGGTGGGGACGTGAAAAAGCAGCCGACCATCATTCAGGGGAAAATCCGCCTCCGGGATTTCGATTCCGATTACTGCGCGGGCCTCGACAAGGAGAAGACCAAGGAAAAGACCGCTGAATACGGCAGGCGCATCGGCGAGCTGCAGCAATTGCTCTACGCCAACTCCCGGCACGCCGTGCTCCTGATGTTCCAGGGCATGGACGCCAGCGGCAAGGACGGCTCCGTCCGTCGCGTCCTGGAATCCGTCAATCCCGCCGGCGTCGAAACCGCGAATTTCAAAGTCCCCTCCGAGGAGGAACGCGCCCACGATTTTCTCTGGCGCCATCACAAGGCCGTGCCGCGTTATGGAAACATCGGCGTCTCCAATCGCTCTCACTACGAAGCCGTGCTGGCCGAGCGCGTCCTGAAAATCGTCCCGCGCGCCGTCTGGTCCCGGCGCTACGAACAGATCGTGGACTTCGAGAAGATGCTCGTGGAAAACAACGTCGTGCTGCTCAAGTTCTATCTGCACCTCGGCAAGGAAGAACAGGCCGAACGGTTCCGCGAACGCCTCGCCAACCCGGAGAAGAACTGGAAATTTTCCCACGCCGATCTCAAGACCCGCCAGCGCTGGGACGACTACATCACGGCCTACCAGGACATGCTCAACGCCACCAGCCACGCGCACGCCCGCTGGCACCTCGTGCCGGCCGACCGCAACTGGTATCGCGATTACATCATCGCCCGGACGACCGTTCAGGCCATGGAAAATCTGAAAATGAAATGGCCCAAGCCGAAGGAAGACCTGTCGAAGATCACGGTGGTCTGAGCCAGTGCCCCCCAGAAAAAGCGGACCAACCACCGCGCTGCAACTCAAACGCAGCCGAGGCAACGAGGCTCAAACTGAAAGGGCTGAAAGCTCGACAGATAATAGCCCAGGGCAAAGCGAATCTGAGAGCGACGCCCTGGGTTCACGTTCCAAAAGAATCTTCTCCTCTCCTCCTCGAACGAGGAGAGGCCGAGGAGTCGAAAATCGCCTTGAAAACCTCAACCGTCGTGGTATTTATGCCACCACAGACGAAACTGCTATGTTTGGACCCTTCATCAAGGAACTTCGAGCGCGACGGCGGCTCGGATTGCGCGAATTCTGCCAGGAGCACGGCCACGACCCCAGCAACTGGAGCAAGATCGAACGAGAAGTCCTCGCCCCTCCTCGCGACGAGGACACGCTCCGCACCTGGGCGAAACAACTCGGCCTCAAGCAAGGCTCCTGAAGACTGGCTGAAATTCTTCGACCTCGCCGCGGTGGACGCCGGGCGCATCCCGGATTACGTGCTCAAGGATCAAGAACTCGTCTCTCAGCTTCCTGTCTTCTTTCGCACCCTCTCCGGTCAGAGGCATTCCCGTGAAGACCTGGAAAAACTGCTCGAAATGATCAACCGCGCCCGCCATCCGTGACCGATCCGCGCCGATTCAAAGCGCCATTTATCTAGGAGGAAATCTGGCAGAAAGCCGACCGGCTCAGAGCCGCCCACCCGGCCGGCCGCAGCTTGCCCGTGATGGTGCTCGACCTCGCTGAGTTCGATCTCGGCCTCGATCTCGTTCCCGTGGACGGCCTCCGTGAACAGCTCGACATCGACGCCCTGCTCATGGGCGACCCGGGCTTCTCCTTCGCCCACGAAACCGACAACAGCTATTCCTGATTGCAATGTTCTCACTTGGACCGTATTTGTCCTTCCGCTCGTGCAAATCTTGTTCGCAAATGCTGACGGACAAAAACATAATGCGTGCGGTGAGCATACTTGATCCAGATTACGATTATAGTTTGGTGAGGCATGATACCAACTGCCATCCGTGTTTCCTTGCTCGTGATTTGCAGGCAAAACGATAGAAATGATCATGTCAGTGCCACCGCCAATTCGACTTTCAGCCTTAAACGACACCTTGGCCCGCAAATGCCTGCGGATTTGCTATTATCGCGACGATCTCGTGCGCGATGACGCTCCGCTACGGTGAGCGACAAGGGTTGGTTGGGTTTGCTCATCGTCCGCTCGACACTCGAATCCGCCTGTGTCGTCGTCGCTTCCCGCCGGGTTATCTCAGTCTGACGACGTTGCAGCCTGCCGTGACATCGGCGCGTCGCTATTTTTTGTCGCGGGCGATGACCGTTGGAATGTTTGGAAGCAAACCCGCGAACAACCAATTCACCGGCAAGCTCTCAAAACGAGCGAAGTCGAAAACTATTTTCGCCAGCACCGTGATCAGTTTTGCCCCCAGCAGAATCTTCCGCGCCAAAAGTTGGCAACGCGCCGGCGAGGGCCAGCAACTTGATTTCGTGGACGCCGATTTACTCCCAATGCTAGAGCGCGACGCAGGCCTGCGTTTGCGGAATCTTTTCGAGCGCATGGTGGCCACAACGATGGATTTCCTAGACTGGAAATCCGTCCCGGATAAAGACGGAGAAGCGCATTGGTTGACAAAGACGAATTTCTGTTGCTTGCCGCCAACCGCTTCACGACAGCGTGTCCCCCGGTTCATCAATCTTGACTTTGGTGACGTGCGAACCGTCTTCGCGCATCGCATATCACTACGACCGCAACAATCCGAATCCGCCCAGAATCAACGGTCGCCTGCGCGCTTTGCAGGAAGCCGCGCGGCTTGTTGCTGCACTCCCCCGCATTTTCGGCAACATCAGTGCCGAGACGCTTGGCGTGCTTTACGAGGAGGCACTCATTAGTCCCACGACGCGCAAGCTTCTCGGCACGCATCGCACCCCCGACTTATCTTGTGGACTATATGTTGGCCCGGATCGAGGCTGGATAGGAGGAGTTGGGCCACAAACGTTACCACATTTTTGAGCCAGCCTGCGGCCATGCACCCTCTTTCCGGTGCACTCCGGCTCGTGAGCGATATGTTTCCCCGCCAGCATTGCCGACGACCCAAACAAGCGTCACGATTTTCACAGAGACCATCTGCGCGGCTGCGATAGCGATTCCTTCGCGCTGTGAGATTGCCCGCTCCGGCTCTCACGCTCGCCGATATTCCAAAACGAAAACGGCTGGGGTGCAACGACGGTGACATGTTCGCGGGGTCGACACTCCGCCAACGAAAACGAAATCCGGCCTCGGTGGAGCTCGCCAATCCGCCGTTTGAAAGTGAACAGGCTGCAAAATCTCCAGCGCACTGTGCCAGCGCCAAACCGCGCGGTGTTCGGATTCGTGCTGCCGGTCAACGAACTCGCCGCGCGGCGTGCGGATGTCCGGCGGCAATTAGGTCGCCGAATGGAAGATCAAGGGAAATCAGCGTGTTCCCCGGATCGGATGTTCAAGTTTGCCAGCGTCGAGACGGGCATCGCGCATGGTCAAACACGAAGGGTGAAGGCCACGGTCACAGCGAAAGTGGTATCCGCTTTGCCGTGAGCGAGAATCAAAGATGGTGGATTTCCGGAGCGATATGAGACTTGAGAGACATGGTGCGGATGGAGACTGGTCGTCGTCCGCAAACAAGGGGCGGTTTGTCGTGCCGTGGATGCGCGCCAAGTCTGGTGTAATTGCGATCGACTTAAACACTTTCGAGACTTTGCATCGATTGGGGAAGGGCTTCGAACATCGATCGAAAGACGACCCCAAATTTCCAAAAGGTGCTGTCACCGAATCACGGGAAAAACTTCCCGGACTTCATGAAGGCTTTGCGAGTGTGGACGATTCTCCCAGCACCCATTTACTTCCAACAACTTGGTGGGCTGTACCTAGACAAAACCATTCGTCGACCGTTGGCAGGCAATGACGACACGGCGTTCCACAAATTATCCTCAATTACGCGCCTGTTGACCGTGACGTGGTTTGGCGTTTGAAGGCATTTAATGACTTACTGGACATCCGGTCACAAGTGACTTTCTCTCGTAGTCCGCTCGGCGCTTCTTTCCTCGGAAGCTCTGGGCTATTTGCACCACCTGTTGGTGAACCTCTACCCTTTCGTTTGGTACAAAACGTCACACAACAGCTCGTTCTGCGCTCCAATGCCTGTGCTAGATTTGAGTTCTTGCGATCCAACCTCATTGAAGGCCTGTGTTCGCACTTTCATCTCGATGTTGCCAGTAAGAGCCCACCGCCGCTTACCAGCAGCCTTCGGCAAAACCAAATCAGGCCCGACAAAGCAAACTAGCGAAGCAGGCAGCCAGCAACCAATGCACCTTGGTCTTCCCGGTCAGCCCATGATGAGGAAATCGCCGACGCGAAGGGGAACGGTTGCGAGTGTTGCACTGGCGCGTGATGCTGGAGTTGCGTCTTCGTGCGCTGCCGCCACTACTGAGCGGGAACTTCGATGCCTTCGACGGTGTGCCGCGCGTCGGCGTGCCGTTTGAACAAACGCGCTACATCCCACGCGAATTCCGAGATGTGCTGACGCTGGACGAATTCCTTCGCATCACAGACGAATGGGATGCCGCGGAAGCTCGCCGCTGCAAGCTCATTGAAAAGCGCATGAAAACCGGCAGTCGCACCAGCGAGGAGGAAAAAGAATTCAAGCAGTTACAACGACTGCTGATGCTGCACCGTCGTCTTTATCAGCGCCGCTGCCAACGGCAGAGATCAAAGCAATTAGCAAACGACTCAAGGAGGAAGGTGCATGGGCAATGGCGTGAGCGACAACTACCCATTCGTTTATCCATCGAAGCCGCACGTGCGAAAGCACGGTCCGATGGGGTATCCGAAATATGGACTTTACCGCAACTGGCTTCGCGATGAATTCACGTTCACCTGTGTCTTCGCTTGCGTAGAGAAACATGGGGGACGTTGATTGGCCATTGATTGTGGAAATTGATCCACTTCGTTCCTAAGTCAATTCATCCTGACGGAAATACTGACTACGAGAACTTGGTTTACTCGTGCAATACCGCAATCGGTCAAAGGCCGCCTATTTCGCGCCCGATCCTTGTAAGGTAGTTCCACGGAAGCTGCGTCGAAGTGAATGCCAGCGGTGAAATTCATCCCGTCAAAAACAGTGATGACGGGGTTACGCTGATTGAGACGTTGGGCTTGGATGCGGAAGATTACAATGAATTGCGGCAATTACTCCTCGGATTGCGTGCCGATTTGGCTATAGACAGCGAGTCTTATCGCTGTTTGCTTGGTTATCCGAAGGAGCTTCCGAACCTCTTGGAAGAACTTCCACCTCCACGCGGTAACAAAGACCGAATGGAATCCGAGAGTCTCATTACGAGCGAGCCAAGCGCGAAAAGCTACCTCCTTACTATTGACCGTCAGTATCAACTGCATGTCCCTATAGGCTTTGACTCTCCGTCAGGATGAGCGCAAAAGATTATTCACCGTCAATCGCAAAGCCTCAGGTAAATAT
>JADJPG010000041.1 GCA_016713365.1 Verrucomicrobiota bacterium | reverse complement strand
GTTGGATTCCACCAAGGCGCATTTGCCTGGGTGCAGAATGATTTGAAACGCAGTCCCTTCGTTCCAATCGAGAATGACGATGCGGTGCCCGAAGTTCACAACAGATTGATGATTATTTAGCAGGGCCAGATGACGCAGGACTGAACGGCAAGTGACAACACCGTCATTTTCGGAGGCGGAAACCCATCAGGCAGCCGAGAAGTCGTAGTGCCACCAACCAAAGCAATCCTACCGCGCCGCAAACCACACAAAACACGACCGGCGGGGGCCGATGCGTTGAGCAGGAAAGGCCGCGCCATGTGCGTTTGCGCGGCATGATGTATTCGTCAGGTGGTGGTTTCGGATGTTTCATGGAAAGGGGAATCGATTTCACTCACCACAAATGGAGCCATGCAGGCCACCACGGCTGGCTGTGGAACTGCATTACCAGTTGCAACCCGATGACGAGCAGCGCGGAGCCAGCCAATCGTCTGACCTCGGTGCGCAAGAGCTTCAAATCCACCCGGACAATGGCGGGTGAGCGAAAGCCGGACCATTTGGGCCAAAAGCGCGGGGTGCGCCGACAGTAATTGCGGTAGTCCTCCTGGAATCTAAGTTCCAGAAAATGCTCCTCCGCTTGAACCACGAAAACCAGATACACGAGAAAGACGAACACGAGCACCAGTCCGAACCATGTACTCTTCAGGAAACACGCGATGGCCAAAGCGAAGCAGAAGCTGCCGAGATATAGCGGATTTCGGCACAGTGAATACGGACCTTCCGTCTGCAACTCGCGGTCCTTGCGGCCTCCCACAAACAGCGTGGCCCACAAGCGCATTCCCACGTAGAGCAGAAAGCAGATCCAGCCGGCGGCATTCAGCGCCAACGCCGCCGGGGCACCTTCCACCGTCTCCGGCGCGGAGAGGATGATGGCGAGCGCTGCGGGGGCCAGTGGTAATGCTCCGATTGCTCCTCGATGTCTGAAACCAAAAGAAGCCCTTACGCTCTGCCGACAACTATCATCCGTTCTCACCGCTGCTCCAGCGTGGTTCCCGTGTGTCATCATGCCCTTAATTTGGCACGTTTGAGTGACGAACTGCTGAATGGGAGATGACAATCCGCTCATGTTGAACAGTGTCGTTTTCCGTGGCCATCGAGCACATTACAGCGTTGTCATGCGCGTGTCAGCCGGGAGTCATCTTGCATTCGTCTGGAATCAATGACGGTACAACTCAGTGCCGCGAAATGCAGACTGTGTATGAAAACAATGCTTTGCCTCCTCATCGCAGCCGCGACGACGGGACTCCAACTGAAGTCATCCGCTGCACCGGTACAACTCGAAAATTCGGGCGAACACTTTCGCGGGATGGCTGACGCCTCCGCCGGGGTCATGTTGGGCACGAACTTCCTCGCCGTGGGTAACGACGAGGATAACCAGATCCGCATTTACCGGCTGGATTCGCCAGATGCCAGTGCGCTCCGTGGATTGCTCCGGCTTCCTGCGTGTCTTTGGAAAGAACTTGGAAAGTGATCTGGAAGGCGCGGCCTGGTTGGAGGATCGCATCTTCTGGATCGGATCTCATGGTGAGAACCGTAATGGCCGCTCAGCACCGAACCGCAGGCGCCTGTTCGCAACCCTGGTAACAACGAACACCGGCGTGCCTTCGGTGCAGCCGATCGATCACCCTTATGAGAATCTGCTGGCCGATCTCGCACTGGATGCGCGCTACCACGAGTTCGGCCTGGAGCGGGCGGCGTTGTTTCCACCAAAATCCCCCGGTGGCCTGAACATTGTGAAGGTCTGTGCGCGACGCCAGACGGCCAGCTTATGATCGGATTCCGCAATCCGATTCCGGGAGGAAAGGCGTTGATCGTAACGCTCTCAAACCCCGGAGCAGTCGTACGCGGCGCATCGGGACGCTTTGGATCGCCCATTCTGCTGGAACTCGACGGCAACGGTATTCGCGACATGGGGCACTGGCGGGGGAAATACTATCTGCTGGCAGGTTCGTTCGACCCTCAAAAGCACTTCCAGCTCTACGATTGGGCCGGTCCCGGTTGCAAGCCGGAGCGATTGTCCAATGTGGAATTCAAACATTCCAACCCGGAGGCGCTTGTCTTCAACGAAGACCTGAATCGATTTCTGGTTCTCAGTGATGATGGCACACACAAAGTGGGCGGAGTGGAATCGAAGAATCTGCCCGACCCAACCCAGCGGAAATTCCGAGCACTCTGGCTCGCGCTGCCTGCGCAACAGGCCGACAACCTCAGACGTGATACTCTGCCGTCGGTTGAGCAGGGACTGCCACATCTGGTGCTTGGGCAGAAGCTCGCAGCCGGACAGTGACTGTGGTGAATTGATTCGGCTCCGACGTGATTTGAATCTGTCCGTCGTGCGCCTGAACAATCCATCGAGCGATGGTCAAGCCGAGGCCGCACCCGTCCACTTCGTTGCTGTGGGCCGCATCGCACCTGAAAAAGCGGTCAAATACACGATCAATCATTTCCGTGGGGATTCCCGGTCCAGTGTTGGTGACAGAAAGTGTGGCGGTGCCAGCCTCGGCCCGGAGAGTCAGACTTACATTGCCCTCGGGTTGGTTGTACTTGATGGCGTTATCCGCCAGAATGAGGAGCAACTGGCGCAACCGGCGTCGATCCCCAACCACGCTTGCCGGTTGGCACTCACTCAGCCGAATCTCGATCCCACTCGATTGCGCGAGCGCCTGGGCGTCTTCCATTGTCTCTCGAATCAGGTCATCCAGCGCGAGGGTGGCTGTTTTCAGTTTGACTTGTCCGGCATCGGCCTTGGTCAGGAAGGTTAGACTGTCCACGATGTGGGTGAGCCGTTCCATTTCGTCCAGCAAACGGACGGCGCGCTCACGTTCGAGGACGGAAAGCGGCTCGTCGTTCAAAGCGGTTTCCAGTTCACTCCGCATCACCGTCAGTGGTGTCTTCAATTCATGCGAGGCATGAAGTGTGAATTCCCGGATACGTTGGAAAGAGTCATCCAGCCGATGATTCGTCGCATTCAACACTTCAGAAAGCCGGTCCACTTCATCGCCGTTTCCGGGCGCGGCAGGGGTTCGTGCAGGTTGTCAGCCTGGATTCGTTCCGCCGCCCGGGTCAACCGATCCAGCGGACCGAGCGCCTTGCGCAACAACCACCAACCGCCGACAATGGTGAAGAGCGCGGTAGGGACGCCATAGAAGAAGATGACTTCCGCGACCTCCTCCTCCATCGGCTCTTTCGGTTTTCCGGCGGCGCTCGTCGCCTGCCGTTCGACGACCAGTTCGTAATACATTACGCCGGCCATGAGCATTATGGAGGCGAGCAAAACGCCCGCATACCAGGCAGTGAGACGCCCGCGAATTGTCATTGCTGCTCCTTCATGACGTAACCGATGCCGCGCACGGTGTGTAGAAGCGGTCTCGCATGACCAGCGTCGATCTTGTCGCGGACACGCCGGATATACACGTCCACGAGGTTTGTTCCTGGATCGAAATCATAATCCCAGACTTTCTCCATGATTTGCATTCGCCCGCAGACCCGGCCTTTGGAGCGCAAAAGGTACTCCAGCAACGCATACTCGCGTGTGGAAAGGTCGATGGTCTGCCCCGCCCGCAAGACCTTTCGCGTCACTGTGTCCACGTTCAAATCGGCCAGTTTTAGCACGACCGACCTGCTTTCACCGCTTGAGCGCCGAGTGAGCGCGCGGACTCGCGCCGCAAGCTCACCAAGGACATACGGCTTCGGAAGATAATCGTCCGCGCCGGCGTTCAAGCCGTCGATTCGTTCGTCCACTTGGCCACGAGCGGAGAGCAACAAGACGGGCGTGTGGTTGGATTTTGATCTCAGTTCGCGCAAGATGCTCAAGCCATCCCGTCCCGGCAGCATGATGTCCAGCACAATGGCGTCATACGAAATGGTGAGCGCGGCAATCAGTCCTTCCTCGCCGTTGTGGACCGCGTCCACCGCGAAGCCCTCCGCCTGCAACGCCCGGCGGATGAACGACGCGCTTTTCTTTTCGTCCTCTATAATCAAGACCCGCATGACTTGAGGTGACAATGAGGCTTCGCCCGATGACTCGCAAGTATCGAGCCTCGGGGAACTAATCGAGTCAGGTGAAATAGACCGAGCCATGAATTTCTGTCGGTTAGTGGATCGGATATATTACCGTTGCTTCAAGCAAACGGCGCAACCTCTGCCAAAGGCGGAGGTTGGCGAAAGGATGAAAGGGCTGGTTTCCCGGATGGAAGCGAGTTTGGCGAATGTCATGCTGCTTGTGATCGAGTCGCTGACCAGTTTCTATGTCTCCATCAATGGAGCAAACCAGAATGACAGCCTGCCTCGCGACAACATGACAGAGCTGTCATCTTTAGCCCGAGGATGCGGGTATGCTACACGGCTGGCCCGGACTGCAACGTGATGCGCTGTCGAGTGAATGAAAGACTGGCCTTTAATTAGGCTTAGATACGGCGCGACCGCCTTCCCTCATGCGCGGTTCGATGGCGATGCGCCCGCGCACAAGTTCATTGACGTGATGCCGGTTGAGGTTCGGCAGGAAGTCAGTGACTTCGGCATCGAGCGCGTACGCGAGAAAGGGGATGAACCGGGCGGGGACATCGCTGCGGCAGGTTTCCCAATTCGCGAGCATGTCGCGCGTGATGGGGACGTTGAAGGCGTGCAGCGTGGCGGCGAGGACGTGCTGCGACTTGCGGCGGTCCTGTCGGAGTCTGCGAAGGCGAAGGCCGATTTGATCAAGGGTGGTGCTCATACACGGATGCTGGATTGGCGTTTGGGGCGAACGGTTGGTTTGATGGTTTGTTTTTCGATGGGCGTTTCGGTGGTCTCGTCCGACGGGGACGCTTCAACCTGGCTGGGGGCTTGGTTCTTTGTGAGGTCGAGCTTTTCTTCAATCTCGCTTTGTCGGCGGGTCAATTCCAGGTAACGCTCCTCGCGGTCGAACGCCGCTCCGACGCGGCCTTCGAGTTCGGTCGCGCGCTTTTGCGCGTCGGCAATCGAGGATTCAAGTTTGCTGGCGCGTTCCTCGAAACCCTGCACCGTGGATTCGAGCGACCGAATCGTGCCGAGGGCCGTATCCGTAATCTTGGCGGCGTAAGTGTTCTTGCCACGCACCACCAAGTCGGGGTCGCCGACAAAGCCGACACGGATGAAGAGGTCGAAGCCCGCAAATTTTCCCACACGCACATCATCATCGCTGCGGCCCTTGAGCTTTTCGGCCCGGCGGATGAGCAATTCACCGGCGATGCCTCGGTTGGTGACGACTTCGCCGTCGAGTTCGATGCGGAAGTTGTCGCCGGAAGTGTCCTCACGAGCGCCGATGTCGAGGCGCAGGTTCGTGAGACGGGCGGTGGAAGTCCCGGCGTCGTCGCGCGCATGACGCAGGTTGCTGCGGATGCGGTATTGCTCCTCGGCATGAGCGGATCGCAGACGCGTGAGCCGCATCAACTCGGCGTCCACTTGCGCCTTCTCGATCACGAGTGGATTGCCGGAAGCGATGGCTTTCACTTCGGCGTACGTGAGGGCGGCGCTGTCGAGGTCTTCAACGCGGCGAATGGTCATGTCGCCGGTCATCACTTGGGCGATGAACTTCGCCTTCGTCTCCAAGGTCTGCCACATGTAGGCGTCGAACGAGCCTTCGGTGACGTAGCGAAACACGCTGACGACGGGATTCTTGTTGCCCTGCCGGAGGATGCGCCCCTCGCGTTGCTCGACATCGGCGGGTCGCCACGGTGCATCAAGATGGTGCAAGGCAATGAGTCGCTCCTGCACGTTCGTGCCCGATCCCATCTTTTGCGTGCTGCCGAACAAGACACGCACCTTGCCGGAGCGCACTTCCTTGAACAGCGCGAGCTTGGACGCATCGCTGTCGTAGTTCTGAATGAAAGCGATCTCACCCTCCGGGATGCCACGCGCTTGAAGCTTGTCCGCCATGTCGCGATAGACCGAGAACCCTCGATCCTTCGGCGTCGAGAGATCGCAGAACACCAGTTGGGCGCACCGCCGATCGGTGGATTCAGTCCAAATGCGGATGATGTTCTCGACGGCGAGATTGACCTTGCCGCTTGGTTCATCCGGGGCGGATGCCCGAACCAGCCGCATGTCGAGCGCGGCCTTGCGGCCCTCGGACGTGATCTTGAGCATGTTGTCGATGCTGGGATCAACACGGGCGGTGCGTAGGCGCTCCGCGCGGGCGGCAAGGGACTGAACAAACTCCTTCAACTCGGGTGTCGGCGGAGCGTTGCGGATGGTGGGCTTCTCGTTTTCCAGTTTTGGGCGAGGCAGATTCAACATGGCCGCTGTCTGCACGTCCGCCGCCTGACGAAACATCTGCATCAGCTCCGGCACGTTGATGAAGCGGGCAAAGCGTGTGTTCAACCGGTAGCCCGCGCCGTCGGGCGAAAGCTCCATCGCCGTCACCGGCTCGCCGAACGTCGCGGCCCACGAATCGAAATGATGCAAGTGATGCTTCTTGAGTTCGTCCGGCTGGAGATACCGTTGCATGGTGAACATTTCGGCCATGCTGTTGGCGATGGGCGTGCCGGTGGCGAAGACCACACCACCGCCGCCGTTCACGGACTGGACGTGCCGCACCTTGAGGAACATGTCGAAGGCGCGCTCGCTGGCGGTCTGCGGCAGACCCGCGATACGTGTCATCTTCGACACGTAAAACAGATTCTTGAAATAGTGCGCCTCGTCCACGAACAGACGGTCCACACCGAGTTCCTCGAACGTGAGCGTGTTATCCTTCTTGTGTTCCGCGGCCAATCCTTGCAGCCGCGCTTCGAGGCGCTTCTTCGCCTTCTCCAGTTCCTTCACCAACCGGCGGTTGCTGGAGTCTGCGTGCTGCCGTTTCACTATTTCCAATTCGTGAAGCTGTTCCTCGAAGAAACGCTTTTGCGTGTCTTGAGAGAGCGGAATGCGCTCGAAGCCTGAGTGCGTGACGATGATGGCATCCCAATTCCCCGTCGCGATTCGGCTGAACAGCTTCTTGCGATTCGCCGCCTCGAAATCCTCTTTGCCCGCAACCAGAATGTTCGCGCCCGGATACAGCGCGAGCAGTTCGGTCGAGAACTGGCCGAGCATGTGGTTCGGGACGGTGAACAGCGGCTTGCGGGCGAGGCCGAGCCGCTTCAGTTCCATTGCTGACGCGACCATCGTGAAGGTCTTGCCCGCGCCGACGACATGGGCGAGCAGCGTGTTCGGCGTTTGCAGGACGCGCCAGACCCCGGCCTTTTGATGCGACTGCAAGGTGATTGCCTGGCTTGCGCCGGGCAGCGTCAGATGCTCGCCGTTGAAGGTGCGAAGGCGCGTGTGATTAAACGTGTCGTTGTAGAGGCGGCACAGACGTTCGCGCCGGGAGTCGTCCGACCAAATCCATTCCTTGAACCGCTCCTTGATGCGCTCCTGCTTCTCACGGGCCGCCTCGGTCGCCTGCGCGTTGACGGCCGGCTTCTTGTCCTCGTCCAGGTCATAGACCGTGGGCGTCTTGAGATTCAGCGCGTCCTCGATGAGATCGAGCGCCGTGCAACGATCCGTTCCCCAATCGGTCGTGTTGGCCGTTGCGCCTTTCACTTCCCAATCCCCCTTCACATACCAAGAGCCGAGTGCGTGGACGTGGCCCACTTCGACGCCGGACGAAACTTTGAGCAGCTCGTGGACGAACCGCTTCACGTCGTCCTGCGGCAGCCAGGACGCACCGAGGCGGACGTCAATCTCCGTCGCATTCAGGTCGGCGGGCTGAACCGACTTCAACGCCTCGACGTTCACCGCGAACGCGGAGTCGTTGACGGCAGCGGCATCCGCGACGGCGAGCTTCTCTCGCACGTTGCCGGAGAGATACTGATCGTCGGTTTCCCACTGGTTGGTCTGTGGATTGAGAAAGACGAGTCCCTTGAGGTCGTTGAGGAATTCATCGACGGGCTTGCCGAGAAGTCCGGCCATGTGATCCAGGTCAACACGCCCTCGTTCGTTCAACGCAACCAACAGCGCCTCCTTTGCGTTGGCAGCAGTTTCAATCGGTTGCCGGTGCTGAATGGTTCGTTCGCGGAAGATGGATGCCTTGGTGGCGCGTTTGGTTTCGTCGTTGTAGTGCTCCAACGAGAGAAGCAGCGGCAGATCGGGGTCGCCGTCGAAGGCGCGCTGATTGGCGCGTGTGTTGATCGGGCCGAATCGCCCGACGAACCGGTCGTAGGCGAGGTTGAGTTGATGCCGGGTTTCGAGAACTTGTTCCTCGCTGCCGCCGTCAAGCTGGGCACGCAGACTTTCACGAACGGCATCACGTACCGGAATCAGGTTGCGAATCCGCGCCCGCATGTCGGATGGGAGGTCGGAGAGCGGACGCAGAACGGTATCTTCGCGCACGCACACCATGCCATCGTGCAAACAGTAAGCGTTCGGCTTGATGTAATCCGGCGCGGGGATGGTCTGGTCCAGTGTCGGTTCGGTGACCTGCTGACTTTGCGACTGGTAGATGTTCTGAGGCAGCCGCTCGACGGCTTGTTTCAGAGCATCCGCGAGATCGCGGCCATCCGGTTCGAGCGTCGGCTCGTTGTCGCGATACATCCGACCAACCAACCGCATCTGACCGAGCATCATTTCCGAGCGTGCGGCGAAGTATTCGTTAATCGTAAACGCCTCGCCGAGGTCGTTGGAGTAATCACCCGTCTGCTTCCACGCCGGGCCGGTGGGCGCTTCTCCCGCGCGGAGCTTGCGCAGCATCACGATGTCCGTGGTGACTTCCGTGCCGGCGTTCTTCTTGAAAGCGTCGTTCGGCAAGCGAATAGCGCCGAGTAATTCGGTCTTCGCCGACAACAGTTCACGCAACGTCGAGTCCAGCTTGTCCATCGTGCCGCGCGACGTGATGAACATCACCAGACCGCCGGGTCGCACCTTGTCGAGGGCGGCGGCGAAGAAATAGTCGTGGATGGGAAGCTTGTAGTCGTTCCATTTGGGATCGTGAACCGGGTAGTCGCCAAAGGGGACATTGGAAATCGCGAGGTCGTAATATCCGTCGGCCAACTTGGATTGCTCGAACGGTTGCGCCCGAATGTCCGCGTCGGGATAGAGCGCCTTGGCGATGCGCGCCGTGAGTGGATCAATTTCGATGCCTGTGATCGTCGAACGACGCAAAGATTCGTCGGGCATCAGGCCGAGGAAGTGACCAATACCGCACGCCGGCTCAAGCACACGCCCGCCCTGAAAGCCGAATCTTTCCAGCGCCCCATACATCGCGCGGATGACAGTTGGCGCTGTGTAATGCGCGTTGAGGGTTGTTGACCGTGCGAGTTCGTATTCCTCCGTCGAGAGTTCGCTGACCAAAACCTCCCGCTCCTTTTTCCATTCGCGATTGTAGTCGTCGAAGACCTGGGGCATCGCGCCCCAGCCGACGTATTTGATCAGGGTGGCCTTTTCCTGGGCGGTGGCGGGACGTTCCTCGGCGTCGAGTGTTCGTAGCGCACGAATGGCGGCGAGGTTCTGTTGGAACTTCTGTTTCGGCCCGCCGTCGCCCAGCCGGTCCGCTTCGGTGATGCGGTAGGCATTGGTGTTTCTCGGCGGTTCTTCGCGACGGGGAAACTTGTGGCCGACTGCTAAGTCTCTTCGGGCGGGAGCAGGATGTATTTCTCCCGCACCATCTCCCAGGCTTGGCGGTGGGCTTGGTCGGCCGTTGATCCCTGCTTCATCAAATCCGTTCGCAGCGTGGCCATTTCGTCCTTCGTCTTCTCCTCCGCTTCGAGCAGCATCTGATGAAGCTGCCCCTTCGCCTCCAGTTCGCGGACCATTTTCGGGCAATGTTCGCGCCAGTGTTTCTCGGCCATTCGGCCGTATTGAGTCAACGGTGTCATAAGTCGGTCTCGCGGTTGAGAACAGGTCAAGTTGCTCGTCCGATTCGTTGGTTCTGCGGCGAACGGCCATAACAGTTTCGTCATTGGGGAGTCGCCGGGCAAGTCAGGCGAGGGTCTTGGAATCCTCGTCGTGGTGGCGTCGGCGGGTGACGATGCGGACAGCAAGCGCCAGCGCGCGGCCATTGCCATTACTGTTTTGCTTGGGCCGGGCTGGAAACAGCTCCTGCACCTTCACCGCAAACACCTCGCAGAAGAATTCAATCTGCGTATCGGTCACGGGCGAGCGGCGTGTCTCAATGTTCGCCAGAATGTCCCGCGTCATGTAGCAGCCGAGAAGCTGAAGTTTTGCGACAAGTTCATCCTGCCTCCAACCGCGCTGGTAGCGCAGTTTAGAAACCATTGGGCCGATGACATTGGCGTCGCGGTGCATCTGCACCTCCGTGGCGTGTCAGCATGTGTTCAGGTCGCAAACAACAGTTAGCGGTCTTGGCACAACATTATGGGATGAACGTCTCCTTCACGGCGTCGGCTACAAGCCGGGCCGGTCACTGAAAGGTGGAGGATCAGTCTCCGGCTCGCGCCGGGGCGCGTTTCCCAACGGGAGAACCACGACCGAGATGTCGCGAACCGGGTGCTTGCGGCGGCGGGCGAAGATCCAAACGATGACGCCGAGGCAGATGAACCCAAACACCACGAACAACTGGTCGCCGTGTTCCTCGATCATTCGATCCAGGAACTTGGTTACGCGCGCCAAGTATTGAACGGGATGTTCCATGATAGGCCCTCAAACTTTTCGGAGAATCCGTTCTGAACGAACCAACGAGAATCAGCAAAATCTGTGCTCGCTGGTCCGCCGAGTTTGAACATGCAACACACTGGACGCCTGCGCAAGCGGCTCTCCGCCGTGAATTTGACGCGGGCACGGCGCGGCGGCAAATGGCCGCCCGCCATGCCGGCGTCAGCATTTCTCCCCGGCCTGGGCCACGTCTTCGCTTCCGACGCGAGGATGTCCGGGCGGACGCCAGATCGGGCGTCGGCCGGAACACCGGAGTCGGGGGAGCGAAGTCGTGGCGAGGCAGGTCGCATCAGACACCGACCGCTTCCTTGGCGGTCTGTTGTTGGTTTTGCGAACGAGCGACGGCCCGTTTCGCCTGGCGGGCAAGCTGGGCGATGACCCCCTCGCGTTGTTCTTCGGGGAGGTCTTTGACCAGTGTTTCGTAGGCGGCCTTGAGAGCCGGCGACTTGTTGATCTGCTTCAAGATGCCTTCTTTCATGCGTTGCTGGCGGTCGAGTTCGCGCACTTCATTTAGGACAAGTGTGCGTTCCAACCGTTCACGGGGCATCCCCTGGATGTAAGCCCAATACTTGGGGTTCTCTTTGATGTAGGCATCGATCTTGGTATCCACCTCCGGGTTCTGCCGGTAGGTGGGCGGTTCGGACGGGGCGGCATTGCCGCTGGCGCTCGGTGGCGCGGGTGTTCTGGTTCTACTCATACCTTTGTTGCATTCTTTTCATGGTTGCGGTTGCGCGGCATTTGCCGTGTTCACCAGTGGCTCGCAGGCGGCGGGCTGCCTTCCAAAGCCGTTTTTCGAGCCACTGGCAAAGTGTCTTCATGGTTTGGGCGCATCAGGCGCTTCGAGGGTGGAGGATCGAACCTCATTGGTGGCGGGCGCGGGCGGTGCGTTGAGCTTTCGCAGTTCCGCTTCGAGTTCGCCGACGCGACGCTCGGCGCTGAGAATGCGACCGCCCATCCAGGCATGATTCTTGGCGACCACCGTCATGTCCTTGATGACTTTCTGAAGTTCCTCGTAAGACCGCACGAGCTGCGAGGCTTCGCGCATGACGCGCTCGGTTGCCTCCTTCTGCCGGTTCATTTCCGCCGCAAGAGCATCGCTCGCGGGTGGAGGCGAGAAGGCTGCGTCTCGCGGCGGATTCAGGAGAACAGCGCCGGGCGCGCACGGATCGCCAGGCTTCAAGTTCCAGCGAAAGTGGGCTTCGACGCGAAATAGCGGATGCTGCTCGTGCATCACCTCGGGGTGGTTCGGGTCCACGTAGCGCCCGATGTGGTAGGCGCGGATGATTTCCATGTAGCGCACGGACTCGGCTGACTCCACAGCGGGCGCGGGCATGGGCCTGACCGTCACCTGGGGTTTGGGGCGTGAGGCGCAAGACGTGACGACGAGCAGCAGACTGAGAGTGAGAAATTTCATGGCTGAGAACCTGGTTTGAGATTGGAGGCGGAAGCTGACGGGGCTGACGGCGCAAACCCAAATGGAGGCAACGGTTCGTTCGGCGGACTGACGGCAGTGATTGGCTCCTCGGCGAACGGCTTCGCCGTCCCACCAATGATGGCTTCCGAGCGGTCGATGGTTTGCACGACGTAGAGGTAGAACTGCTTCCCGCTGGCGACTCGGACATAGAATCCGTCGCGCTGAATCGCTTCGAGGATGCGTTGGGAGTAAATCTTGAGAACATCCTGCGCGCCTTTCAGCGGCGCGTTGTTCAGCGAGCGACTGTCAATCGATCCGAGGATGGTCGTTTCCTTCTCCGTCAGCGCTGCCGCCGCGCCACTGAGCAACGTCGCGGCGAACAGTTTGATTTCCGCGAGGTCGTCGGTCTTGAGAATCCGCCCGCGCAATCCGGCGCTGCCATCCGTGATGCCCCAGCCCACCTGGTCGCCGGAAAACTCGCGGTCGAGCGCGACACCCTTGAGGCGAAGTTCCTCGCCGGTCTGCCAAACCAATGTCCAAGTCCCGCCGCTGGCGATGCGTTCGCGATGTCGGTCGGTCTGCGCCGTGCCATGAACCTCGGTGCCAGCAGGTATCACGAGCCGGCCCGCATGATAGATGTCCTCGGTGATAAGGCCGACGATGGGAGTTTGAATCGAAGCGGAGTCCACAGTGATGACCGTCTGGCAAGGAATCAGCCGGCCATAGGGCGCGTAGTGCGTGCCGGGAGTCTTGGGTTCGGGCACACCTGCTGTCGCGTCGGCGAATAAGCTGATGGGTGGTGGTGGCAATGGCGGCTGTGGTCCGGGCTTGGGCGCTTCGACAACAGCTTTTGGCGGCTCGTTGGTCTTCGGTGGCGGCGGTGGCGGCTCGGGTTTTGGTTGTGGCGGACGAAAGAGTTCCATTGGCCGTTCGACCGTTTGAACCGTCTGCGGCTTGTCGTTGGTGCGAATGGGAGACAGAGGCTCGGTGTGAATCGCGTGCGCTCCGCTCTTGTCCCGTATTGCGCTGAACAGCATCAATCCGCCGCCAAAGATGATCACGAACAGGACCAGCTTGCCCGTCTTTGTCTTGAAGAAATTGAGCAAGTCGCGCGGCTTCATGGCTGCTTCTCCTCCGGTCGCGTGGGCGGCGGCTCGGGACTTGGATTCGGCAACGCTGGTGAGGGCGTCAGCCTGGTCACGAACACGCAGAATTCGTTCTTGAGCGAAAGTTCGTTGCGCCCGCCATCGGGTGTTCCGGTGACGGCGAAATAGACCGTGCTCTGCGACTTCGGCGGCAGCACACCCGGCGCATCGCTCACGGATTGATGATAGACGCGGTTGCCGACCCGGACGGTGAAGCTCTCCGGGCGATAGCGAATCTCCTGTTCGGACTTGTTTCGCAACGTGACGTGAAAGACGAGCGAGTCCTCCGGGTTGAATCGGAACACTTCCTCGACGCGGATTTCGTAATCGTTGAAATCGGTGATCTGCGGCTTGTCGGCGAAAGTTCTCGCTTCCGCCTGGGAGACGGCTTCCGGCTGATGCTGCTTGAGCAGTGGAAACGCTTTCGCTTTGTCGAGCAACGCAAGCAGCCGTGTGGGCGAAACCACGGGAGCCGGCTGCGCGACATCGGCGGTCGCACGATCTTCGAGGTTCAGCGCCAGCACCGGCGTATCGCTCTCTACCAACTCGAAGACGTAGGTTTTCTTGTTCCAGCGGATATTCAGATTCGTCGCTGCCTTTCGTGCCGCTGCACGCACGGACAGAAATGACGAACCTCTGGTGTGCGCCAGTTGGAACTGGCCCGGCACTTTCGGATCGGCACTGACGCCCACGGCGTCAATCGCCGCGATGGGGCCGGGGAAGCTGATGGTGGTCACCCGGTTCGTGGCGACCGGCACGGTGACGACCACGCGCTCGTCGAGCGTGATGCGCTGAACCGCTTCGGGCGGCTCGGCGAGGGCGACCGTGGCCGCGAGCAACAGAAGGCTACTTGCTGATTTCATATTTGAAGTCACCGACCGCAGTCGGGAAGCGGCCGTTCATGGCCATGTTGGGATTGCGAATGAGCCGGAGCGTGAGCTTGAAGCCAAACGCTTCGTTGAAGACTTTCTCCTGAAAGATCCCGGTGCGAATCACCTGGCCGGAGACGCTGGCGAGCACTTCGTTTTCGCGTGTTGCCAGAATCTCGATTTTCGCGATCTCCGGCTTTTGATGAAGCTGCTTGGAGCGGAACTCAACGGCTTCGCGCGAGCGATGCTCCTGCGCCTTCTCCAACGCCGGTTTCAGAAAAACCTGGCGGAGCAGATCGGAATGGTCGAACTCCTTCGGGTTCCGGCTGAGGAACGTCATCGCCGCGAGTTCAGCCTGTTGCGCGTGAAGTTCCTTGGCCTCCTGAAATTGGAGCAATGGACTTATGTAATAGGTCTGCGCCGGGTCAATGATGACCACGCGCTCGCGCTGCTTGAACTGGTTGACCAGGTGCAAGCGATCAATCGCCGCGCCGACCGTTACGGCCACGGCGACGAAAAACCAGAACCACGGCAATCGGTCGCGCTGGGCGAAGATGTCGTCGCCGGGGCGGCCACGGGCGCTGCGCGGCGGGAGTCCGCTGCCCGCGATGATGATGGCGCCAGCGCTGCCTTGGCCGGCGGCAGTGGAAAGTGTACTGAGGACAGCGGCCATGCCTGCCGCTCCGGCGGTGAGAATTGGAACGCCAGCACTGGAGGTGACAGCCGCCGCGCCTGCGGTGGTGGCGGCTGTCTGGAAGAAGCTGCCGAACGCACCCGCGATGAGCGGCCCGCCAGCCAATGCGCCGTAGGTGAGAACCTTTTGAATGACGACCGGCGCGGCGACGGTGCTGAACGCCAGCCAGAAGGCGAGCACGACTGCTCCGAGTGACGCTTGCAACGAATAGGCCGACGCTGTTGGGTCAACGAAACGCAGCGAAGGGTCCGTCATGAAATCGAGAATCCCCTGCGTGATGATGGCGGCAACCGCCCAGCCGAGCGGCCAGATGAGCACGCCGACGATATTCAGGAGGTAACGGCTGCCAATGGAACGAAGTGGTGGAATAGCCATGAAGCCGATGAGCAACGGCGACAGTGCGTAGCCCGTGTAGAGAATCACTTTTTGAAAGATGTAGGCCCAAAACAGGAGTAGCGAAGCGAAGTGGCCGAGCAGCCAGAGAATTCCCGAAATGAGCAACTCGACGCTGAATCCTTGGAGGTCGCCGAGGATGTCCCACCATGATCGGTCATTGCCGGTGTCGCGTTTCACGACGAGCAGTTGGTTGTATTGGTCCTGCACGTTGGCCGGGTCGATGCCGAGTCCGTTTAGAATGGAAGTCTGGAGAAGCTCCTGCGCCTGGTTGCCCCATTGCGGCAACATCACGAGCAACGCCGTGAGCACGAGCAGGCGCACGAGATGGAGGGTGAGCGTCTTGGCCGAGAACCCGTGCAAGACGAAGAGGATCGTCCCGACGATGAAGAGCATGAACGCCACGATGCGCAGCAACTCGTGCAACTCGGCGCACTTTTGCAGGAACGTGGGGAAGATGCTCTCGAATGGGGCCATACGTCGGGACGATGAAGGTTTACGGAGTCGGGAATTTCACCGGCGCGTTGAGCAGCCGGAACGTCTTGCCGTATTTGTCCACCGCTTCGGTGAACTCGGCGTGTTGCTGTTCCTTCTTCGCTTCGACCTGGCGCTGCGCGTCCGAGCGATTCGCGATGTCCTGCACCAGTGCGGCGGATGTGGCCTGGCTGATTTCGTAATCAGTGTTGTTCAGCGCGGCCGAGAGGCCGATGAGAACGCCGGTGAGCTTCTGCACCTCGGCGTCGGTTTGCGCGGCCTTCAGCGCATCAGTGGTCTTGGCGATCTCGCTCTTCAACGCCACACGACGACTGGCCGCGTCCTTGGACACGTCGAGATAATTGTCTGTGGTCTGCTGAACTGCTGCGATGGGGCGATATGGTTGATCTCGTCGCTGAACCGTCGCGCCGTTCGGCGTGGTGAACTGCTCGTTCACTGCCTGGAACAAACCGGCTCCGGTATAGGCCATCGCCGTAGCCGCATTCGCGGCCGTTTGGAGGTTAGTCAACGTCTCACCAAGTTCGGTCTTCTTCAGGTCGGCGGTCAGTGCCGCGATGGAGGCGGGCGCGAACTTCGACGGGTCGCCGAACAGGTCAACGTAGTGATGAAGCGTCTGGACTTGCTCGGTGAGCTGCTCGATCTGCTCCACTTGGTTCTGGATCATCTCAACGAACTTCGCGATTTCCTGCGCGGTGTTGAGGATTGATTGGATGTTGCTCGTCGGATCGAAAACGATCCACTGAGCGCGGGCCGACGACGCGAGCGTCAGCGTGAGGATTGCGAGTGCGATGAACTTTCTCATGGTACTTCCTTTGGTTATTCCTCGATGCGGAGGTATTTGGTGGTTGGTTGGAACGTCACACCGTCAATGTGCTGCTCCGGCAGTTGCACCGGATACAGGCGGACGTTGCTGACGCGATTGCGCTGCCGCTGGAGCGACACGTAGAGCCAGTATTGCTGCTTCACGGCGTCGCTCTTGCCCTTGTCGTAGCCGGCGGCGTAAGCCTTTTGGGTTTCCTTCTTCGCGAGGTAATGCATTCCCTCGCTCAAAAGCACTCCTCCGGCGGCCCCGGCGGCGGTGGCGATGGGATTTCCGTCCGATAACTCGTGACCGAGATAGGCACCGCCGGCACCGAGCACGGTGTCGCCGATGGGACGGGTGGCGGCGCAACCTGCGAACACGCCGATCATGGCTGCGAGCGCGGTGATTCGAGTAAACATGGTGATTTTGATTTTCATAAACGTGCGGTGGTGATTTCCGGAGGCGATGACGAACGGCGGTTGGCGTGGGTGATGATGCCCTCGACGATGCTGGTGCTAGCCTTCAACTCACGAGCGCGCTTGTCGAAGTGCTCACCACTCGAAGACGAGCAATACAGCATCTCCGGCGAGGCGACGTTGTGGACGGTGCCGCAGAGATTACGAGTCGAGTCAGTGTGGAGATACGTGAACGGCGAATACTTCTGGCCAGTTTGATGGTCGGGCAGCGGGTAGTTCATGATCGCGTGCTGGGTCACTTCGGGAATCGAGATGTCCCGGCCCATGTCCTCCAGGTCCGCGCGGTCGTTCTGCCGCATGATGTAGAACTGGCGGCTGTTCCCGAACACCGCCGAGCGGATGCGCGACTGCTTGAACCGTGCGTACTGCTGCACGATGGAGATGTTCCAGCAATTGAACTTCCGAAGCTGCGCGTATGATTCCTGAACGATCTCCTGGCCGCCGGGAATGTCGAGGAAGCGGGCGACTTCCTCGTACACATTCCTTTTCCGCACCGCGCGTGGCAGCGTCATGATGTGTTTGCGGGCGTGATTGGTGATGAGGAATCCAGCGGCGGATTTGAGTTCCTTCGCGCTCTCCGGGATGTAGCCCAACTCGAAGTGGGCGATCTTGCCGGTGAGCGAAAGGTTGCTCGTGCCGTCGAACAGGCAGCCGTAGTTGCCATCGCGACACCACGGGAGCAGCAACGTCGCGATTTCCATGATCTGGTCGCGCTCCGCGCCCATCGGGTCGAGCATCATCAACTCTTGGAGCATCCGGTGCGTCGGGAATTCCTCCGGCGCGAAGTAGGCGAAGGCGAGGTTGCGGACTTCCTTGCTGGTGCGGGGTTCTTTGAGGAACTTCAGCGCGGCAGCTTCTTCGATTTGACGCTGGTAGTTCTCGGCCTCGTCGGGGTGGCTGGCCTTCCAGTCGCGGAAGTCCGCAAAAGTTTCGAGCGTGGTGGCTCCGGGCGGCATCCGTTCCACCCGGAACTGCTGCAACGCCATCGCGTGGCGGGCAATCGCAAGAAGCTGGTCGTGGCGTTTCTTCTGCCAGTCCTGAAACGCATCCTCGTAAAGCAGGTTGATGTACTTGGCGATCTGCGCCTGCCTGAGCATCTGCTTGTCCTCCTGGGCGCTGGTTCCAATCATACGCGCGGCCAGCGCAGTCGCGGCCGAGAGATGGTCAGGCGTGAGGGGGAGACCTTTCGTGTCGAGGTAATTGATCGTCAGGTCGCCGTCGGGATGGATGATGATGGGCCGCGCGGCTTCGTCCACGGTCTGCGTATAGATGCCGTAGCTTAATCCCTCCTCGATGATGACAGTGTAACCGAAGTAGCCCTCGGTCTGCGTGAGAAGATCGCAGACGGTGACGGACTTGCCCGCGCCGGACATGCCGAGCAAGACGGCGTGCTGCGGAGAAGCATTACCGTCACCGCCGGAGAACGTCTCGACGCCGATGAGATTGCTGGCTGGTCCTTCGTAAATCGCCTCAGCCGTGGCGAGGTGTCCGGTGAATGTGCTCGTCACTGGCAGCATGTCGGCCAGGTAACGATGCTCGGAGTAGAGCTTGCGATGTTCGTAGCGGCCCCACGTCCAGCCCGGCCAGGTTTGGAAGAAGAGGTTCTTCGACGTGCTCGGCAGGTTGCTCTCGAAGTATTGCGCCGAGTTCATCGAGTTCACGGCGTTCTTGATGGCCCCGGACTTCGCGCTCAGCCCGTCGCGGGTTTTGTCCCACACCCGGATGACGAGCATCGCGTTGAACGGGATGGTCTGCCCCTGCATCAGCGCGTGGATTTTCTTTTGCTTCTTCTCCATCACGGTGAGCAGGGAAATCTTCTTCTCACTGGCGTAGTCGCCGGCCACGCGGTCGTGCTCCTTTTCCTCCTTGTTGATTTCCTTTGAGACTGGCAACGGGTCCACGTTGACGGTGATGGTGTAGTCGAGGAGGCGCAGATTCGTGAGCCGCTGAATGATTCCCGGATAGGTCGTGCGCGGCCAGCGGGTCAGGACGATGAGCGAGTGGTAGTGACCATCGAGGAAGAATCCAAAATCCGACTGCCCGTTGCCTTCGCTGTGCCAGCAATTCTCTTGCAACGACAGCTCGGGCGAGAAGCCGTCTGCCGTGTCGTAGCCAAAGCGGTCGTTCAATGACGGATTGAGGAACCGCTTGTAGTCGCGATAGTGGTCGAGGTCCGACATGGGCAGAACTCGCGTGCCCGCCGACGCGAAAATTTCGATGAGCAGCCGGTGGACGTGCTCGAACTCGGATTGAAGCTGATCGAGCAGGACCGAATAGTAGTCGCGGCGGGCGGCGGCGGTTTGAAATGCCTTCGGTGTATTCTCCAGTGTGCGGGAGATGTAGAGGATGACGCGCTGACGCCGCAGCTTGCGCTCCGACATGGCCGACCAGTAGCGGGAGAAGCGCTCGTTGCGCGCCCGTTTCGTCCAGACGTTCGTGAACCGCTCCGTCTCCTGCTGGTAGCGCAGCAACTCGCCCTTGTAGTCGGAATCGCAGAAGTACTGAACCTGGAGGCGCTGGTTTTCATTGAGGGACGCGAGCAGAAGACAGAGCTGGTCCTGAAAGGCGTTCAGGTCGGCGACAGGCGAGTTCGTCAGGTCAGGTGCCTCGAAGACGAATCCTTTCGAGACGTAGCCGCCACGCCGCAGATGATTGAAGACAATCAGATCGCGGATGAAGTAACCGTTGGGTGCGCGTTCAGACATGGCTCAGATGCGAATGGGTTTCACGACGACGGTTTCGGGGGACTGGCGCTTGCGGAGCTTCTCGGTGAGGCGTTCGACTTTTTCCATATCACTGACCAACCGCTGCACCGTGCGGGCTTTGCCGACTTCGTTCGTCGCGATGTACGCTTCGCGCGTGTGGCTCAACGCGCGTTCCATGTGCGCGCGAGCGGTCGGGTCGAGGTCGTGGCGATGAAGGTTCTCCCGCAGCGCGCTCTCGGCGTCGTTGAGTTGGGCGAGAATGTGGCGGCTCATGGCTCACTTCTCCGCCAGCGGGTGTTTGGCGAACGCCGGTTGCCGCAGTTCAGGACCGAAGCCCTTTCCCGACAGGATGTATTCGAGGCAGTCGCGGTCGTAGCCGGGCGGTTTGCCCTGCCGCAGCCCGAAGATGTAGGCCAGACAGAGCAGCACCGGCACGACCGCGAAGCCAAACGAAGTCATCAATCCCGCCTTGAAGCCGACGATGAGCACGAAGAACAGAATGATGCCCGCGCCAATCCCGCCGACCACCCACCAGAAAAGATTCCCTTCGAGACCCCAGGTGCGGCCTTTGGAGTCGGAGGCTGCGTTGGTGTCGGTCAGGCGAAGTTCGGTTTTCATGGTGGATGTGTCGGCGGGTGACATTGCGCGGGGGGATGCTCAGAAGTTGCCGACGCCGACGGAACTGCTCCCGTCGAGGCCGAAGATTTTGAAGAAAGCGAAGATGACTGCCGGGGCGGCGGCGATAATGGCCCCGCCGATGATGGACATCTTGCCCTGGTCAACGTCACCGCGCCGGATGGCGAACCCGCCCGCGATGACGGCGGCGATGCCGAGGACGAACCCGAACATCATGATCACGGCGAGCGTGTTGCTGATGCCGGTCTTGAGTTCGGTCGAGTTAAATGCCTGCGCGAAGAGCGACGGCGTGTTGAGGGCGAGCATCGCCACGACGAGTCCGAACGTGCGGAGCCGGGCGAGCGTGCGAGGAGTGAACTTGGTTTTGATCTTCATAGGCGTTGATGTTGTTGTTTCGTTTCTCGGACCAGCGGTTCTCCGCCAATCACGGACGACAGCTAATCACCAACGCGCCTCGCGAAGATGTATGTGATACACAAAATGCAGGTAAGTCCGTGGTAAGGGAAAGGGCATGAACACGGCCCTGGACGCATCGAAACTCACCAAACTCCACGAACTGGACTTGCTCTTGCCGCGCGAAATCCGCGGTCAATCCCACGCCTTGCCGCGCATCGTTTCCACGCTGAAACGCGGCGAACTCGGCTTGTGCAAACCGGGAAGGCCGCGTGGAAGTTTTCTACTGCTCGGCCCGACAGGTGTTGGGAAAACCGAAGTGACCGTCGTGTTCACGAATCATCTTTTCGGCACTGGCCGACTGTTTCGTTTCGACATGTCGGAGTTTCAGAATCAAGAGGCGCTTGGACTCTTGCTCGGCGCGAAGCTGGGCGAACGCGGATTCTTCGGAGCGATTCGCGAGAACTCCAGCGAAGGCACGCTGCTGTTCGATGAAATCGAGAAGGGGCATCCGCGCATCATGGATTTGTTCCTCCAACTGCTCGACGCGGCGCGCATCACGATTGCCACGGGAGAGACGCTGGACTTCTCCGGCTTCTACATCGTGATGACGACGAACATCGGTTCCGCTGAACTGATGAGCCTTCAACATTCGAGCGAAGCGACGCTCGAACGTCACGTCCTGACTCGCGCGCAGCAGGCGCTTCGCCCGGAAGTGTTCGCGCGCATCTCAGAGAAGCTCGTGTTTCACCGTTTGAGCTACGAGCACCAGTTGGAGATCGCGCAGAAGTTCATTGCGCGCGAAGTCGATTTCCTTGCGAGCCGTGGCCATACGCTGCAACTCGATGGCGGCGTGCTGCCCTTCCTCGTGAGGAAAGGATTTCATCCGAAGCTCGGCGCGCGTCCGATGCGCGATGCGGTGGAGAAACTCGTTGGCGATGCTGTTGCGGAGTGCCTGCTCGCCGGGCGTCAATCAGGCGGAGTGCTGGTAGTGGACGACACGCGCGATTGCCTCGCCGTGCGCTGAACTACTCCATTGAGATGTAGAGATGGGATTCGCCGATGTCGCGGTCAGGCTGAACTACGCCGAGCGAACGACGGCGGAGCGTCGCGCACACCTTGCGGATGCGATCGCGGACAGCTTTCGATCTCGGCAGACGGACGACCAATCCAGTCGGCGAACTCATTGCCCCGCTTGTCTCGATAGATGCCGGGCATGATCACCTCGGTTGCGCCCGCAGCATAAAGCGATTCAATGAAGGCAACGGCGCTCCGTTCCGAGCGAAAGCGTCCAAGCGAGTGTGTCCGCTTTGCGTCGGCACCTCTGCTGAACCACGAGCGAGCCTCTTTCTGCCCGGGCTTCTCCAAAACGCCCACAATGAAGTTCTGATGGATTCGCCGCATCGTCGTCAATGATTTCTTCGGAAGCCGTGCGGGTTTATCAGTGTAACGTGGAAGCGATTCGTCCTTGGCGGCAGCCTGGGCGTATCTGTCCGGCGTCACCTGCCTCCCGTGCAAGTAGAACCGCTCGGAGATGAGCGTCCCGTCGCGAAGCCAGATTCGGTTGCGACCGCAGAATTGCCCGCCGACGGTCGAAACCTCAATTTTGAGTTGCCCGTTGTCGTGCCATTCGCGCTGAACGCCAGTCCCGTGGCTCATCCCGAATTCCCCGAGCAGCTTGCCCGACTCGCCCCATTGGCGGCAGCGACCGTGGAGAAGACCATTCTTGAAGCGTTGCTCGGTGGCGAGGATGCCATTGGGGTGCCAGGTCCGAGCGACTCCATGCCTACGACCCCGTGTGACGGGCGACTTCTCGCGAAGTTGACCGCTGCGGAAACGACTTTGTTGGACGGTGGCGCTCACAGGCGTCCGTTACTGCTTAAACCGCCCCCACCTTCCGAAAGTAATCCATTACCGATTCGTTGGACGGAGCACAACGCTGAGTTATGCACAAAAAGAAAAGAAGGGGCGCGAACTCAACGCGCACCCACGAGAGGCACCGCGAAGCGCCTTTGAGAGAAGCACGCCAAGCCGCGCCCGATTGGGCGCGTGCTTCGGCGGCTCTCTCGTCCTTCAATGAAAGTTCGCGGTTTTCTCGTGGACCGAGCCGTTGCGACGCAAAATATGGTTTGTTTGTTACATCATCACAGTGCTGACACTGGCAGCGATACGAAGTTTACCGACACTCGCCTTCGACAGCAAGGGCGCTGCGTCGGGCCAAAAGGGGGCAATTGCGTGCATTGCGCGAGGAAAGAGGACTCAGATCAGAACCACCGGCGCAACTTGGAGAACCACGCCGCCGTTTTCCCGTCGGGTTCGAGTGGCGGCAGAGTCACACGGCGGAAGCCGCGTTCGCAGTGGACAAGGACGCACTCGTGGTCGCGAAGGTTGCGGAGCTTGTGGGGCTTGAGCTTGTGCTCCTCCGTCTCGGAATAGTTCACGTTGCGCTTGCCGGCGCTGTAGCCCCACGAGCGTTTCACGACGCGCTTCTTGCCGATGAAATCGGCGGCTTGAATGGCGTCGCCTTCGTCGGCAGCGCGGAAGATGAGCCGGTTGCGAAGATTGAGGGTGAGCACCCGGGATTTGTCGTGGCCGAGGGGCGGAATGAGCGAGGTCGTGGACTGCGCGGCGGCAACGATGGTGGCGCCGGCCTCGCGGATGACGTCCACGCAGTTGTAGTCGCTGGTGCCATCCTCGCTGGCGGTCATGAAACGCTGGGCCTCGTCAGCCCAGAGGATCAGCAAGTTGTCCTTGGCCCGTTCCGCTCGGGATTGTCGAATCGGCGTAAGGCATGGTTGTAATAGAGCAACTTGAGGAAGGTGTTCACGTAGCGCCGCTCCGTCTGGAACTTCTGCGGCATGGTCGTGAGGATGATCCTGCCCTGATCGATGGCGGCGTAGTCAAAGGTGCTGGAGTCCGTGCAGAACACTTCGGCGACCTCGGGCGTCAGAAAGTATTGGAGGTAATTCCCGATGGTCTCGCGGACGCCGCCAAGCTGTTCATCGGGCTGGTTGAGGAAGCGATTCAAGAAATGCGCGCGGACGGCGGCGCGGCGTGGCGTCTCCAGCAGATCCGCGAGGTCTTCAGTCGTTTCCTCAAGCTGGTCGCGGTTCGACAGCAGCTCGAACGCGCCGAGCAGAGTCACAGGGCGCTTCATCTCGTAGAGCAGTTCGAGCGCGTGGGCGATGTGCGTCTGCGCCTGGCTTTTGAAGAACCCCTTGTCGCCCCCCTGGCCGAGACTCGTCGCGGTGTCCACGACAAACTTGGCGTAGGTCGTGAAGGGGATGGTGCGATCACCGGTGAGGTTGTAGCGATGGGCTGGAATCCAGTGCGGGTGAGTGTCGTCCTCGCGGATTTGCAGGTGAATCAAGTCCGCTTCGCGCCCGTAGTGGCGGGCCATCGCCGCCAGTGTCTCCCAATAGACGCCTTTCTCGTCAATGCACAGCCCGCCCCAGCACGGCTCGTTCTGGAAGACCTGGTGCGCAATCTGGTTGATGCCGGAACTCGTTTTGCCCGAACCCGTGTCCCCGGTGATGAGCCAGCCGCGACAGAACTGATTGCGCTTCCAGACCAGGCTGCCCAGTCGAGCGACGAGGCGGATCTTCCGCGCGGGACGAACAGGAAGCCAGAGTGCGATCACCGCCAAAGCAGCCGCCCGCGATACAGGACTCGTTGGTGCGCGAGCCGGAAGATTGCAGGTCCGGCGGAAGGTTGATTGGGCTGAATGGAAGGAGTTTCACGGCCATGCCCTCCCCAGCAAATAGCCCGGCGAGTCCGCCGGCCAGCGCGGCCAGCCAAGCGGCGGTGCGCGTGACCATCGCTGTCCGGCCTCCGCCCGGATGGGTGCCTCAACTGTTCGGCAAGGCCCAGGCGTGTTCTTGAACGGAGCGTGATCCTCGATGAGCTTGGTGATGTCGCCCCGGAATTGCTCGAAGGACGGAAGTTCACGTCGGCGAAGGTCGTCCCAATGCCGTTGGTGGATGCGGAAGAAGTCCACCAGCAGCAGCACCGCGTCGTCCTCGCGTAGCCGATGGCGTTCCCGCCAATCGGCTACGGCGCGCTCGAATTCGTCCTCGAAGTTGGGAGCTCCATTGTCGGGCCTCTTCATTTCGCGGGCAGAAGCAGCGGCGCGGCGGAATCAGCGTTCCGCGTAGAGCCGCCGCTGCCACGTCAGCAGCCGCTGACGGTCGAGCAGGCTGAACGCAGGATGCTTGGTGGCGCTGGTGACGGTGATGTTCTCGCGGTTCAGCGCCTCGACGAGCCAGTCTTGCATTCGGGGCATGGTGATTTCGCGCCCGGCAAGTTCGTCCTTGAGCCGTTCCCGGATTTCAGCCGCATCGAACAAGGCAAAGCTGTCGCTGTGGGCCGCATTGCGGACGACCAGGTAGCTGCTCGTCTTTCCCAGATGTTCAGCCAACCGCTGAAGCTGGTCCACGCTGTCGAGCTCGTGATTGACCGGCATCACGAGGGTCAAGCGACGCCCAGAGCCTGACAAAATGGTCGGCAGGTCCACTTCGGCGAAGTAGTCGAGGAACAGGTCGGTCGAGGCGGCACGGCAATCCACCACCACGAGGTTCGATTTCTCCAGCGCGGCGAAGATGGAATCGAGTTCCCGGCGGCTGGCAAGGTCGAGGAATCGCGCCTCGGGATGAAACCGCTTCAAGGTCGAGTTCTCGTTGTCGCTGTCGATGGCGACGTGGCCGATGGCCTTGTCCTTGAGGAACTGGACGAAGTTCACGGCGAAGAAGCTCTTCCCGACACCGCCTTTGCCGTTGATGACCATATCGAGACGCTTGTTCATGTGAGTTTCGGGTTGAGCATTCGCACCTGGGCGATGCGTGGGCCTCGTGTCCGTGAGGCCAACGTCTCCGCGCCGTTGGTATCATTCGCCGTGTCCGTGTCCACAGACGGCGGCTCGGATGAAGGCAGAGGCGCGTGGCCGTTCCCATTGTTCGGCGCGGGCGCGGGCGGACGCTTTCGATTTGGTCGCCGTTTCGGTCGTACGATTTCACCGAGGACTTCATGGCAGAACGCGGCGACAGCCGTTTTGCTGATGGGCAGACAATGCTGCGTCAGCAATTCGGCAATCGCCCGATAGGAGGCGCGCTTTTGCCGAAGCTCGACGATGACTTCCCTTGCCGGGGACAGTTCCTGGAACTTCTGTGGCCGGCGCGGCGTGAATTCCGCGACCGCCTGCCGGACGGTGGCTGGGTCAAATGAGGACATACGCGGATGCTCCGGGATCGTGGTGTTGCCGAAAGCGTGGACGGAACGAAACGTGTTCGTGTCCGCTGATTAGTCGTGGAGATGCCGGGTAGCCGACCAGTTTGCGGACAATGCCTGCTCGCGGACAATCCGCGGACAGTGCGCGGACATTCCGCTTCTGCGGATCAATCGCGGATGCTTCTGGCCCATGGATATGGACTGACTGCGGACATAGACATTCCGTCGGAAATGCCACGGCGATGGACAGTTTGCCGCTCTGCCGAGGTCGCGGATGCGGCGTGGATACGTCCAAATCGAGGTCGATTCCGTGGCCGCCGCAATGCGCTCTTGCGCATCCGTTGCGCGGATATTCCGCGCGTGCTCCGCGACTGCTTCGCGGACGCAAAAACCTAACGAAAGTTAGGGGTAGGGCGTGCCCTGTGTTAAACGGGATTTCCATAGCGGCGGGTTTGCGTCTGCGGTTGGCTGAGTTCCTGTGCCCACCGACGGAGTTCTGCGACGCTCTCTTCGATGCTTGCAAGCCGTTCGACAATGCGGCTCTTGGTCAGGCGAAGATGACGCTCCTGGGAACTTTCTGGTGCGCTCTTGCGAGCCTCATGGCTGTCAGCGGCGTCAATGGATTGGCGCAAGGAATCCAGAACACGGATGGCAGCGGCGATCTTACGTTGGGTAGGTTGAACCATGACATCCTCCTTTCAGACTCGAACACCGCGTGACTTCTTGTGCACGAGTTCCTGCCGGTGGCCCGGCCTTCGCTGGGACAGCCATTGCGCGCGGTTCACTTGCTCACGACTGATGGGATGCGCCCACGGCTCACCGAAACCGAGTCGCGCGGCGGCTTCCTCGGCGGCGAGTTTTGTGGGCGCTTCAACGACGGTGCGTAACGGATCGCCCACCGTGCGCGCGTATTCCCGGTCGGTGTGGTAGATACCCCAAAGCTTGTTGGCTTCGGTCGCGGTCTCGTTCATGTCCGCAGTCAAACAGGAAGCCGTCCTGCGAAGATGTATCACATACACAAAATGCGCGGACAGTCCGGGTAGTGTCCGGGGCGTGGTCACTGCGAAGACGCAATACAGCCTCACGAACGCGAAGGGTTACTTCGAGGAACACCTGTGCGTCGGGGATTACTACGACGAAGGCCAACGCGTGTCCGGCGAGTGGTTCGGTGTGGGCGCTCAACGGCTGGGATTGTCCGGGAAAGTCCGGGCCGAGGAATTCCTGCGGCTTTGCGAGAACCAACATCCAGGCACGGGCGAGAAGCTGACGCAGCGGCTCAAGACCACGCGGCGGGACGGTGACGATCTCGCGGCGAACCGGCGCATCTTCTACGACTTTACGTTTTCTCCGCCAAAGTCAGTTTCGCTGGCGGCGCTGGTTGGTGGCGATGAGCGCATCTTGGAGGCTCATGCGCGAGCCGTTCGGTCAGCGTTGAAGGAGTTTGAGGCGTTTGCCGCGACTCGTGTCCGCACGAAGAAGTCCGTCAGTGACCGGATGACGGGAAACTTTGTCGCCTCCCTGTTCACGCACGACACGTCCCGCGCGCTCGATCCACATGTCCACACGCATTGCATCGTTTTCAACGCGACGTATGACCCGAAGGAGCGGCGCTGGAAAGCACTTCAGAATCACGAACTGTTGCGGGCACGGAAGTTTGCTGAGAACGCCTATTACCACGAACTCGCGCGAGAACTTCGTGGCTTCGGTTACGGCATCCGCAATCGCGCGCGAGGTGATTTCCAAATCGAGGGTGTTACGGATGAACTCTGCGACCGCTTCTCGAAACGGCACGCGGAGATTGATGGGGCATTGGAAAAGTTGCTCCGCGAGAAACCGGAACTAGCTCAGTGGAATCTGAACGATCTGCGTGAGAACCTGGCGACGGCGGAGCGGGCGCGGAAACAAAAAGACCTGAAGCGGGACGAACTGCGGCGATTGTGGGACGCACAGTTGACCCGCGAAGAACGGCAAACGCTCGCCGAGCTTCGCCGTCCGTCCGCGCCACGTCCCACGGAGGGCAACAGGGTGTCCGTACGCGAAGCCGTGGAGTGGGCAGAGGAACATTTGTTCGACCGGCACTCGGTTGTGCCCGAATGTCAGGTGTGGCAGGAGGCGCTCGGTCGGGCGCGTGGTGGCGATTTCCCACTAGCCGAACTCAAGGGTCTCACTGAGCGGCGGGGCTACATTCGGGATGAAGCTCGTCCTGGGGAAGTGACGCTGCGAGAAGTGCTGATGCGCGAATGGGAGATTGTCCGCACCGCGAAAGACGGTGTTGGGGAGCGAAGTCCGCTTGTTGAGGGCACGATACGAGTCAGTCCAAAGCTGGATGACGATCAGAGAATCGCCCTCGAATCGTTGTTGGGTTCAACGAATCTCGTCTCGGTCTTTCGCGGCGGTGCTGGCACGGGCAAGAGTTTCGTTCTTCACGAACTGGTCACGGAAATTCTCAAGGGTGGAAGGAATGCTGTGGTGCTCGCCCCGCAGCGCCAGCAAGTCGTGGAAATGGAGAAGGCCGGATTCCCACCACCGCAAACGGTCAGCAGCTTTCTGAGACGAGGCCAACTCGCCCACGGCGCAGTCGTGATGGTGGACGAGGCCGGACAGATTGGCGGTCGCCAGATGCTCGATCTCATGCGGTTGGTGCGCGAACGGAAGGCACGTTTGATACTGTCCGGGGACACAAGACAACATGGGCCAGTGGAGGCATCGGACGCGCTCGTCGCCATTGAGCGCCATGCTGGCGTGAAGCCGGTCGAGCTGCACCGTATCCGTCGCCAAGATCCAACGCTGGCCCGCGATAAGGATGAGCGTGCTCGCATTGAAGGCTACCGCGCCGCTGTCGAAGCTGCCGCGAGCGGGGACTTGCCTAAATCGTTTGAGCGATTGGAGGCCATCGGTGCGGTGCTGCCGTGCGGCCTCGGTGAGCAAGCAGACAGGCTGGCCGACGAATTCCTCAAGCTGACGACGGGCGGTGCTTCCACCGTCGTCGTGTCGCAGACTTGGAGCGAAGTCCATCGCGTGAACTCAAAGGTGCGCGATGCATTGAAGTTGAAGGGATTGCTCGGCGTGAACGACACGCCAATTCAGGTCTTGGATAAACTGGACCTAACAAACGCGCAAAAGCGAGACGAGCGGTTCTATCCGCCGGAAGCTGTGCTTGTCTTCAATCAGAAGGTGCGTGATGCCGAGCCGGGCGCGAAAGGCAAACTCACTGGCATCCTGAAGTCCGGCTTGTTGATTGAGGTCGAGGGAAAGTTCGTCTCCGTCTCAAACCGGCAGCTCGACCGAATCTCCGTTTGCTTGGAACGGGAGATTCAGGTTTCGCCCGGCGACCGCTTGCATGTGAAAGCCAACCGCAGGCTCGCTTCCGGCCCACGCGTGACGAACGGCGAATTGGTCACAGTAGAATCTGTGCGACCTGACGGCGGAGTCGAGTTGACAGACGGCCGCGTGCTCGACGCGAGTTTCCGTGAGTTTCTGCCCGGCTACGCCGTCACCTCCTACGGCTCGCAGGGCAAGACGGTGGATTACGTCCTGTTTTCCGACTCCACCATCAAGGCAGCGACGAACGCGCAGCAGTGGTATGTCTCCATCTCTCGCGGTCGTCGAGGCATCCGCATCTTCACGCCGGACAAGGAACAACTCCGCGAGAACATCCTGCGCTCCGGCCATCGCCCACTGGCGCTCGAACTGGCCGGTGGTATTCGCTCACGAAGCGCATCGCCGCTCTGGCGGAGGCTTCAGGGACGATTGCTGCGCTTCGGACGCACCGCCGTCGCTAACCTTCGTCGAGTAAATTTCCTCCGTCCACGAACACCATCAACCGCCTCACACCATGAGCACCAAAACACCCGAATGTTGGGCGAGTGACGCCTCCGCCAAGCTGCTTCGCATCGAGGTCAGCCCGGAAAAATCGCTCCTCCTGAAGTATGACCAACTGATCCACGCCGAGTTCGACAACGCTGAGAAGGAACAGCGCCTTCGCCTGATTTTTGCCACACACGAGGTCATCATTCGAGGCTGTATGCTGCGACGCATCGAAACCGCGCTCCAACGATTGGAACTTTCCTACCTCGCCGCTGTGCCGGCCAGCTTTCGCGCCGCAGTCGCGGACGGTCAGCCGGTGGTCCGGGAGATTGTGGTCACTGAGGTTAAAGACGTTCAGAGTGGCACGAATCACCGCCCAGAGTGACAGCGTGTGGCGTTCGGTTGCCTGGCGAACGTGATTTTGGTATTTGGCCGCTCGCCCGCAGCACAAGGTGTCCGAATAAAGCGGATTGTCGGCGATGCCCTGCTTCCGTTACGATTCGCCGCACATCACGCATGGATATTTTCCAGGTTCACCGGCAGGTCATCGACGACTACGCGAGTTACATCCGTAGCTTCGTTTCCATCGCTGATGAAGAACTCAAGTCGAAGGTGGAGCAGCACTTGCGCGATGGACACCTCTGGCCCGAGCCACTGTTGGCATTCAACCCTTCGTTTGCGACGGCGGGTCGGGCCGAGCACCTGGCCGCCTCGGGCGCGATTGCAGCCCCATTGGGTGACGCCTTTCACGAATACGAGCTGTTCGAGCATCAGTTGCGCGCCGTCCAGCTTGGGGTTGCGAACAAGGATTTCGTGGTCACGAGCGGCACGGGGTCTGGCAAGTCGCTGACCTATATTGGCAGCATCTTGACCACCTCTTTCGGCACGGTGCAGTCGGAGGTGTCATGGCGGTCGTCGTTTATCCACTGAACGCGCTCATCAACTCCCAAGATGATGAACTCAGCATGGTCGCCGCGCGATTCTCCAAGCGGGCGGGCAAGGATTTTCCCTTCCGCTGGGCGAAATACACCGGTCAGGAGCGAAAGGAGGAAAAGGAGCAGATCCGCGGCAATCCGCCAGACATCCTGCTCACCAATTACATGATGCTGGAGTTGCTCCTCACGCGGAGCGGCGAGAATGAGCAGAAGCTCCGTGAGTCGGTCTTTTCCAATCTTCGATATTTGGTCTTCGACGAACTTCACACCTACCGAGGCCGTCAAGGCGCGGACATCGCCATGCTCATCCGCCGCCTGCGGGCGCAGAGCCGCAATCCAATAACCTGCATCGGCACATCCGCGACGATGGTCAGTGGAGGAACGCTGGCAGACCAGCGCGCGAGAGTGGCTGAAGTCGCGACCAAGTTGTTTGGAAAGGAGCTTCCGCCTGATCAAGTCGTTGGCGAGAAGCTGGTGCGGTCGTTCGAGTGGAGCGGAGCGCTGCCAGACAAAGCCGGCCTTGCGCCGCCGCTGTCCAAAGCAGCATCAACGAAGCTGCCGGATTGGAGGCATTGCGAAATCATACTTCGAGCGTTTGGCTGGAGAACCGGGTCGCTTTGGAAGAGCGCGAGGGCGAATTGATCCGTGGTCGGCCGATCCGATTCAGCGAAGTGGTAGCCCTGCTCAGTGGAGATTCCGGGGTCGAAGCTGTGCGCTGCAAGGCTCACCTTGAATCGCTGCTGCGCTGGATTGCCCGTGTGAACCTGGCTCATGCCAATCAGAAGCCCCGGATCAGTGTCCTGCCGTTCAAACTACACCAGTTCCTCGCGCAAACGGGCGCGGTCTATACCACTCTTGAATCTGAACCTGAGCGTCGGTCCATCACGCTGTCTCCCGCGCGCTACGTCGAGCATTCAGAGGACCAGCGTCGGCTGTTTCCGAACGTCTTCAGCCGCATCTCGGGCCACGCCTACATTTGTGTTCGCAAGAATCCAGAGTCCGGATTTCTCGAACCGCGCGAATTCCGCGACATCACTGAAAACGATGGTCAACCGAACCTGAACGACGGCTATATCATCGTCGGAGATGACGTGTGGAACGCCGCTGAAGACCTCCCGTCGCTACCTGACGCCTGGGTGGAGCGAGATGGCCAGAATCGCTGGCGACCTCGGCGCGAGTATCGCGACTGGCTTCCTTCGCAGATTTTCTTCGACGAAGCTGGCGCATATTCAGAGTCCCAAGCCAAGCGGTATCAAGGATGGTTCATGCCGGCGCCGCTGCTGTTCGATCCAACAGCCGGTGTGTTCTTCGACCGCCAGACCAAGGAAGGCACGAAATTGATGCAGTTGGGTTACGAGGGCCGGAGCACTTCGACGACGATCACCGCCTTCTCAATTCTTCGACGGCTCACAGAAATTGGATTCCGGTTTGAAGACGTGAAGCTGCTCAGTTTCACTGACAACCGGCAGGATGCCGCCTTGCAGGCGGGTCACTTCAATGACTTCTTCGCGGTTGTTCATCTTCGGAGCGGCCTGCGTCTGGCCCTCGAACGTGCCCCGCACCAGACGCTGACCTTCAAGAATCTGGGCGAGGCGATTCAGCAGGCGCTGAACCTCCCGTTGCTGGAATACGCGAACCGTGACACAGAACCGGAGTTCGCTCACGCGCGTCGCAAGTACGACGACGCGCTGCAAAAGTATCTGGTCCACCGTGCGCTTTACGATTTGCGGCGTGGCTGGCGCGTTGTTCTGCCGAACCTGGAGCAGTGCGCTCTGCTGCGGGTGGATTACGTTCAACTCGATGAGGTCGCCGGCAATCAACAGGCATGGGCCGGTGTGCCGGTGCTCAATGGCTTTGCCCCAAAGAAGCGCGCTGAAGTTTTTCGCCACGTCTTGGACTTCTTCCGATTGGAGTTCGCGCTGTTCAGCGAGAATTACCTCACCGACCGAATCCGCGGTGAGCATGAAAAGGAAATCCGTGAGCGGCTGAAGGCACCGTGGACCTTGGATAGCGGGGAAACGCTGGAAGCGCCGAATCATCTCCGCTACGAGGTGCTTTCCCGTTCGTTTCGTGGTCACACCCGGAGTTGTGGGCCTGCCAGCACGCTCGGCAAGTATTTGCGGGCGCTGGCCAAAACCCACGCACCCGAACTCGATTTGCGAGGCGATCGGTTCACGGCTTTCATCCGCGCGCTGCTCGACAAGCTGGAAGCTGCGGACTACCTGCACTCCACGGCGGTCACGAATTCCGACAATCTTCCGAGCAAGGTTTATCAACTCCGGCTGGACAACATTCTCTGGCAATTGGGCGACAGCGAGACGGTGCAGCCCGACTTGGTGAAGCTCCGCGCCTACAAGGATGTCGCGCTCAAGCCCAACCCTTTCTTTCAGCAGCTTTATCAACTTGATTTCGCCGTGTTGAAGCGCCTTCGCGGCGAGGAGCACACTGGACAACTCGGCTCGGAACAACGCATCCAACGGGAGGACGACTTCCGGGCGGGCAAGACGAGCGCATTGTTCTGTTCTCCGACGATGGAGTTGGGCATCGACATACGGAACCTGTCCGTCGTGCATCTGCGCAACGCTCCGCCGAATCCGGCGAACTATGCCCAGCGCGGTGGCCGTGCGGGGCGAAGCGGGCAAAGCGCCCTCGTCTTCACCTACTGCTCCTCCTACAGCAATCACGACCGTCACTACTTTGCGAATCAGGAAAAACTGGTGGCCGGGGCGGTTGTTCCCTCTCGCCTTGATCTTGCCAATGAGGAACTCCTGCGGACGCATCTCCACGCGCTATTGATCTCGCACGTTGGTTTGCCCGAATTGCGCGACTCGGTTCTCGACTTGGTGGATGAGCAGTCAAATCTTGCGCTGAAGTCTTCCGTAAGGGACTCGCTCAACGTGCCCGCGAGGATGCGTGCTCAAGTCCGACAAGTCTTCCGCGCCGCGCTGGCGGACTCGGCGGCGCAGGCCGCACTGCAGGCGGAGCCGTGGTTCACCGAGGAATGGATGGATCGTCAGCTCACCAACGTCGCTTCGGAGTTGGACCGCGCGCTCGACCGCTGGCGGAATCTTTGGCGTGCCGCTCGTCGGCTGCTCACCGCCAGCACCACGGCCATCGAGAGCGGACGCTTCAATATCTCAAGCGACGAATACCGCCGGCATAAGCGGAATCAAGACCAAGCCACGCGCCAGCTCGACCAGCTACGCAACCAAGTGCCCGGCACCCACTGCGATCGGTCGGAGTTCTACCCTTGGCGTTACCTTGCGGCTGAAGGCTTTCTTCCGGGATACAACTTCACGCGTCTCCCGCTGCGCGTTTGGGTGCCGACGAGCAGTTCAGATGGCGAATACATTTCCCGTCCGCGCGCGCTGGCTCTGCGCGAGTTTGGCCCGGAGAACATGGTTTATCATCGTGGGCAAAAGTATCGTGTGCGCCAGATTCTGGTGAACGAAGCCGAGAATGCTCTCGAAGACGCCAAGATTGCGCTGCCGTCCGGCATGTTTCTTCGCGGTGAGCAGCGGGCATTGGAGCGGTGCCCTTTCTCCAACGCCGACCTTTCCGACAATACGAATCGCGAGATTCTCACCGACTTGCTTCCGATGTCAGAAGTCCGGGCCGAGCGCGTGGAACGTATTAGCTGCGAGGAGGAGGAGCGCGTCCGCCAGGGATACGACATCGACACCTACTTCGCCGTCGATGACGGGAACCTTTCCCGTATCCGCCGGGCGGTGGTGCGAGCCAGCGAAGGCCCTCTGCTCAATCTCCGGTTCATCCCCGCCGCCCAACTCGTCTATTTGAATCGTCAGTGGCGCAGCCGTCGCGACGAGGGCTTCCCGCTGGGCCTCACGACCGGTGAATGGAAGCGTGAGCGCGACGCTGTGCCTCCGTTTCCGCCCGGTGCGGAAGCGGTTCGCCGGGTGAAGCTGTTCACGACCAACACCGCTGATGCCCTCTACATCGAACCCGTTGCCGCGCTTGCCCTCGACCCGGATGGCGTCCTGACGCTTCAATATGCGTTGAAGCGTGCCATCGAGAATGTTTTCCAAATCGAACCCAGCGAGATTGGGGTCTCCGGCATGGGCAACGAGGCACAACCAAATATCCTGCTCTTCGAGGCGGCGGAAGGGAGCCTCGGCATCCTTTCACAACTTGCGGAGAGCGTGACTGATTTCCGGGCGGTGATTCAGGAGGCGAAGCGACTCTGTCGTTTCGACGAGGCGAAGTATTGTGCTCCCGCGAGCTACGACGACTTGCTGAGTTACTACAACCAGCGCGATCACGACCGCCTCGACCGTTTTCTGATTCGGGACGCCTTGGAGAAACTGCTCGCCTGTGAAGTCAACGTGACGAGTCCGCAATTCGCAGATTACGACGCGCATTATCAGGCGCTTTGTCGGTCCCTTGATCCCAGTTCCTCAACGGAGCGAAAGTTCCTCGATCACCTTCACGCGAACGGGCTGCGCCTGCCTGATGCTGCCCAACGCTCCGTCCCCGGTCTTTACGTGCAGCCCGATTTCTTCTATGAACCGGATGTCTGGGTCTTCTGCGACGGCACGCCTCATGATCGCCCCGAAGTTCAGGCCGACGACGAGGCCAAGCGCCAGTCCATCCGCAGTCGCGGCGATGACGTGTTCGTGTGGCACTATCGGGAAGAGCTTGCGGCAAAGCTCGCCACACGCGCCGACATTTTCAGGAGGGTAAAATGACCGACTTCTCGCCCGGCAAGCTGGTGCATCTCCGCGAGCGCGATTGGGTGGTATTGCCTTCCGACGACAAGGACGCCTTGGTCATCAAACCGCTCGGCGGCACAGACGACGAGATCACGGAACTGTTTCTCCCGCTCCATCAGAACGGCGACGGCCCACGAGAGACGGTTTTTCCCGAGCCTGAGCCGGAAGACCTCGGGGACATCAGCACTTCGCGCCTGCTCTATGAGGCCGCCCGTCTCGGCTTCCGCAACGGCGCCGGTCCATTTCGCTCGCTGGCGAAACTCTCCTTTCGTCCGCGCGCTTATCAGCTTGTGCCGCTGATTCTCTCGCTACGGCAGGAGCCGGAGCCGGTGCGTCTCCTGATCGCCGACGACGTGGGCGTTGGCAAGACCATCGAGGCTCTCGTCGTCATTCGTGAACTGCTTGAGCGTCGGCGCATCCGTCGCTTCGCCGTGCTTTGTCCGCCGCATCTCTGCGAGCAGTGGCAGGATGAACTCCGTGACAAGCTGGACATCGAAGCGGTCATCATCCGTTCCAGCACGCTTGCCCGCCTCGACCGCGAAGTGGACGGCGACGTGCCGGTCTATGAGCACTACCCGTTTCAAATTCTCTCGCTCGACTTCATCAAAGACCCGGCCCGGCGCGACGTGTTCGTGAACCAAGGCCCGGAGCTTGTCATCGTGGATGAAGTCCATACCTGCGCCTGTCCGGCAGGTGCCACGGTCGGGCAACAGCAGCGCCACGAACTGCTTACCAAAGTCGCGGGAGACAAAGCTCGGCATCTCATCCTGCTCACCGCCACGCCGCACAGCGGCAAGCCCGAAGAGTTTCAATCGCTTCTTGGCTTGCTCAAGCCGGAGTTCCTCACCTTGGACATCGCGACGGCGAGTCCGGCGCAACGCAAGGAACTGGCCCGGCATTTTGTCCAGCGTCGTCGGCGCGACGTTGAGAAGTGGCTTGGCGAGGACACCGTTTTCCCAAAACGCGATCCGCGTGAAGCGCACTTCGAGCTTTCTGCGCGTTACGCCAAATGCTTTGACGAAGTGCTCGATTTCGCCCGCAAGCTCGTCAGCGGCGTTGAAGGTTCGCGTGGTGAACGCGCCCGCTATTGGGCCGCGCTCGGCTTGCTGCGCGGCGTCATGTCCAGTCCCGCCGCTGGAATGGAGATGTTGGAAACCCGGCTCGAAAAGCTTGGGCCGGACGAAGGCGGCGAAAGCGTGAACCCGATTGGAGACGGTGAGTTTAGCCTCGACGCCGACAACACCCCTACGTCGGTCATGGCGAAGCCCGACTGGACCGATCATCAGCGACGGCAACTCAAAGCGCTGGGCAGCCAGCTTGCCGAGCTTCAGAACCCGCGCGATGACCGCAAACTCGCCGCGCTGCGCGACGTTCTGTTCCAGTTCGTGGCCGATGGTTTCAACCCGGTGGTTTTCTGCCGTTACATCCCGACCGCGCGTTACCTGGGCGAGCAACTCAGGTCGCTGCTTCACACTCGCTTTCCCAAGCTCGATTTGCAGGTCGTCACGAGTGAAGACCCGGATGAGGTCCGCCGTGAGCGCGTCGAAGCGATGTCCGCCGCCAAACAACGGGTTCTCATCGCCACGGATTGTCTGAGCGAGGGTATCAATCTTCAGCGGCTGTTCACCGCTGTCGTTCATTACGATCTACCGTGGAATCCGAACCGCCACGAACAACGCGAAGGCCGCGTGGACCGCTTTGGCGGTGCTCCCAACGTGAAGACGTGCCTCATCTTCGGGAAGGACAACCCCATCGACGGCATTGTGCTCGGCGTGCTTCTGAAAAAAGTCCGTGAGATTCGCCGCGACACAGGTGTGACGATTGCCTTCCCGGAAGACAGCGAAACCGTGTTCAACACGGTCGCAAAAGCATTGCTTTTGAACGACGACCGCCGTGTTTCCATTCGCGCCAGCACGGAGCAAATCGAGTTGGGCTTCGACGAGTTCAGCGAAGCAAAACAGGCGGAAATCGCCGTCAGCAAAACACTCGCGGCCCTCGAAGCCCGTGAGAAGGTGACGCGCGACATCTTCGCTCATCACGCCATTCAGGCTCACGAGATCGAAGCTGACCTTCGCGAAGTGGACGAAGCCATCGGCGACCCGTCAGCGGTTGAGACGTTCGTAGTCTGCGCTGTCAACGATGTGTTCGGCGCGCAGATGGCCACGGATGGCGAAAGTTACCGTCTGCAAACCACCAACCTTCCCGACTCCCTCCGCGCCGTGCTGCCGGCGGGCGCTTCGCTACGCATCAGCTTTCGTTCGCCAACGCCGGAAGGCTGTCTCTATCTGGGTCGCAACCATCCCTTTGTCGAACAGCTTTGTCAGATCGTAATGACGGCGACCATCGAGCGTCGCAAGGGCCGTGCGGCCCGTGCCTCCGTCATTCGCTGCCGCGAAGTCAATACCAGAACTACACTGATGCTTTTGCGCAGCCGCAATGTCATCGAAGAGCGCGCTGGTGCTCACCGCATCGTCGCGGAGGAGGCTCTGGTCTGGGGCTGGCGCGGCGCTCCTGCTGACGGCCAGCTACTCTCGTTCGCCGAAGCCAAGAATCTTCTGCAATCGGCCCGACCGACCTCCGACCTCAGCCCGGAGCGCCGTGCCCAGGAACTCCGCACCGAGATCGCCCTGCTCAAGCCGGTCATGCACCTGGCGTTGACGAAAGCATTCGATGAACTTGGTGAAAAGCGCCCGCAACATCTCGTCGCGGCTCACGAACGGTTCCGGCAGTTCCTCGACCGCCGCCAGTTTCAGGTCGTCTATCCCGTCCTGCCGATGGACGTGCTTGGCCTTTACGTTCTCCTGCCGGACAATGCGAACGCCTGAACGAGTATGCCGAAGAAACCCACGACTCTCGCGAAGTCCGCGCAACCACTGCTCGCTGACGTTCGCGAACTCATCCTGTCGGCGCGCGAGGGCGTCGCCCGCGCCGTCAATGCTGGCCTGGTCGCGCTGTATTGGCAGGTGGGTGACCGAATCCGCCGCGAAGTGCTGAAAGACAAACGCGCTGAATATGGCGAGGAGATTTTGCCGACACTGTCGGCAAAATTGGTGCCCGAGTTCGGCGATGGGTTCAGCGCGCGGAACTTGAGGCGCATGGTCCAGTTCACCGAGGCATTCTCCGATTCCAAGATTGTTGCGACACTGTCGCGACAATTGGGTTGGAGCCACTTCGTTGAAATCATTCCGCTCAAGGATTCCCTCAAGCGCGATTTCTACGCCGAGATGTGCCGCATCGAGAACTGGAGCGTCCGCAAGCTCCGCCAGAAGATTGGCGGGATGCTCTTCGAGCGCACCGCGCTCTCGAAGAAGCCCGCGAAGCTCGTCGAGCAGGAACTCAATAAACTCCGCACCGAAGACCAGCTCTCGCCCGACCTGGTGTTCCGCGACCCCTACTTTCTCGACTTCCTCGGTCTCAAGGGTGCGTTCCATGAGAAAGACCTCGAAGCCGCCATCCTCCGCGATCTCGAAAACTTCCTCGTCGAACTCGGCGGCGACTTCGCCTTTCTCGCCCGGCAGAAGCGCATCGTCGTGGACGGCGACGACTTCTCCCTCGACCTCCTGTTCTACCATCGCCGGTTGCGGCGTTTGGTCGTGATCGACCTCAAGCTCGGCAAGTTCGAGCCGGGCGACGTGGGCCAGATGGAATTCTACCTGCGCTGGCTCAAGAAGCATGAATTGCGTCCCGGTGAGGACGATCCCATCGGCCTCATCCTTTGCGCCGAGAAATCCGACGAGCGCATCGAAGTCCTCGAACTGGAGTCGCGCGGCATCCGCATCGCCGAATACCTCACCGAACTCCCGCCGCGCAACATCCTCGAAAAGAAGCTCCATGAAGCGGTCCTCCTCGCCCGTGCGCGTATGACTGAGAAGGAAGCCTCCGCGCCCCGGCAGATCGCTGCCAAATCCCGTCGGAGGAAGAGGGCATGAGTTTCCCGTCTGTCCGCCTCGAAGGCTCACTCCTTTCCGCCGAACTGCTCGGGCAACTCGACCGGTCTGAAACCGCTGGTCAACGCCCGTCCGACTTCGGTCTGCCTTCTGGCAAGGCGGTTAAGGACGAAATCGCCCTCGCATGGGCCGACGCCCAGGACCAATGGCGCATATACCGCCGCAAACTCGACGCGCTCCCTGCCGATGCCACCGCCACCAGCGAGACCCGCCATCTCTGGATGGTCCCGTTGCTCCGCCTGCTGGGCTGGCAGCTTGAATCCACCGAACGCGGCGAAGTCCTGCCCAACGCCAAGAACTACCGCTTCAGCCATCGCGCGGCCGACCGGGGCGGCTTCGTTGTCCATCTGCTGGGTTGGCGCGACAGTCTCGACCTCAAGCGCGATACCCACGAAGGAGTCGCTGGGCCGAGGATGAGTCCGCACGCGCTCGTCCAGGAATACCTCAACCTTACAGAGCACGTTTACGCCCTCGTCTCGAACGGCCGCCAGCTTCGCCTCCTGCGCGATTCCGTTCGGTTCGTCCGGCAGAGCTTCGTGGAGTTCGATCTCGAACGCATTTTCTCCGACGGCCTCTACACCGACTTCTCGGCCCTCTTCCGTCTGCTGCACGCGAGCCGGATGCCGCGCACGCCGCAGGAGACTCCCGAAAGCCTCATCGAGCGTTACCATCAGGACAGCCTCGATGCCGGAGCGCGCATCCGCGCCGGCCTGAGCGGAGCGGTCAAGGAAAGCCTCCTCCAGCTCGCCAACGGCTTCCTAGCCCACCGGGGCAACGACGCCCTCCGCGCCGCGCTCAAGAGCGGTGATGTTACCTCGGCGAAGTTCCATCAAAGCCTGCTCCGGCTTATCTACCGGCTGCTGTTCCTCCTCGTCATCGAAGAACGCGACCTCGTGTTCCCCGCAGGCTCCGACCGTCGTCTTCGCGAACGCTACGCCCGTGGCTACAGTCTCGCCCGCCTGCGTCGTCTCGCTGAGAAGCGCCATTACGCCGACCGCCATTTTGAGGACGCCTGGCTCGCCGTGCTCTCCACCTTCCGGCTGTTCGAGGACGCTGCCTCCGCCGCCAAGCTCGGCCTCGCGCCTCTCGGTGGCGACCTGTTCGCGCCCGATGCGCTTGGGCCGCTGCACGCCTGCCGTCTCGACAACGAATCGTTCCTCAACTCCCTGCGCCGTCTCTCCGTCTTCCAGCACCCGGAAAAGAAACACCTCATTCGCGTCAACTACGCCTCGCTGAACGTCGAGGAATTCGGCTCCGTCTATCAGGGGCTGCTCGAATTCGAGCCGACCGTCGTTGAACTCGACAACCGCTGGACCTACTCCCTTCCAGCGGGCGATGAACGCTCCCGCACCGGCTCGCACTACACGCCCGAAGAACTGGTGCAACCGCTCCTCAAACACTCGCTCGAATACCTCATCGCCGAGGCGCTCAAGAAGGGCGCGTCCGCTGCGGAGAAAGAAAAGGCCCTCCTCTCCCTCCGCATCTGCGACGTGGCCTGCGGCTCCGGCCATATCCTGCTCGCCGCCGCTCGCCGGTTGGCGACGGAACTCGCCATCGTCCGCACGCGCGAGGAACAGCCCTCGCCCACCGCGCTCCGCAGCGCCGTGCGCGATGTCATCCGCCACTGCCTCTACGGCATGGACCTCAACCCGCTCGCCGTCGAGCTGTGCAAAGTCGCGCTCTGGCTCGAAGCCCATGTTCCCGGCCAGGCCCTCAGCTTCCTCGATCATCGCATCCACTGCGGCAACGCCATCGTCGGCCTCGCGCATCGCGATGAACTCAAGCGCGGTATTCCCGACGAGGCGTTCAAGACGCTGCCCGGCGACGACAAGGATCTCGCCGCTGCGCTCCGCCGCCAGAACAAGGACGAACGCCGGGGACAACAGGCGCTCAACTTTGCCGGGCGCGTGGAGGCGGACATCCGCGCGCTGGATGAGGATTACCGCGCCTTCGAGCAAATCCCGGAACGCGGCGCGGTCACGGACTACCAGGCCCGCCGCCAACGCTACGAACAGTTCCGCCGGAATCCGCGGTTGCGCGACCTCAGCCTGCTGGCCGATGCGCAGGTCGCGCAATTCTACCTGCCCAAGACGCCGGAGAATCGCGGCAAGCATGTCACGCACGATGCGTTCAGCCGGTGGATGGAAGGCGTGAACCCGATTGGCCCCGGCATCGCAGCGGCCATGACCATCGCGGAGAAGAAGCGATTCGGCCATTGGTTCATCGAGTTCTGGGACGTGGTGGACGCGGGCGGCTTCGATTTCATCATCGGCAATCCACCTTACCTTGGCGGGCAGGGATTGAGCGGCACATACGGGCACGCCTTCTGCGAGTGGGTGAAATGGGAGTATGCTCCAGCCGGTCTCAGCGACTTGGTCGTTTTCTTTCTCCGCCGCATCTACGACCTGCTGCGGCCGGGAGGATTCACTGCTCTCATCACGACGAATTCGATCAAGGACGGAGACAATCGTCGCGACGGACTCGATTGGGTGCTCTCACATGAAGGGACGATAAACATGGCCGTCCGTTCGATGAAGTGGCCGGGGCAAGCAAAGGTGGTGGTTTCCCTTCTGACAGTTCACCGCGGCCAATGGAACGGGAGCCGATACCTCGACGGGCAAGCTGTCTCGACCATCAATTCCTATTTCGAGGATTCCGAGAACGTCGGTGAGACCAGCACCGCTCGAAGAACAAGGACCAGATTTTTTCAAGGTGTGATTTTTCTCGGAGACGGATTCCTGCTCTCACCAGAAGAAGCAGAACGTATCTGCCAGAGCAACCCGCGTTGTCGGGAAGTGATTTTCCCCATCATCAACGGCCAAGATTTGGGGGTGTTGAGGGGGGGGGGGGGAGGGGGGGAAAGAGGGAAAAGGGAAAAGGGGGGAAAAAAAGGGGGGTTGGGGGGGGGGGGGGGGGGGGGGGGGGGGGACCTGGGGGGGTTGGGGGGGGGGGAAACGGGGGGGTGGGTTTTCCGGGGGGGAAAAAGGGGTGGGGGGGGGGGGGGGGGAGGGGGGGGGGGGGGCCGCGGGGAGGGGGGGGGGGGGGAAGGGGGGGGGGGGGGGGGGAGGGGGGGGTGTGGAAGAGGGGGTTTTGGGAAAAAGGAAAGGAAAAAAAAGGTGTAAGGGGCCCCCCGGGGGGGGGTGGGGGGGGGGGGGGGGAAGGCGGGGGTGTGTCCCCCGGGGGGGGGGTGCCGGTTTTGTGAAAGGGGGGGCCTCCGTTCCCCTCCGGGGGGGGCCCCCCGGCGGGGGGGGGAGGGGTGGGGGGGGGGGGGGGGGGAGCCCGGGGGGGAACCTCGGGGCTTAGGGGGGGGGGGGGGGGGGGGGTGGGGGGGGGGGGGGGGGGGGGGGGGGGGGGGGGGGGGGGGGGGGGGGGGGGGGGGGTGGGGGGGGGCCCCGGGCCAGGGGGAAGGGGGTGGGGGGGGTTGTTCCGGGGGTTTTGCGGGGGGGGGGGTTTTGGGGAATGGGGGGGGGGGGGGGGTTTTCTTGGGGGGGGGGGGGGGGGGGGGGGGTTTTTGAGGGGGGGGGGGGGGGGGGGGGGGGGGGAAGGTGGGGGGGGGGGGGGGGGGGGGGGGGTGGAAGGGGGGGGGGGGTGGTGGCGGGGTGGGGGAAGGGGGGGGGGGGGGGCGGGGGCCCGGGGGTAGGGGGGGGGGGGGGCGAAAGGGGGGGGGTTTCCGGGGGGGGGGGGGGGGGGGGGGCGGGGGGGGAAAAAGGGGAAAGACCCTCTCGGGGGGGCCGGGGGGCCCGGGGGGGAGGGGTTTTGGGGAAAGCTTCCGGGGGGGGTGCGGGGGGGGGTCCCCGGACAAAAACTTTCCTTGGGGGCTCGGGGGGGGGGGTTGGTGGTGGGCGCTTCCGCGGGAACAATCAGCCCGACCAGTCCCCAAGCCGAAGGATTATCAATTTTTTCGACTGGCCGATGTCACGCGCTGAGGCGTTCACAGAAGCGTTTCAAAGGGTGGTCGAGTTAGTGAAACCAGAGCGTTTGGCAAGCAAGCGTGTGGCTCACTTGCCTTGGTGGCAATATGAGCGGGCGAGGCTCGATATTTGGCACCGAATTGAGGGTCTTGAACATTGTTTCATCACCTCCCGCGTTACCAAGTATCTCAATTTTTCCGCCTCGCCGACAAACCTCGTGTTCAGCAACAATGTTTACGTTTTCACAACTGACGCGTGGGAAATGTATGCAGCAGTGCAGTCCACGATTCACGAGATGTGGGCGAGGAAATACAGCATGTCTCTCAAGCAGGATCTTCAGTATTCGCCATCAGACTGCTTTCTCACGTTTCCGTTTCCGTTCAATCCGGCATGTGATCTCGCGCTCGCCTCCATCGGCGAGGCATACCACGAGCACCGCCGCGAATTGATGCGCGATCTCTGGCTCGGCCTCACCGACCTCTACAACCTCTTTCACCGTCCCGATCTCGCCCCGGAACACATCGCCAAGGTCGCCACCGAATCCCGCATCCCCGCCGAGGAAGGCTTCTCCCGTCTCCAACGCCTCCGCGCCCTGCACGTCCAGCTCGACCAGACCGTCCTCGCCGCCTACGGTTGGAACCGCCCCGGCGATTTCGGCCCCGCGCTCGAACTCCGCCACGACTTCTACCCGCTCGACTTTCTCCCCGAAAACGACCGCACGCGCCTTACGCTACACCCGGAGTCCCGCCGCGAAGTCCTCGCCCGCCTCCTCAAACTCAACCACCAGCGCGCCGCCGCCGCTGAGGCCGCTCAAAAAACCGCCACCCTCACCGCACCGAAAAAGAAGGCGAAACGAGCCCAGCCAGCGCTTGCCGAACCCGTCATCGAACTCAATCTCGGTCTCGATCTGTTCGGCCGCCCCGCCGTTCCTGCGGCGACCGAGCGAAACCTGCCTTCCGGCGCACGCGATACCCTGGGCGGCGTCGGCTACGCCTTGCAGCTTGTGCGCGAGTTGCTCAACGAATCCGGTGGCGCGCTCGCCTGGCCGCGCCTCGTGGATGCCTTCACTCTCGCCACGCAGCCCGCGTTGATGGCCCAGCTAACGAAGTCCGCCGATGCCGCGCGCGTGGAGGCGTGGACGAAGCGCTGGAATGAGTCACTGCCGCCCGGTTCCTTGCTCACCGCCATCGAGCAACTCGGCTCGAACAATCTCGTGGCCGAACGGGCCGATGGCATCTGCACGATTCGTCTGAAGGACGGCCCAAAGGCCACGGCCTCGAAGCACGCGAACTACGATGCCTGGCTCGCGTTGAGCGTGCTCGGTCCCGCGCCCGCGCTTCCGAGCGCGCAACCCACCCTGGTCATCGCGGAGTTCGATGACTTCACCCGGCGAATGGAGGCGCTGTTGGTTGCGTGAGCCGTGACGCGGGCCGGGGTCGGGAGGAGGAAAGGAATTTCACATGAAACCAGACGAACAACCACCACTGCCGGGACTCGCTGAATCCACGCACGTTTCCCTCGCGCCCGCGCCCGGCTGCGAAGCGCCCGTGGTGTGGGTGCAAGCCCTCGCCGTCCATTCGGACTGGCCCGCTGAGAGCGGGACGCTGCTGCGCGAGATCCGGCTGCGTCGCGGTCTGAACATCCTGTGGGCGCAGCCCGCCGCCTCCGGCACCAAGAACCGCCTGAGCGGCCATGCCACAGGCAAGACCACATTTTGCCGTTTGATTCGCTACGTGCTCGACGATGCGGACAGCGGCACGAAGGACTTTCGTCAGCGCTTCCAGGCCAGGTTCCCGCGTGGTTGGGTCTTTGCCGAGATTTTTGTCGGTAATGAAAAATGGCTCGTGGGCCGGCCGCTCGGTCATCAGGGATACCACCCGTTCGCCCGCAAAGGCGGGTCACTCGCGGATGCGACAGGGCCGCAGATCCTGCGCGGCGGCTACGACGAGTATCAGGACGCGCTGGAAGCGGCGGCGTTCGCCAAAGTCACGCTTCGCAATCTGTCCGCGACGAACCGGCGGCTGGAATGGGATTGCCTGCTGCAATGGCTGGGGCGCGACCAAGAGGCGCGCTTCGCCGGCCTGCTGGAATGGCGGCACAAGGACAGCGATTCGGAATCGCCCAACCTCATCGCCGCCGACAAGGAGAACATGGTCCGCATCATTCTCGGCCTCGTGGAAGGCCCGGAGCAAACGCTGTTGCGCGAGCACGCCGAGAAGGCGGCGGAACACACGCGGCTCGTGGACAAGCGACCGAAGGTGGATTTCCTCGCGGAGCGGAGTCGAGTGTCGCTGGCGACGTTGTTGGGTCGGGAAGTGTCCGTGCCCAAGGAGCCACTGGAGTTCCAAGCCCTGCGCACCACTGTGGCGGAGCAGGCCAATATGTGGCGCGCGGATGCCGAGAAGGCGAAGACGGCGGTTCGAGAGGCGGAAAAGGAACAGGAGCTGCAGGACAAGCTGACCACCTGCGCAGCGCAGTGGCTGATTGCAAAGGTTCCATTCGATGATGCGGATCGCGAATTGAGCCGGTTGCAAGGAACGCTCTACACCACGCAGGAATCGACGCAGAAACAAGAGCAGCTTGATGAGTTGCGGGTCAACATGAAGCCGTTCAAAGGATTTTGCTCTGTCCCGATGGCAGAGGCGTTGGCGGAACCCGCGTGTCCCCGAGCAGCGCTTCGTCAGCCGGACACGGAACTGGACAAACTGATGAAGGAGGCGAAGACAGAAGCACAGCGTCAGGAAGTGCTTGTTCGCCGCCAGCGTCAGGAATGTTCACGACTCAAAGCGGTGGTAACAAAGAAGGAAGTCGCACGCGATGAGGCAAAAGAGGCGCTGCGAGCGTTCCGAGACAGGCGCGACAAGAAGCTGGCTGAAGCGAACCGGCCCGCAGTGCGGGCGGATGACTTGGAAACCGCTTTGCGGAATTACGAGTCGGCACGGACGGAACTGGCCGAATTGGAAAAGACACTTGGCGACCTGGATCGAGAAAAGCGTGACTTGGACGCACGCCTAAAATTGATGGCTGAAACGCACGTCCAGCGTATCGCGACGTTCACCCGGATTTACGATCACGTCGCGAAGTTGCTCATGGGGGATGACGTGACGGCCACGGTGGAGTTCGCGGGCAAGGCGATTGAGCCCCGTCTCGAATGCGACGGCCCGCGCGACAGCACGGCGTTGAAACTCGCGAAGTGGCTGGCGTTTGATTTGGGCAGCGTGGCGTTGAGTGTGGCCGGCGGTGGGCATCATCCACGTTTTCTCCTGCACGACAGTCCGCGTGAAGCCGACATCACGGCCTCGATCTACCATGAGCTTTTCCACGCGGCCATCACCCTCGAACGCGCGGCAACTGGCGAACCGCCGTTTCAGTACATCGTCACCACCACCGAACCACCGCCGGAGGACATCCGCTGCAAGCCGTGGCTATTAGACCCGGTGCTCAACGCGAACGAGGCGCAGGGGCGATTCCTGGGAGTGAACTTGTGAGCCAACCTCCTCAAGTCAGCTCCGCCCATATCGGGTTCTATCCGAGTTTTGGCGCCTACCTGAGTTTTTACGAGACTGCTGTTCGCCGCCTGTTCGAGCTGCTCGAATCGGGCAAAGAGACACCGGACAGCCTGGCTCTGCCGATGTTGGCTTTGATGCGTCACTCGATGGAACTCGGCTACAAGTTCAGCCTGTGGGAATTGCATCAGGCGCTGGGGGAGAAGTTCGACACCCAGGCTTACGGACATCACGATCTTGCGAAGCTGCACGCGGCCCTGTGCGATTGCTTCAAGCGGACGGTGGCGCATTACGGCTTGCCTGACCACGTCGAGCAGAGCTTCGACGAGTATCGCCCGAAGACCGAAGCGGCGATGCAGCGATTCGCCGCCTTGGACAAGCTGTCGTTCAGTTTCCGATACCCATTCGACAAGAAGACCGGAGGCGCAAACTTCGTTCACCAGATGACGGTTGATTTGGCGGAGATTCGCGACCTCTACGAGCAGGCGATGGTTCTCTTGCGGCATACCGCCGATGTGGTGGGCGAATACGTTGAAATCCACCGGGACATGGAGGCTGAGATGCACCAATGGGCCGGGGGATGGTGAGCGATGAACATCGACTTTGTTTCGGAGGGTTTCCCGAGTCTGGGGCCGGTGGCAAACGGCTCGGACACGTTGTCGGTTTCTTGGGATGACTTGCTGTGGGCGGCCGTCACCGTCGGGCGGCCAAGCCGCTACTACGCTTTTCGTCACGGGACTTCATCGCTCTACGAAGCCCTGTTTCGAATCTCCGCTCTCCGCATGACGGTCGAGCAATCCTCGCCGAAAGCATGGCGACTACGTCGCACGCCTGCTGCCCGAAACCTTGACCCTTCCGAGAAAGGGGCGGTGAACTATTTCCTCGGCCTGACGCTCTGCAAATTGTTTGCGGAAAAATGCCTGGATGCTCCGTGGTTGCTGCACCTCGACGTGTTTCGTGACCGGTTGAACCCCGGCTTGTTGAGTGGTCGGTCCCGGCCAGACTTGGTCGGGCGAACCCGCTTGGGCGAATGGGTGGGGATGGAGGCGAAAGGACGTGTGAGCCCGCCGAGCGCCCCTTGCAAGGACAAGGCGAAGCAACAAGCCGAGCGGCTGTTTTCAATCAATGGAAAGCAGGTGAAGTATCGCATCGGCGGCTTCGCCTATTTCAAGGACGACGTGTTGCGGTTCTTCTGGCGCGACCCGCAACCGGACGGCGTTGAGCCGCCGAATCAGATTCGCCTCGATTTAACTGAAGACGACATCTGGAAAGCCTACTACCTGCCGATCCTTGAAATCGTCAAAGCACAGCCAGTCGCCGCCTCCCACGCGGACGTTCCCACTCCGATCAAGGAAGCTGACCTGGGCGTCCGGGTCGTGCCGGAAGTGATGCGGCTCGTGAGCGTGGAGAAATGGAAGGAGGCCGGGCATTGGTGCCTGGAACACAAGGATCAACTCGTGCAGCAGCAGGCCCACGGCGATGGCGTTCAGATCATCGCCGGCCAGTCGTGGATGAAGCCATTCGAGGACAGGGTCGAGTGAGCCTGCGTGGACCATAAATCCCCGCCAATACAACTCTGTGGGATTTTATGAACCAGTATCCTCCATCCGCCACTTGGTCGATTTGCTGTAAACTGGCAAGGAGACTTGGGACTGCCTAGCCCCCGCCGTGGTTGGCGTGATCTGAAATACATTTTGTGTCCCTGATACATCTTCGCCGTGGCTGAATTTGCTATGTCGGTGGCATGAAAGCCGCAAAACTTTTCAGCCCCACAGCCGGAAGGGAGTGACTCATGGAAACAGTTTCACTACTTCCGTCGTCGTCCGCTGTTGCTTCCGAGCGGCTTGCCTACTCGGTTCAGGAAGCTGCCGACCTTTTGGGAGTCAACTACTTCAGCGTGTACCGCCTCATCCAACGTCGAAAACTCAAAGCCTGCCGGGCGCTGCGTGGCAAACTGCTCGTGCCGCGTGATGAACTGGTCAAATTGCTGAAATCTGAGTGAATTCGATCGGGGCGCTCAACAGGGACAGCGCTGCATTGATTCGAGCGTTTAAGGAAGTCCGCTTTCCGGCAAATCTGCTTGGAGAACCCTTTTCCGAAATCAGGCATCACCTGATTGGGCCAAGTTAGAGGGTTTTTCCCAAGATGTGTTCTATACTGCCTTTCTATACAATCTGTATTTTTAAGGGCTAAAAGCAGCTAATCAAAATCAACGCTGAAAATAAGGAAATACCTGTAAACATTAGGCGAATCAACCTTAGCTAAAGAAGTGCAAACGCGGTCAAAAGTGCTGTTTCCGATTTCGAGTCAGGTGCCTTCAACCACTCAGCCACCCTTCCGCACTCGATTGCTCCCACAGTTTACACTGCGAAGGAGTCACTTTTTCGTCGGAAACGCCCGGCGCGGCAAGCTTATTCGCGCCCGGATTGCTCCGCGATTCCCTGCCTTAGTCAGGAATGCTTCGCCGGAAAGTTACCGGGGCGAGGTTTGGGGCGGGGAGGTCGTCGCTTTGCGGATCTCGAACCAGTAGGGATAGGGCTTCGCCATCGAACGAGCGAGTGTCACGAGGGCTTGGTCCGCTTTTCTGGCTTCGCGCTGAAGTTTGGCGGAGTCAGGATTGTCGCCATTGAATTGTTTTCGGAAATGCTCGCCACCCCATGCCTTGTCCCGCGCATCGACGATTTCCCTCACGGCATCAGACTGCGCGTCCCACGGGCCGCCCGGTTCCCTACCGTTCGACGTGGCCGAAGCGATGTTTTCTCCGCGAGCCAATCGAGCGGCGCTGTATTTGCCGAGCAGGCGACCTTCGGCGCGGACTTCGTAGTCGCCGGCGTCGAGGCCAGTGACCTTGACCCGGTAGCCGTTCAGCGTTTCGGGAATCGGAATCCAGCGATGGTTGAGCGCGCTGAAGATTCCGAGGTTGAGGGGCAATCCACGGTCGAGACGACGGAAGCTGACACCGTCGGGAAGGCGTTCGAGAGATGTTACTTTGCAGTTCTCGGTCGAGACAGTGTTGAGCGCAGCGGCATCAATGGTCACCGCGGAGACTTCGGCGGGCGCACCGAGTCCGCGGAGCAATGCGTATCCCATGGCGAGCTGGCCCAGATCGTTGAGGTGAATGCCATCGTCGACGTGAAGGCGGGTGTGCTTTTTGGGGTCGTTCTCTTTGGCGTTGGCTGACACCACGCGCCGCTGAATGTCGCGCATGCCGCGGGAGAGATCGATCGACTTGGCGCCGAGCGAACGTGCCAAGGCCAAGCCGTCATCGGTCATTTTCTGAAGATACCCGATCTCCGCGGTGTCGGGGGATTCGGCGGTGATCGCGGGTGAGCAGATGTAGACGCGGATGCCGCGCTTCTGGCTGCGGGTGACGATCTCGCGGATGCCATCAAGATACATCTGGCGATGCTCGTCATCGGCTTTGGTGCCCCATCCGATGTCGTTGATGCCATAGGCCACGGTAAGAACGGTGGTTCCTTGCGACAACACGTCGCGTTCGAGCCTGCGCAGGCTGCCGTGAGCCGTGTCGCCGCCCTGGCCGGCGTTGATGAATTTCACGTGCCGATCCGGAAATCGCATGAGCGTGTAGTGCTCGACGATCTTGGTGTAACCGCGGGCGGCGGTGATGCTGTCGCCGAGGAAGGTCAGGGTATCTCCGTCGCGCAGGGCGAAGTCTTCAGCGCGCAATGCGGTGGCGACGATCAGGAAAACGGGGAGCAGGTGACGCAGGTTCATGAATCAATGCTTGGTCGTGGGGACGGGACGGGAGGTGACTTCGCGGAAGCGGGATTCGTAGTCGGGATGGTTGGTGCCCATGAGCCGATCCCAGATGTTGAAGTAGAGACCGTAGTTGCCACGCATTTTCTCGTGGTGCATCACGTGATTGGTGGGGGTGTTGAGGATGAAGCGGAGGGGCGTATTCATGAGCCATTTTGGATGGAACTCAAATCCCGTGTGGCCGGCAACGTTGAAGGTGATCTGCCACAGCATGACCAGTCCGAACGCGAGCGGATGGATGGGCATGATGAGCGTAATCACCGGGAAGATGCCCGCCTCGACAACGGCCTCTGCAGGGGCAAAAGAGTAAGAGGCCCAAGGTGACGGATTGGTGGAGAGATGATGCACCCGATGGAAGACAGGAAACAGCAGACGGTGATGCATCAGGCGATGGGTCCAGTAGAAGTAGGCGTCGTGAAAGAAAATGGCGCAGACGATACTTCCGAAGAACCAGCCGCCGCCGTATTCCGAGATCTTCCAATACATCTGCGTACAACCGGCGCGTGAAGCGGCGATGGTGCCCGCGCCGATGAGCCCGAAAATGACGAGCGTCAGCAGGGAGTAACCCATCTCGCGGCGGACATCCGAGGACATGGGAAACCGCGCGATAATTTTGCGGTGGAACCATCGATTGCGGAAGAGCCAGTAGCCAAGGACCCAGGCCGATCCCGCGAAGATGAAGTAGCGGATGCCCAGCTCGATGGTGGTGAAGATGGAACGTTCGAGGAAAGATCGCTGATTGCCGAGCAGCAGGTCGAATAAATTCATGCGATGGTCGTGGGATTGAGAAGGCCGGAGACGATGAGATCGACAGTGGCGTCTTCGATGGTTTGTTCGGTGAAAGCACTGAGACCCGGATCAAACGGCCTCTGGAGATTGGCCCAGACGATGGTTTGCGTCAGGACCGCTGCAGTGGCTGCGGTATCAGCGAGGGCGCGGATCTGGCGCGACTCCATTCGGGCTTGCAGATATTGACCGAGGCTGTCCAGCAGACGCTTCCGGAGGCCAAGCACGAAGACTTCGACGAGCCCGGGGAATTCGAGCGCAGACCGCGTCAGGAGGACAAGCCCCGCGCGATGACGCGTCATCAGGCGATATTGCTCGCGAACGACACCGTCAAGTTCAGATCGGATATCCGGCGTGGAATGACTTCGCAGAGCGGTTTCGAGAAGGGGCCATTGGCCTTTTCGCCCGAGGACTTCGCGAAGGAATTCGAGCGTGGTGCCGGGAGCCGGCGTCGGGATGGGAACTTCGAGGTTATCGAGCCAGTCCGGGTCATCGGAGGCGGTGTGGCGGATGATCAGATCGAAGAGCGCTTCCTTGCCTTCGACATATAGATAGATGGTGCCCGGCGCGACACCCATGACTTTGGCGACATCAGCGACCTGGGAACGTTCGTATCCTTGTCGGGAGAAGATCTGAAGGGCCGCAATGACCAGTTCGCGAAGGCGTTTGCCAGAAATCTGAGCTTTAAGTCGAGGCACGGCCCATTGATAACTGAATGACTCATTCAGTCAATAATGAATTTCATATGCACCAGACCATTACGACAGGGATGACGATTCGGGTTGGGAAGGCTTGGAATGCCCTGCCCTTTCCCGCCCGGACTGCTCGTGGGACTCAGCGTTGGCGACAGCCTAGAGACAGCAGCACGTTCGCCCAAAGCGCCTGATCGCCGGTTTGAATGGTCAGCACGTGGTCCGACGATTCGACCGCCTTGTAGAAGTCCCACTTGAGAATCGGCTCCAACTTCAGCTTGCAACGGGCTTGCTTCAGGACCTGCCGGTATTCATCCCACACCGGTGGTTCACCGAGGCGGGCATACGGATCATCCGCCGGGATGCCCATCGTATTGACAGAATCAACCACCACGGCGCTGAGAATGGCACGCAGCGTTTGGGCGACGGTCACGAGGCCGGGCGAAAGATTCAGGCACACGATTTCAGCGTTCGGACCCTTCTTGCTCGAGGCCGGATAATTACCGTCGGCGATCAGAATCTTCGCGTGATGTCCGGCACGGCCGAGGACTTCGTTGATCTTCGGGTGGATGAGTTCGTGTTTCAGCATGGCGAGATGGAACCTGAAACGCTGTTGCCGACGCAAGACTTCTGCCTCGTCCGGCGCCACGCAGCCAAGCCCAAGTCAAGGTGCCGACACGCTTGAACTTCGGTTCGCACTTGAGCCATCGTCGCCCCCATGCCGAAGCCCACTGACATTCGCCCGGTTGGCGCGACGTTGTATTTCCTGCCGATCAAAACGCGTGTCCCGCTGAAGTTCGGACCCGAGATCACCACTTCCGTCACCTGCGCGCGAGTGAAGCTCACCGTCGCCGATCGGGCCGGCAAGATCGGAGAAGGTTGGGGCGAAACGCCGCTCAGCGTGCAATGGGTCTGGCCCAGCACGCTGGGATACGAAGTTCGGCACGCGGCACTGAGGGCGTTCACTGAGTTGCTCGCGAAGGAATGGGCGAAGTTCGATTCGTCCGGGCATCCGATCGAAGTCGGACATGACTTCGAAGAACACGTGTTGCCCACGTTGTTGAAAGCATTCAACGAATCACGCGGCGGCGAACCGATGCCATGGCTGGCGGCGCTGGTATGTTGCTCCCTCTTCGATCTCGCGCTGCACGATGCGTTCGGGCAACTGCTCGGACGGCCTGTTTACGAGACGTACGGCCAGGAGTTCATGATCCGGGATCTCGCGTCATATCTGACACGCGCTGACGGAACCGCTGTTTCGTTCGCATCGAAGTTTCCGTCGGACTTTCTGGTCGCACGTCGGGGGAATGAACTCCGTGCATGGCATCTCGTCGGCGGTCTGGATCCGCTGAAGAAACGCGACTTGACCGGCACCGAGCCGGCGGACGGTTACCCCGTTATCCTCTCTGATTGGATTTCGCGGGACGGACTCACCTGCCTGAAGATCAAGCTGCGCGGGAACGATCCCATCTGGGACTACGAACGGCTGGTGGCGGTCGGTGAAATTGCCGTGGGTCACGACGTGGAATGGCTGACGGCGGATTTCAACTGCACCGTCAGCGACCCGGCCTACGTCAATGAAATGCTCGACCGATTGCGCGACGAACATCCGCGGCTCTATGGGATGATTCTCTACGTCGAGCAGCCGTTTCCTTACGAACTGGAACATCACCGCATCGACGTCCACAGCGTCTCCGCCCGCAAACCGCTGTTCCTCGATGAAAGCGCGCACGACTGGCGCATGATCAAACTAGGCCGCGAGCTGGGCTGGACGGGAGTCGCCCTGAAGACCTGCAAAACGCAAACCGGCGCCCTGCTCAGCGCGTGCTGGGCGAAAGCGCACGGAATGACCTTGATGGTCCAAGATCTCACCAATCCGATGCTCGCTCAGATCCCGCACACCCTGCTCGCCGCCCACGTCGGCACCATCATGGGTGTTGAGACGAACGCGATGCAGTTCTATCCGGACGCCTCCGCGGCCGAAACAGCGATTCACCCGGGGCTGTATCAACGCCAGCGCGGAAAGGTGAATCTCTCGACTCTTACCGGCCCAGGATTCGGGTATCGCCTGGCCGAAATCCAACGCCCCCTCCCCGACCCGGCCATCGATTGCCAGTAGACGGGCACCGTAACCAAATCCCTCCCGGCCGGTCTTCTCCTGTAACCTGAACAACCTGCGGTTCGCCCCCCAGGGCGAACCCGTATTGTCGCAAGCCTGTCTGGCGGCGTTTCATCAGAAGGGTCGAGAAGCGCGGATTTCGGTGAAATGGTTTATGGGAACCAATCGCCGATTCGTGCATCTTACGACCGTTGCGCTCGACTGTGCCCGCCCTGAGGCAGGATTCCAGACCAACGCAACACAACCCGAAAACCATACGTATGTCGTCCTCAAGAATCGCCCTCGTCGCAGCGTTATTTGTCGTCAATTGGCTGACTGCTTCCACCTCCCACGCCGCTGTGACCAACATCATTCGCGTCACCGGGCCGACCGCCTTCGTCTTTTCGCCCACCAATCTCCTCATTGAAACCGGCGACAGCGTCCGCTGGACCAACGTTTCGGGCACCTCCCATGACGTCACGCCCGGCGTCCGTGTTGGAAACACGACCAATGCCCCTAATCCGGCTTGGGCACCCGCGAGCCTTGGTGCCAACAACGGCACGTTTCAAGTCGCCTTCTCCAATGTCGGCGTTTATCCCTACCTCTGCGGTCGCCACGTCTTCGGCATTCCATCCCGTCCGGAGCAAACCGGTACAGTGACGGTCGTTCAGGCGAATCTCCGCCCCTTGATCACCCTGAACTCGCCCACGAACCTCACCACCTTGACCGCCCCGGCCAACATCACCCTTTCGGCGACGGCGTCCGACGGCGACGGCACGGTTTCCAGTGTTCAATTCCTCAGCGGCACCAATCTGCTCGGCAGCGTTTCCTCCGAGCCCTACGAATTGAACGTGACCCTCGCCGCCGGCTGGCACCAAATCATCGCCCGCGCCATCGACAACCTCGGCGGCTCGAACTCCACGGAAATCGTCAACGTCCTCGTGAACAGCAATCGAACCGTGGTGGTTTCCGGCCTCGCTTTCTCGCCCAGCGTGCTCACTGTGACCGTCGGCGACACCGTCACCTTCACCGGCCTCGGGAGTTTCCACACCGTCACCGGCAGCGGCACCAACGAGGCATTCTGCGGAAACGCGCTCTCCACCGTCTGCGTCACCACCTTCAATCGCGTCGGCAGCTTTCCGTTTCACTGCAATCCCCACCGCTCGCTGGGCATGACCGGATTGGTCAATGTCGTCGGGCCGAACTTGCGTCCCTTCGGGCGCCTGACCAGCCCTGTCGACGGCGGCGTCTTCGCAGCGCCGGCGAATATCAATTTCAGCGCGGAAGCCTTCGATCTCTACGGAGCCGTCCGCCAAGTGCGGTTCGTTCGCGGGACGTCCACTTCCCTGGGAGTCATCAGCGCCCCGCCCTATACGCTCACGGTCAGCAATGTCGCCGCTGGCAGCTACAGTTACTCCGCTTACATCACGGATGATTCGAACCTCATCTCCACCTCCGGCCCGGTGAACGTCACCGTCGTGGCACCCGTCGACATCCAATTGCTGTCGCCCACGAACAACGCCGGAACCTTCACGTTCGACTACACGGCAAACCCCGGCCTGACCTACATCATCGAAGGTTCGGCCGAGGACGGTTCGCCCACGCCGTTTACGTCCATCGCCACCAACATCGCGACGAACAACGTCGTGACGTTCGTGGACCCGAATCCGACCGGCAGGACGAATCGCGTCTATCGCGTCCTGCGCCGGCAGTAAGCGAGAGAAACCCTATACAGGACGGACCGCGAGGGAAGCCCTTCCATGAAGCGCCAGTTGGAGACAACTGGCGCTTTCGTATTTTGAGGAGGCCTCTTCCGACGAAGGGATGAGGTTAGTTCGAACTTGAAGTTGGAGGTCCAGCCGCCGGAGTGGCGGTGGACGAAGCAGCGGGCGCAGCAGGATCCGTGGTTGCAGGTTTCGCAACCGGTTTGGCCGGAGCCGCAGCAGGACCTGCCGCTGGAGCGGGCGCACCAGATTCGGCAGCGGCAGCCGCCTTCGCCTTTGCTTCCGCAGCGGCCTTGGCCTTGGCCTCCGCGTCCGCTTTGACTTTTGCTTCCGCCTTGGCTTTCTCCGCCGCGATCACCGCATCGGAATCTGCGGCGTCTCTGGGGTGAATCTTCCGGTAATGCTCGTTCGACTTCGCGAGCTGATCCTTGCGAACCAGCAAGCCGCCGAAACGATCCGTGGTCGACAGCTCGAACTCCGTGTCCATTTTGATGGACTCAAATGGGCAAACCTCGACGCAAATCTGGCAGCTCATGCACACCGAAATATCGATGTCGAAAGTCGCGGGATAAAACTGCGGCTGGCCCTTGTAGTCGGTCCGCTTGTCCTTGCTCTTGACGATGTAGATGCACTGCGGCGGGCATTCCTTCTCGCAAATCTGGCACGCCACACAACGCAAGCCCTTCTGCCAATCATCCCCGTCGAAAACGAGAAAGGGAAACTGCCGCGTCGCCTCCTTCAGCGGGATGCGTTCCTCGGGATACTCCACGGTGGTGAGCCGCGCCTCGTCGCTGTAACTGCCGACGAAGTTTCGCGCGGTTTCAACCATGCCTTTGAGAATGCCGGAGCCGAGCATGGCGCGAAGGTAGGCAGGCGCGGACCCAGAAGCAAGTGCGATGCAGTTCGCAGCAACCTTGCGTCGCGGTGCCACGCCGAAACCTACCGACCCCACTAATTCACGCCGCGCGCACGATAAAACCGCGCCTTCGCTCCGGCAGGTACCGTCTCGCGATAAGCCACCCGACCCGTCGTGGCATTCGTCGTGAGAACCGTGGTCCACGACTGAGCCGCGATGGCATCAGCGCGCTCCACAACCAAGTTCTGTCCCGGCGCGGCAATCACCTCGAATTGCACGGCGCCACCGGCCAGCCGAGCCCAGTTCGTCAGCACCGGCGAACTGCCACCGCCTCCCACGGTGACCAACGGAAACGTCGTCCGCGTGACCCGCCAAACCATGGTATTCGTCGCCGAGTTGATCGTGCTGCGAATCGCCGTCCAGAACGCAACGCTCGCTTCGTAAGTTGTATTCGGACGCAAGCGCCCTGCGGAAATCGCCACCGAGGTCGCATTCTTCGGCAACACCTCGGGATCACCCAGTCCCGCGTTCGGGAAGTCGTCCTCCACTTCCACAGAGATGAAATTGGTGACCGATCCGGTCGTAAAATCCACCCGTAAACGCATTCCACGAAAGCGTGAAAGTCTGGGTGACATTGACCGACTGGGCGGCGGCAAAGTTCGCCACGCGCGGAACGCTGGGCTGGCCGTTGGCGGGCAGATTCACCGTCACTGTCTCGTTCGAACCGACCGAGCGAACCGTGAATGCGTAGTTGCCACCGTTGTAAGGTGCGTTGAAAGCCGCGGCATTCGTTGAGGACGCGTAAAAGAGATACGCCTCGGGCGCCGTGGGAAAGGCATTCAGTTTCTGCGTCGTGGCCGTCGGGAGCAGCACGGTGATGTTGGTCGCCGTGCGATTCGACGCGAGAATCGTGCCCGCGTTGAAAAGGTAACTCACATCTGGATCAAGCGCCGGTGCCGCGGTCGAAGTCTGATGGTACTGGTGCGTCACGCCGATCTGGAACGTCGTCACCGCGTTCGTGCCGCTGCCCGTCTGCCCGCCGCCACCAGCGCCCGTCGAGAAGCGGCCAAACGGCAGCGGAACCGCCGAAAGTTCGTTCCCTTCGAGATCTGATCCGGAGACCGCCCATTGCACGGTCGCGTTTGCCGGCCAGCTGCCGATCGGCGTGCACGTCAGGCGAGTGCCGCCGCTGCTCCAGGCTTCGCTGACGAAAACCAGTTGCGGCGGAAAATTTGTGGTAAAGAACGTGGCTGCGGTCACGTCGACATCCATTGCTTCGCTGAAGACAAACACCACGGGCGCCGAAGCCGCCACCCCTGAGGCACCGTCGGCGGGCGCAACGGAAACGATACTGGGTGGAACGACGTCTTGCGCCAACGCTGGCTGCGAAACGCCGGGGGCGGCGAGCACGGCAATGTTCAGGACGATCCGGAAAAGTCGCGACGGACAAAGAGATTCAAGATTCATACGCTGAGTTCGGATTTACGTTCTCCGTCCAGATCAGGCACACGGCCCAATCCGGCTCGGGACTTCCGAGCGTATTCAGCGCAGGTAGAAACTCAATGGACCGAAAGGAGCAATCGCCGCCCGACGACCCTCTCAGCGATCGACTTCACCAAGTACGATGTCGATGCTGCCAAGGATGACCACCACGTCGGCGATCGAGTGCCCGAGGCACATGTCTTCGAGCACGGTGAGATTGGTGAAACTCGGCGGACGCACGCGGTAGCGATACGGATTCGGCGAGCCATCGCTGATCAAGTAGAAGCCCAGTTCGCCCTTTGGCGCCTCGATACGGCCATAGGCTTCGCCTGCCTTCGGTCGGAAGCCACGCAACTTCGCCTTCGGATCGATGATCGGGCCTTCCGGAATATCCTTCAGCGCCTGGTTCAAAATCTTCAACGACTCGCGCATCTCCAGAATGCGAATCATGTAGCGATCGTAGACATCACCGTGGTCGCCGAGCGGCACTCGGAAATCGAACCGGTCATAGATGCCGTACTTGTCCACCTTGCGAAGATCGTAATCAACCCCCGTTGCCCGCAGCACCGGGCCGGTGACACTGGCGCTGACGGCCAGTTCCCGCGACAGGACACCAATTTCCTGCGTGCGGCTGAGGAGAATTTCGTTCCCCGTCAGCAGGTTCTCGAACTCGTCTAGGAAACGCGGATACTCGGCCGCCACCTTGCGCGCATCGTCGAGCCAGCCGGGTGGCAGATCGACACGGCATCCGCCGAACCGCATGTAATTGCACATCATGCGGGCACCGGTGAGTGACTCGAACAAATCGAGAATCTTCTCGCGCTCGCGAAACGCATACATCAGCGGCGTGCCGAGCGCCCCCATGTCCATCAGGAGAAATCCCACGAGGCAGGTGTGATTCTGGAGACGCGTCAACTCGGCAGTGATGACGCGGATGTACTCGGCGCGCTCGGGAACCGCGAGTCCGGCGAGCTTCTCCACCGACAGCGCGTAAGCCCAGTTGTTCGTGAGCGAACAAAAGTAATCGAGCCGGTCGGTGTACGGCATCGATGCGAGGTAGCTGGTGTTCTCGGCGATCTTTTCGTGATTGCGATGCAGGTAACCGAACACCGGCTTGAGCTTCACCACCGTCTCGCCATCCAGTACCACGTCCATGCGGAACACGCCGTGAGTCGAGGGATGGTGGGGGCCCATGGCCACTTCGAGAAGCTCGCCGGCCACCTCGCCGTTGGCGTCGATCTTCGGCAGAATCTCGTATTGCTTGGGGGTGGGAGCTTCGGTGACGGCCATGGAATCGAGAGAGTTAGATGCGACGCTGACGTGCCGTGTCGCGCCTGCGCACGGTGCGGACCATCGTTGGTGATGCCAGCGTCACGAAAACGATCGGAGTGTGACGACTCCTCCCGGCCGGCGCAACGGACTTTTGCGTTGGCACGAAACGGACGCAGAACCGTTTACGGGATTGGCTTTTTACCTCGCACCACTAGGATGCGCCCACCATGCGAATGCCCTCGGCCCGCTGCGGAAACGCTCCCGGGTTGTTCATGCTATTGATCGGCCTCGCGGTGGTCACGGTGACCACCGGTTGCACCAATTTCTACGGCAAGGGCATCCAGTATCGCATCGCGCATCGCTATTCCGTCAGCGATCCGGAGTTCCTCCGTTCCATGGGCAGTCTGGTGGAGCCGGGCATTCGCCAGCAACCAGGTCACAACCCTGCTCAACGGCGATCAGATTTTTCCCGCGATGCTCTCGGCAGTTCGCGCAGCCGAGAGAACGATCTGCCTCGAAACTTACATTTACTGGTCCGGCGACATCGGCCGTCAGTTCGCCGACGTGCTGGCGCAGAAGGCGAAGGCCGGTGTGAAGGTTCACGTCATCATCGACTGGATTGGTTCACGCCGCATCGATTCTTCCCTGCTGAACTTGATGGAAAACGCAGGTGTGGAAGTCGAACGCTACAATCCGCTCGTCTGGTATGCGCCCACCCGGCTCAACCATCGTGACCACCGCAAACTGCTCATCGTCGATGGCAAGGTCGGCTTCACCGGCGGCGCCGGCCTCGCAGATATCTGGAAAGGCAACGCCGCGAACCCCGGCGAATGGCGCGATTCGATGTTCAAGCTCGAAGGGCCGGCCGTGGCGCAGATGCAGGCGGCTTTCATGGACAACTGGACGAAGACCACCGCGCGGGTGCTAGACGGGGACGATTACTTCCCCGAGCTGCGACCCGCGGGAAAGCAGTTCGCACAAGTCTTCAAGAGTTCACCACGCGACGGCACGGAGGATGTCCGGCTGATGAATCTTCTTTCCATCGCCGCCGCGCGAAAGAACATCCGCCTCAGCGCGGCCTACTACGTGCCAGACACGTTGACCACCCAGGAGTTTCTGGAAGCGGTCGCCCGCGGCGTGAAGGTGGAGATCATCGTTCCCGGCGCGGAAACGGATTCAGCGATCGTGAAACATGCGTCGCGCGGCAAGTGGGGACCGCTGTTGAAGGCGGGCGTGAAGATATACGAATACGAACCCACGATGTACCACACCAAGGTGATGATCATTGATGATGTGTGGGTGTCCGTGGGTTCCGCCAACTTCGGGAACCGTTCCTTCCGGCTCAATGATGAGGCCAACCTGAACGTGTTCTCCAGGGAGTTCGCCGGGGAACAAATTCGCATCTTCGAAGACGACAAAACGAAATGCACCGAGGTGACTTACCAGACATGGAAGCATCGCTCGCTCTGGAAACGTTTCATGGAAGTCATCACCGCTCCGTTTCGCGCGCAGCTGTAGTCGTCGCCTCCGGCCTGCGCACTTTCCCGTTCCCGGAAAACAAGTGGGGCAGGAACAGCGCTTTCGCACCGTCCCTGCCCCGTTTGAAACGCTACAAGGCGTTGGCCTGTGACTTACTTCGTCAGGCGGTAGAACGCCGCACCGCTGGGTGTCACGACAGCCGAGTTGCTGGCCGCACCGTCGACCGGGAGCCAGATGCCGCTGTTGAGGTCATCGGTGTATTCCAACGTCCAGCCCTGCGCCGTCGGATCCCAGAGGATGAGCAGACGATTACCGATCTTG
>JADJPG010000040.1 GCA_016713365.1 Verrucomicrobiota bacterium | reverse complement strand
GGCAAGAAGCTGCCTGGCCTGCCGGAGGGCGAGAAGACCGAGGCCAATCGCGTCCACGGCTGTCAGGCAATGGTGTGGCTGGTGATGGAGCCGGACCCGGGACGCGCCGGCGCTCTGCGCATCCGCGCGGACAGCGACGCGTTCATCGTCCGTGGATTGATCGCCGTGCTGCAACTCATCTTCAGCGGCCACACGCCTGAAGAGATCCTCGCCGCCGACGCCAAGTCCACCCTCAGCCAGCTCGGCCTCGACAAGCACCTTAGCCCCACGCGCAAGAACGGACTCTTCGCGATGGTCGAACGCATTCGCACGCTGGCGCGTTCCGTCACCACGTCGGTTCCCAACCCATAATTCATCATGAGCTACGCCACCCAAGAATCCGTCACTCTCACCCGCGATGTTGAAGCCGCGGTCGTGCCCGTCGGCACCAAGGTCACGCTGCTCAAGGGCGAGACTGCGCACATCACGCAATCACTCGGCGGCGCCTACACGGTCGTGGTGAACGGAAACATGTTCCGCATCGGCGGACAGGACGCCGACGCGCTCGGCCTTCAGGTGGAACAGAAGACCGCCAGCGCCAGCCACACGCCGCGCACGCTCGAAGAGGTCGAGAAAGAATCCTGGACGCAGATGAAGTCCTGCTATGACCCGGAGATTCCAGTGAACATCGTGGATCTCGGCCTCATCTACGACTGCCACGTCGAGCCGCTCGCCGGCGCGACAGACCGTTTCAAGGTGGACGTGAAGATGACGCTCACCGCGCCCGGCTGCGGCATGGGCCCCGTGCTCCAGCAAGACGTTTCGAACCGGCTCCTCATGATCGAGGAAGTCGACGAGGCGAACGTCGAGCTCGTCTGGGATCCGCAATGGAACCAAGGCATGATGACTGAGGCGGCGAAGCTGCAGCTCGGTCTATTGTAATCGACGCCAGGCAGACTGACTCTTCGCCAGCTCTCCACCCCGGAGCCGCCTGGAAAGTCCCCTCCTCCACCTGTCGCTGAATCCTGGTCGGCGCGGCGGCCGGGCGCCTGCGGTTTCTCTCCTCTTGCAACCCGAAATTTCCCAAAAACAGGCTGTCATAACGGCGTGCTAATTCTTAAAATAAGAATGGGAGCCGCGATATCGAGTCGTGGCCCGCTGGGATTCCGAAAACCATGAACCAATCTCGCGCCATGACTCTGAACACGCTGTTTACACTCTTGCTGGCCTATCTGGCACTCGCCGGAAACCTCTTCGCCCAACTCGTCCTGCCGCTGAGAATCGATTGCCCACCCGACCGGACCAACTGGATTTGCGGCGTCGCGAGCACCGCCTTTGTCTCGTATCCCACCCCGACCACCTCCGGCGGCTCCTGCTCCACGCGACCGCTCCTGGTCTGTTCGCCACCGTCCGGCGGGCTCTTCATCCTGGGAACCACCACCGTCACCTGCACCGCCACAAACTCCTGCGGGCAGCGTGACGTTTGCACTTTCAAGGTCACATTGGCCCACGACAATCAGGCACCGGTTATTGAGTGCCCGTCCAACATCGTGGTCACGGCCTGTTCCTCCGCCGGCGTAGCGGTCACTTTTCCCAACCCGACGGTAACGGACAACAGCGGTGCCAATTTGACGCCCGTCTGCACTCCCGCTTCGGGAAGCATGTTTCCCGTCGGCACCACCGCGGTCACCTGCTTTGTTGTCGATGGATGCACCAACCGTGCGACATGCACTTTCACCGTAACCGTTCGGAATGACACGACTTCGCCCGTCATTCAGTGCCCGACGAACTTCACCGTGCTGACCTGCACGAACTACGCCGTGGCGATCTACGATGTCGCCGCCACCGATGGCGGAACGGAATTGATCGTCTCCTGCACGCCGCCCTCGGGCAGCGAATTGCCGTTGGGCAATACCACGGTGACGTGCGAGACATCGGACGCTTGCGGCAACAAGGCGAACTGCAGCTTTGTGGTCACCGTGCGACAGCCGCAACTCACCGTCACGCCGGGCCGACAGGCCTACCTTCTTTCCTGGCCGGACGGCGGCTTGATCGAGGAAGCCGACTTGGTCACCGGCCCGTGGCGGCCCATCGCCGGCGTGGAGAGCCCCTACACCCTTCCGAGCGGGACTGGACAGAAATTCTTCCGGCTGGCGGCCACCATCGAAGGAAACGCCGGCAACTATTTCTGCCCGGGCCAGGAGGCCGGCAATCCACGGCGGGCCGATGTGCCTTCCCACATGCACTTCGGAAGCCGGCATGTGCATGAAGAATTCGAGGAATACCCGGACGAAACTCCCGAACCGAAGACCTACACCTTTCCGCCCCGCGAAACAGTTTACGATCCGCGTCCCGGCAAGGGCTATTCCTGGAATTCCGCGCTCGGACGGCGGCTATTGCTCGACATCGGCGAGGTGGGAGATGATCGCGAAGGCGCGGCCTCTCATGCGCCGGGAAGCATCGAATACGACATCATGCAGGGCGTGGAGGTTCCAACGTGCGTGACTCCGGACTACTACGTCGAGGCAGGGGACCGCATATTCACCGGCTGGCCGGAAGTGGGCGGCGTGCCCACCGCGACCTTCAAATCGCCCGGCAACGCCTTCGCGACCAAAGCTGAAGCCGAGGAGTTCCTGTTGAAGATTCACGCCGAGCAGCCGTTCTTTTTGCCATTCACCGATCCCGACGTGAAACTGGGCCATGGCTGGTACTATAACTCCGGGAAACTGCACCGCGCGTGCGACTACTCCCGCAGCGGCGTGGAAGAGGACGAAGATCCGACCTTCCAGGTCACTTCCGCCGGCAGCGGCGTGGTGGTGGCGACGGACTGGGACGGCAATGGCGGCAATTACGTCGCGGTGGAAAGCACCGCGGCTGACGGACAGAAAGTAATGTTCATCTACCTGCATCTGCGCGACGGGAAATCCCACGACATCGCCAAGGCGAAATCCAGCACCTCGACCAGCGAGAAGTATGTGAAGTATCGCGCCTTCGCCAATGACTATCCTGATCACATCTCGTGGGGAACCGAACAGCAGACGATTATGGTCAATGTCGGAGACACGGTCAGCGTCGGGACCCCGCTGGCCTGGGCAGGCAACACCGGAGCAGGCGGCGCGGGCAGTGGATTGAACGACGATGGCTCGCCGAAGAACTGGAAGGGCAACGTTCACCTGCACGTTTACGTCGCCGTGCCGCACCCGACCACCAGCAACACCTGGGTCTGGGTTGATCCGTATGGCGTCTACCAGGAAGCGGACACCGGCTGTTACGATTTGCTCAAGGACACCAAATTCTCGCGGCTGTATGCGCCGTTCTATCCCACCTTCCACGGCGTGCCCTACGAGGTGTTCAAATTCTACTGGGGCTATTATCCGAACATGGGACGGAAACTGCGCACGCTGAACATTCACCGGGACGGAGATTCGCTGCTGGCTTCGGGATCGTTCCAGAGCGGCATCCCCGGCGGCTGGTATCTCCACACGTATCGAACGGCGCAGGAGTTCCAGGACCTGGCCGAACTGCGCTACAGCCAGGGCTACATCATGCGGGAGACGACCGTGGAGAAGACCCTCGGCGGGCAGCCCCGATTCAGCGCGATCTGGCGTCCGCTGGAAGCCGGTGAATCAATCGAACATCGCGCGATGCTCACCGACGCAGAATGGGGCGACCTCTGGCAGGACCGTGTCGTGGACGACGAATGGCGGCTTGAAGATTACTTCGGTTACTCGGTCAACGGCGTCAATTACCAGTCGGCGTTTGTCACCAGCCACGAGGGCCGTCCCTTCCTCTATTCCGGCCTGCAAACCTCCAGCGTGTTTGATCAGACGATCGACGACTACAAAGCCGATGGTTACCTGCCGGTCAGCTTCAACGTCGCCAGCCGCGCGAACGGCCTGCGGCTCAGCGGCATCTTCCGCGACCGTCCCGGCTGCTGGAAGGTGGCATGGGGTCTGACGCCCGGCGGTTACCAGAGCTACGTCAGCCAGCAGCTCCAGCTCGGCTATCAGGTGTGGAAAGTCCAGGGCTATTCCGACTCCACCCGGTACGGAGTGCTGCTCCATGATCCCACCGGGCCATGTCATTGAACCGAAGCGGACGGGTTCAGCCGTGGACGATCGGATGAAACCCCGTCTCACGCCCTTCGCGCTCGGGCTGGCGATTTGCCTCGCCGCTTCAACGCTTCATGCGTCCGACGACCTCACCGTGCTCAGCGACGAGTTCGACAGCGCGCACTCGGTCACGAACTGGCAGCGCATCCATCAGGTCGAAGGCTGGGGCAACGATGCGTTGCAAGTGTTCGATATCAATACGACGCAGCCGGGACGGATGACGATGGTTCCGCACACGAGCAGTTGGTACGCGGAGTGGCGCGGGGAGCTGACTTACAAGACGGTCACCGGCGATTTCGTAATCACGACGGATGTCGAAACCACAGGTCGCAGCCGAGTTCGGCCGCCTATGGCGCTCTATTCGTTGGCGGGAATCATGGTGCGCACGCCGCGCACGATGACGAATCCCTCTCAGTGGACACCGGGCGGCCAGAACTACGTCTTCCTCTCCACCGGCGCGGCAAACAATCCAGGCACTTTTCAATACGAGGTGAAGACCACGGTGAACAGCCAGTCCACGCTCTATATCTCGAACGGCGCGCCGGCGCGTTCGAGCATTCAGGTCGCGCGCATCGGGCCGCATTTGATCCTGCTGCGACGCGAACCCGGCGGAGCGTGGCAGGTGCATCAACGCTACTTTCGCCCGGATATGCCGGCGACGTTGCAGGCGGGCCTGACCGTTTATACCGACTGGCCGACGTGCGAGGCCGTGGGCGTTCAGTATCAAAATCAGTTCGTGCTGACGAATGGACTGCGCCTCCCGAACGGCGTCGTGCTCAACAGTTGCAGGCCGGACCTGATCGCGTCGTTCAATTACGTCCGCTACGCACGCCCGATCGTGCCGGCGAATCTAGCTGGCGCGAACCTCTCGAATGCCGGCGCGGTGAGCGACGCTCAATTACTGTCGTTCCTCGGAGAAGCAGCGAATGTCCCCGGAGGTGCAACTCCGGCGTTCACCGAATCAACATTCGTCGCGGGACAAGGCTTCCGCTTTACGCTGTCCACCATCCCTGGTCGTAGTTATCGAGTTCAGGGATCGACCGATCTCCAACAATGGATGACTTGGACCAGCTTTGTCAGCACCGGCACGAGCACGATCATTCAGGATTCGTCTCCCCTGCCCTTCCGGTTCCACCGCGCCGCCACCCCGTAGGCCAACAGCCTACGTTTTGCGCAAGGTGGCCACGAACGCGCCATCCGTGCCGTCCACGAACGGAATCAGTTCCCGCTCGCGCACCAGTTCAAAACCCGGCGCGCTGGCGAGGAACTCCTTCACCACGCTGGAGTTCTCCTGCGGCTCGAGGCTGCACGTGCTGTAAACCAGCGTTCCACCGGGCTTGAGCCACGGAGCGGCCTGTTGCAACAGCCCGAGTTGAACCGCGCGCAATCGATCGATCTCCGAAGGTTGAATGCGCCAGCGGAGCTCGACGCGACGACGCATCACGCCGGTGTTTGAACACGGCGCGTCGATGAGGATGCGGTCGAACTTGCCCGGCGCAGCCAGAGCCTTGAGCTCATCCGCCGAAGTCACATGGACACAGCTCGCGCCGAGGCGCGTGCAGTTCTCCGAGATGAGTCCGAGGCGACGCGTCTCGATGTCGTGCGCGTACACGACACCGCGATTCTCCATGCACTGTGCCATCAACGTCGTCTTGCCGCCCGGCGCGGCGCAGAGATCGAGGATGGTTTCACCGGGCTGCGGTGCCAGTTCGTGAACCGCTAGCAGCGTGCTCGGGTCCTGAACGTAGAAATGGCCATCCTGAAAACTCTTCAGCGTCGCCAGCGAAGGATGCGAGCGCAGTTCGAAGACCCATTCCGTCGGCGCCCACTCGAAGGTCCGTGGCGTGAAGAGAACGCCTTCCTTTTCAAATTCCGCGGCGAGTTGCTCCGGGGTCGCCTTGAGCGTGTTGACGCGCAGGTAGATGGTCGGCGCGGCGTTGTTCCAATCAAGCAGCGCCCGGAGGTTCTCTCCGCCCCACCGCTGTTCCCAACGATCGCAGAGCCAGCGCGGATGCGAGTAGCCAAGGTCCGGCGAGCTGTCTTTCAGCGTTTGAAGATCCCGCTCCAGGACGTCGCGTTCGCGGAGGCAGTTGCGGAGAACGGCGTTGATGAAGCCGGATTGAGAGCCGAAGCCCAGTTCTCGCGCGAGCTGGACGGATTCGTTGACGGCGGCGTGGTCCGGAATGCGATCGAGCAGGAACAGCTGATACAATCCGAGGCGCAGGAGGATTTGCAGAACCGGCTTCTTCGGGCGGCTGTCCGTCTTGCGCGCGATGAGCCAGTCGAGCGTCTTTTGCCAGCGCACGGCGCCGTAAACGAGTTCCTGCACGAGCCCGCGATCCGCCGGCGCGATGGTTCCCTTGCTCAACTCCGCGTCGAGCAGATCTTCGAGCAAGCCGGTGCCATCCGCATGCCGCGTCAACAAACGAACGGCAATTTCTCTTGGTTTTTGCAAAGCCACCTCCTAATAATGCCAATCGCTCAATTGCAATCGAGAATTTAACGCGATCCTATGAAAGAAGAGTTCGATAAACTAGCCGCCGCCGGAAAGATCAACCGTACACACGTCGACGCGCTTGTGCTGCTCACCCAGAGCGGCTACTGCTCGCATCGCAGCTGGGGTTTCGGTAAGATCAAGACGGTGGATACCGTCTTCGCGCGTTTCACCATCGACTTCCAGACCAAGGCGGGACACGCCATGGATTTGAGCTTCGCCGCGGAATCGCGGAAGCCCATCGACGCGAACCACATCTTCGCCAAGAAGGCGTCCGACCTCGAAGGCCTGCGCAAGATGGCCGCGCTGCATCATCTCGACCTCATCAAACTGGTTGTCCTGAGCTTTGGCGGTCGCGCCACCATCGATCAAATTCAGCAGGTTCTCGTTCCAGACGTCATTCAGGACGACTGGAAGAAGTGGTGGGAAGCCGCCAAGAAGGAAATCAAGAAGGACGGCCACTTCACCGTGCCGACGAAGAAGTCCGACCCGATTCTCTACCAAACCAGCGAAGTCGCGCTGCCGGATCGCTTGCTCGCCGAGTTCAAGGCGGCGAAGGGATTGAAGGCCAAGACCGCCGCCGCGACGGAAGCACTCAAGAACTTCCCTGACCTGCAGGACAAAGCCACCGTCGCCAACGAGATCATCGCCGGCCTGAATGCGGACATCGTCACCCATCAGCGCACGCAGCCCTCCGTCACGCTCGAAGGCATCTTCATTCGCGACGAGATTCGTCAAGGCGCCGGACTGGCACCCGTGGAGGGCGAAATCACCGCCGGCACCATTTGGAGCCAGGACGTGAAGCCCGGTCCGATCATCGAACAGATGCCGGCTGTGAAACATCGCCGCGCGCTGCAATCCTACAAGGAAAGCAACTCTGCTCTCTGGCATGAAGCCCTGCTCGTCACCTTCAACGGCGTGCCGGCCAAGCTCGCGGGCGAAATCGCCTCCCTGCTCATCCAGGAAGGCAAGCTGAACCTCCTCAAGGACACTCTCGCCAAGCTGATCAGCCATCACACCGCGAACAGCGAACTGCTGCTCTGGCTGGCGAAGGAACGCTCCGACAGCTTCGCCGACATCCTCGGGCCGGAAGTCTTCCGCGCCATGCTCTCCGCGATGGAGCGCGATCAGTTCAACGAGAAGAAGTCCAACCGTCTCCGCGATTTCATCCTCGACGACCAACAGCTCCTAGTCGAGCTCATCGGCTCCGCGGACTTCGAAGTCATCAAGGATCTCACCCGCGCCCTGCAGCTCTCGCCGTGCTTCGACGACATGGACAAGCGCTCGCTCCTCGCGCGCATCGTGAAGAGCTACCCGGCCGTCCAGTCCCTCATCTCCGGAGAAACCAAGCAGGACATGTCGCTCATCGTTTCCTGGGAGAGCCTTGAAAAGCGTAAAAACGAGTACACCGAGCTCGTGCAGAAGAAGATTCCAGCCAACTCGAAGGAAATTGCCATCGCCCGCAGCTACGGCGACTTGCGCGAGAACCACGAATACAAGGCCGCGAAGGAAATGCAGAAGATTCTCATGCGCCGCAAGTCCGAGCTCGAAGCCCAGCTCGTTCGCGCCCGCGGCACGGACTTCGCGAATGCCAAGACCGACGTGGTCAGCATCGGCACCCGCGTGAAGGTCACCGACCTCGGCTCCAACGGCAGCGAGACCTACACGATCCTCGGCGCGTGGGACGGCGATCCGGACAAGAACATCCTCAGCTACCTCACTCCGCTCGCGCAGGCGATGGTCGGCAAGAAGCCGGGTGAAGACCTCGAGTTCGACATGGACGGCACCAAGAAAAAATTCCGCGTCGACAGCATTGAAGCCGTCGCCGTCGCGCCCGCTGCTGAACCGGTCACCGTGTAAGTCTCGAAATCAATCTCCCAAAAACAAAGCTGCCGGCCAATTGGCCGGCAGCTTTTTAATTTACAGGCAATGCTTCCGCCTCGGCGAACCGCTCAGTCGTCCTTGCGGAACTCGACCTTGCCGCAGTTCTCCCACGTGAACACGATTCGCTCGGCATTCACGATCTCCAGCTTGCCCGGCACGAAGCACGCATTGCGAAATTCCTTCTCAGCCACCTGACCCTCACCCACGCCGGTCTTCACGTTCGCGCGGAACGTCACCTGCCCGCCGGGCACATGGTCATCGCCGGTGATTTTGACGGCGACCACTTCGTCGCCGAGCTGGGTGATCTTGACGACCTGGTCGAAATGCCCGCGGTAGTGGCCGATCCACTCTCCCGAGAGGTTGAGGCCGGGAATCGTCTTTTGGGTTGTCGATGTTGCCTGAGTCATTTGCTTGATATGTGCCACACGGCTGGTCGTCTTCAATCGCCACAGGCGATGTTTTCCACGGAAGAGCCGCTCAGCACGTAGCGCAAAGGCGACTAGGGGATTTGCGGAGCGGTTTCGGAAACGACCTGTTTACCGTCTCTTCCCCAACTCACCCTGATAAACCACCCGGCCCGCGCTCAGCTCAATGCAATGCGTCAGGCAAGCCGGCAAATCATCCGCGTGATGCGTCACAACCACCAGATTCGAGCCCGACGCCGTGATACGCTCCAGCAGCGCGCCGATTTCTTCGCGCCCTGCGGCATCGAGTCCATCGAACGGCTCGTCACAAATCAACAATTGGGGTCGATGCACCAAGGCCCGCGCCAGCAGGATGCGCCGAAATTCCCCGTACGACATCTGAAGCACGCTCTTGCCCACGAGATGTCCGATGCCCAGTTCCTCGGCCAATCGCCCCGCCGCCGCCATCTGTTTCCGATCCGGCTTCAGCATGACGCCGATGCTCGACGTGAATCCGGACGCGATGGCCTCCGCACCCGTCACATCGTCGCGGTAACTCGAGTGCAACTCAGGGGACACATAACCAATCCGCCGCCTCAGCTCCCAAATCGTATTCTGCGGGGTGAACTCAAACCGGCGCACCCGCCCGCCCCACGCCGGATGCAGGTCGCCCATGATCAACTTCAGAAGAGTCGACTTGCCCGCGCCATTCGGACCCAGCACGGCCCAATGCTCGCCCGTCTTGATCTCGATATTGATGTTCCGCAGGACACGACGTTCATTGAGAAACACATCCGCCCGTTCGATCTGAATCAGCACCTTCGCATCGACGAGCTTCCCATCGCGCACAACGGAACTTCGCTTCGACCGGGGCAGTTCACTCGCTCCCGTCGGCCCGCTCGCGAGACGCAACGCGGGAAGCAACGGCCCCGCCTCCACCATCCTGCCGCCCTGAAAAACCGCCCGATGCGTAATCGTCGGGATCAACTCCTCGCTCCGATGCGTCGTCAGCAACAGCTGCGTGCCATTCCGCGCCACACGCTCCAACGCCGCGAGAAGATTCGCGCGCGACGCTGCATCCAACCCATCGCACACCTCATCACACACCAGCACCCGCGGAGCTCCCACGAGCGCGCGTGCAATCAAAACCTTGCGCAGCTCGCCCGTCGACAGCGCCTGCACGTTCCGCCGCAGCAACGTGCGAATACCCAGCAGCTCCACCACTTGATCCACCCGCTCCTTCTGAGCTGCCCGCAGACGCAGCGGCGAATACTCGCTGAACGTAATCCCGGAATGAATGACCTCGCGAACGCTGAGCCCCCATTCCTGCGTCAGATACCGCGTCTGCAATTCGGGCGAGACCAGCGCCACCTTCTCCTTCACACCGACCGCCGTCACTTGCTCGTCGCCATCGAACCCATACACGCGCCGCCCCATGCCGCCGGGCGCTGGTGCCAGCTCGCCGCGAATCAGTTTCAGGAACGTGCTCTTCCCTGAACCATTGCCTCCCAGCACCGCCCAATGTTCGCCCGCGCGCAGACACCAGCGCACATCGCGCAGAATCCTCGCGCCCTCAATGGCGACATCCACGCCTTCGAGGCGAATCAGCGGAATCATCTGAATCCAGGCAAGGTGTCAGATCTTGATCTTGAACTGCTCGCCGCGCTTGAGCGATTGCGCGAAGGCCGCCATCAGTTCCGGAATCTGTTCGAGATCCTTCAGGCTCACCACTTCCACCGGCGAGTGCATGTAACGATTCGGCAGGCTGATCAACGCCGACGGAATGCCACCACGCGTCCAGAAGATCACATCCGTGTCCGTGCCGCTCGACGACGAGATCGCCTCATGCTGGAGCGGAATCTCCTCGTCCTCCGCGATTTTCTCCAACCGCGCGACCACCTCGGCGTGATTCGGACCGCCGTGAGTGATGGCTGGTCCGCGACCAATCTTGATGTCGCCGTGCTGCGCCTGGCTCACCGTCGGATAATCCGTCGCGTGCGTGACGTCAACCACCAGCGCCACATCCGGCTTGAGCGTGTAAGCAATCTGGCGCACACCGAGACAACCGACTTCCTCCTGGATGTTCGATACCACGCAAACCTCCGCGTGCAGTTTGCGGTTGCTCTCGGTCAACAGCCGCAACGCCTCGGCCACGGCAAATGTGCCAATGCGATTGTCGAACGCCCGCGCCACGGCGAGATCGCCGCGCAACATTTCAAACTCATCGACCAATGTAATCGGATCGCCGATGCGCACGAGCTTCTCAGCCTCCTTGCGGCTCGACACACCGATGTCGATGAACAAGTCGTGAATCTTCGGCGGCTTCGGCTCGCCCTCGAGCTTCATCAAGTGCGGCGCCACGTTGCCCACAACCCCACGGACCGTTCCCTCGCGCGCGTGAATGTTCACCCGCTGCGCCTTCGTAATCGCCGGGTCGATGCCACCCACGCGTCGGACGTAAATGAAACCCTGTTCGTTGATGAAATTCACCGTCATCGCGATTTCATCCGCGTGCGCCGCGAGCATGATGCGGGGCGAGCCCCCTTTGTTGAACCACGCCACGGCATTGCCGTACGCGTCGGTCTCGGTGGCTTCGGCGAACTTCTTCACGTAATCAAGCCACACGCGCTGGCCGCGGGTCTCGAACCCGGACGGGCTCGGAGTGTTGATGAGCGTTTGCAGGAACTTGAGTGATTCGTTGCGCATGGCCGAAGGGTAGGAAAAATGTCCAACGACGCAATGACGAAGCCGCGCATGGTCATTCCTCTCTCGACCCCTGCGACACCTTTTGCTACCAACTCCGCGTGCGTTCAGAGTCCCTTAAGAACATTCGCCGCATCGTCGTGAAGCTCGGCACCGGTGTGCTCACCGACAGCCGGAAGCAGCCCGACCTCGCGCAGATCCGCCAGCTCGTCACCCAGGTCGCCACGCTCCGCAAAGCCGGCCACGAAGTCGTCATCGTCACGTCCGGAACCGTCAGCGCAGGCATGGGCGTGCTTGGCTTCGACAAACGTCCGGGCACGGTCGAGGAACTCCAAGCCTGCGCCGCGGTCGGCCAGTCGCGGCTGATGGCCACCTACGAAAAGCTCTTTGCGAAGCACGACTTGCACGTCGCGCAGGTGCTGCTCACGCACGAGGATCTCGAACATCACCAACGCCATCTCAATGCCCGCAACACGCTCGTCACGCTGCTGCGACGCGGAGTCATTCCCGTCATCAACGAGAACGACGCCATCTCCGTCACCGAATTGAAGTTCGGCGATAACGACAAACTGTCCGCGCTCGTCGCCGCGCTGCTGCCGGCGGATTTGCTGGTGATTCTCACCACCGTGGACGGCGTGGTGGAAAACTTCGGCACTGAGGAGGCGCGCCTGCTCCATGTCATCGAACGTATCGATGGCAGCATCGAGAAGATGGCCGGCGGCACCACCAGCGCGACGGCGGTCGGCGGCATGAGCTCGAAGATTCAGGCGGCGAGGATTGTCGTCCGCGCCGGCATTCCGCTGGTCATCGCGCCCGGGCACAAGAAGACGGTGCTCCGTCGCGTGCTGGACGGCGTTGATGAAGGCACGCTCTTCATTCCGCAGCCGAGCAAGCTGAAGGGTCGCAAGCGTTGGATCGCTTTCTTCCATCGTCCGAAAGGCACGCTTACCGTCGATGACGGCGCGAAGAAGGCTTTGTGCGAACGCGGCAAGAGCCTCCTTCCGCCCGGCATCAAGGAATGCACTGGCAAGTTCTCTGTCGGCGATGTTGTGCGCATTTGCGACACCGCTGGCGCAGAGTTCGCGCGCGGCATCGCGCAATATTCTGCCGCCGAGATTAACGCGGGCGGTTTGGCACGGACCGAAGTGATTCATCGCGATGACCTCGTGATTCTGTGACGTCCCGCATGAAAAAGAAGTCTCCCTCCAAAAGTCGTCGCCAGCCGGCTATCAACGATCTGCTCGACGTCATGGCGCGGCTCCGCTCGCCAACGGGTTGTCCGTGGGACCGCGAGCAGGATCATCTGTCGCTACGCTTCCACGCCGTGGAGGAGGTTTACGAGCTGATGGACGCCATCGAGGCCGGCGACGATCACGAGATGGCGGAGGAGCTCGGCGATCTGCTGCTGCAAGTCGTCTTCCACTGCCAGCTCGCGAATGAACGTGGCGTGTTTGATTTCGAGGAAGTCGCCCGTCGCATCGTGGAGAAGCTCATCCGCCGGCACCCGCACGTCTTCGGCGATTCGAAGGTGAAGTCCGTCGATGCCGTCTGGGCGCAGTGGGAGCAAATCAAGAAGGCGGAAAAGAAAGGCACGAAGCACGATCGCCCGTCCGCTCTCGACGGCATTCCGAAGCATCTTCCCGCCCTGCTTCGCGCCGAGAAGCTGGTGAAGAAGGCGCGCAAGGCGAAGTTAATCGATCAGCCGAAAGGTAAATCCGCTGCCCGCGCAAAGGGCGAGATAGCAAAACAGCTCTTCGAATTGACACAGCTGGCGCAAGGACAGGGCTGGTCAGCGGAAGAGCTGCTGCGCGCGGAGACGAAGAAGCAGGAGCGCGAGCTGAGGAAAGCCGAGCGATCGAACAACTCCGGCAAGTAGTCGGGCCAGTCAACTATGGACGTCGACTATCGTAAGACGGCAGTTGTCGGGAACATCGGCAAAGGCTCTGGCAAACTCCTCTTTCCAATCCTTTGATTCTTCATCGTTCGGAAAGAAAGTGGAAGCCTTCCATTTGCCATCATAGACCAGCGCAGCGGGAGGATTTGATTGGAGGAATTCAGAATCCACCTCTGACTTCAAAGCAGACGTCGCGGTAGATTTGTATCCCGCCGGAATCAACCCAAAGAAGCGATATACTCGACGCGGGTTCCTTAATCGCAATCCGTCGGCCCATTGTCCACCCACTTGATACCAATCCAACTTGGCCCTTGGGTTTCGCTGCGATATCCGCCCAAGTTTTCCGTCCTTGATGAACCCTGGCTCATGCCTCCAATCATTCATTTTCGAGACAAGAGCCGCAGGATCTGTCACTGGGACTCCATAGCTCTTTGCCATCTCATTCACCTCATCGTCATCGAGAATGACCTCATACGGCTCGACCTCCAGATGTGCGCTGAAAGGCAGGAGTATGGCATCAACGTCGTCGCCTGCGACTAGGACCTCCATGTGCATAGCGACCTTCGGGCAAAGCAATTTACCCAATAAACGAGCAGATGTATTCGCAGATGCCGTTCTTCACTTCGATGTCGAAGCCGGACTTGGCCGGGACATTGAACGCCTGACCGGCGGCGTAGTCGGTCACCGCGGACTGACCGTCAATCTTCACGCTGCACGCACCGGCGACGATCTCCATGAGCTCCGCCTTGTCGGTGCCAAAGTGATATTTGCCGGGATAAATCAGACCGAGGGTCTTCTTGGAGCCGTCGGCAAACAGGATGGAGTGACTGACCACCTTGCCATCGAAATAGACGTTGGCCTTCGTGACAGCCGTGACACCGCGAAATTCAGTAGCGATCGTTGACATAGGGCGCCGAGTTTTGGTCGGCGCAATAAAATGTCAAGGTGCGGTTCCATTCGCCCGCGGCGGGTGATTTGCCACTGCTCTCCGCCAAATCACCTGAATGCAATGTTCTCCGCAGCGTCTGCCATTCACACCTATGAAATTGCCTTCCACATTCGCCGCATGCTGCCTCGTTTCCGTCCTGAACGTTGTCGCCGCCGATGATTATAAGCTGGGGCCGGATTCCCTTCCGAAGGCCGGGGTTCCGGTCGGTCGCGTGGAAGGCCCATTCGAGTTCCGCAGCCAGATCTTCACCAACACCCTGCGCGAATACTGGATCTACGTTCCGGCCCAATACACCGCCGAGAAGCCAGCGTGCGTGATGGTCTTTCAGGATGGCCACAAATACGTGAAGACCAACGAGGAGTACCGTGTGCCGGTCGTGTTCGACAATCTCATCGCCGCAAAGGAAATGCCGGTGACCATCGGCATCTTTATCACGCCCGGGCATCGCGGGACGGAGATGCCCGCCGATCGTTGGAAGGGCAACAATCGCAGCTTCGAATACGATTCCCTCGGCGATACCTACGCGCGTTTCCTGCTCGACGAGATGCTGCCCGAGGTCGGCAAAAAATATAACCTGACCAAAGATCCCGAAGGCCGCGCGATTTGTGGCGTGAGCAGCGGCGGCATCTGCGCCTTCACCGTGGCGTGGGAACGGCCCGACCAATTCCGCAAGGTGATGAGTCACATCGGCAGCTTCACGGATATCCGGGGCGGACACGTTTATCCCACTCTGGTTCGCAAGACGCCGCCCAAGCCGCTCCGGATTTTCCTACAGGACGGCTCCAACGATCTGGACAACCGCTTCGGCAACTGGCCGCTCGCGAACCAGCAAATGGCCGCGGCTCTCAAGTTCGCGAAATACGACTACCGGTTTGAGTTCGGCGACGGCGGACATACCCACAAACACGGAGGCGCGTTACTGCCCGACTCATTGCGCTGGCTGTGGCGTGGTGACCAGCGTAAATGACGCTTTCACAATTTTGCGGGCAACCAACACCCCAATCTCCGGGAATCCTCCCACATCCTTTGGCTTGAGCTTCGCGCGAGTTCTTGTTCATCCTCCGGCCATGAAGCCATCCATCAAGACGCTCCTCTTTTCCTCCCTGCTCGCCGTCGCCAGCGCCGTTTCCGCATCCGCCGCAGGATTCGATGAACCCGTCGGCCTCCAGCTTTACAGCCTGCGCGCGGACTTCACCAAGAACGTCCCTGCCGCGCTCGAAAAGGTCCGCAGCTTCGGCATCAAGCACGTCGAGCTCGCCGGCACCTACAATCTCTCGCCCGAGAAGTTCAAGTCGATGCTCGACGAGAACGGACTCAAGCCCATCAGCGGTCACTTCCCGTTCGCACGTTACAAGACCGATCCGGAAGGCATCGCGAAGGACGCCAAGGCGCTCGGGCTCGAATACGCCGGTTGCGCGTGGATTGATCACACTGGCGAATTCAACGAAGCCGCGACCCGCAATGCCATCGAAGTCTTCAACAAGGCCGGTGAAGTCCTCGCCAAGCACGGCATCAAGTTCTTCTACCACTGCCACGGTTTTGAGTTCCGTCCGCACGGCGACGGCACGTTCATGGATTTGCTGATGAAAGAGTGCAACCCGAAGTTCGTGCGCTTCCAAATGGACGTCTTCTGGGTGGTGCATCCCGGCCAGGACCCGGTGAAGTGGCTCGAAAAATATCCGGGCCGCTGGGAATTGATGCACGTGAAGGACATGAAGAAGGGCGTAATTGGCAATTTCAGCGGCGGCACCGACGTGAAGAACGATGTCACCCTCGGCACCGGACAGATGAACTGGCACGCCATCCTGAAAGCCGCGAAGAAGTCCGGTGTGAAGCACTACTTCATCGAGGACGAATCCCCGACCGCCGCGGAACAGATTCCGCAGAGCATGAAGTATCTAAAGACGGTGACGTGGTGATTCGGGAAGTTGTCAGTGGCGTCGATTATTTGAATCCAAATGGGATTCAGTGTGATTCCGTTGAATCAAAGCCCCTTCGCCAACTGCCAGATGAAATAGAGACCGGCCAGGCAGGTGCCAATCACCATCAGCCTCTTAGCGAAGAGGAGTCCGTTCGCCTCGTCGCCGTAGAAGTGCGATCCTCCCGAACCGAACTCCCGATTCCTGAACTTGTAGGACAGTAGACCCCATCCGAAGCCAATCGTCGTGCAGAGGATCAGCGCCGTCAGCCCATTCCATGGTTTAGGTGGGCGGTTCGTCAGCAGGTATCGCCAGCCACCAAGGCCCACGGCAAATACCAAAAAGCCGAGGAAACCGCCCATGAGTCCAAAGACCGCGTAAAGAATCTTGTCCTCCAAGTTTTTCACTTCTCGAGTTTGATTTGCGAAGCCTGCGTTCTCACATCTCAAACGTCTTCACCCGCTTCAGCCCCAGCCGCAGCGGCACCCAGCCGAGCAAAACGGACAGCACCACGAATCCCCCGACACAGATGAACGTGCGCAGGAACGTTCCAGACTCCGGTTGCATCCACGGCGTCGCGGACGCCAGCAGCACCACCGACCCGAGAATGTAGAGGAAGCTCAGCACCAGGCAGAACGTCCCGCCGAACCCGCTCACGATCTTGCTCGGATTCTCCTCCTTGAAGTTCGGATACAACGCGCCGAGCCCCACCGCGAGACCGGTCAATGTCATCGTCATGGCCGCGACCGCGAAGACGAAGAACACCGTGCGCGACAACGTCATGTCCAGCATGTAACAGCTCGTCAGAATCAGCCCGAGCGTGACGATGAGCGCGGTGACGTTCGCCAGCCAGTATTTCACCTTCACCACCTGCACCAGCCCGAGCGGCGCCATGCCCACGACCCAGAGCCGTTTGCCTTCGAGCGAAAACTGCGGATAGACGAAGCGCGTGGTGAGCGTCGCGAGATTCAGCGAGCACGCGCCGAGGTTCAGGAACGAGACAAGGTGCGTCCAGAACGGGTTGCTCAACTGCTGCGAGAAATGGCGCAGGTTGAAGATATACACCGCCAGCAGTCCGAAGAGCATGAGCGATTGCGCCCATTGCGTCGTGTCGCGCCAGAACATCCGGAAATCCTTCACCACGAGCGCACGCACATCCGGCCCGAGCCAGCGGAGTTGCGCGACGAATCGATCCGCCAGCCCGACGCCATACACCGCCTCGCGCTGACGTTGCTCGCGGCGATGAAACCATTTCCAGCGCGCGAACACGCTCGCGCGGCTTTGCACCGTGGATGCCGCGTCGTAGAACAGATTGCCCATCTGCGTGAAGGCGAGCATCCCGAAGAACGCGACATGGCTGAGCAGCACCAGCATGAAGAACCCCGCCGCCAGCACCGCGCCATTCGCCCACTGCAGCACGCTCGAGGTCAGCCAGTAACTCGGGATGAACGGGAACTCCGCGAAGCGCGTTCGGGACAGCATCTTGTCCAGCACCGAGAGCACGCGCGTCTCGGTGGATTCCTCGGGAATCGCCTCCGGCCGAAACCAAATCGCGGCTCCGAGGATGATCGCCGTCAGCGAGAACACCGCGAGCACCTGGAACAACCGTCGGTCCATGTAGCGCGCGAGGTTCACCGCGCAGAACGATCCAATCACCGCCGGCAGCCCGATGAACATGCCCACGAGCACGACGGTTACGGGATAGAAATGCCAGTCTACGCCGCGCGTATTGCCGTAGGCCCCGAGCAGCGGCGCGATGAGGAAGACAAAGGCCCAGGAGGCGAGCAGCGTCGATTCGAGAAACTTCCACTGAAAGATCGTCCCGGACGGCACCGGCATGGTGAGGAGGAATGAAGTCTCACGATTCCGAAAGAGGTTCGTGTAGCTGATGATGAGATTGCTGATCAGCAGCAGCACGAAGAGAAACGCGAACAGCAGGAACATCAACCGCTCCGTCAACGGCGTGCCGAGCCCGGGAAATCTCGAGATGAACCGCAGCCCCATGTAGAAGAGCCAGTAGGCCAGCACGAGGTAACCTGCCACAAAGCTGAACGTCACCGCCGTGAGCAATCGCGATTGCTCGCTCACCGCCTTGAGCCGGCGCCAGAGTGTGAGCGCGTTCACCCGCATGAGCAGGAGCAACGGCGACGGCGTGGATTCAGAACACGTCATGGGCTTCAAATGTCGCCACCCCGATAGCAGCACTGGCTCCGAACGGCAACGCGGAAGCAAACTCCATCATAGCTCCACCACCACGACTCGAAACCCGATGTGATCCGCCCGCCGCGGAGGTTCGTAGCGCAATCGCATCGAGGAACGACAAAACGCCGGGGAATCCATCCACGCCCCGCCGCGCCGCACCCGCGAGTACGTTCCATCCCGGTTCGGCACGCCCTGCACCTGCACATCCGGATCGATCCCCCCCGGCAGCATCGCGTGATACCAGTCGCGGCACCACTCGAACTCGTTCCCATGCATGTCGTGCAAGCCCCACGCGTTCGCCGGATAGCTCCCGACCTTGCTCGCGGCTGTGCCGGGCGTTCCGTCCGGCGTGCCATCGTAAGGCTTCCCGATGTTCGCCTCCCGGTCGGTCAGCGCATCGCCGAAGGAAAACGCCGTCGTGGTCCCGGCGCGACACGCGTACTCCCACTGCGCTTCAGTAGGTAGGCGGAACTCGCCGCCTGCAGGCAATTCGCCTGAGGAGCTGGCGCGTTCCGTCATGCGACGGCAAAATTCCTCGGCTTCGGCGTAGTTGATCCAATACACCGGGAAATCATCGCCCTCGCCCGCGATGAGCTTGCCGGGGATCGCGCCCATCACGCGCTTCCACTCGCCCTGCGTCACCTCGTATTTGCCCATCCAAAAACCCTTCGTCAGCGTCACCTCCACCTGCGCTTCGTCGGCACGTCGCCCTGGTTCGTCGGGTGGACTGCCCATCAAGAACCGCCCCGGCGGACACCAGCAAAGTTTGAGGCCATTCACCTTTCGCTCTTCGCCGGATCGTGATCCTTGGAACGATTTCCCGCCTTCCGCCGTCGCGGTGCTTTGAACCACCTCGTGCCGGCATCCGAAGACCAGCACCGCTCCCGCGAGCATAAGAATGGATCGAAAGTTCATAACCATCGGTGCCTGTTCCTCACAACCCTCGATAGATTTCCGCCACGCGTTCCAGGTCCACGCCGGCCGGCTGGTTGTCCAGCACCCACTTGAAATCCTCCTTCGCGCCCGCGGTGTTCCCGCTCTGCATACGGAACCGCGCGCGGCTCAACCGATCGCCCACGCCATCCGGGGCGAGTGCGAGAATCGTATCGAGGTAACGCAGCGAGTCCGTGACCGAATCCTCCGTGCGCACACCGCCAAGCAGATTGCGCAACATCCGCACGACGATCTCCCGCTTCGTCGCCGCACGGAAGTCCGTCTCGCGAAACCCTTCGCCCGTCGCCTCGAACACCCGCTCCTGCGCGGCGCTGCGGCTGATCATCCGCCCGCCATTGAACGGATCAATAATTTGCTCCACCCCCTCGGGCGGCGCGTAGCGCACCATGAAATGCCCCGGCAACGGCAGCCCGCTCACGCCCTTCAGCCCGATGCTGCGCGAGTTCGAGGAACAAAATCGACAGCGTGATCGGCAATCCCTCGCGGTCATCCAGCACCTGGTTCATGTAACTGTTCGCGCGACTGTAGAAATCGCTGCGGCTCCCGTGAAAACCATTCTCCGTGAACAAATACTCCCGCAACGCCGCCAGCTTCACACGGCCCTCTGCGTCCTTTGCGAACTTTCTACTCACCTCACGCGCCATGTCCGCGACTTGTTGCCGATACGGCTCAATGTCCAGCTCCGCATTGTCCAACCGCGCGATGAGCAACGCCGCGTGAAACAATTCGATCTTCTCCTCCGGCCCCGACAGCGCCCTCACCAGCTCCGCACGCACCGTCTCGCCGTGCAACTGCGCCGCCTTCCGACGCAGCTCCCGCGCTTCGCGTTCCAGCTCCCGCGCACGTTCCTTCAATTCACCTGCCTGCGAAACTTCCCCGCTCGCCGCGCGGCTCGCGAGATTCGTCCCCGTGCGGAAGTTGCGGAACTCCGCCTTCGTCTCGCGGAACTTCGCCAGCCCCACGCGACCCTCCTTCAATCCATCGTCCGTCGATTCCGTCACGAGCTGGTCGTTCACGTAGCACAGGATGCGCTCCGCCTCCACGCGCACGCGCAGGCTGTTCCACGCGCCCGGTTGGTAATGCTCCGTCGGCACCTGCTTGAGAATGTTCCACGAATAAACGCTCGGCCCGTCGAAGCGCGTCAGGCGGAGCTGCCCCGCGCTCGGATAAAACCCGTAATGCCGGTCGCCGCCGTCCGACGCGAAGACCAATCCCGCCGCGCCGCTCTCGTCATCCAGCCGCACGTCCACCGCAATCTCGTACGGCCGCTCCGGCACCGCACGCTGTGCGAGACACAACGCCCGCCCGCCGAAACTTTGCCCCGCGCCCTCCACTTGAATGCGCCCCGCGCGCTGACTCCACCGCGCACCGAACACCGTCTGCCAGTCGCGCGTGTTCAACGCACCAATGGTCAGCCAGCGGCTCATCGGGATCGGATTCGGCTTCTCCAGCAACGCCGTGAGCAGCTTCGACGGCATCGCGAAACCGAGATTCGCCGTCACCGCCGACTTCAACGTCAGCACGCCCTGCACGCGCCCCTTCAAGTCCAGCAACGGCCCGCCGCTGTTCCCCGGCTCGATCGGAATCGCCACCTGCAACATCTCGTTCCCCTCCACCTCGCGCCGCGCCGAAAGCACGCCCTGCACCACGCTATGCTTCAGCCCCACGGGATTCCCCAGCGCAATCACCGCCGCGCCCTGCCTCAGCGCATCCGAATCCCCAATCGCCAACGCCGGCAACCGCTCGCCCTTCACGCGAATGATCGCCAGATCAAACTTCCGGTCCCACGCGTGAACCTCCGTCACTTCGCGCTGCGAGCCATCCGGGAACTGCACCGAGATCGGACGCGCCTCGCCGATGACATGAAGGCTCGTCGCGATCAAACCATCCGGGGAAATCACGAAGCCCGCGCCCACGCCATCCTCCTTCCCGTCGCGCCCGAAATGCTGAATCACCACCACCGACTTCATCGCCGTCGCCGTCGGCGCATCGATGGACGCCGTCGACTTCGCCTCCGCTGCGGTGGAACTCTTCTCCTTCGCCGACGCCTTCGGCTGCCCCGCGCGCTGGGCCAGCACACTGGAACCCGCCACCCACAGCGCCACCCAGCCAATCATGCACGCACGTTGCAAACGCATGTCGGGAGAATGTGCCTCCGCTGCTCTCCGCGCAAATGTTACCTGTGGACCTCAGAGGCAACCGCGTCCCGGTGGTAGAAGTCGAGGTGACGAGACTCTGATCTTTTCTGGAAGGCACGCCGCTCGCGCCGAACCCATTTGAGTCTCGTCAGGTCGACTCCTACAGCCTTCGCATTTTTGGCGTGTTTAGCGGGCGTTCCTTCCGCAACCCGCACAAAAACCACTCGCGAACCCCCTTTGGAAATGCCGCTTCAAGAACGTTCCTCCGCAGCTGCGCTGCTGCGCTGCTCCAACACACTGGGTTCTGGCATGCCCACCGCCTGCGCCAGGGCTTTGCGCAGCCCCACCGCGGGTGAACCACCAAGGTAACTCGCCCCTGACCCCCTGCCCGGTCGGTCAATCGTTTTGACGAAGCGCCCCACGAATGCTTGAATCAACCTCATGAAAAGGAAGCAAAGCCCACTTTGCCCCGGGACCAGCCAATATCAACTAGCAACGACACCTGTGGTTTAGGCGGATTCGCGCACGCGCCACGAATTTATGAACACCAGGCAAAAAGAACTCACTTACTACGCAATTGCAGCTTTCATCTGCACGATGCTTTGCGCGGCGTGGGATTTGACCGGCAGCCCCAACCACTACAACGTCACGAAGTACGCGCCGATCTTTTCCCCGCCCGACCTTGGACCATATCCGAAACGTGAACTGGCTAGCTCCGTATTCTGGTCTTGGTTTGGGATCGCCGTCATCTACTCAGGCTTGTTTGTTGCATTTCGCAGTCCCCAGGCTTCCGCAAAAGGGCAAAGCGATGAAACAGTGCACGCCGCCTGACCATGCGCCGCGGAGAACCCGATGGGAGCGTCGCGGGCGTAAAGCCCCGTGGGGCCACGCCCCTTTACGGGTTGGCAATCATTGCGTCCCGTGCGCCAGGTCAGTGGGCATGAGGCGCTAGGCCGATTCACACCATGAACAATAACGAAGATCAACAAAATGGGACAATAGTGGCTGGCAGACTCATCAGCTCAGCCATCATCGTCTTTGCCGCCGCGGGCCTTCTCGTCGGTGGCGCTTTTGTTAAGCACGCTGACACTCAGATGTTCCTCTACTTGGTCGGTTGCGTCGTCGGATTGGCAGGCTTGTTTGGGTGGTTTGCGAGTTTCAAAGGGAGATAAGCATGAATTTCACAACGCGTCCTACAATTGCGTTGCAACGAACCCGGCGGGCGCGTCGCGGTTGCCATCGTTGCGTCCCGTGCACCGGGTCGGTGAGTTTGGTCTAGGCGGCATCGGACGCGCTTGTGAAAATTATCGACTACATCATCATCGCGTCGCTTATGGGTGGCATGTTCCTCGGATACTCAGGCTTTCGAATCGAGGCGGCATTACTGCTCGCTGTTGTTATCATCGTCGCATCTTGGCGCTTCTGGGACAGGTCGCGTGAGAAGCAGATCATGCGCAGAGGTTCATCCGGTCACGATGGACCCGATCATCCAGACTCGACCTCCGCGAGCGGAGGCAACTCCTCACACGGCAGCGGAGACAGTGGTGGCGGTGGAGACGGAGATTGAGCATGACCAATAACCAGCCGCCTAACCCATTTCTGGAGCCCACCCGGCTCTCATGTCAACGTTTGCAGTTGAGCCGTCCCGCGCGCCGAAGGTTATGTTCAGAAGCTTTGAATGCGCGAAGACATCACTTTCTATGAAGAATATTCTCCTGCTGTTGCTGCTGGCGCTACTGCCGGCATGCAGCACGGTTTCCACTTACAAGTCGGGTCCGATTGACATCTCGCGCTCGCCGACCGTTCTTCTCCGAATTCAAAACGACACTGAGAAGCTTTCCGACAACCTTTCTCAACGGATCGAGGATTTGGGCTTCACGACGACCAGGGATACTGGCCGGGCCGATTATTATGCGGATGTGGAATACACGACCTATTTCGATGTGGTCCATCAGACATTCAATCATTTTGACATCGCCTTTGTTGATGCCAAAACCAATGAGCCGAGAATCCGCTCACGGTATGTTGGTCGGTTTGGATTCAACGGCTGCCAGGCCGCGCTGGATTTGGTTTTCAAGGATTTAATCCGCAAATTGAAGGATGGAACGTAACCATGCGCTTCAGAGCCTAACGGCGACGGGCAGCCGCGGTTGTAATCCACGCGTCCCGTCGGGCAGGTCGCTTCGCTGGACTTGGCCGGGAAACAGCACTATACCACTCCCACTCTGATGCACCATTTGTTGAAACACTGGGCGCTGTTCACGGTGGTGCTGTTTGTCGTTGGCTGCGGCAAATGGCCGCCAGTCGTCGACAGCAAAGGTGACATCGCGAAGTTGCCTCCTTCGACTGATTCCATTCGCGCACGCGCCCTTGCTGACGCCGATATTCCCAGCCTAGCCCGGTTTCAACAGTTAAGGATCCTCGATTTCCGGGATGGATACGCAGTCACCAACGCCAACATTACCGACCGGGGCCTGGCTGCGCTTGCGACGCTGAAGCTTCCTCAGTTGGAGACGCTGACCATCGGCTACACGACAAACATCACAGACGCCGGGTTGGTTCAAATTGCGCGGATGCATTCGGTGAGGTGGTTGAGTTTAATGGTCTGCCCGAGCATCACCGACGCTGGCTTGCCATCGTTGCTTACCATGACGAATCTCACGGCCCTGGATTTGCGCGGATGCACGGGCATCACGGACGAAGGCGTGTTGCTTCTGGCGCGCAAGACGAATTGGGGGACCATCATGTTCGGTGGTTGTCCGAACGTCTCCACCGGCGCTGTTGCCACCCTGCAGCAGGCTCTGCCCAACGCGCAGGTCAAGAAAGACGAGGTCGAATGGAGCTTTCACAAGTAACGCACCCAATCATCATGCCGCGTTGCGGCCACGCCGCTCTACGCGGGCGTCTCGGGCGGGGGTCCCTGCGGTTGGTCGTGGACGCATTCCCCACAGCACGAAAGAGCATTCACCCGACAACAGCATCCACAAGAAAGCCATGAGCCCAGAACTACCACCGGTTATCGCTGCCTTCTTCCACGCCACCAACACGCGAGGGTTTGCCGATTTTCTCTCGCTGTTCACCGCCGATGCCCACGTCAACGACGAGGCCAACGATCACTACGGCGCCGAAATTGCAGCGTGGATCGATCGGGCGACAGCCGACACAAAGCCAACTGCGGAGGTCACCGGCATCACACGCGACGGTGAGCAGTTCGTCGTCACCGCCCGAGTCAGCGGCAGTTTCCCGAGCAGCCCGATCCAGCTTCGTTACCACTTCACACTCAAGGATGGCAAAATTGCGAAGCTGTTCATCAAAGCATGAGGGAACTCCATCCGATTCACAAATGACGTCAACGTCCAACAATTGCGCGGCCGCAATCCTCCGCCCCTCTGAGCAGTCGGACGGTTGGGATCACTCGTCAGGGACTGTTGCAGCCGACCAGTTCCCTCCAGCGAGCGTCCCTGAGGTTGGGTCGTAGGCTTTAGCGCTATGGGTAGTTCATTCACACAATTCCGAAATAAAGGCTTCTGGAGTCGTGATACGCTTCTTGAGGTATGGCTACGCACCTTGTGCCTGCACATGGAAAGTGAAGTCCACTCATCTGGCTGGCAACACGATCTACGGGACCGGTGGCTGCTTGCCTCGGCTGGTTACTTCAATGGCTGCGTTTCAGCATCTTTGGACGAGTTTCTCACAAACGACGACCGTGTTAGCGTCATCATTCGTGTGTCTGGGCGCAGTATTCAGAGCCTCCGCGCTTTTGGTGCATTCGTGCCTGAGGCATTCCTGAATGCGCTAAACATTACCCAGTTCACAGCGGACTGGCCGATCGAATGGTTTGAGCGCATCGCTGATACCTTTATCCTGCTATTGCGCGGCGAGCTTACTTCGGATGCATCCACTAGTCCGACGTTGCCAGCAACGCGGAAGGGTCAGACATGGGATGAGCTTGAACAACCTCGAAAAACATAACAAATCACTCCAGCTGACGTCGGCATCACGCGCTGATTGCAATCAATGCATGGCGGCCGTCGCAGGGCTTGGATTGTTACGCCTTCTATTCGCATGAGCACAAAACATCGAATCTTCACGACGAGTTTCGCGAGTGTTTATCCCTACTATGTCGCCAAGGCGGAGAAGAAGGGGCGCACGAAGGCCGAGGTGGACGCCATCATTTGCTGGCTGACGGGCCACAGTCAGCGCGAGCTGGAGAAGCAGTTGAAGAAGGAGACCGATTTCGAAACGTTCTTCGGCGAGGCGCCGCGGCTAAATCCTGCGCGAACCTTGATCACGGGCGTAGTGTGCGGCGTGCGCGTGGAGGATGTCGAAGATCCGTTGATGCGTGAGATTCGGTATCTCGACAAGTTGATCGACGAGCTGGCCAAGGGGAAAGCAATGGAGAAAATCTTAAGAAGTTGATGGGATTCTCGAGACTCACTCCAAATCGTTTGTCACAGGTATGCGCTGCGTCTTCTGAAGGCGCGCTCGGGGAACCGGTGAAACCCCTCGATCGCCAGAAACGGGAAGCAACCTCTGATAGATGATTTATGCGTTCTTCAACGTTCGTCCTTCTCATTGCCGTGGCGGCTTTCACGGGCGTGCTGTGCTGGGTGGCGGCGACGCCGTGGTATCTCGTCGATAAACAGGCTGCATCGGCGTACTACCATCGGATGGAAGAACCGGAAGTCTGGCGGCGTACCCAGGAACGGCTGGCAAAGCCACGGTTCATTGCCAACGCCACTCTATCGGCGTTGGCCGCGGTCGACGTTGTCGGCATCTGGCTGATTGGGCGCGCGTGGCGAAGAGACCGTCGGCAGTTGAGCCAGATGCGCCGACAGGACAACTTCAAAGAGCAGGACGCTTCAGACGCGCTCAATCCTCCACCGGCACCACGAGATTCTCCATGATGTAATCTTTGCGCTCGGGCGTGTTCTTGCCCATGTAGAAGCTGAGAATGTTCGAGGCGTCCTGGCGCGGCGCGTATTCCACCTTGCTCAGGCGCATGTCGTCGCCGATGAACTGCGCGAATTCCTTCGGGCTGATTTCCCCGAGTCCTTTGAACCGGGTGATCTCCGGGTTCTTCCCGAGCTGCGCGGAGGCGGCATCGCGCTCGGCTTCGCTGTAGCAATAGATGGTCTTCTCCTTGTTGCGCACGCGGAAGAGCGGCGTCTCCAGCACATGCACATGGCCATCATGCACGAGCTGCTCGAAGAACTTGTAGAAGTAGGTGATGAGCAGATTGCGGATATGCAGGCCATCCACGTCGGCGTCCGTCGCGAGAATCACCTTCCCGTAGCGCAAGCCTTCGAGGTTGTCCTCGATGTCGAGCGCGCACATGAGGTTGTACATCTCGTCGTTCTTGTAAACGATGTCGCGCTTGAGATCCCAGACGTTGAGCGGCTTGCCCTTGAGGGTGAAGACGGCCTGGGTGTTCACGTCGCGGCAGCTCGTGATGGAGCCGCTCGCGGATTGACCTTCGCAGATGAAGATCATGGATTCCTTGCCCTTGCCCTTCGCCTTGTCGAGGTGCTGCTTGCAGTCCTTGAGCTGCGGAATGCGCAGCGTCACGGCCTTGGCGCGCTCGCGCGCGAGCTTCTTCACGTCCTGCAGTTCCTTGCGAAGCTGCTTGGTGTCCTCCACCTTCGCCATGATCTTCTCGGCGACTTCCTTGTTGCGATTGAAGAAGTGCAGGAGCTCCTCGCGCACGCTGTTCACGAGCTCGGACCGAATCTCCGTGTTGCCGAGCTTGTTCTTGGTCTGCGATTCGAACACCGGATCCTTCAGGCGAATCGCCACCGCGCCGACCATGCATTCGCGCACGTCGTCGCCGTCGTAACCGGCCTTCGAGTATTCGTTCACCGCCTTGAGCAAACCTTCGCGGAAGGCGCTGAGGTGCGTGCCGCCGTCGCTCGTGTACTGGCCGTTCACGAACGAGTAGAACGATTCGCCGTAGCGGCTGTTCGTGTGCGTGAAGCAGAATTCCAGCGTCTTGCTCGTGTAATGCAGCGGCGCGTAGATCGGCTCGGCGTTGTCCGACTGCAAATCTTCCATCACGAGATCGAGCAGGCCGTGACGGGACTGGAAGACCTTGCCATTGAAGATGAGCTTCAGGCCGGTGTTCAGGTAGCTGTAGTGACGCAGGCGTTTCTCGACGAGCTCGATGCGGAATTCGATCTTCTTGAAAATCTCCGGGTCGGGCGTGAAGCGAATGAGCGTGCCATTCGGCTCGGTCGTCTTGCCCGTGGCCTGTTTCTTGAGCTTGCCCTGCTTGAAGCTCGCCTCGGCGAATTCGCCGTCGCGATGGCTGCGGACGTAGAAATCCTTCGAGAGCGCGTTGACCGCCTTGGTGCCGACGCCGTTCAGACCGACGCTGAACTGGAACACGTCGTCGTTGTACTTCGCGCCCGTGTTGATCTGCGACACGCAGTCGATGACTTTGCCCAGCGGAATGCCGCGGCCGAAATCGCGCACGGTGACGTTGGTGTCCTCGATGGTGATCTGGACCTCCTTGCCGTGCCCCATGATGAATTCGTCGATGGTGTTATCGACGACTTCCTTCAGCAAAATGTAACCGCCGTCATCGTAATGCGAGCCGTCGCCGATGCGCCCGATGTACATGCCCGTGCGCAGGCGGATGTGCTCGAGGGACGAGAGCGTCTTGATTTTGCTCTCGTCGTAAACGGCCTGCTTCTTTGGTTCGCCAGAATTCTTTTCAGCCATACGTCGTTATAGGCCGAGGAGTATGGGAGAGAAGAGCCCGTTGCCAATAGCGAAGTTTCCGCGCGCGCTCGGGAACTTCACGAGGCCCGCCGGGAAAGCCAGACCAGCAGGAAAGCGATGGCTGCCAGCAGCAGCAGAAAGAGCAGCCGTTGCCCGGTGAATCCACGCGGGAAGCGAGAGGAATTTGCCGAGGAAGACATCTTGCTCGAGGCGCCAGAAGCGTGGGGAGCCGAAACTTCTGCGGAGCGAACATCACCGGACCGAAACGCGCCAGTGGCGTCCGGAGCCGAGCCAGCAGAACGAGCGACTTCGTGACTGGCACCCGCGCGATTCGCACTGGGAGCGACCGGTTCAGGGGAACGGGGGAGATTCGAGTAGCGACGATGCTCGAACACGGCGCTCTCGTATGTTTCATCTTCCGGCCGGGTCGCCGCGCTGAGGTCCAGTTCAGCCTCAATCATTCCGAATCGGATCACCTGACCGTTTCGCACCGGCATTTGACCGACGACGCGCGCGCCATTGACGAACGTGCCGTTCTTCGAGCCGAGATCCCGGACGATGACTTCGCTGAGATGCACGAGGATCTCGCAATGACGAGAAGAGACCGAAGCGTGGGAGATCATCAGCCGGCAATCCTGCGCGCGCCCAACGGAGCAGGTGCCATCCTCCAACTCCACCGCACGCGGCGAAGGGTTGTTCGAATCCCTGAAGATTAATTTGGGCATGACAGATCGAGTTTGGAGTTGCTCGCGCCCGCCAGAATCCGACCGACGGGCGCGAGTGAGTTCTCCGGTTCCATCCATGGCGTCCCTGGCAGATTCTAGCGTCGCGAGACCAATGCCCCGGAACCGCAATGCCGCCCGTCGATTACGAGCGCACCGTTTTCATCGGTCCCCGTGGGCGTGAAGAGAGCATTGCCGAACACAACGCCTTCCGTTCCGGCGAAGCGACCGGTGCCACCCACGATTGTTTGATACAGCTTCGCGCGGCTTGGCTGCGTGATGTCGGGCACCGGCGTGCCGTCAGGCAGCAGGATGGTTACAAAGCTCACCGTCTCCACTGAGGTCAGGAACAACTGGTCGCCGCCGGGAGTGGTCCAAACCGAATCAAAGGGATACAGCGCCGTGAACTTGCCGTCGACGAGACCAACGAACCCGGCGATGGGGCTGGCAATGGTGGCATTCTCGTCGCGGAACTTCCCGATGCGCGTGGCGAAGCCTTTGCCGACCGCAGTGAAATTCGGGTTGCTCACGCGACCATCGAAGGATTCGACGAGGCTGAAATATTTCGACGGTTTCACCTCTGCGCCGCGCAGCCAGCCTTTGAAGGTGACGAGACCGATGCCGGTGCTGGTCTCAGGATTCACGCGCGCCCAGCCGTCGACTTGAACACTGCCGCTGGCTTTGGCGTAAGGGCCAGTGCCGCCGTTGAAGACGATTTCACCGCCGAATGTGAAGCGTCCGTCAGGTTGTTGCGCGGAGGGTCCAGAGTAGATGCCGATGAGTTTGTTGCCGTCGGAATCCTCCATGTTAATGGTGCCAGTCTGCACACCCGTGGCGAAAACAAGTCGTTGATCGGTCGTCGAGATGCTGAACTTCCCGAGCTGCGATGCTCCGCCTCCACCGCCAACGCGAATTTGCAGATAGGCCGGGTTCGCTGGATCGACGAAGACGGAATTGGTGACGGCGTAGTAGCCGTTGAACAGCAACGGCAGGTTGTGAGCGAAGGCCGGGGAGCTGGCGGCGAGCAATTGAATCGCGATGACAGCAGCGATGAATCGAAGCGAACGCACCAGATGGCTGGCGACGGTTTTGGATTTGATGATCATGGTTTTTGTTTTTGGTGGGTGAATTGCCTTCGGCTGGTTGGCCTGAAGACGTTGGTTTCACTCATGACTCACCGCGTCCTCACTCAGAAGTTACAAACAATTCTCACGGGCAGAGAAAACCGAAGCCGAAAGAGATCGACGCAAAGAAAAAGCGGACAGCCCTGAGGCCGTCCGCTGTGGTGTGTTTAGTTTCGCCGCCGCTGTAAGAGCAGGCTGATTCAAATCCAGCGCGGGCGCTGCAACTCGAAGTCAACCGAGCGGCTTACGGCAGAGTGATTGTGTAAATCTTCGGCAGATTGGAACCCACGAGTTCCAATTGCACGAACGGACCATTGGGATTCGGATTCACCGGGATGCTCGCGCTGTCGAAGACGTTGAAGTCATTGTCGTAGGTAAGAACGATCTTGTTTCCGACTTTGCATGCGCCCTCCACCTTCTCCAACAGCGGATCAATCGAAGTCAACGCGTCGAGCACCACCGTCTTCGTCACTGGCACAATGCCGAGCGCGGCGAGACCAGACGGGTCGAGCTGTTCCAGGGTCTTCGTCGCGTCTGCGATCAGTTTTCCGTCCGCGCTCTCCAGCGGCGTGATGTCCGTCGCGCCGGCGAGATTGATCTCGAAGAGTTTATCCGTCACGCGCTCCGGCACGAGCAAGGTGCCGGGCCCGGTGGAAAACAGATCACTGACCGTCACACTCCCGTTGCCCGCCGGCATTTGATAAACGTATTGTCGGACGAGCGGTTCCGAACTGCAGTGCAGCAGGGCGCGCAGGTTGATTTCCACGAGACGACCATTCCCATTGGCGTCCGCGGCATTTCGATTCGGATTGCTCAACGGCCGTTGCACGATGGCGTAGATGTATCCATCCGCGGAGGCGGCGATCCCTTCAGAAGCCACGATTGTTGCGGCGCTTGGCGAGCACGCCCGGCAGAACGTCATACGTGGGAATCTGTTCATATCCGGTCAATGTTCCTTCGGGAACCAGACGGAACAAAACGCGCCCATTGCGCGCCACCATGGCCACGCTGGGTTTATATTCGTCGCAGACCCAGAAGTTGCCCCAGCGATCGATCGTGATGCCTTCCGCATCGAGCGAATCATCGTCGTACGGAAGCAGGTTCAAGTTGAAGTCATAGGGCACGTCCGTCGCCGGGAAGCGCGTGGGCAATCCCGTAATCTCTCCGCCGGCTGGATGCTTCAGCGGTTTCACTTCATCCACGCGAGCCGTGCCATTGGGCAGCAATCGCACGGTGACGATGTGCGGACCGAATTCCGGAATGGCGAACGTCTTGTAGGCCGTGCCATCCCCGGCCACGAAGTCAGGCGCAGGACCGCGATCCGTGATCGTGTAGAAGGAGTTGGGCTTGCCTGGCACAGGGTAAAGGCCGGAGAAGCCGCCGAGTTTGATTTGGTTTCCGTTGTATGGATCGGTGTAGAGAGTGAAATGATCAGACTGCGTTCACATTGTAAGTGGCGACTTGTGCTGCGATGGAATTGCTCTGCGCGAGCAAAGCCCCACCGAGGATAAGGCCGTGGAGGAGGAGGTTGGTTTTCACGTTGTTGGTTCCCATGGGTCAGGTTGGTTTTGTTGTTCTCGCCGCTCAACGAGCAGCGTTTGAATCGCAACACTGCGACTCTCATCCCCGCGATCGCCACTGCGACGATTCACAGGAATTGTTTTCAACCTCCTTCCACCGGACCACCCGGCGGAAGTTACAAGGATTCACCAAGAATGATTGGATGTGCCGGGATTAGGGACAACGACAAGACCAACGAACATCGAGGAACGGAAATCCACTCCGCCCGAAGGTTCACCGGGTGGTAAGAGGAACATACGCGCCCGTGTTGGGATTGAGCTGCGGGTCAGGAGTCCAAATGACCGGCACCTGCGGGAAGCGGGCGGAACCGTTGGTGACGATCGTCGTGCCGGCAAAGGCTTCGACGTGGCCATCCGCAAACGCAATGTTCACGCGATTCTGATGGCGGGCGGCGACTCGACTCGAAAACGCACTGGGCTGGCCGAGAGCGGTGGAGGATTGAAACGGATCGACCTTCGGGTCGTCTGGCAGACGGTTGTCGAGAAACATGACCGTCTCCGATGGACGCATGATGCTGGAGATCTTAATCGAGCGTTGCGGCGCGCTGATGAGTTTCGAGTTCATGGCGAGGGAGAAGAAGGCCACCGCTTCCTCGGCAGCGCGCTTCGGAAAGCGGGCACGCGGACAATGGAAGATCGGGTTGCGCGTGTAGAAATCCCCCCGTACCACGCTGGGCGCAAAATCAATCGCGGGCGAGACACTCATCTCGCGGGCCAGTGCGTTATACCAAACATCATCAGCGATCGGATCCCTTACCTCGCCCCACAAATTCAGGGTGACTCCGTCCGTCTGATAGCTCTCCCGCGCGATGTGGTCTTGGTTGTCATTGGCATACATGGCCTGAGCCTTGGTCCATTGCTCCAAATTATTGACGCAGGTGATGCGATGCGCGTGCTCCTTTGCTTTTCCCAGCGCCGGAAGCAACAGCGCGGCAAGCACGGCGATGACTGCGATGACGACGAGCAGTTCGATCAAGGTGAACCCGCTGAACTGCTTCGTGCTGCCGAATGTCTGTCTCCATGGATCTGAATTCGCGCGCATCATATCAGGGAAGCATGACGATTTTGTAGAAACGCTGCGGGACGCCGTTCGCCGAGGCGTCGAGGGCGGTGAGGGAACTGGTCGTTGCGGTCTGGACGGAAACCAACGCCCAGTTCGAACCTTGCGGAGTGTCACTGCGACGCAATTCATAGGCTCGCCCGGGCTGAGTCTTCCACGTAACGAAGACACCTTCCGGCGCACGCCGAGTCGAGGTCACCTTCGGCCTCACCACTCGGTTGTTGCTCGTCCAGCCCGGCGAACCAATGTCACCGGCCTCCACCGCGTGGAAGGCGCCACGTTCTCCCAAAACACTCGGCTCGCCAAACTCAGCCTCCACCGGATCGAACCACAAGCTCACGCCCGCCGGGGAGGGTCCGAAATTAACGACGGGTGCTAGAAACTCTCCCTCCGTCAGCGCTGTGCTGTTCCAGAGCTTAATCTCATCTCCTAGCGAATTCAGCCCATTGCCATTGTGGCTGATGATCAGCAAATCCTCCGGCAGATTCTCCTCACCCCACCAGCGCTTGAACGCCTCTGGCGTCATGCCGGAGACGATAATCGCGGACCTCCCCGGAAGAAGGGGCAGGTTTCGGGAAGGGCTGTTGGTGAAGACCACGGCGTCGGGCAAAGAGGTCGGCCGATCGTCCCACCGGTAGCCGAACAGATTCACCGTGTTCGAGCCCCGGTTAGTCAACTCCCACCAGGTGTTGTGATTGTAACCAACCGCTATTTTGTTCGTCGGATTGGCCATTGCTTCTGTGACCACGAGATTGGCGTTGGGCGCGACACGGAGCCACGCGCTGGCGTGGGTGGAGCAGAGCGGATTCGAAACCTTCACCGTGTAGAGGCCGGTCAAACTAGCGTCTACGCCGGGAACCCGAAGCTCGCTCGAAGTCTTACCCGGCAGGTCGACGTTGTTGAACTGCCATTGAAAGGTCGGAAGCGGATAGCCGCGCGCCTCGACGCGGAAGACGGCGGTTTGATCCGGAGTCACTTCGACATCCGCCAGCGGGAGAACGATAGTGGCGCAACTTGCCTGCGTATTGACCGTCAACATCGCAGGAGACGTCACGAGCCGTTCCAGCCCGGTGTCGAGTTCCACCGTGTATTCGCCAGCGTCTGAGATCTCAGCGGCCACGATGGTGAGCGTGGGCAGCACGGCGCCTGCGATGGGTTCGCCATTGAAATGCCATTGGTAACGCGGGACTGGCAGTCCATACGCGCGAACGTTGAAGGTCGCGCTCAAGCCGCCGTCCACTGCCACGCTGGCGGGTCCACTGTCAATTCGGAGCGGCACCGGGCCCATGTGAGTTCCGGGTGACGCAATATCACCTGTAGTCAGCGCCACCTCTGCACCGTCTTCCCCCGGCGTACTGTAGGTGTCGAGCAATCCGGTCGCCGGATTATAGGTGAAGGAACGGCCCGTCTCCGCTTCGAAGAGTTCGGTGCGATACTTGAGCATCGCCTGCTCTGGCGTCTCCTGCCAGAGATTGACGGCATCATTCACTTCATCGAGCCCGTAGCCCGTGTAGAAAACCACCTTCACTTCCGGACCGAGTCCCCACCACGCCCGGAAGTTATCCGGCGTATTGGCGAAGACGTTCGCTCTAGTCCGCGCGAAGACGACGGACTCACCTGGTTCGATACGCGCTGCATCCGTTCGGCTTCCCTCCCACAAGGTGGCGAGAGATACTGCCTGCACATCTGCCGCCACGGCCACCGAAACGCCAAAGCTGTATGACAAACCGTCGCGAAACCAGTAGTCGCTCAGGTCGACAGGCTCCGCTCCGAAATTGGTCAGCTCCCAGAAATCATCACCGCCCTCCGCCACGCCGGTCGATTGCGTCATCACCTCGGTGATGGCCAGCTGTCCGGACATCGGGGCAGCCGACAGGACAACGAGCAGCACCGCCGCGCAGAACCGCGCGGGCCATCCACGCTTCCCCATCGTTAACGCGCCTGAGTTTGGTTTCGATTGCATGACTTACCTCCTTACTGCGATTGCGGCTTGAACGGGAAGATGGACCAAACCCCGATCCAGCCAAAGCTCTTCGTGCGCATAGGCACTCAACTTCGCACGCTCGTAACCCAACGAAGCGTCCGGGAGCCGCTGCAGCCAGTATCCCTGAAGGTTGGTCATGATCTCAATGATCGCGTCCACCGAGGCGGGATCAGTATTCGGCCTCGCTACGAAGACATTGCGGCAGCTGGTGAACTGGGAATCGGGGATGGCAACGAGCCCTCGGTCCTTGAAGGCCAAAAACGCCTTCAGATTCGCCACACCAACATCGTATTTCCCGTCGAGAACTCCCTCGATCACCTTGGCGTGACTGTGCAGGTAACCGACCTTGCGCACGGCATTAGACAACCCAACGTTCAACACCTCGTCGGCAAAATCCAAAGTGCTGTCGAGGTAGTCGTAGCGTGAGAGGTTGGCAGCATTGATGCCGAGCTCCGCCAGATTGATCTGAGCCCAGAAGCTGATCGTCGAGTTGGTGTCTCCAAATGCCACGGCGCGTCCCCTTACGTCAGCGAGGGTCCGAATGGGTGAGTTGCTCCGGGAGAACATGATTCCTTCCTTGAAGGAATTGGTCGGCATCACCATCGGGATGAGTCCCGGATTGCTTCGCCGCAGCGTCAGGAACTGGCGCGCGCCCAGGCGACCAAAATCCATTACTCCATTACACAAGTCCCTGCCAAAATCCTGCTGGAACTTGTAGAGCCGCAAATCGACCCGAACTTCCCGTTCCAGGAGCCGACTGGCGTTGGACTCGATATTCGAGATGAGCAATCCAAACTGCCGCACCCGCCCTACCGGATCTTCATCCGTCACCGCTCCCATCTTCCAACGAACCGACGCGGCGAGGTTGGTGACCGGCAAAATGGCGAGACCAGAGAGAGCGGCAACGTCCTCGGAAATGATGTCCAGATCTGGCTTGGCACTATTCGCCCAAATCCCTGCCAGATTCTCTTCGACCATCCTCAACACCCGCCTGGCGGCGGCGTCCTTCTCCAAGTTGAACTGCTTTGCGTCTCGCGTCAGCTCCACCTGCTTGTTCTTCGCCTCGTTGACCAGCACCAGCAACCAGAGTGAGACGGCCAGCGCCACGCAGACCGTTCCGGCAAAGCTGGCTGCCAGCGGATTGCGCCGGCACCAGCGCCACGCTTTTTCAGGCCGGCCAATCGGACGGGCGTGAATCGGCTCATCCTTGAGAAACCGGCCCAGTTCCTCCGCCAGCTCGCCGGCTGAGGCGTAACGACGCTCCGGATCCTTCTCCAGGCATTTGAAGCAAATGGTCTCCAAATCCTTCGGTACGCTCGAATTCAACAACCGCGGAGCGAGTGGCTCGGCCGTCTCCACTTGTTGCAAGGTGGCGGCAATCGTCTGCGCCACGAAGGGCGGGCGACCGGTCAACAAATGATACAGCATGGCGCCGAGCGAATAGACGTCGCTCCGCACACCCACCTGCTTCCGATCTCCCCTCGCCTGCTCCGGAGGCATGTAACTGGGTGAGCCATGGACTGACCCCGTCGCCGTCAGGCTGGCATCCGCAGCGAGGTTCTTCGCGAGTCCGAAATCCATCACCCGCGGTTGATTGCTCGAATCAATCAACACGTTCGACGGCTTCAAGTCGCGGTGAAGAATGCCCCGGGAATGCGCGAAGTGAATCGCCTCAGAAATCGTCTTCAGGTAACTGGCGGCCTGCTCCACCGGCAGCGGCCCTTCCTTCAGCATTCGCGAGAGGCTAGGGCCGTCGACCAGATCCATCACGATGTAGGGCAGGCTCTCATGACTGCCGACTTCGTGAACTCCCACGATGTTCGGGTGATGCAACACCCCGCCCGCGATCGCCTCCGCCTTGAATCGCCGGACCTGCTCCTCAGTCGCGTGCTGTCCGGCGAGCATCATCTTGAGGGCAACATGGCGTTTCAGACTCTTCTGCCACGCCCTGTAGACCACTCTCCCATCCCGCCGCGGGCAATTTCCTCCTGCAGTTCGTAATCCCCCACGACCCCGAGCAGCGCGTCGCCAAAGGGCACCACCGCCGCCGCGCCACGCAGGAACAAGCAATGCGGACAAAGCTCGCCCCAGGCCCCGGGCGGGACCTGCTTTCCACATTCAGCACAAAATCGCATCGACACTTCCGCCATATCCCACCGGAGACGGAAGCAGAGGTTACAAAAAAAGATCAGCGCCCCATCACCGTAATTAAATGGCGCAGTTCATCCTCCACCTCTGCCGCCGTACTGACCGTTCGCCCAATTTCCTGCCGTAACAATTCCCCATACCGGACCCGCACCCGATGCACCGCCACTTTCACGGCGCTTTCGGTCATGCCGTGGCGCTCCGCGATCTCAGCGTATGGCCGGCCCGACTTCTCACCCTGCAAATGCGGCTGCATGTCCAAGAAAAATGCCTCCTTGCCCGAAGCCATCCATTCACCTCGCAGCCGTTGCAGCACGTGGTCCAGCAATGTCAGCGCCCACTGGCGCTCGTAATGCGACTCCGGCGTCGCCGCGTCCGCTGGATCGAGGGTGTAGCGGGCCTCGGCATCTTCCATCTGCAGGGACAACGCCGGGATTCCACCGCCACGCTTGAGGGCATTGCGACGTTCCCGCTCCTTGATCAGAAAGTTGTCGAACGACCGCAGCAAAAACGACCTGAACTTGCCGCCCTCCCGCTGGATTCCCTCCAAAGACTGCTTTTCCAACAGCCGGGTAAAAAACTCCTGCGCCAGATCCTGGGCTTCCTCGGGCGACGCCCCGCGCCGACGCGCAAACGCATAGAGGGGATACCAATAGTCCCCGTAGAGCCTGCCGAACGCCGTTCGCGCCTGCGCCGAATCCTGACCGGCGGCCGCGAGCACAACCGTCCAATGGGTAGTCTCGAAAGATCCCCTCTGAGGATGAATAGTCGTCGTCTTCTCCATAACTTCAGCGGTGGTGAAGGCGTTGATACCAGTTTGCTCTTATTGCAGCAATTTCTTTCCAGCCCAATAAATGAGCCGTTTTTGCTACCATGGTTCCTCCTCTCCTGCACCGCCTCCGAAACCAAACCTCTCCCACCTCGCCAAACCAACTACTTCGTCCCAATCGCCACGGAACTCGGCGCCGAAACCACCGGCGGGCCTGAGACGGGCAGATAACGCACGACAATGCTGATTCGGGACTTCGTCGGACGCGCCTCCTCCCAGCGGAGCGTGAAGCGGTAGCCGGTTCCAACCGCACTCTTTCCCGAGTGCAGCTTCAGTTCGGAGCGGGAAAAACGCCAGACTCGTAAGGGCTCGGCCCCTGATGGCTTCCCTTCAAGAAACAAACCGTCATACATCAACAACTCCAGCTTGCCATCAGGTAACGGAACACCCTTGGCGCTTTTGAGTCCCTTGGCAAATACGGTAACAGCGAAGCCATCCGGCCCCGGCACACCATCGAAGTCCACCGCTACTGGAACGCTTAGAACGTGGATACTCTCCACGGCAGTAGCTGCAGCGCTTTTGCCCGCAGCGCCACCCGCACAACCGCACAAGGTCGATGCCAGGACGGCACAAGCGAGAATCAGCACCGCAGCCCGAATGGCGAGGCCTGTCTCAACCAAATTCGCGGCCCGCGTAAAAACGTCAAAGACTCTTGTCACCCTTACCCTTCGGCGAACTGTTCTCGCGTTCGATGTTCGGAAAGAGCGGGTCGAGCAATTGCTTTTGCAAATCGTCTCGTTTGATTTCGTCCTGAATGCGCGACCGGTCGAGTTGCTCACGGGTGACCTTTTGCATGTCCTTCACGGTTCCCTCTTCCTGGCTGCCGCTCAGAATCTGCGGAGTCAAAAGAATCAACAGTTCCTTCCGCTCGCGCGTATTGTGGCTCTTGCGGAACATCGCCCCGATCACCGGAATGTCGCCGAGCCAAGGCACCTTCACCATGCGCTTGTCGTCCGTGGTGGCGATCAGTCCGCCGATCAGAATCGTCTGGCCGCTGGGCACGCTCACCGTCGTATTCGCGCGGCGCTGATTGATGATGGGCGCAGAGATATCCTTGCTGATCGGAACTGAAGAGCTGCTCACCGCGCTGTTCGTGGTGCCGATCTCCAGCTTCACCGTCCCGTCCGGACTGATCTTCGGCGTCACGGACAAGTTCACTCCGACATCTTCATAACGATAGTTGCTGATTGAGTTGCCGGTAAGCTCCGTCACCCGGGTATCCGTGATGAGTGGCACGCGCTGGCCGATGCTGATCGTCGCGGCCTTGTTGTCCGAAGTGACAATCTGCGGACGACTGAGCACCTCCAATCGCCCGTCCTCTTCCAACGCCTGGAGCAGAAAGCTGTATTTGCCGCCGGTGACCGCCGAAGCGAAACCGCCGTCAATCCACTTCGATTCGTCCACCGTGATGCCAGCCGCGAACGGCACGTTGTCGTAGGTCCAGCTCAATCCGAGGTCGAGGCCCTTGTCCAGCGTCACCTCCGCCAGCAACACCTGGATCAGCACCTGTGGCTGCGCTTTGTCCAACTCTTCGATGAGGGCCTTGATCTGTTCGAAAAAGCGGGGATTCGCCGAGACCAGCAGAGTGTTGCTCAACTGCTCAGCCACCACCGCCACCTCGCGTTCCAGAAGCCGCTGGGCAGTCCCGATTTCGTCCGGGGCCAGCCCCTGCGTCGTGCGGATCTTTTCCTGATCGAGAAAATTCCGGATCGCCGTCGCCACATCCTGCGCCTGCGAATTCTTCAGCCGCACCACTTCCGTGCGCCGTTCGTTCGCCTCCGTCGCGTCCAGCGAATCGATAATCTGCGACACCAGCGCCACATAGTGCTCCGTGCCACCCACCAGCAAACTGTTCGTCCGCGGGTCCACCGTAATCGTCAGCGCGTTCTGCTCCGCCGTGCCCACGGTCGCGCTCGCCGCCTCCTGATCGCCTTCACCGTTCCCGGTGTTGCGCACCAGCGTGTATTGAATCGAACGCTGCGACGCATTCGCCAGCGCCGCAGTCTGCGTCATCCGGAAGAGCTGCATGAGCAATCGCGCCATTTGCTCTGCATCCGCGTTCTTCAACGGGAACACCTTGATCTTCGCCTGCTGCGGCGAGCTCGCGTCGAGGCGAGTGATGATTTGTTCCATCAACCCCATGTAATCCACCGGCCCGCTCACGATCAGCGAGTTCATCCGCGCGTCCGGCGTGATCAAGATGCCTTCCTTCAACGCCGCCGTGACGAACTCCTGCCCGCCTTCCGTCCGCGAAATGAACTGCAGCACCGACTGCGCGTTCGGACTCTGCTCCGTCAACGCCGTCGGCTTGGTGTTCAACGCCGTGTTCAGCATCGTGGAGAGTGAATCCGCGCGGGCAAACTTCAGCGGAAACACGCGAATCTCGCTCACGCGTGCCACCTGCTCGGTATCGAGCTTCTTCACCAGCTCACCGATGCGCTTCGCGTCCGTCTCGCCACACGACACCACAATCGCGTTGATGCGTTCGTCCGCGTTGACCTGCACCGGCACCACCGAACCCGGCGCGTTCTCGCGGAAGAGCGACTGCACCGTCGTCGCCACCCGGCGCGCATCCGCCTTCGCCAGCGGGAAGACGTGAATGCTCAATCCGCGGTCCGTCGCGTCCGCATCGAGCTGATTGATCAAGCTCTCCACCGTGCTCATGTCATCCGCCGACGCGCCCACAAGCAGCGCGTTCACCCACGGATCGGCCATGATGGTGATCGGATCGTTCGGCTCGCCCTTCACCTTCGGCGGACGATTCGCAAAGATCGGCTGCAACGTCTGCTGAAGCTTCTGCGCCGTCGCCTTCTTGAGCGCGAACACGCGGAAGTTCAGCCGGTGGAAGGTGCTGTCGCCATCGAGCTGCGGCATCAATCGTTCCACAGCTTCAAACGCCTCCTTCGTGCCGGTCACGATGATGGAGTTGATACGGTCGTCCGCCAGCACGCTCACAGGGATGCTGCGTTCGTTTGCGTTCACCGCTACGGAATCCGCCGTGCGCTTGGCGCGGAAGAATTGTTCCAATGTCGTCGCCAGCGTGCTGGCTTTCGCGTTCTTCAGCGTGTAGACGCGCACATTGGTCGCATCCGAGAAGTCCTTCGTGTCGATCTTCTCGATGATCGATTTCACCACCGCCAGGTTCTCCGGGCTCGCACTGACGAAAAGCGTGTTGCTGCGCGGGTCCACGCTGATCGCCAGCGCATCGCGACCACCCGCCGCCCGGGCTCCGCCACCCAACGGCTGGCCGGGATGATAAAGCCCTTGACGCACCAGGCTGTTCAACATCGTCGCCACGCGCTGGGCATCCGCAAACTGCAACGTGAAGGTCTGGAGCAGACCACCGTCCACCGTCGGCTCCGTGTCGAGCTTCGCGACGAGGCCCTGAATCAACTCCAGGTTCTCCTTGCTCGCGGAAATGATCAGCGCGTTGTTCAACGCATCGGGCTGCACCTCGATCTGTTCGCTCGGCAACGCTGGCTGTCCCGGCAACGCCTGCGCCTGCAGCCGCGCCGCAAACACCGTCTTCAACACCGCTGCCACCCGCGTCGAGTCATTCTTCTTCAACGGCAGCACCGTCAGCGTCAGCGACGGATTCTCCGGCTTCGTATCGAGCCGCTTGAGCAGGTCGTCGATCGTTCCATTATCCTCCTGGTTCGCCGTCACAATGAGACTGTTGCTGCGCGGATCGGCGAGGATGATTGGCCTCATCTGCCCGACATCCGCCGCGCGTTGCGACGCGTAGCGCTGTGTGAAGAGCGTCGTCAACGTCGCCGCAATCACGCGCGAATCCGCGTTCGTCAGCGCAATGAGCCGGATGCGTCCGCTCAACGCCGGTGACGCCTTGTCGAGCTGCTTCGCGAGCGACTCCACCATGTCGAAGCTCTCGCGTCCGCCCGCGACCAGCAGCGCATTGCTCCGCAGGTCGGCAAGAATCGTCACCTTGAGCGTGTCCGCTGTGCCCTGGTTCAACGTCGCCCGCTGCGTCACGCGTGCGTCCATCAAGCGCTGAACGTTCGCCGCGACCACCGTCGCGTCCGCGTTGTCGAGCGGGATGATGCGGATGTCGCGCAGTTCAAACGCCAGCTTCTGATCAAGCTGCGTCAGCAGGCCTTCGATAACCGCGAAGCTCTTGCTGTTGCCTGCGACCACCAGCGCGCTCGTGCGAGCATCGACCGTGATGATCGGCTTGTCCTCGGCCCGCACCGCTGTCGTCGCGCGCGGGCTGTTGTAGATATCGTTGAGAATCTTCTGAATCGCCGATGGATCCGCGTGGGTCATCGGATAGATGCGCACTGTCTCCAGTCCGCTCGCGGCCGGAATGTCCAACTGGTCAATGACGTCGCCGATGAGCGGCAGCATGTCTGAGCGCGCCGCCACCACGAGGATGTTCGCCAAATCGTCGGCCTGAATCGTCAACGCCGTCCGCGTCTTCGGCGCCGAGGTGAGGTTCGTCACGCCACCGTCCTTGAACGTCTTCAACCGCGAAACCTGCGTGCTGAGCCCCTCTGTTCCGGGCACCGACGGTCCCTCGGTGAACACGCTTTGCAACAGCGGCACCATCTTCGTCGCGCTTGCGTGTTTCAGGCGGAAGAGCTTCACCTCCGTCACGAATCGGTCCAGCGGTTTGTCGATGTCCGCGATCAACTGCATCGCCAGGTTCATCGTTTCGATCTGGCCGCTGAGAATCACCGCATTCGCCCGCGGGTCGATGGCCACGTTCAAGGGATTCACCAGCGCCTTGCCCTGCGGCCCGGCGGGTTGCGCGTTCGGACCCGTCGGCCCGATCGCGAGCTGACGGCCCTGCATGAAAATCGTAGTTAACGTCTGCGCCACGGAACTCGCGTCCGCGAACTTCAGCGCCATGACCTTCACCACGGCATCCTCGGTCACCGGCACGGTGTCCATCATCGCGACCACTGCGCCCAGCGCCTTTAAGTTGTCCGCCGTGGAGGAAATGATCAGTCGGTTCGCCCCGCCCTGCCCTGCGACCGGGTCCGCGGAAATCTTGATTGGCTTGCTCAGGTCGAGCAGCACGCTCTGGCCGGCCTCGTTTTGAATCTTCAGTCGGCGTACCTGCTCCTGCAGTTCGCGCGCCTCGCTCGTCAGTTCGCCCTGCGCACCCGGACGGAGCAGGCTTTGCAACACGCCCGCAAGCTGCGTCGCATTCGCCTTCTTCAAACTCACCATCAACACCTCGGCTTCGGTGAACTCGCTCGGTGTATCGAGCTGGCGAATCATCTTCTCGACCTGAGTCAGCACCGTGTCGCGGCCCACCACCAGCAAACCGCGCGAACGCGCATCGATGGTGACCGACAACGGTTCGCCCGGCCGCGAGACGTTCAGCTGCGTGACCATCTGCTGGACGAGCGGAAGAACCTTCTCCGGCGGCGCGTTCGTCAACGGCACGACGCGGAACTCCACCTGCGTCACCTGGCCCGCGGCATCGAGCTGGTTGATCAACGTTTCGAGCAGCGGAAAATCCGTCGGTCGCGCCCGCACGATGATGCTCCGCGTGCGCGGCTCGGCGACCACGGTGATCTTGGGCTGCTGAGTTCGCATTTGCGGCGGCTGTCCTGGCTGCCCTTGCACCGGCACTGGTTCTTGCCGCAGCAATTCAGTCAACGTCCGCGCAGCGACCACCGGGTCCGCATCCTTGAGCGGGAAAAGGCGGAACTCCGATTCGTTCCCCCAAAAGTTGAACGACAGGTCCGTGATGATGCGGTCCAAGTTGTCGAGTTCCTGCGCCGGACCAGAAAGAATCAGCGCGTTCGCGACCTTGTCCACCGAGATGACAACTTCCTGAACCACGTTCGTATCCGGCGTCGTTTGCGCACCGGGTTGGGCCGGCGTCGCAGCGGGCGCCGGCGCTGGTGCAGTGGGTGGTTGATTCTGCTGCTGCCCTTGCGGAGCTACCGCACCACCGGGAACGCCCGGAGCCACGGCTTTCGGGGCCGTGGTCTTCTCCACCACACGCACCTGACCGCTGCCCATCTGCGGGTAGATGTTCAGGAGCATCTTCGCCATCTGCTCGGCAGCGACGCGCTCCAAAGGACGCAGACGCACCTGCATGCTGGTGTCCTTGCTCGAATCGTCGAGCCGGTTGATGAGATCCTGAATCTGCGCCAGATCACCGCGGCGCGCGATCACCGTCACCGAGTTGTTCAGCGGATCGGCCTCGATGACCGGCTTCTCCTTCGAATCCCGCCCGTCGAACACCGCCTCCACCTTCGACACCACGTCGTAAGCCTTCGCCTTGCGCAGCCAGATGAACTGCACGTCGCGATCGCTGCGCTCCGGTTGCTTGTCGAGCGTCGGCAGAATCTTCTCCACCACCGCGAAATGCGCCGGCGTGCCCGCGATGATCAGCGAGTTCGCCCGCGCATCGATGGAAACATTCGCCTGAATGAAGCGTCCCGTCCGCGTGCGCGCCTGATATCGGCTCACGTTCTGCAACAGGTCATCAAGGATGCTAGAAACCTCCTTCGCCGCGCCGTTCTCCAGTTTGTAAATCCGCACCTCGATGTCACCCGCCTCGCTCTCGGTATCGAGCTCGCGCACGAGCTTCATCACGTCCTCGACCGCGTTGGTCGGGCCGTTGATGAGCAGACTGTTCGCGCCGAGCACCGGCGTCACGCTCACGCGCTTGGCCAGCGCGGTACCGACGCGATTCGTCAGCGCGGCGTTGATGGCTTCGGCGAGATTGTCCGCGCGCCCCTTCTTGAGATGCACCGTCTGAATTACGTTCTGCACGGAGGTCTCCGTGTCGTCGATCTTCTTCACCACGTCGCTGACACGCTCAAAGGTCTTCTCCGCCGCTTCCACCACCAGCGTCCGGTCATCCTGCAGCGCGCTCAGCACCAGTCGGTCCGCCGGGTCCGTGCTCGCCACCTGCTTCGCGAACAACTGGTTGATCATCGAGGAAACCGCCTGCGCGGAATTGCGCTGCAAAGACACCACATGAACGTCGCGCTTCGAGCCCGCTCCCGCTTCCTTCAACATCTCCACGATGCTTGTGAGTTCGGCGATGTGATTCGTCCGCCCCGTCGCCACGATGCGACCATTCGCGGTGTCCGCGATGAGCTGCGCATCCGGCGGGTCACCCGCGTCGCGGCTCTTCCAGCGATCCTGATAAAGCTGCTGAACAATCCCGTGGAGCTTGGTCACGTCCTCTGCCTGACCCACCGTAAAGATCTTCGTCTCGCGCGGACCCTGATTGATCGAGGCCGACTGCAAGTCCGTGATGATGCTTTCCAGCACCTTCAACTGCGGCTCACTGCCCGCGAGGATGAGCTGGTTTGCCGGACCATCTTCCATGATCAACACATCGTTGACCGCGAGATCCGGCTGCGCCGTGAGCTGGTCGTTATAGAGCTGGCGCACCTTCGGCGAAAGCTCCGCCGCCTTGCCCTGCTTGAGAGCCACCACCTTGATCTTTCGATCCGCCTGCGCGCCGAGGGCGTTGTCGAGCTGCTCGATGATCACCGAAGCGTTCTGCAGCGCCTGCAATTCCTTCGGGTCGCCCGCGACGACAATCGTGCGCGTCTTCGCGTCCACCGTGATGCCCACGCGGCGGCGCGGACGCCCATACGCGTCGTAGCTCATCAACGCGTTGCCGAGCACTTCCATCACCTTGTTCGGGTCAGCGGACTTCAACTTGAAGAGCCGCACCGTGCCGCTCTGGCTCGAAACCTTGTCGAGCTTCTTGATGATATCCTCGACGACGTTCAGCTCGTTCGTCGCGCCGGCCACGATGAGGCGATTGCTCGTGCCGTCCGGCAGAATCAACGTCTCCTGCGGTTGCGCAGCCGGACGCGTCCTCGCCTGATCCAGATAGAGCGAGCGCACCGTCGTCGCCAGTTCCGCGGCGTTGGCGGTCGAGAGATCATAAATGCGCGTGTCACGCGGCGCACCGGCATCCGTCGCGCGAAGCTGGGCCACGATCTGTTCAATCTCCACCAGATGATTGGTGCGGCCCGTCACGATGAACCGGCCGTTCTTCGCGTCTGTGATGATGAAGGCATCCGCCGGGTCACCGACTTCACGATGCTTCCAGCGTTCTTGATACAACTGCTGCACCAGCGGCATCAGGCGATTCAGCTCATCCACCTGTCCGACTTCGATGAACTTCGTCTCGCGTTCGCCGCGAGTCATCGCCGCCGCCTGCAAGTTATCGAGAATCTGTTCCACCAAGGCGATCTGTCGGTCATTGCCCGCGAGCAGGAGCTGATTGCTCGCCGCGTCTTCCATCATGAGAATGTCCGTCGTCGCGAGGTCCGGCTGCGCCGTGAGCTGATCATTATAGAGCTGGCGAACCTTCCCGAGCAGTTCGCTGACCTTGCCCTGCTTCAAGGTCAGCACCTTCATCTTGCGATCCGGCTGCGCACCGAGCGACTGGTCGAGCTGCTCAATGATTGTCGCAACACTGCCCAGTTCCTTCGGGTCGCCCGTGACGATCAACGTCCGCGTCTTCGCATCCACGCTCACCGTCGCGCGCTTCTGCGGCCGGCCATACGCATCGAAACGCACAAGCGAGGTCGTGAGAATCTCGGAAACCTTCTGCGGATCGGCTGACTTCAGTTTGAACACTCGCGCCGAAGCGCTCTGCGCACTGACCTTGTCGAGTTTCTGGATGATGCCCTCGATTTCGTTCAGCTCGTTCGTGTCGCCGACGACGATGAGCCGATTGCCGCCAGCATCGGGTGTGATCATCGTGTCCGGCTGCTGCGCGCCGAGACGGGCCTTAGCCTGTTCCAGATAAAGCGTGCGCACCGTCGCCGCCAGTTCCACCGCGCTCGCCGTCGTGAGATCAAAGATGCGCGTGTCGCGCGCCTCGGTGCGCGCCTTGTTCGTGCCGAGCTGTTGGAGAATGACCTCAATCTGCTTCACGTGCTCCGGCTTGCCGGTGACGATGATGCGGCCCGCGCGCGGGTCCGCCACAATCTGCGCGTCTGCCGGATCCGTCTCCGCCTTATCGCGCCATTGATCCGTGTAAAGCTGCTGAACGAGCGGCTGCAATCGTTGCACGTCCGCCGCCGAGCCCACTTCAAACGCCTTGGTCTCGCGCGAGGTCTGGTTGGTGGTCGCCGTGATCTGCAGGCGCGAAACGATCTCCTCGATGACCTTCAACTGATCCGCGCGTGCGCTGACAATCAACCGCCCGGTCTTGCCATCGCTGATCAATTGGGCGTCCGCCGCGCCCATGCTCGGGTTGTTCACGAGCTGGTCACGATAGAGTTGCTGTGCGATGGGCAGGATGCGTTGCGCTTCCGCGAGCCGTCCGAAATCAAACGTCTTCGTCTCCCGCGGCGCGCGCGTCTCGGACGCCAGCACATCGACGATCTGCTGCACCTGCGCCGCCTGCTCCTTCGTGCCGAAGACCGCGAGGCGTCGACCGCTCGAATCGGGATAAATCGTCGCCGGTTTGCCGGAACGTCCCTGCGTCTGCTCGGTGTAGATGCGCTGCACGTTCGGCAGGAGTTCCGTCACGGAACCATTCTTCGAATCCACGACGTGCAACTCACGCACGCCCTGATCCGGCTTGCTGTCGAGCGTGGCGACCACCGTCTCGACCTGGGACAACACGCCCGACGGCGCGAGGACGATGAGACGCTTGCCGTTGGGTTCCGGCGTGATGCTGACCAAGTTCGTCACGGTGCGGCCCGCGTTCTGCGCGGAGAAAACCTTCATCGCCAGCGCGGCGAGTCCGTCCACGTCAGTGCTCTGCACGTCCATGATCTTCAACTCGCGCGCCTTGCCCGCCGTCGCGCCGGTCGCGGTCGGATCGATGCCTTCGTTGTCGAGGCGCTGGATAATGTTCTCAGCGTCCTTCAGGTCATTGCGCGGACCCGCGATGATGATGCTGTTCGATTCGCGATCGAGCGAGATGGTCACGCGCTGGATGGGCTTGTTGCGATTGTCGAACTTCAACATCGCGTTCGAAACCACGCCGACCACTTGCGCCGCGTCCGCGCTCACCAGCTTGAAGACCCGCGCGCCACCGGCGGCCTCCGGAGCTTGGTCGAGCTGCTCGACGACTTTGGAAACCGTGTTCAGCTCATCCTTTGGTCCGCTGACAATGAGACGGTTCGACGTCGCATCCGGCGTAATGCGCGTCTGCGGCGTGTAATCCGGCCCGCGCTGATCCTTGATTAATTCCACCGCGAGATTGTTTGCGATGCTGGAAATCGTGTTCGCATCACCCTGCTTCAACTCGATGATGCGCATCTCGCGCGGCTGCACGTCGGATCGCGTGTCGAGCTGGCGAATCACTTCGGAAGCCGCCTCTACCGCCGCGCTGTCGCCGGAAACCACCAGGCTGTTGCTGCGCGCATCGACCAGCACTTTGACCTGCTGCGACTGCGCGTTCAGACTCTTCTCGACGAGACTGGCGAGTTCGGCTGCAAGCGCGGCCTTCATGCGGATGACGCGCGTCTCCTCCTTCGAACCCTTACGCCCAGCGGGATCGAGCTGCCGGATGATGGCCTCGACGCGGGTGATCTCCTGCTCCGCTCCACTGACCATAATGCGGTTCTCCTTCGTCTCCGCGAGCACCGTCGCTGGTCCACCCGGCGGCTCGGGCTGGCCGCGCAGTTGTTCCGTGTAGAGCTGCGTGACGAGCGGCGTCAGATCGGCGGCGTTCCTCCCGAACAGTTCGACCGCTCGGAACTGCCGCGGTGCGGAGGTCGCCGCGGTGGCATCGAACTGCGCGACGAGTTTCTCGATGCGCTCGAAGTCCGAAGCCATCGCCAGAACGATGATCTGCTTGCCGGTCGGGTCGGCCATGAGCTTCGGCGCGAGCAACGGATTCGAAGGCGCATCCGCGGTTTGCTCGAGCAGCGAGGTGACGGTCGGAATGACTTCCGCCGCCGGCTTGGCGCGGAGCGGGATGACGCGCATCTCGCGCTTCACCGCCGCCGGCGCGACATCAACCACGGTCACGACCTGTTGAATCGCGGTGATCTGCTCGTCGGTCGCAGTGACCAGGAGACGGTTGTTCGGCGCGTCGGCGATGATCGAAGGCTTTGGAACGTCGCTAAAACGGCGCTCGCTCATCCGGTCGGCGATCAGATTTTGGATATTCGGCAACGCGGCCTCGGCGCGTGAGTTCTTCAGCGTGATGATTTGCAGACGGCGCGATTGGGTCTGGGCCTTGTCCGAACGCAACTGGCGGATGATGTCCTCGACGCGGCTGAGATGTTCCTCGCTCGCCGTAACGATGATGCGGCCGGAATCTGCGTCCGCCATGATCTTCGCATGCGGTCCGGCGCTGAACGCGCCCGAGCTGACTTGATCGCGATAGAGCTGCTCAACCATCGGCTGGATGCGCTTCGCCTCGGTCGCGCTGCCGACATCAATGAACTTCGTCTGCAATCTCACCGGACTCGTCGTGCCCGTTTCGAGCTGCGTCACGATGTCCGAAGCGATCTGCAAATCACCGGGGCTGCCGCTGAGGACGACGCTGCCGCTGGCGGGATCATGACTGACGCTCGCGGTGGTCACCATCTGGCCGGAAGCCGAACGACGCGTGAGCGCCTGCGTGAGGATGGAGGCAAGATTCGTCGAATCCGCCGCGCGCGGGCGGAAGACTTTTGTGAGCTGGACGGATTGCGAACGGAGCGGGACGTTCGTCGTGCCACCGACCGTTCCGACAGCACCCTTGTCGAGACGGGAGATGAGTTGGTCGATCTGCTCGAGCTGTCCGGGAATCGGCGCGGCCACGATCAGACGGTTCTGTGACGCGTCGGCGATGACTCGTGCCTTCGTAGCGGCATTGGCGGCGGTATCGCCGGGCGCAGCCACGCCAGGGATCGCCTGCCGAATCACGTTCGCCAGCTCGTCAGCTTTGATCGATTGCGGGAAATAGATGCGGACATCACCGCCGGGACCGTCCTTCTGCTCGAACTTGTTGATCAGCTCCTCGGCGAGCGTGAGGCGTTCGTTCGGGCCAAACAGAACCATCGTGCGCGACGCTTCGTCGTACACCGAAGTGATGTAATCGTTCGGATCCGGCGGCAGAACTTCCATCGCCTTCGAGTTCGGATTGTAGGTCGTGCGCTTCGGAGCGGTGGCGATTCCGAACGTGCGGTTCAGCAGGTCCGACACAATCGCACCGCTGGCGTGCAGCAGCGTGTAGGTCTTCATCTGCCGGTTCACCGTCGCCTCGGTGTCGATGGTCGCAAGCAACGCGCGAACGCGTTGAATGTTCGCAAGCCGGTCGGTGACGATCATCCCGCGGCCTTTGGGTAACGCGGCCACAGAACCGGCGTTGGAAAGCATCGACGTGATCGAGTCCACGATCTCCTTCGACTCCAGATTCTTGATGTCGAGCACCACGGTCACCACTTCGCCGGGGCGGACATCGCCCGTGGCATCCGTGCCACGCAGAATTCGCAGCGGCATGGCGGGAAGCTCCTTGAACGGAACGAGGCGGAGATAATTGCCGGACTCGATCAGCATCAGGCCCTTCATCGAGAGCATGATGTTCAACGTGTCGAGCGCCTCGGTGTAGCTGTAGGCCGTGGGATCGTTGTACGTGATCGTCCCGGTGATGTTCGTGTCGGCGATGAGCGGCTTGCCGGCCATCTGCGCGAAACGCTCGACGACGTCCGAGTACGGCATTCCATCAAACTGGAAGCGGATGTTGCGCGCGGGTTGCGCCGCGGCGGCGGCGGGCGCGGGCTTCGTGGCGTTCTGCGCGGAGGCCGAGGCGGCCAGCGTGCAACCAACGAGAATGCTCAACGTCGTTCTCTTCATGACTTGTCCTCAAACTTGGATTCGGTGATGCGGGTGAAATTCATTTTGCTTTGGCCATGCCGGAGGGCAGTTGATCTGCGGTCAGCTTGCGTTTGTCCGCGAGCGTCTTGCCGCGTTCGATGGCGAAGTACTCAGCTCCGACCTTCACAATCACGCGGCTGTCCGAGCGCAACATCTCGTTGCCCGGCATCGGTTGCGGACGGTAATCCACACAAACGATCGTGCCGCCTGCGAGCGCATCACCTGCCTTGTAACGCGCCGTCTTTCGAGCAGTGACATCAAACACGTGAATCTCCGGCTGGCCCATCCATTCGGAGAGCGACACCACGCGGAAACTTTCCGGCCCCGGAGGAACACCGGGCTTCGCGCCGTTCTGAGCGATGTTGCCGGGACTCGTGCCCGGCGTGGTCGGCGGCACAGGCGGCGGTGAGGGACGCTTGATGTAGGGCCGTAGCAAATCGCGCGAGACGATGCCGTCGTAAATGTGGCGCTCGGGACTCTCCAACGTGTACTTCGCCGCGATCTCCTTGCGCTTCACTTCCGGCGCGGAATCGATCACGAGCGTCAGAAAGCGGAAGCTGACGCGCACGTATCCAGCCGCGTCACCTGGCTTGATCGAAAGCCCGTCGATTCGGTGCAAATACGGCGACGTTTGCAGCGCGAACACCAGATCGATCACGTCCGTCAGTTTGCCGTCGCCCTGGACGTTCCAGCCGATCTCCTGCGCCGCACCGCCCGCAAGCTTGCGCGGGCCGACCGGCAGCCGGGTGAATTCATCCTCCGACAGGCCGCTCTTGAGGATCAGCTTCGTCAGCATCTCGCCGGACTTCGCGCTCGCCTGGTCCACCGTGTCGGCGAACGTCGTCAGCGCCCAGTTCTTCATGCGATCCTCCGCATCGAAGAACGCGCGGCGATCCTTGGCGAGCTTGTCCAACTTGTCGCGCACCACGGCGGCATCCCGATCAATCTTCTTGAGCGGCGCAAAAATGAACCCGCGCACTCCAAAGCCGAGCGCTCCAAGCCCGATGAGTCCGCCGATGCAACCCGCGAGAATCTTTTCGCGACGATTCATCCGCCACCTCCCTTGTTGAACGAAGGATCAAGCGAGACATCGTCCGCCGGACGCGGCGGCGTTTTGACCTTGGAAAGATCGAGCACCTGCTTGGGTGGAATGATCAGCTCCACCGTCGAACGAAAGTCGTATCCATGCCGGTCTGCGCCGGGCGTGATGGCCAGCGGCTTCACGTCGTAACCGGCGGCGCGCAGTTGCTTGTCGAGCTTCGCCAGCGTCTCGCCGCTCCGCGCCTGGACGCTCAGTCGAATCAAGCCCGTGCCGCTGACCGCGAGCGACGTGATGTAAACTTCCTCGCTCGCCGGCAGCACCGCTGAGAGATACGCGTAATGATCCAGCCAGTTGCGACCGCCATCGGTCCAGTCGCGCACCACACCCGCGTGACGCACCATCGCTTGGAAGGTTTTCCTCTGCTTGTCCTCGGCGCTGAACTGAGCCTGAAGCTGGGTCAGCACCTTCTGGTGGCGGTTGATCAGATGCTGCCGGATCGCCAGCGTGAAGATGAAGAGCGCCACTGCGGCCGCCGCGCCGGCGAGAATGCGAATGCGCCGCATGTCGCGCTGCACCGCGGGCTTCTTCGGATTCAGGAAATCAAACGGCAGCCCGCTCTCGTCCCCGCACCCGAGCGCCAGACCGATCGCCGGCAACGCGCCCGCGACATGTTCGCGCGCTTCGGCGGGAAGATCGAAGACCGTTCCCGGATCGAGCAACGTGCAGGGTCGGTTGAGACGTTTCTCAATCGCCTCAACGACACTCGCCTCGTGGCCGGTGACGCCGCTCACCGCGACGCGCGCCACACTGCGATTCGGTTCCACTCCCGAGAACGCGTGCAGGCTGCGCACAACCTCGATGGTCACCATCTCCGCGAAACTTTCAGGGCGGATGAAGCTCGTCGTGTCGGAACCCGGCGCGTCAACTTTCGGAACCGTTGCGTCGGCGGTCGCCGGTTTTTCCGGCGGCAGCTTCACGTTCGCGCCACGACTGAAGAGCAACGTCTGCTGCGCGATGACGTCGATGTTCATCTCGTCCGGCCGGAGCGACACCAGCGCGACCGCCTGCTCGTCGTCCACAAGCTTGAACGCATCGAGCGCGCGAACATTCGCGTAGGGCAACAAACCGAGCGCGCACACTTTTAACCCGGCGGCGGCAGCGGTCTGCTCGACCGATTCCACCAGGCTGCGCTTCACCGCGGCGACGAGCACTTCCAACTTCGGCGGTGGAGCATCCGCGATCTCAATTTTGGCATCGCCTTCCACACGCGGGACGGGCGGAACGATCTTGCGACGGACTTTGAAATCAACAACCGCCTCGTCCATGCGGAACGGAAGATCCTTGCTGACCTGCAAGTGAACCATCGAGGCAAGTTCGCGGATGTCTTCCAGCACCGGAACAGTGAGCGTGCGCAAAACCACCTGCGCGCGCGGCACACCCATGACAACTGCGCCGGGCTTGATTTCAGCTTCTTCAGCGCTCGCGCAATGGCCGGACCGATCACATTAGGATCGGCGACATCAGAGTCCGCCGGAAATTCCAATGGCGCCGAAGCGACGCGTTGAATCGTGGTCTTGCCGCCGGATACGGTCGCCTGCACGACGCGCAACATCTGGCCTTCGACAACGAGCCCGGTCGACTGGCTCGGCCCGCGCTGACGCCGACGCGACTTCAGCTGCGGCAGCTTGATGAGGTTCTGCAGCGACGCCTTAGCCACGCGGCACCTCCATGGTAGAGCGAGTCGCTCCGCGCGCGCCGCCGTTACTCGCCGTCGTCGTCATTTCTGGGCCGGTTAAAGGGAACGGCATTCCGAGCTTGGTCAAATCGCGCAGGTAAGTGATGCGAGGCTCGTCGCCGGCGACATCAATGATGACCTCCAGCACGCGATACCGTCCGCTCGGCACGCCGTAGCCGACAACGTGGAAACTGAACTGCCGGCTGCGCGCGGTGAGCAGCGGCGCGATCTCCTTGAACTTCGGAACGTCCACGACGCCTTCCTGCAACAGCCACGCGAGACTGCCTCGGCGTTCCGGACTGATGCTGCGGCGGCCGGAGACGATGCTCTCCGCGAGCGGCTCATCAATACCCTGCACCGTGCGCAACACCGCGATGGACGCCGTGTTCACATCGATCAAACCGTCGAAACGGCTTTCGTTGCTCGTCGTGAACAAGTCCAGCACGAGCGCGAGTTCTTCCTTCCCCACACCGCTGGCCAGCTCGGCCTTTGTGCCGTTCGCGTTCGTCCAGGTCAGCTTCGCGTCGAGCAGATCCACGGGATGCGCGACGGACTGTTTGTTGGTGCGAAGCTGGTAAATGAAATTGGTGAGCGGCGCGGGCAGTTCGATCTGCGGGAGCGGATCGTTGGCAAGGTTCAGGTTCGTGCGCGGGATGCCTTCGTTGTCTTCGTTCGGATCGTAGGAAGCGACCGTCAGGAACTGGCTGAAACCGCGATCAAGCTTCCCGTCGGCATTGTCCGAAGGGAAACGCTCGTCGCCATCGTTCTCGTTCACGTCGAGGCGCCAGTTCATGTTCGCATCTTCACCGTAGAGCAATGCGGGAGTAAAGCCCCGAACCAGCAGCAACTCATCGAGCGTATCGAGCGCGCCGTTGCGAATCGTGTAAGCGCGCGGCAACGCATCGTAGAAATCCTGCTCGGCGCCATCCGGCCGCACCGTGCTGTCCCAATCCACAAAGTCGCGCAACCCGGCGATCAATTGAGCCGTCATGCGAGGCAGGTGAATCAAGTTCGTCGTGTGCGCGGCGTTGACGTTCAGCTTGCTTGCCTCGGACGTCAGCCCGTAACGCATTTCGCTAAGCGCGTCGTCGCTCGAAGCGGGCGAGTACACGGTGAAATACCAGCGCTCGGAGACGTCATCGAAGACGAGTCGATCCTTGAACGCGCCCGCGTTGTCCTCCCCAGTCGGTCAAGCCCGGCTTCGCCCCGCGCGCGACGCGAATGGCTTCCTGCACGCCGCTCATCGCCGCGGACCATGCCTGCTCTCCGCCGGAACCCGCACTCACCGCGGTGTCCGCCGCCTTCAATTGGAACATGAGGCTGATGGCGATCATCGAGATGAGCATCACCAGCACAAGCACCGCAATGAGGATGAAGCCGCGTGGTGCGAATTGCCTCGGACAAAGCTTCACGGCGACACCTCCGTTGCTTTGGAACTGCTGCCAGCCAGTTCTTCCGCGAAGAACTCCGCAAACGGATCACTCTCGCGTCCACCCGGCAGCGCGATGATGCGGCGGAAGACTTCAAATGGATACTCATCCGGCAAGGCATCGTCCGGCTGCGGATCGAGACCAAAGCTCACTTCAACGGCCAAAGGCGGAACCACGTCAGCCCACTCTTCAACCCAAGTCGCGCCGTCCCAATAGCGGAAGTGAACGAAACGAATCACGTCGGTGAGCGGCTCGCCAGATGCGACGTTGGTCGTCGCGTTGGAGGAAGCCGTCGTGGGCGCAGCATCGAGCGGCGCAGCAGTGGCGCGCGACTGGCGAATCTCCACCGCCAGACTTTCAGAACGATTCAGCCCGACGACCATTGTGTTCGTCCCGTCGAGCCCAGTTGCCGCGCCGTAGCTGACCAGCCGCAGATCCGACACAGCCTGATTGCGCGTCCACGCGGACGAAGCGATCGGCTCGCATTTTACGAAGCGGAGGGACGTCGAGTCGCCATTGAACCCTTCCCAGTCGTGCGAACGCGCCATTCGCAATTCGGCCGTGAGCCGATCCATCACCAGCCGGATGGTCGAGACTTGTTCAGATGCAACCACGAGCTGTCGGCGCAAATCGGACGCTTGATGATAGAACGACATCGCCGTGACCAGGATCACAATGGCGAGGCCGATCGCGAGAATCACTTCCACCAGCGTGAAGCCAGTCTCGTGTAGCCGACGACGTGAGGAGAACCGCACTGGCATGGCTCCAACCTCGCGCCATGACCAACGGCGCGGGCATCGCCCCCGCCGGCCCCCCGCGGTTCGTGCCTACGGCGATCGGTCGATGCGAGGATCCTCCTCATTCGCTCACCCCTCCCGTGCCCGCAGTCAGGGGCGTTTCATCGGTTGCCGCCTTCGCCGCCGGCAGTTTCAGCCACTGCATCTGACGATAGACGAGTTCGGAATCCTTGTGCCGCAGGATGACTTCGATCTGAGTCAGGTCGCTCGCTTCGCCGGACTCGTTTTCGGCGCCGACTCGTGACAGCTCGCACGTCCACGCATCGAACGGCTTTTCCAGCGCCTGCTCGCCGCTCGCGTCGGCCGGACGAAGGCCAAGTTCCAGTTCCGCAAAGGTCGTTGCCGCGAGATTCGCCGCGTGCGTGTTGCGCTTTAATCGTTCAAGGCCGTCCATCGAGGCGTTCATGCTCGACGTGATGATCGCCGCCGTGACCGCAAAGAGCATGAGCGCGAGCAGAACTTCGAGCAGCACGGCGCCGCGCGCTGCCTGCGGCGGGAAGCCGCTGGCGCACGTCACGATCCGCACCGTTGTTGTCCGTCCCAAGTTCACTTCGTCTCTTCGTCCTCGTCGAGTTTCGGCAGGGGCGATTCGCTCACCTTTTCCCCTGATACCGCCTCAGTCATTGCCGCGTCGGACCTTTCGCCCGCAGGCTCCGGGGCATCCGTGAATGTCTCTTCCGCCGCCCGCATCGTGCGTCGCACAATGCCCGTCAGGCCGGCGAGTTTCAGAATCACGCGCCGACCGTCTTCCTCATCCCGCGAGGCAATGGTGAGCTCGCTCGATTCGCTCGAACCGTCCGGAAAAAACGTTACCGGCGGGAACGTGATCCAGACCGATTCGTTCGTCTCGCCGCCGGATTCACCCCCGACACCCGCCGACACCGTGGATTCCAGCGTCTCCAGATCCGGCTCGACGGCCTTCACAAATTCAATGCGTACCAGCTCTGTGATACTGCGGCTCAGCCCGGCGGCGTCCGGCAGCTCGCTGAAGAGGCCCGGAGCGTTCAGCGGATCCGATTCCCATTCCACGCGGAGGTTGCCGAGCGGTACCTCCAGTCCGTCACCCACATCTTCCTCGAAGGCGATTCGAACCAGGCGACCACTGCTGGCAGCCTGGGCCCGGGCGTAACGGAAGAGGGCTTCGATCTGGGACGCGCCCTCGTCGAGAGTCGCGTTCTTCTGGAGGGTGGAGAAGCTGAAGATCACCGCGCCGGCCATCATCAGCAACAGCACCGTCACCAACAACAGCTCCACCAAGGTGAACCCCGCCCGTCTCTGCGCGATTCGAGAAACGGTGCGGATTCCCATGCGGCGGGCTTATGGCGTGCCCGCGGAAGGTTCCTTCTCGCTGTCCGCGGCGTGCTGGATGTCGTCGTCCGTGTCCGACTGGCCATCAGGCCCGACGGAGAAAAGCTTGTACGGCAAGCCGCCCTTCTTCTCGCCCTCGGTCGCGCGATCAACCAGCTCGTACTTGAGCAAGTGACCCCACGGATCGTCGAGCAACGTGCCGGGCTTGAGATACGGGCCCTGCCATTTCTCACCCATGCGCTCGTTCTCGAACTGCGGCTTCTTCATTAACGCATCGAGGCCGCCTTCCTGTTCCGTCGGATAATGGCCGAGGTTCAGGCGATAGGTGTCCAGCGCGGTGGCTACCTGACCCAGCTTGAGCCGGGTGGTGTTCTTTTCCGCACCTTCCTGTTGGGGCAGCACGAAGACAACGAGCGCGCCCGCCAGCAGGAGGATGATGACGATGACGAGAAGGATTTCGATGAGGGTGAAGCCGGCGCGTTGGGAGCGACGATTCCGGAGCGAATGAATGGTCTTTAAATTCATGACTAAGTTTTAGTGGCTCTGGCTCGAACTTAGCGAAAGCAAAAAGCTTATCGCAAGGCGCAAGTACCTTGGCCACGGGTTTTTCGACGCGTGTTTACGCCGTAACTTCAAAGATTTTCACGGGGAAGTACGGACCACCGAACTCTCCGCGACCCGAATTTCGACTCTCCCCTCCGTTCCCCCCGACGCCCGCGTGCCCACTTCTGGCTACGTCTGGACCTTGGAGATGCCCCACAGCGCCGCTCCTACCAACACCACCAACGATGAGACCGTCACCACCGTGCGCATGGTTTCGGACGACTTCAGCGCGGAGCGTTCCCCGTCGCTCACCCAGTTGCTCGGACCTTCGATACCGGCCAGGATCTTCGCCATTTCCTGACGCAACGCCCGTTCCTCGGTTTTCAGCGCCGACATGCTCACCTGAATCCCGCGCGTCCGCAGCGGCACCTGCGCGTTCAACGACACGTAGACCATCCCCGCCTCACCCTCCGTGACGCAAAACACATCCACGTCCAAATCCCGCCAGCGCATTTTTTCCTGCGTCACATTCCCGGAACGCCGTTTCAGCGTCGAGAGATCCGCGTCCTGCCGGATGACCTCACCCAGGTCTTGAACATTCATCAACCGCGCCACGCTCTTGTCGCGATTGAACTTCGCCTTCATGAACAAAGCCCCCTTCGGACGCGACGCACTCGAGACATCCTCAAAATCATCCGGCACTCGCATCCGAAACCCCAGCTCGCGATTGGAGTACTCGGAAGCGCCAGCCAGACCGCCGCCGGTGGCGACCATCAACAGACAGAGCAAGCCCCGGAAGACGCTCTTCAGGTTCTTCCAAGGCACCGTATGCCACCACTTCATCACTCCAAGATCATCGACCCGAACCACGGATCGATTAGGGACGACCGAAGAGTTTCTTGGGAGGAGAATGAACTACTTCTGCCCGAGCGAACTCGCCATCGTGAAGATTGGCAGCAACAAACCGAGCGCCAGAAAGCCAATGCCCGCGGCGACGAGACAGAGGATCGCCGGCTCGATGAGGCGCACCGCTTGATCCACCTGACGGTTCGTCCGACGCTCCACGGTGTCCGCGATCTGCACCAGCACCTTGTCGAGCTTGTTGGATTCCTCGGCCACGGAAATCATCGCGAGAATTTGTTCCGGGAAGAAGTCGCCTTCCGCCAGCGGTTCAGAGAGACGTTTACCGTCGCGCACCGCGTCCGCGGCTTCGGCAATGCGGTCGCCAAGAATCGCCGAGCCCGTCGCGTCCTTGGAAATCTTCAGCGCCTGCAACAGCGGCACGCCGTTCGCCAGCATCGTGCCGAGAATGCGGCAGAAGCGCGTGATGGCCAGCAGCCGGAACGCCGTGCCGACCACGGGAATCTTCAAGCGCCATTTCTCCATCGCGCGCTTCGCTTTCTCGCTCTTGAGATTCGCCCACACCAGCGCCACCAATCCCGCGCCGCCGAGAATGACCACATACCAGTGGCTGCGCATGATTTTGCTCGCGGTGAACATCAGCTCGGTGGGCAGCGGCTTCTTGGCATTCGCGAGCAGCGGCTCGAATTTCGGCACGAAGAAAATCAGCGCGAGAACCATCACCGTCGCCCCGAGCGCGCTGAGCAGCGCCGGATAAATCAACGCGCCCATCACCTTGCTGCGCAGTTCCTCGAAACGTTCAAGGAAGCCGGACAAGCTGCGCAAAACCTCCTCCATGAACGCCGCGCGTTCGCCCGCCTGAATCATCGCCGTGTGCAGCGTCGGGAAAACTTCCGGATACTGCCGCATCGATTCCGTGAGGGTCTTGCCTTCTGAGATGGAGGTGCGGATTTCCTTGAGCAATTCCTTGAGCGAGGCGCTCACGGTGGACTTGATGAGCGAATCCAGCGCGCGCAACAACGGCACGCCGGAGCCGATCAGGTCCGCGAGCTGCCCGTACATCAGGCCGAGGTCGCGGGATTTGACCTTGCGCTTGCGCGGAGCGGCTTCACCGGCGGCATTCACGCCTTTGCCTTTGACGGAGACAGGGAAAAGTTTTTTGTCCTCAATCGCCCGCAGTGCCGCAGCTTCGCTCTCGGCTTCGAGCGCGCCGGTGACCTTCTGGCCGGCCTCGGTCATCGCGATGTATTGGAACTGGGGCATTCCGTTACAGCGCCGTACACATCACCACTTCGTCAACCGTCGTCGCGCCGGCGCGGACCTTGTCCCAGCCATCCTCGCGCAGCAGACGCATGCCCGCCGCACGCGCGACGGCCACTACTTGGGGCGACGGTGCGCGGTCCATGATCTTATGAGAGATCTCGTCGTTCATGACCATGAGCTCGTAGAGACCGCTCCGGCCGCGGTAGCCGGTGTTGCGGCAGTTCGGGGCAGCCGGTGCCGCGCAGAAGCTTCGTGCCGCGTTCGAGTTTGAAATCTTTCGGGAGCTTGTCGTAGTCCGGCTCGTACTCCGCCTTGCACTTCGAGCAGATGCGACGCACGAGACGTTGCGCCATCGCGCCGGCCAGCGTGCTGCTGACGAGGAACGGCTCCACGCCCATTTCGATCAAGCGCGTCGGCGCCGACGCCGCGTCGTTCGTGTGCAGCGTGGACAGCACCAAGTGACCGGTAAGCGACGCCTGCGTGGCGGCTTCGGCGGTTTCCTTGTCGCGAATTTCCCCGATCATCACGACATCCGGATCGTGACGCAGAATCGCGCGCAACCCGCGCTCGAAGGTCATGCCGACGCCGGCGTTCACCGGAATCTGGTTCACGCCCGCGAGATTGTATTCCGCCGGATCTTCCACGGTGATGACTTTGATGCCGGGACCGACAATCGCGTTCAGCGCCGCGTATAGTGTCGTGGTTTTACCGGCGCCGGTCGGACCCGTGACGAGAATGATGCCGTGCGGGCGCTCGATGAGCCCACTGAAAAGCCCGAAGGTGTGCGGGTCCATGCCGAGCTGCGGCAGCGTGAAGAGCACGTTCGACTTGTCGAGCAGACGCATCACGACGCCTTCGCCGAAGAGCATCGGGATAACGCTCACGCGAACGTCGATCTGCCGCCCGCCGACGTTGAACTTGATGCGGCCGTCCTGCGGGATGCGGCGCTCGGCGATGTTCAGGCTGGAGAGAATCTTGATGCGGCTGATGATCGCCGCACGGAACCGGTGGATCTGCGGCGGGAGCGACGCCTCCTGCAACACGCCGTCGATGCGGTAGCGGATCGACATGTGATGCTCGTACGGCTCGATGTGAATGTCGCTCGCCCGCTCGTTCACCGCTTCGAGGATGATCTCGTTGACGAGCTTGATGACGCTCGCCTCCTGCGCCATCTCCAGCAAATCCTCATTGCCTTCGGTCACGACGCCGTCGTCCTCGGAATCGTCCGCGCCGACCATTTCGTCGAGCGTATTTCCACCAAGTCCGTAGTGCGCCTTGATCAACTTTTCGATGTCTTCGCTTGGCGCGAGCACGGGCTGGATGTTCAGGCCGGTCATCAACCGGATGTCATCGAACGCGTAGAGATCAAACGCGTCGCTGGTAGCCACGTTGAGCGTGCCGTTGGCCCGCGAGATGGGAACGAGCTTCTTGCGATAGACAACCTTCGACGGCAGCGCGCGGAGCGTCTCGGGATCGATCGTCACGGACTCCAAGTTCACCATGGGAATGTGAAGATGCTCGGACATCACCTCGAGCAACTGTCGTTCGGTGAGATGGCCAAGCTGCACGAGCGCGCGATCGAGCCGCATGTCCTCTGCCTTTTGCAGGGCCATCGCCTCGCTCATCTGCTCCACCGTCAGGAGCCCCTTATCGAGCAATATCTGAGTGATACTCATGCTTCACCTGCGAACAACCTTTCGTCGCCCGCATCCATTCGTCATTTCAAGAACCACGTCGACAGCGACCTCGGCTCTGTTCGACGCCAGCGATTCGACTGCCCACGGGCAGCGCCGATTCAGTCTCAATCGACCCTGCGCCAATGCACTCATCCGGAGAAACGGTCGAAGAGGCGTCCGCCTGAAGACTGAAATTGGCAGCGCGAGGGCGGTCAAGCACCCGGAAGACGGGCGCGACCAGCGAAGCCGGACTCCAAGTCATGCCAGAACTCGATCGAATCCTCGTCCTGCTCCCAGCAGAGGAACACTTCCTTGCCGGCAATGATGGCGGGGAAATCCACGAGGCCACGATCGACATCCTTAATCTGCAGCTCCAGATCGCGGAAGTAAGCGAGATACTTCTGAACTCCCGCCATGTGCCGCACCGAATCGTTCACCAAATTGCCGCCTGAATCACCGCCCGCCGCCATCAATTGAGAGAGCCGGTCTTCGACGATCTGCAGCTTCTCGCGATGGTGACGAAGCTCCGTCAACCACAGGCGCAGTTGCGGAATCATCTCCTCGGCCTCTTCAACGGAATAGTGCTTGGTGAACTGGAAGGCCATGATCAGCGCGCGCCCGTCGAGGACGGCTTCGAGGCCGAACCACTGCCGCCTTTGAGTTTCAACTGAACCTTCTCGTTGGATTCGATCTTGAGCGACTTTTCCCACGCTTCGCGCGCCTTATCGGGCTGATTCAGCGCCGCGTAGATATCTCCCAGATGATCGTAGAGCGTCGCGTCGGGCTCGTCGTTCAGTTCGACGGCCTTGAGGATCGGTGCAAGCGCTTCCTTCGGTTTGTTCAGTTTGAACAGCACCCATCCGAGGCTGTCGAGAAACGCCGCATTCTTCGGCTCCTGCTTCAGCGCCTTCTCGATCATCGCCCGGGCCTCCACGAGATTTTTCGCCGCGCTCGGCCCACATGTAGCCGAGGTAGTTCAGTGCCTCCGCGAAATCCGGAGAGAGCTCCAGCGCCTTGCGGAAGTAGCCTTCCGCCTCCTTGAATTGATGGTTCCTCTCGTACGCGGCGCCAATCTGAAAATAAAAGGTGTGCGTGAGACGATTCGTCGCCGTGGCCCGGGCGATGACTTCCGCCGCTGTGAGATACTTCAAAGAATTCGTGTAATCCTTCTGCCGGCTGTAGGCGAGCGCGGTGTAATACTCACCGACAAAGCTCGACTGAAATTTTTTCCGCGCCTTGGCGAGCGTCTCCAACGCGTCCCCAGGGTGATCTGCATTCATCTGCGCCGCGGCGAGATCGTAATACGCCGGCTCGAAATTTGGACTCAGCATGATCGTGCGCCGAAACGCATCGACCGCTTCCTTCGGCTGCTTGTCCTCAAACAAAATGCTCCCGAGCAAATACTGCGTGCGCGCGTCCGCCGGAGATTCCTTCACCAGCACGCGCAGGTGAATTGTGGCGTTGGTGCGGTCCTGCTTGCGCATGTAGAGCTCCACCAGCTTGTCGCGAATCGCCCCCAGCGTCGGCAGGCGCACGGCAAGCTTTTCATAAGTCTTGATGGCGAGATCCGTTTCGCCAATTGCCGTGAACCCATCAGCGAGCCGCTGGATAAGCATCACGTTGGTGGGATTCAGCGAGGAGGCGCGCTGGAAAGAATCCAATGCGCGGGCGCGAACGGTGTCCATCGAACCGGCCCGTCCGAAGGCGACATAGGTCTCACCGAGATCGATGAGGAAAAACGCGTCGGGCTTGGGCTGACGCGCCGCCTGATCGAGCACTTTCAAACCCTCTTCCACCTGACCGCCCTGCAAATAGATCTGCGCAAGATACTGGTAGCCGGATAGCGACCCGGGCATGCGCTTGATCGCCTGCCGGTTGGCTTCGATGGCCTCCGCCTTCTTGCCAATCATCGAATAAGCCAATCCGAGCCGCGCAAAGAGCAGGCCGCTGGCGTCGGGCCGACTGGTCGATTTACGGAGCAGCTCGACGACCTTGTTCCGCATCTCGGTGGTCTTTTCGTCCACCTTGTCGGACTGCCGGAAACGGATCAGCTTGCCGGAGACTTCGAGAATGAGCGGTTCATTGGCCGAGTCCGCCATCGCCGCGCGGAAATACTCATCAGCCGCGAGGTCGAACTCGTCGTTCTGCTCGTGCAGAATCGCCATCGCGTAGTGCGCGTGGGATTCCGTGCGGGCTTTGACGGCGGAAGCGGAGTAATCGAGGGAATCGGCGGGAGACTTTCCACCAGCGCGGGCTTTGCCTGGCGAATCGTTTCCGGGGATGGAAGAGCATCCGGCAATCAAGAAGACAGCCGAAACCAAACCGGCCAGCCCGATCAGGATGCGTGACGGCATGCGAAAGGATACTTGGAGACGCATCGGACGCAACTCGCCGCGGAGTTGCGTCCGATGATGATTCGTCGCCACAGTCGGAAGCAGTCCGCAGACTACTTCTGCCAGGTGCGCTTCTTGTGGCGGTTCGCGCGAAGCTTCTTGCGGCGTTTGTGTTTGTTGATTTTCGCTTTACGACGTTTTTTCAGTGAACCCATAAATTTGTGAGCGCGCTCAGTATACGACTTTGTTTAACGGATATTCAATGATTCCTTCGGCCCCGAAAGCCTTCAGTTGAGGAATCAATTCACGGACGACGTGTTCGTCAATGATGGTTTCCACGGCCACCCAGCCCTTCTGGCTGAGGTTGGAAATCGTCGGGCGGCGCAACGCCGGCAGGTTGGTCAGCAGGCTCTGGAGGTTCTTCTCCTCGATGTTCATCTTCAGGCCGACCTTCGCCTCCGCTTCCAGCGCGCCGTCAAGCAGCAACGCGAGCGTTTCAATCTTCTGTCGCTTCCACTTGTCCTTCCACGAAGCGTGGTTCGAAATCAAACGCGGCGTGGAAACCAGCAGCTCATCCACGATGCGGAGCTTGTTCGCGCGCAGCGAGGAACCGGTTTCCGTGACTTCGACGATGGCGTCCACCAACTCATGCGCCTTCACTTCCGTCGCGCCCCAGGAAAACTCCACTTCCGCCTTCACGTTGTGCTTGCGGAGGTAGCGCTTCGTCATGTTCACCACCTCGGTGGCGATGCGTTTGCCGCTCAGGTCCTTGACGGACTTGACGGAAGATTCTTCCGGCACACAGAGCACCCAACGTGTGGGTTTGCGCGTGGCTTTGCTGAAGAGAAACTCGCCCACTTCGTGAACTTTCGAGCCGTTCTCAATGATCCAGTCGTGCCCGGTAATGCCGCAATCCAGATAGCCATGCTCGACATAACGGCTGATCTCCTGCGCACGAATCATGCGGATTTCCAGCTCGTCGTCATCGACGTACGGGATGTAGGAGCGGCTGCTGACAGAGACATTCCAGCCAGCCTTGGCCATCTTCTCGATGGTGGCATCCTGCAGGCTGCCCTTCGGCAAACCGAAACGCAGCTTCTGTTTATTTGGCTTACTCTTCATTCTGCGACTGACGCAAATTCCACTTCAAATTTACACGGGCAATGGACTTCCACCGAGGTTTCCCCTCGTGTGGAGCGGTTGATCTGCCATCGAAACCGCGGCAAAGCGATCTTTTTCTTTGGTTTCTTCACTGACCCACCTCCTGCCCTAAATCCGCATCCCGCTGACTCAATCCCTCGCCGCCTCGGAAATCACCGTCTGCCGGCCCTTCACCGTCACGCGACCTTCCGCCAACGCCCGCACCACCTGCGGATACAACCGCCGTTCCGCCTGCTGAATCCGCTCGTGCAAGGTCGCCGCGGTATCGGTAGCCAGCACCGGCACCGTTTCCTGGCCGAGAATCGATCCGCTGTCGATGCCTTGATCCACGAAATGCACCGTGCAACCAGCCACCTTCACGCCGTAATCGAGCGCCTGTTTCCAAGCCTCCAGCCCCGGAAACGCTGGCAGCAACGACGGATGGATGTTCACCACGCGATTCGCGAACGCGCGCAGGAACTCGCCCTTGAGAATCCGCATGAACCCGGCGAGCACGATCAAGTCGACCTTCGCCTCCGTCAGACGCTTCACAAACGCGGCTTCGGCCTCTTCGTCCAGCTTTGTGCGGAACTTCCCCGGTGGAATGAACTCGGCAGGAAGATTCCGCTCACGGGCGCGATCCAGAATTCCCGCGCCCTCCACGTCACTGATCACGACCGCGATCTCGGCCGGTATCTGGCCCGCCGCGCAGGCATCGGCAATCGCCACCATGTTCGAGCCCTTGCCCGAACCGAGGATGCCGAGACGGAATGGTTTCGCACTGTTCACAGGCGTTTGATACCCGCTGCCGCTCCCGGCTCACAAGGAGAAAGCCCGGAGGAATGGCCAATATCCGATGCCTCCAATGCTCAGGAAATTACCAATCACAAAAACTGACCGTAGACTACGTCACCAGCCGAACTTCGTTGGTCATTGGAGGCATTGCGTCATTGGGCATTCTCCGAAACTCTCCTCCCGTGTTCCGCAAAGACCTCATCCCGCTGCTGCTCGACAACCCGATGTCCGTCGCGCAAATCGCCCGGCTCGTGCGCGAGACCCCGCGCGACATCGAGAGCGATCTCCTGCATCTGCTCAAGAGCCTCAAGCACACGGAATACACCGGCAACATCGAGCCGGCGCGCTGCCGCAAATGCGGCTTCGAGTTCGACACCGGCAAGCTCGCCAAGCCCTCCAAATGCCCTGAGTGCAAAGCCACTTGGATTCTGGAACCGCGCGTGACGCTTCAGCGAAAGGGACACGACACGACTTCCACGAATTAGCACGAAGCCGATTTCATATTCGTGATGATTCGTGAAGTTCGTGTCGCTCAGTCATCGCTCAAACCCTCGACAGCCAGCGCCGGTTCGTGCTTCCATCGGCCCTCGCGACTTTTATGGAAGAGACCAATTCGCTCATCGAACAGCGCAAAGCCAAACTCGCCTCGCTCCGGGGCAAGGGCATCGATCCGTTCAAGAACAAGTTCACGCCCGACAGCAAGTGCGACGAGGCACGCTCGAAGTTCGACAAGGGCGAAGTGCCGGAAGGCGCGCGCTTCTCCGTCGCCGGCCGCATCACCGCGCATCGCGACATGGGCAAGTCCATCTTCATCGACGTGCGCGACCAGTCCGGACGCGTGCAGGTCTATGCGCAGAAGCAGGCGCTGGGCGACGATCAGTTCGACATCTTCAAGCACCTCGACCTCGGCGATTTCATCGGTGTGACCGGGACGATGTTCCGCACGAAGACGAACGAGCCGAGCCTTAAGCTCGAAGCGTTCACCATCCTCGCCAAGTCCCTGCGCCCGCCGCCGGCCAAGTGGCACGGCATCGAGGATACCGAGATTCGTTACCGCCAGCGTTACCTCGACCTCATCGGCAATCCCGAGGTGAAGGACGTGTTCCTCAAGCGCAGCGCCATCGTGCGCGAGATCCGCAGTTTCTTTCACGGGCGCGGCTACGTGGAAGTCGAGACGCCCGTCATGCAGGCCATCCCTGGCGGCGCGGCGGCGGCGCCCTTCATCACGAAGCACAACGCGCTCGGCTGCGACTTCTACCTGCGCATCGCGCTGGAGCTGTATCACAAGCGGCTGCTCGTGGGCGGCATCGACAAGCTGTTCGAGATTGGAAAGAACTTCCGCAACGAAGGTCTCTCGCGCCGGCACAATCCCGAGTTCACGATGCTGGAAGCTTACTGCGCGTTCGGCGACTACGAGTCGATGATGGAAACGGTGGAATCGCTCATCAAACACGTCGCGCAAACGGTGCTGGGGACGCTCGTCATCGAGACGAAGGACGCAGAAGGCAAGGTCACCAAGACCATCGACCTCACCACGTGGAAGCGTGCGAAGTACAAAGACCTCGTCCGCGCCGTCGCGGGTCAGGATTGGTTCGACGTCACGCCGGACGAACGCCGTCGTCGCGCGATGGAAGACCTGAAGCTCGCGGGCGACATCGCCAAGGGCTACGAAGACTTCGAAGTCACCGGTGCCGTGTTCGAGAAGCTCGTCGAGCCGACGCTCATTCAGCCGACGTTCGTCACGCATCTGCCGAAGGAATTGGTTCCATTGGCCAAGCTCACGCCCGACGACCCAACCACGGTGGAAGTCTTCGAGTGCTGCATCAACGGCCAGGAGATTTCCCCCGGCTACACCGAGCAGAACGATCCCATCCAACAGCGCAACACGCTGGAGCACCAGGCCGGCGGCGAGCAGCAGAAGCTCGACGAAGATTTCCTCGTCGCCCTCGAACACGGCATGCCCCCGGCGGGCGGCATCGGCATCGGCATCGACCGCCTGTGCATGATGCTCCTCGGCCAGGAAAGCATCCGCGACGTGATCCTCTTCCCGCAGCTGAAGCCGAAGTGAACTCGAATCATGAATGAGGGCTGCCCCATCTGTCGCGAACTGGCCAGTGTGGAAACGTCAGCGGCAGGCATAAAAGTCACCTGCATCCGGTGCGGAGACTTTGCGCTCTCTGAGGTTGTTGCAGCTTCCAACCATCAACTCACCCAGAGACAGGTTGCAAATCTCTCCGGTTGGCTTCGAGAGCATCCAGGTTCAACTATTGTGACTGGGCAGCTCGATCGGCTACTCGAGTTGCAATCCCCGACCATCGGCGAGAAAGCGGACCGTCTCTTGTTACATATTTCGCAGCTGGTTCCAAAACCGGGCGCTGTGTTTACAGTGGGTAGCGGTAGTTCCGATTTGCCGATTCCACTTCTGATTGGAGTTTCGTGGGCGCAAGATTTGGACGAGCTATCCTTCCTTTTGGCCGACTATCTCATTGATGAGCTTAAACTTCTCAGCAATGTAACAGGTGGTGGAGTTTTCAAGATCACCCCAAAAGGCTGGGCTTACATCCACTCACTTAAACAAGGTCTCATTCGAAGTGAAACGGCCTTTGTGGCGATGTGGTTCAATAAGACAGTTGACCCAGCGCACACAGCAATTGAAGCGGGCATCGAGAATGCAGGCTACAAGGCCGTTCGAATTGATCGGCATCACCACAACAATAAGATCGATGACGAGATTATCGCAGGCATTCGGCGCAGTAAGTTTCTAGTTGCTGACTTCACTGGACAAAGGGGAGGCGTGTATTTTGAAGCAGGATTTGCATTGGGAACAGGGCGTCCGGTGATTTGGCTGTGCCGGAACGATGAGTTGAAGAATGTTCACTTCGACAACCGCCAATACAACTTCATCCTTTGGGAAGATGGCAAACTGGCTGAATTGTCAAAGGCACTGCAGAATCGTATCGAAGCGACAATAGGCCGAGGCCCGTTGGCCGCCTCTGCATGATGCTCCTTGGCCAGGAAAGCATCCGCGACGTGATCCTCTTCCCGCAGCTCAAGCCGAAGTAAATTCCGGCACCAGGAGTTCCTCTAAAAGAAGAGGGCGCGAACATCCTGTTCGCGCCCTTTGTTTTCCACGTAACCGAAATCAGAGCGTCACATCGAGGCGCAGGGTGAACACGAGCGCGTCATCCGCCGTTTTCACGCCGCCGGGATTGGTGATGTATTGGAGGTCAGGCTTGAGGCTGATGGCGGGTGTAACCTCGAACTTGTAGTAGAACTCGAAGGCGGACTCATCGGCGTCGAATCCTGAACCGGTCGCGCGGCTGGTCTTGGCGAGCGTCCAGTAAAGGCCGGTGACATCCGCGTCGCGCGAGGGAATCAAGCCCACCGCAGACAGACCGAGGCCGACGTGATGATGCACGGCGCTGACCTTGTCGTCGCCGAAGCCGTATTGCACGAACGCGCTCAGGCCCTGGGTATCTTCCTTGTCGTCCGGGTTCTCGCGCCAGACTTGCTGTTCCGCGAGGGCGTAGAAGCCGTTGCCTTTATTTTGCGTGCCGCCATCGAAGCGATCGTGATTGCCGGTGTCGTAGTAGAGGCCCGCGGCGAGACGAAGCGGCCCGGCCTTCTCGCAGAGGTCGAGCGTAGTGCCGATCTCCGCGATGTAGAAGGGTTCGCGGAAGCCATTGTCCGAAGTATCAGAGATGCCGTCGCCGTAGATGCCCGTGCCGAGGTAGGTGTTCTCCGTCGGATAAACAAAGACGTTCACGCTCAGCGACGGATCAGGATAGGTGGGGAAGGTCGAGATCGTGGGACTGAAGCCCCCGGACGCATTGATTGCCTCACCTGCGGCTTCCACGAAGGCGAACTCGGAGTTCGCGTCCACCTGGCCGACTTTCACGCGGAGTTTGTCGTTCAAAACTTTCTGCTCGTAGAGTTCGTGTTCCCGGCTGAGACGCGCTTCATCGATGTTCGAGAAGGCTTGGAGATCTCCCACGTCATCGGAGCCATTGCGGCCGTGACGGAACAGATACTGGGCGAAGAACGTGCCGCCGGGCAGTCCGAGCTTCTCGGCGTCGACGGTGAGATTCACATCGAGCAGGCCACGCGCAGTGCCGCGCTTTGAAATGCCGCCGGAGATCGGGCCACCCCAGTCGAGCGTGTAGGTGCCGGCAATGGTGGCTCCACCGCTTTCCAGGGCGTCGCGCAAGCCGCCCCAGTTTCCCGTCACGCGAGACCATTGGTGCCAGGGCAATTCGCCCTTGAACCACTCGGCCGGCGTGCCTTCCTCGGCTTCTTCTTCGCCGATGGTGCGGTCGCCTTTCTTGGGCTGGAGCGGCTTTCCCTGGGCTTCAAAAAGCTGGAGGAGCGAGTTGGTCGCATCGACCGTGGCGGCAGGCTTGGCTTCGAATTGAGGAGTCCCCTCGTCGGCAAAAGCAGCTGTCGGACTCACAGCCAGCGCAGGGAAGAACCAGGGGCTGGTCCTGTCAGGTCGCCCGCGGCGCGTTGGAAATGCAAACTCCCGTTACTTCCGTGTTCGATTCGTTTTGCGGTCTTCATGTCGTTGACTTGAAGCCACTCCGTTTCCAGCGATCCCGGGCTGCTTTCACGCGCACAGTCGAATCCGTTCAAACGAATCTGGGGAGAACATCCATGTTCCCTCGACTGGCAGGACCGTTGTCCTGCCCGAGAACGCTACGTTGCCCGGCGTGGCGTTTTCCTTTCCCTAAGTAGCGACACCTCCAGCCGGAAACTTAAGCGAGCAAGGCAAGAAACGTTGGTTCAAGAAGCGGAACGGGACCGCTCAGGGAATTACCTGAGCCTTGTGTCGGGTATTTTCCGTCTTGCCTTTTCGAGGCTCAAACTGAACATTCCACGCTCTCATATATGGAATCATCAGAGTCTACTCAGGCCCAGTCGCAACCGCAGCCAGCGCCGCAGGATAGTGTCGTTTCACTTCTTGCGTGGCTGGAGGTTCACAAGAAGCGCCTGGCCATCGGCGGCGGCGTCGCGTTGGTCGTCATCTTCGTCTCGATGATTGTCATCCAGCAACAAGCCGAGAAGGAGCGCACAGCCAGCGCCGCACTCTCAGACGTGCGCATGCCTTACAGCGCCTCGGGAACACTTCCGCCGGGAACAGCTGACGCCCTCGCCAAGGTGGCCAGCGACCATCCGGGCACCCATGCCGCCGCACGCGCCCTGCTGCTCAGCGCCGGAGTGCTTTTCTCGGAAGCGAAATCTGCCGCGGATTACGCCGCAGCTGAAAAGCGGTTTGCCCAGATCGGACAGGACTATCCGGAAAGCCAGTGGACTCCCAACGCCGCTCTCGGTGTCGCCGCATCGCTCAATGCCCAGGGCAAGACCGCCGAAGCGACCGCCAAATACGAGGAAATCACCAAGCGCTTTGCCAGTTCGCCGATCATCGCGGAAGCCAAACTGGCTCTCGCGAAGCTTTACGAGACCTCCAAGTCGGAAGAAGCCTTCAAGATGTATGAGGACCTGATGAAGGAGAATCCGAACAGCGTGCTGAGCATGGAGGCCACCATGCGCCAGGATGATCTCCTGAAGGCCAAGCCGGAGCTCGCCAAGCTCAAGCAGCCGGCCACCCCGCCCATGACGATCACGCCGACTCCCCCGCAGCAGCCGAATGTCACTCCGATGACCAATCGCGCCGCCGGTGCGACCAGCGCCACGACGCAGCCGGTTCAGATCAAATTGAACTCGCAGACTCCGACGCCCGGCGCTCCGAATGCGCCTGCTGCTCCCGCTGCTCCCGCGAAGTAATTCCAACGGGGCGGGTTCCAGAAATACTCGCGTTGAGCGAGTGTCGTTTCGACCGATAATTCCCTGGCAACGGATGCCATTTGAATTGATATGAAGCTGACGATTATCGGGACCGGGTATGTGGGATTGGTGACGGGAACGTGTTTTGCCGAGGTGGGCCATCAGGTCATCTGCGTCGACAACAACGAGAGCAAGGTCAAACTCCTCCAATCCGGCGGCATTCCCATCTACGAACCGGGTCTGGAAGAGCTGGTGAAGAAGAATGTGGCCGCCGGACGGCTGCGTTTCACGGCCAGCACCAAGGACGGCGTCGAGAACTCGGACATCATCTTCATCGCCGTGCCCACGCCGCCGCTGCCCGATGGCGCGGTGGACTTGAGCTTCATCGAAGGGGTCGCGCGCGAAATCGCCGCGTCGATGACGAGCTACAAAATCGTCGTCGACAAGAGCACCGTCCCCGTCAAAACCGGCGACAAGGTGGCCGAAACCATCAAGCGCTATTGCAAGGCCAAGGTGGAGTTTGACGTCGTCAGCAACCCCGAATTTCTCCGTGAAGGTTTCGCGGTCGAGGATTTGATGAAGCCCGACCGCGTCGTCATCGGCGTGCGCTCGCAGCGTCCGGTGGCGGCGATGAAGGAAGTCTACACCCCCTTCAACGCCCCGATCATCGTCACGGACATCAACTCCGCCGAGCTCATCAAGCACGCGGCGAATTCCTTCCTCGCACTCAAGATTTCCTACATCAACGCCATCTCGGTCATCTGCGAAGCCAGCGGCGCGAACGTGCAGGAAGTGGCCAACGGCATCGGCCTGGACGCGCGCATCGGGCGGCGGTTCCTCGACGCAGGCCTCGGCTTCGGCGGCTCGTGTTTCCCGAAGGATCTCAGCGCGTTCATCAAGATTTCCGATCAGCTGGGCTACGACTTCGCCTTGCTGAAGGAAGTGCAGCGCATCAACGCGCAGCAGATGGAACGGTTCTTCAAGAAGATCACCGAGACGTTGTGGGTGCTGAAGGACAAGAAAATCGGCGTGCTCGGCCTGGCGTTCAAACAGAACACGGACGACGTGAGGTCGAGTCCAGCGATCGACCTGTGCCAGCGCCTGCAGAAGGAAGGGGCGATCCTGCGCGTGCATGATCCCAAGGCGATGGACAAGGCGAAGGACGTGTTGAAGAACGTGACCTACGTGGAGAACATGAACGACGTGGCCGACGGTTGCGACGCGTTGGTGGTGGCGACGGAATGGCCGGAGTTCAAGAAGCTCGACCTGGAGCGCACGCGCAAGGCGCTGACGCATCCGATCCTCTTCGACGGCCGCAATCTCTTTGACCTGCTCGAAATGGAGAAACTCGGCTTCATCTACAAGAGTGTGGGTAGGTAAGGACCAAGGGCGCCCCGCGTGAGCAAATCCCAGTCGAGCGGAAAAATCATTGAGGTCAGCGCCGGCCTTGTTTTTCGCGGCAACAAACTTCTCATCACCGAACGCCCGGCCAATGGCCATCTCGGCGGCTTCTGGGAATTCCCCGGCGGCAAGCGCGAACCGGGTGAATCGTTCGAGCAGGCGTTGCACCGGGAATTGATGGAGGAACTGGGCATCGAAGTGGAAATTCGACGACTCATCGAGTCCATCACTCATCGCTATCCGGAGAAAACGGTCCACCTGCAATTCTTCCAGTGTCTCTGGCTTCGCCATGAACCTCAGCCGCTGGGGTGTCCGGCCTTTGCTTGGATTCAGCGCGGCCAGCTGGGGCATTACCAGTTTCCGGCTGCGGATGCGCAGTTGCTCGAACGCCTCGCGAAGTCCGACGATCTCTGGCAGTGAATTCACGACCGGCGCGGGCAACAAAAAAGCCGCCGGCCAAAGCCGGCGGCTGAAATGTCAGCGTTGAAGATTATTTGCCGTAGAATTCTTCCACGACCTTCTTGAACGTATTGTCGCCGACCTTGACGATGCCGAATTCACGCTTGGCATTGTCTTCCGAATCGCTGGCGTGCGCGGCGTTGACCATGATGTTCGATCCGAATTCCTTGCGGATGGAGCCCGGAGGCGCCTTCGACGGATCGGTCGGCCCCAGCACATCGCGAATCTTGTTCACGGCGTTCACGCCTTCGTAAACAAGCGCGATGCACTTCTCCGAGCCCGGATTGCCGCGCTTGGATTCCTCGCACTCACCGGGAGTGGAACCGCACATGAACTTCACGATGTTGTCGAACTGGTTGTCGCCAAACGCGGGCCCGAGCAATTCACCGAGCTGTTTGACTTCATTGGGTCCGAGAGCGAAGCCGAGATCCTTTTCCAACGCGGCCTTCGCCTTGCCACCCACGACGTCCGTAAGCTTGGTGCGGAGGACTTCGCGAACCGGTCCGTAAAACTCCATCGCCTCGGCCACGCTGAAGCGGTGGACCTTGATGCCGACGATGAAGAGCCCGGTGCGGGAGAAGAAGTCGATGACGTTACCGGGACGACCGGTCGGGAAGCGGAAGTTGTCCGGCTTGATGAGAACCAGCGTGCGCTGCGGGGTTTCGCCCGCCGCGTAGGTAATGGTGTTTTCCACCACACCGCCGTCGGTGTCGGAGTAGGCCGCCCACAGCTTGGCCTTCTGTTGCGCTTCCTCGATGTTCGGCGCAGCGAGAACGGCGGGCTCGAAGTAGCGAACACCGCCGGCTTCATCGAGAATCAAATCGCCATAGGTATCGCGAATGGTTTCGCCGCCCCGACGTTCCGCGCTGATGTTGCCGACCACCGAACGAACTTTGCGGACGGCGTCTTCGCCCTGCAAGAGCAGCATCATGACGCGGCGACGACGGCCGGTCTTGGGGTCAGGGGAGAGGTTCTTGAGGATGTAGTCCCGGATGAGTTCCTGAATGCGGCGATCCTGAGGATCGTTCGCGGAAACAATGGCTTCCGAGTATTTCTGCACCAGTTCCTGGCTGGGCGCGAACATGCGGGCGCTTACCAACTCGAGGCCGGTGCGGGTGATGAGCCGGGCGAGGATGCCACCTGTACGGGATTTGTACAAGGTGTAGGGAGTAATGATGACGTAAGCGATTTGTCGGGACATAACGAAACGGTCAAACAGCAATCAGCTGGCTGGGGTGGACGGGGGAGCGGGAGGCGTGGCTTTCCCACCAAGAATTTTGAACATCACAGTGCCGCAGGTCGGACACTTGCCTTTGATGGCCTTCCGACCGTTTTTCATGGTCTCTTCGACGGCATCCGAGATTTCCTTCTTGGCTTTACACTTAACGCAGTATCCTTCGGGCATAAATAGTCCTGTCCGCGGGGTCTGAATTGGCCCGGCCAGTAATTGCTGGCTACCTTACGGGGCGCCAATCGAGAGCGTCAACTGGTAAAGCGGAAGCCCGCCCCGCGCCGTGGCCATTCACCTTCGGTTCATCCTCGGACAAGAAAAAGCCATCCAATCCCTCGGCCTGCCACTGGATCCCGGCATCTCACCCCAGCAACGTTGAGAAGCCACCGCGTTTGCCAATACTCCGCGTCCATTCAACCCGTCCCTCGCGCGAGCCGACCTGTTTCGACCTCGCGCGTCCTACTGTGGGCGGATTGGAGATCGACTGAAAACATAACCACCTCAACCACCAACGATGAATTCACGACCCTACCTCCTGACCGGCGGCGCCTTGCTGCTGACCGCATCCGCCCTGCAAGCCGCCACCGGGCTGAACTGGATCGATAACAATACCAACCTGACATTCTACGGGGATATCCGTCTGCGCTACGAAGTGGATTGGGATTCGAAGAACGCCGCCGGGGTTCCCCGGGAAGATCGCCATCGCGGTCGCCTCCGCGCCCGGGCCGGATTCACCTATCAACTGGCCGAAGACTGGTCCTTCGGCGCACGCGTGCGCACCGGCAGCAGCCGCAGCCAACAATCGCCGCATCTGACCTTTGTCGCCGATGACGATTTGCGCGATGACCTCGATTTCGTGCTCGATCGCTACTTCTTGCAATACAAACACCAGTCCATCAGCGGTTGGGTGGGACGCAACGCCTCGCCGTTCTGGCAACAGACCGAGCTGTTCTGGGACGAAGACGTGACTCCAACCGGTGTCGCGGGCACTTACGACGCCAAAGTCGGAAACGGCACGCTCTCCGTGATCGGAGGAGGATTCTACTTGCCGGACGGTGGCTATGACTTGAACGGGCAAATGCTGGCCGGACAGTTGAAATACGCGCAGCCAATTCAATCATCGCAATTCACCGCCGCCGCAGGGTTGTTCTTCATGAACGGCGAATCGGGCGCGAACAATCTGCGCAATCGCAATGGCGAGCGTGATTATCTGATCGGAACCGCCGGCGTTCAGTGGAGCATTCCCCTCGGCAAGATTCCGCTCACCCTCGGGGCCGATGTCTTCAACAATTTCAAGAACTACGATGCGGCGGACGTCGCGCCGCTCGCGGCTGCCAACGACGATGAAACCTTCGGTTACGTCCTTTCTGCCGCCATCGGCCAGATGAGGAAACAACACGACTGGCTGTTGGGCTACTACTGGGCGCACATCGAAACCCTCTCCGTCAACGCCTCCTACGCGCAGGACGACTGGGTGCGCTTTGGCAACGGCCCTCAGACGGACGGCACGGATTTCGAAGGCCACGAGATCCGCCTCGGCTACACCATTTCCAAGAACATCAACGTCCTGGCGCGCCTCTACATCGTGGAAGCCATTACGTCCGTGCAGGATGGCAACCGGTTCCGCATCGATCTCAACTGGAAGTTTTAGTCTGTTCCTCCGTTCCAACGCGGGAGACGGGTGTCTCCCGCGCCTTTGTTCCAGCGGTTCGCCCCGCCAATCACCAACTCCGCCCCAAGAACATGGTCGTATCGCGAACCTCCGCTAAATTTGTCCCATCTCAGACAACCATAGACCAACTCCACTCACTACCACTTCTATGAAGAACCCGACTCTTCGTCGCAATCGCCGCGCTGGATTGCTTTTCGGCCTGGCCGCCCTCGTCGCCACGCTGGCCCAATCACCCGTCCAAGCCGACAGCGTCTACACCGTTAAACAGACCTTCACCGTGAAGGACGTTCCCGCCGACGCGAAAACCGTGCGCGGCTGGTTCTGGATGCCCGAAGACCGTCCCGAGCAACGCGTGCTCGAATTCCGCGTCACCGAAGCGCCCGCCTCCCTCCGCATCACACGCGATCCGAAGTATGGCCGCTCCTGGCTTCACGCGGAAACGGCCGCCAGCGACAAGCCGTTGCGCATCGTCACCGAATTCAAAGTGCTCCGCCGCAGCGTCAGCGGCATGGCCGACGCCAAGAAGGCCAGTCCCATGACACCCGAAAACTCCCGGGCCTTCGCCGCGGAACTCGACCTCAACGAGAAACACATGGAAGTCACGCCGGAGATTCGCAAGGTCGCCAACCAGCTGGCCGGCAAGGAAACCAATCCGGTGTTGCAGGCGCGGAAGTTTTTCCAATACGTGATCGACAAGAGCGACCACTACTCCAAGTTCAGCGCGATGCCGAAGGGTCTCTGCCTCGGCAGTGCGAAGGAATGCATGCTCGGCACCGGCGATTGCTGCACCGATCAGCACGCGCTGTTCATCGCACTCTGTCGCGCCCGCGGCATTCCCTGCCGCTTGATGTATGGCAGCCGTCTCAAGCCCGAGAACGAAGGCAAGGATTTCGATCCCGGTTACCGTTGCTGGCCAAACTTCTTCGCGCCGGGCCTCGGCTGGGTGCCGCTGGACATCTCCTCCGCCGATACCGCCAAGCCTGATTTGGCCGCGAACTGGTTCGGCGGCCTCGATGAAAACCGCCTCGAGTGGGCGGAAGGCCGCGACTTCGATCTCGAACCCCGTTCCGCCGTCCGCCCGGACCTCGTCATCAAGGGCTGGGTCGAAGTCGATGGCAAGCCGCACAAGCAGTTCGACCGCGTGTTGAACTTCAAACGTGAAGTCGTCTCCACCGCGACCGCCGACTCAGGCACCACCAAAACGGCCGCTCGCTAATCGGGCTTTCCCAACGCTCCAAGGGCGTTCGTCTCGGGCGTGGTTGCGCAATTCCAGCGCGCCACGCCCCGATTCTTTTTCGGCTGAGGCGGGTCAGCCTGACCGCCCATTCTCCCGCCCACGCCGGCAACCATCCTGAATGGCTCAGCCCTTGATTCCGTCGTGTCTACCCGACACACTTGGCTCCGCTCATCAAACCCGTTGCCGAACGTAATGAAATATAGACTTACCATCGTCTTGGCCGTCCTCTGTGCGGCGCTCCCGGCTTTTGCCCAAAAGAATCAGCCGCTGCGCGTCTTTATCCGCGCCAGTGAGAACCCGGCCGGCGGCGAGTCCAAGGACAAGAACTACCCCCAGTTCCTCCAAGGACTGGAGCCTTTGCTCTCGGGAACGCGGTGTCACTGCCCGCGGCGCCCTGCGCTTTCCCACTCAGACGGAACTGGAAGCCACTGACGTGCTGGTCATGTATGCCGCCGAAGGAAACAACCTCGGCGTCATGGATCGCTCCAATCTGGAACGCTTCCTCAAACGCGGCGGCGGCCTCGTCGCCCTCAACAGCGCCATCACGGGGACCAACCACGCGTGGTTCAAAACCGTCGCCGGCGGTTCCGTCATGTCCGCAAAATCCACCAACAGTCAGGGCGTCGTCGGACTTTACCTTCAAGATTCCACGCCTCCCATCGCCCGGGGCATTTCCAACTTCGCCCTCCGCGATGAATTGTATCGCCAAGTGCAGCTGCTGCCCGAGGCCCGCCCCATCGCTTCCACCTTCCATACTGCAAAGGAAATCATCCCGCAGGCGTGGGCTTATGAGAAAGGTCGCGGCCGCGCATTTGTCTCCATTCAAGGAGCCAGTGCGGCCACCTTCGCCCTGCCCCATTACCGCGGTTTGCTCCTGCGCGGCATCGCCTGGGCTGGCAAGCGCCCCGTCGACAGCCTGCTCCGCCCCGCTGAACTCGCTTCGTTCCGCTATCCAGCCGGCGGCCCGACCGCGCCCGCCGATGCCGCGAAAAAGATCCAAGTCTCCCGCGAGTTCGACCTCAGCCTCGTCGCCGCCGAACCGTTTATCGTCAAGCCTATCGCCATCGACTGGGATGCGCGCGGCCGCATGTGGGTCGCCATCACCCCAGAATATCCGGCCAAGCAAGATCGCTCCGCTGGCAAGGACTCCATCCTGGTCCTCGAAGACTCGAACAACGATGGCGTCATGGATCGGAAGACGGTCTTTGCCGATGGCCTCGTCCTGCCCACCAGCTTCGTCTTTCACCGCGACGGCGTGATCGTTTCGCAAGCTCCCCAAATCCTTTACCTGCGCGACACCAACGGCGACAGCCGCGCGGATCGTCGTGAAGTGCTCTTCTCCGGCTTCGGCGTCTACGACACGCACGCCGTCATCAACAATCTGCGTTGGGGACTCGACGGCTGGATCTACGGCTGCCAGGGCTACAGCGGCTCGCAATCGACCAACATCGTCAACAACCGCGGCCAGCGCTTCGGCAAGATTGGCAACGGCATCTTCCGCTTCAAGCCGGACGCCAGCGCCATGGAACAAGTCGCCTCCTACAACGGCAACTCCTGGGGCATCGATTTCAACGAAGAAGGCGAACTCTTCTACTCGATGGCCAATGGCCCGCACATCAACCACGTCGTCATGCCCGAGCGCTACCTCGCCCGCGGCAAGCTCGGCAACGCCTCCAGCACGAAGTCCATCGAGGACCACCAGAAGGTTAACCCAATCTTCGGCGACCCGCGTCACGAATACGTCCAAGTCGCGCCCGTCGGCGTCTTCACCGGCGCCTCCGGTTGCACGGTTTACAGCGGCGGCGCGTGGCCGGAGAAGTACAACGGCAGCGCCTTCGTCTGCGAACCGACCGTTCACATCGTTCACGAGGACATCATCACCCGCGGCGAGAATCCGACCTTTGACGCCACCCGCCGCGACGACGTCGAGTTCATCGCCGGCAACGATCTCTGGTTCCGTCCCGTGCACTCTCGCATCGGTCCCGATGGCGCGATGTATCTGCTCGATTTCTACAATCAGGCGATCTCGCACAACGACATTCGTGGCGTCGCCCACGGCATGGGCAATGCCGCCGTGCGACCCGACCGCGATCATGAGCACGGCCGCATCTGGCGCATCCAACACAAGCAGGCGCGCAAGAATCCCTTTCCAAATCTCGCCACCGCCACCTCGCAGGAACTCACCGCCGCGCTCGCCCACCAAAACGCCTGGGTTCGCCTGACCGCGCAACGCCTGCTCGCCGAGCGCAACGACCGCACCGCCACCCCCGCGCTGACCAGCCTCCTCTCCAACCGCGTCACCTACGCGCGTCTCCACGCCTTGTGGACCTTGCACGCGCTGAACTCGTTGAACTCTTCCAACTTGATCACGGCGATCAACGATCCTCATCCGACCGTCCAGAACAACGCGCTCCGCATCGTGCCGGAACTCCGCACCGCGCCGGCGAGCAATGTCTTCACCGCCGTCATCAAGCAATTGAAGGACACCTCCGAGCGCACACGTCTCGATGCCCTGCTCGCCCTCACCCAATGGACGCCCAACAAGGACGTTATTTCCGCCGTTCACAAACTCTTTTCCGATCTGAAGGACTCCCGCGACACCTGGGCAAAGTCCGCGATGCTTGGCGTCGCCCGGCTCGCGCCGACGAACTTCATCCGCGCATCATTCGCCTCGGACAAGTCAGACAACTTCCGCGAGATCGTGACGCCACTCGTCGAGGACTTTCTCCAAAAGAAAGACCCCGACACCACCACCTGGATTCTCTCCCACGCCGCGCGTCAGGCTGCGGTGACGGACAAACTGAAAATCACTGTGCTCAACGCCTACGCGAAGAATCTCGAAACCTACGCGCCGCCCGCCTCCACCAACATCGACGCGGCGATCAAGTCGTTGCTGAAATCCGAGAGCCGTTCGCTGCGCATCGCGGCGTTTCCAGTCATCAGCCACTACGACCGCAGCGGCAAGTATGCGGCTGAACTGCGCGACCTTCGCAAAACGCTGCTCGGCGAACTGGTGAAGGACAAGGTGAAGGACGAGGAACGCAACCCCTACATCACCACCCTCATGACCGTGCAGTCGCTGCGCTCTGAAGTCATCTCGCGGCTCGACAGCCTGATCGTCAACGGCGCGTCCAAGGAAGTGCAGAAACACATCATTACCGAGTTGGGCAACACCACCAACCCGCTCGCCGCCGCCGTGTTGTTGAAGAATTTTTCCCGCTTCGGTTCGGAGAACAAGGCGCTCGCCGTCGGCACGTTGCTCAAGCGCGGTGATTGGGCGTTCGCACTGCTCAGCATGATCGAGCGCAAGCAGATCGCCATCGCCGAGCTGGGCATCCAGACGCCGACACGCCTGCTGACGCATCCCGACGCCGCTGTCGCCAAGCGCGCCAAAGCGGTGTTCGAAGCCGTGCAAGGCCCGCAGCTGCGCGAGAAGAATGAGTTGATCACCAAGTTCCAGGCCTACTTCAGCCACGTGGCGGACCTGAAGAACGGCAAGGAACTCTTCGAGAAGAATTGCGCCGTCTGCCACAAGTTCGGCGACAAGGGCAAGGAGGCCGGCCCGAATCTCACCGGCGTGGGCCTGCACGGTGAGAGCGTGTTGCTGACGCACATCCTCGACCCGAACCGCGTCGTGGAAGGCAACTTCATCTCCTACAATGTCACCACCAAGAAGGAGGAGGAATACAGCGGAATCATCAAGAGCGAGAACAGCGAGAAGGTGGTGCTGAAGAACCTCGAAGCCGAGGTCGAAATCCGCCGTGCTGACATCGCGTCGATGAAATCATCAGGACTCTCCCTCATGCCCGAAGGTTTCGAAGCGCTTGGCGAGAAGGCCATCCGCGACATCGTCGGCTATCTCGCGGCGGTGATTCCCAAAGGATTCCGTCCGCTCGATCTTGGCGCGGCGTTCACCGCCGACAGCAGCAAGGGACTCTACGCCAGCCAGAGCGATCCGGCCTCACTGGCGTTCAAGCAATTCGGCATCGTGATGGTGGACAACATCCCGTTCAACATCGTGAACCCCGCCGCCAACACCCGCGGCCAGAATGTCATCGTGCTCAAGGGCGGGTCCGGCTTCGCAAAGACGCTGCCGCAACGCGTCGAATTCCCCGTTGGCACCGCGGCCAAGAAGCTCTACATCCTCGGCGGAGTCGCCGGCTGGGGCTTCCCCTACGGCGTTCCAGACATTCAGGTGAACGTTCCAGCTGCAAAGGCGCGTCTCGAATACGCGGACGGCCAGAGCGAGGAAATCACCTGGCGCAATGGCGAGGAATTCGCCGACTACGTGCGTCCGTATGAAGTTCCCGGATCCCGTTCCGTCGGCGGCCTGACCTATTCCGGCCAGCTGCGCTGGTTCACGATCGTCCCGAAGCACCAGGGCGAAATCAAGCGGATCATCCTCGAAAGCTTCGACAACCACGTTGCGCCCACCTTCGTGGCCATGACGGCGCAGACAGAGTAGAAGTTTCGGGCACGCTCGAATTCTTGCTCCCCATCACAGGTGTGTTTGGCTACGGTGCCGCCATGCAATCCACCCTGAGCCGTCGTGCCTTTCTCAAAGGCTCCGCCGCCGCCACTGTTCTGACTTCGCTCGGCGTTTCCGCCGCCGAACCATTCCAGCGCGTCGCGCCGCCGCGTCTCACCGTGAGCCTCGCGGCGTATTCGTTTCGCGATTACTTCCGCAACAGCAATCACGAGCAAAAGGCGCCAGCGGACGCGACGAAGAAGATCGACATGTTTCAGTTCGTCGATTACTGCGCGACGCACGACTGCGCGGGCGCCGAGCTCACCAGCTACTACTTCCCGCCAGACGTCACAGCCGATTATTTGCTCAAGCTCCGGCGGCATTGCTTCCTCCGTGGCGTGGAGGTGAGCGGCGGTTCTGTGGGCAATACCTTCACGCTCCAGCCCGGGGAGAAGCGGGATTCGGAGATCAGTTATGTGAAGAAGTGGGTGGACCACTACGCAGTGCTCGGCGCTCCGCACATCCGCGTCTTCGCTGGAAGCGCGCCACGCGGTGTCAGCCGCGCCGACGCGATGAAACTGTGCATCGCCGGTCTGGAGGAATGCGCGGACTACGCCGGCAAACACGGCATCATTCTCGGCATCGAGAACCACGGCGGCATCGTCGCGGAAGCGAAGGAGCTGCTGGAGATCGTCCGGACCGTGAAGAGCCCGTGGGTAGGCATCAACCTGGACAGCGCAAACTTTCACACGGACGATCCGTATGGAGACTTTGAACGTTGCGCACCGTACGCTGTGAACGTGCAGTTGAAGTCCGAGATGCAGCGGCGCGGCCAGAAGCCCGAGCTTTCGGACATTCCGCGGCTGGCGAAGATTCTCAAGGCGGCGAACTATCGCGGTTACGTGGCGCTGGAATACGAATCCGCCGAGGATCCCTGGACCGCCGTCCCGCGTTTGCTGAAGCAGATGCAAGAAGCGTTCAACGCCTGACCGAGACAAAGTTGGCGCGTGCCCACCGCGCCAGTTGTCAAACCTCAGGCGGAGTTCTACCATCCGAATGTGCTGACCAGCCAGTGGGCGCCAGAGGTGCAGCCACCGGACCGGGCAGCGGAATGAACGCTCACTATGGGTCTCGAGTATAAGGACTATTACAAGTTGCTGGGTGTGGAACGCACCGCCAGCGCGGACGACATCCGCAAGGCGTTTCGCAAACTCGCGCGCCAATACCATCCCGACGTCGCCAAGAACAAGAAGGAGGCGGAGGAGAAGTTCAAGGAGATCAACGAAGCGCACGAAGTCCTGAGCGATCCGGAGAAGCGTCAGAAGTACGATGCGCTCGGCGCAAACTGGAAGCAGGGTTCCGAGTTCCGTCCCCCGCCCGGATGGGAATCCTTCAGCGGCGGTCAGCGTGGCGGCCGGCCCGGTCGCAATGGAGGCGCGGAATTCGAGTTTGGCGGCACGGGCTTCAGTGACTTCTTTGAGCAAATCTTCGGCGCGCGCCGCGGCGCGGCTCCCGGCGGTGGTGGATTCCGGTTCGATCAAGAGGAAGCCGCGGAACGCGGTCGGGATCTGGAATCCGACATCATGGTCACGTTGGAGGAGGCGTTGAAAGGCGCCGTGCGGTCCATTTCGCTCCGGCGCAATGTGCCCTGCGAACACTGTGGAGGCACCGGCATGGTCGGCCGCAAGCACTGCAATCGCTGCAATGGCGCCGGGCACACCGCCAAGACCGAGACGCATCAGGTGAAGATTCCCGCTGGCATCAAGGAAGGTCAGCGGCTGCGCGTCGGAGGCAAAGGTGAATCCGGCTCCAGCGGTGGAAGCCCCGGCGATCTCTACCTTACGATCCGTCTGGCGGGCCATCCCGATCTCCGGGTCGAGGGCGACAATCTCTCCTACGATCTCGACCTGGCTCCCTGGGAGGCCGTGCTTGGGACCAGCGTTTCCGTGCCCACTCTCGAAGGCGAAGTCAGCATCAAGCTCCCGCCCGGCACGCAAAACGGCCAGCGCCTGCGCGTGCGCGGACGCGGCCTGGGCAAGGAAGGCGCGCGCGGTGATCTCTTCGTCGTCACACGCATCCAGGTTCCTACCGAGGTGAGTGATTCGGAACGCGCCTTGTGGGAACAGCTCGCCAAGAGCTCCCGCTTTGCGCCCCGCGAATAGCTCCTCTGCGAGGTCGCCCCTCGCCTTCCATCCCAGCATTCGGTGCAACATTGGGTCGCTGATGAACAAAATTTATCACGACACTTTCCGCCCCGCCTGATTCATTGGGATTGATTCAAATGCGAAGTCCCGGCATAACTATCGGGTTCCTGCTGGGTTTGGGGGTAAACAGCACTTGGGTTCTGCCGTGTTCACATTATGAACGACGACAAAGCAAAAAAGAAAATTGTTGTAATTACCGGGGTCACTCGCGGGTTGGGTCGGGCAATGGCTGAAAAGTTCATCGCTCTGGGTCATACCGTTCTGGGTTGCGGACGTAGTCGCCAGCTCATTGATGAGCTCCGTCAGAAATATCCAAAACGCCACGACTTCGACGTCGTCGACGTCACCTCGGATGAAGAAGTTCAGGCGTGGATGGCGCGGCTACACAAGAAGTGCGGCGCACCAGACCTCATCCTGAACAACGCCGGCATCATCAATCCCACCGGGCCGCTATGGAAGATTGCCGCCAAGGATTTCTCCGACGTCATCGACGTCAACATCAAGGGCTCGGCCAACGTCATTCGAAATTTCCTCCCCAACATGATTAAGAAGCACCACGGCTTGATCGTGAATTTCAGCTCGGGCTGGGGACGCTCCGCCGACAAGGATGTGGCTCCCTACGTCGCGACGAAATGGGCCATTGAAGGCCTCACGCAGGCACTCTCCATGGAGATACCGGCCGGCTTGGGCGTCGTCGCCTTGAATCCCGGCATCATCAACACCGACATGCTCCAAAGCTGCTTTGGTGAATCCGCCGCCCATTATCCGTCCGCCACCCGCTGGGCGGAACGCGCCGTCCCGTTCATCCTCAAGCTCGACGAGAATGACAACGGACAAGCGCTCTCAGTTCCGGATATGTGATCCTCACGTCATCTACCGCTTTCCAAAAAAGAAAACCCCTCCGGCCTTGTGGCCCGAGGGGTTTTTCGTTGCTTGAAATCGTCACCCGCTAAGGCTTCGGGTCCGCTTTCGCGTCCGCCGCCGATTCTTCCTTCGTGTCTGCGAGCAGGTCTTTGCGCTCTTTCAAGAACGCGTCCACCGTCCACTTCGAGACGAGGTAAGTCCACTTCTCGTGCGCTTTGAGTGCCTTCAGTTTGTCCTGAAGCTTCTTCGTGTTCTCGGCGAATTCCTTGTCGAGCTTCTCCTTGTCCTCAGGCTTCTCGTCCTTGCCCGGCGTGCGTTCCTTGGGGAACTGCCCTTCGACCGCAATCTGGAAGTAATGATTCTCGCCCTCGGCCTTGCCTACCTTCGCGGTGAACAGGAAACCATCGAACGTCTCCAAGCGCGCCACGATCGGCTTGTCCATTCCGGCCGTGTTGGTGGTCACATCCGTGAAGGACGGATAACTCAGCGCGCTCGAGGCAGAACCGCTCTTGCCGTTATCCAGCACTTCGCCAGCTTTCGCATCCGCAAGCTTCCATTCGCCCGTTTCGGATTCGCGGGAAAGCTTCCAGCTGTTCGTCGGTTGCGCTGCGGTCACGGACACGGACTTCAACTTCTCGACCTTGAACCAGTCCTTCTTGTCCAGCCACTCCTCCGGCTTCGCCTCGACATTGCTGAACGCTTCCGCCACCAGCGCGACCGTCTGCACATCGCTGCCGAGCATCACGTAGCGGCCATCCGGGAATCCACCGCCGCCGAACGGCGAATTGTCGCCCGCCTGCTTCATGCTCTTCGCACCGAGCAGCACGGAGTTGATGACCTTGCCCGTCTTGTCCTTGAACTCCACGAGCGTGCCCGGGCCTTTGTCCGGCGCGACGAGCTCCAGCATCGGCAGACGTGACGGACCGGTCTTCACCGGCTTGGCGACCTTGAGTTCCCAGAACTTCCGCAGCACATCGCTGATGGTATCGAAGTTCGCCGGATGATCCCCGCGATCCTTCACCACCCACACGTCGTCCTTCTTCGCGAGCACCGTCGAGGACGTGCCCTGCTTGATGACGATTTGTTCGACGTCGTTCAGCGGGAAGTTCGGCAGGAATTTGCCGCCAATCTCCTGCCCGGATTTCTTGTAGGGCTCCGCCTGTTTCTGGTACGCCACCCAGCCCAACACGCCGAGCACGGCGCCCACCACGATCAAAAGAGTCAGTTGTTTCCGGTTCATTTTGCCTTCGTCTTTTGTTTGCGAACCACGGCCAGACCCACACCCGCGACCGCCACCAGGAACGGCATCAGCGCGATGTTGATCACCTTGGTTTTCAGTTCCAGAGAATCAATGTCCTGTGCGAGCTCACGGCGAACCTTCTTCAACTTCTTGTTCGCCTCGGCGCGCGTCTGCTTGAACTTCTCCATCTCTTCCTGCTGTTCCTTCGAGAGCACGAAGCGCTGGTTACCCTGCTTCTTGCTCTGCAATTCGTTCAGCTTCTGGTTGGCCTCGTCGGCTTCCTTCTGGAGCTTAGCAATCTCCGCCTGGAAACGCGCATTCGCGGCCGCCTGCATTTCCTTCACGACTGTGAAGGGCCGGTTCATGGAACCACGGCTGCGCACGCCGATCAGGTTCTGATCGCCCGCCAATTGCTCCACGATGTTCTGCGTCAGAGCGAGGTTGCCGTTGCGCGGCTGAATGATTTTCTGGCCGAAGAAATTCTGGACCTGCACGGAGAACTGGTCGGACAGAAAGTCCGTATCGCCGATCAGCAACACAGCGTTGTCCACCTTGGTTTCCTTGAGCGAATCACCCGCGTCCGCCGGCTTGGCGTCGTCCTTCTTCTCCGCGTCAGCCGCCGCGTCCGCCTTCGGCTTGCCGTCCGGAAACGCGCTCTTGAACTTGCCTTCGAGACGAATCGCCAGGTCGTAGTTCTTGTCCGATTCCTTGAAGTCATCGACCACCTTCGACGGCGACATCTGAGAGAGGAACGGCTCCACAAGCTGCGACTTCTTCGAGCTCTTGAGCAGCGCCGTCTTCTTCAAGCCTGCGGCCGGAGTTCCCTCGAACACACCGGCAAACGGCAGGAGAATTTCATCCACCTGCGCCGCGACGACGTCATCCTTCGTAATCGCCGTGTCCGTGAGGAACAGCAGCGTCGGCACAATTTCCGGCTGCGCACCCTGACGAACCATCAGCTTGCGCGCGTAGTTCATGTCGGCGACGACCTTGGTCGTGTCGAACGTGACGCCCCACGCCTTGAGCAGCTTCTCCAGATTCGAAGGTCCGCCCGGCATCGGCATCATCGGGTTCTGCTTCGAGACATCCGCGAGGCACATCGGGTCGAGCGCCGCGATCAACTTGCCGCCGCGCATCACGAACTGGTCGATGGCGTAAAGCGCGGAGTCCTTGATGTCCTTCGGGTGAACGACCATCAGCACCTTGATGTCGTCGTCGATCTTCTCGGTCTCCATCGGCACCTGACGCACTTCGAAGTCGCGCTTGAGTTCGGAGATGAACGCCCACGGGTCCTGGTTCTGTCCGCCCATCTGCATGCGCATCTGCGGCGGCATCTGCATGCCCATCACCTGCAGCGGCGTCATGACGCCGACCACCGGCTTGTTCGTCGCCAGCACTTGCGAGATGGCGCGAGCCAGATCGTATTCCAGCAAGCGTTCGCGGTTCGGCGGCAGGAATGGCAGCGCGACCTTCTGCGGGTCGAGGCTGATGGCGATGCCGAGGTAGAACTTGTCGCCAGTCTCGACCATCTGCCCTTCCACGCCGTCGAGGTTCGCCAAATCTTCCGCCTCGGAGTCCGGCTGCGGATCGAGCTTCTTGATCTCCAGATTGCCGCCGGAGTATTGGCGGAACTCGTTCAGCAAGTCTTCAACCTGCTTGGCATAGGCCTTGAACTGGGACGGAATGCGTTCCTGGCTTTGCGAGTAGTAGAAGCGCACTTCCACCGGCGAATCGATCTTCTTAAGGATCGCCTTGGTGCCCGGCGAGAGCGTGTAAATGCTGCCTTCGGTGAGATCCACTCGGGTCTTCATCACGGTGGCGATGAGGTTCACGGCCACGACGATGATGAACATCACCGCCACGCCGACCGTGGAGTAGAGCAGCGTCTCTAGTTTCTTCTCTTTCATGGTGGAGAAATGGTTTTGAAAACGTTGTTGGAATCAGCCGGCGCGGAGGTTGCGAATCATCACGCCATTCAGGAACAGCGTGAAGCCGATGAGCGAGGCGAAGTAGATCACGTCGCGCGAATCAATCACGCCCTTCTGGAACGCGATGAAATGCGTGAGCGAACTCAGGCCCGTCACGATGCCGACCAGCGAGTTCGGCAACAGATCCGTCACCGGCTCAAAGCCCGCGAGCAGCAGAAAGAAGCAGACCACGACGGACACGATGAAGCTGATGACCTGATTGCGCGTCATCGACGACGTCATGCTCGTCACCGCCAGATAACCGCCTGCGAGCAATGCGCTGCCGACGTAGCCGCTGAAGATTTCACCGACGTCCGCATCACCGAGATAGCAGACCGTGATCACCACCGGGAACGTCAGCGCCAGCGCGATGATCAGGAACAACCACGACGCGATGAACTTGCCGACGATGGCCTGCCACGGCGTGATGGGCATCGTCAGGAGCAATTCCAGCGTGTGCAGACGCCGTTCTTCCGACCACAGCCGCATGCCGACGGCCGGCACGAGGAACAGATACAGCCAAGGATGCCAGCGGAAGAACGACATCGTCAGCGAGGCCTGACCCATTTCGAAGAAGCCGCCGAGGCTGAACGTGAAAAATCCGTTCAGCAACAGCCAGATGACAATGAACACGTAGGCGACCGGCGACGCGAAGTAACCGTTCAGCTCACGTTTGCAGATCGTTTTGATGTTTTGGAGTGTGTCGCTCATTTACTTGTTCTCCTTTCGGGCGGTCTCCGACCACGTGATGTCACGGAAGACTTCATCCAACCGGCCCTCCTCGGTATGCAGTTCCTCAAATTTCCAACCTTCCTTCACGCACACATCCGCGATGCCGCGAGCCAAAGTGCCGTTCACACTGCCCTCGGCCGGATACGCCCGCGCCCACACGCTGCCGCCGTCCTCGCGCACGATGGTCGCCTTGCTGGCGCCCGCGAGACGGACGCGAGGCGCGACTTCACCGTGTCGCCCGCCACGCCGATCACGCGCAGCGAAACCGCGCCCGCCATGTCGGAACGTTGTTTCAGCTCCTGCGGCGTGCCATTCGCCACGATGCGACCGCGGTCGATGATGATCGCCCGCGTGCAGACCGCCTCGACTTCCTCGAGAATGTGCGTTGAGAAAATGATCGCCTTCTTTTCACCCATGCGGCGGATGAGCTGACGCGCCTCGTGCTTCTGGTTCGGGTCGAGACCGTCCGTCGGCTCGTCCAGAATCAGCACCTGCGGATCGTGCAGGATCGACTGCGCCAAGCATGTACGATGGCGGTAACCCTTCGAAAGCGTATCCACGCTCTGGTGCATCACCGGCTCGAGGAAACACATCTCGATGGCGCGATGCACCGCCTTCTTGCGGTCATCACCATGCAGGCCGCGCAGCTCCGCGCAGAACGCGAGGAAGCCATACACGGTCATGTCCGCGTAAGACGGCGCGTTCTCCGGGAGATAGCCGATGAGCTTCTTGGCCGGGATGGGATTCTCCACCATGTCGAATCCACCGACGCTCACCCGGCCCGCCGTGGGCGGAATGAAGCCGGTGATCATGCGCATGGTGGTGGATTTGCCAGCGCCGTTGGGCCCGAGGAAGCCGAGGATCTCGCCGCGTTCCACCGAGAAGGTGACGCCCGCGACGGCCCGCTTCGTCCCGAAATGTTTTTCTAAATTTTCTACCTTAATCATGCGATTACCTGTGGTTTTCGCGCG
>JADJPG010000039.1 GCA_016713365.1 Verrucomicrobiota bacterium | reverse complement strand
GTAGGCGCCGCTCAGGGTATCGGAAGTGTAGACGCGGTCGCCCGGGCGAACTTTCGTAACTTCAGCACCGACCGATTCCACCACGCCAGCCGCATCCATGCCCGGCGTCCAAGGGAGTTTCAGCGAAGGATTGCTCCCTGACCGTTGGTAGGTTTCGACTGGGTTCACGCCGATTGCGTGAACTTTCACCAGAACTTGACCCGCTCCCACCGCGGGAGTCGGGACATCTTCGTAGCGCAGGACTTCCGGCCCGCCGAATTGATGGACACGTATCGCTTTCATCGAGCGCACGTTGTCAGCTCAGCAACAGGCGATCAAGCCGCGACGGTCACGGCATCGAGCTTCTCGATCTTCTTCCGAAGCTTGCGCAAGGCGACGTTCTGGATCTGGCGGATGCGTTCGCGGGTCACGCCAAACTTCTCGCCCACTTCCTCGAGCGTCTTTTCACCGCCTCCATCGAGACCGAAGCGATAGCGTAGAATCGTCATCTCACGAGGGTCGAGAATCCCGATCACCTGGCGGACCATGTCGGCGTTGGTTTTGTCTTCGAGATCCTGATACGGCGAAGTGGCTCGATCGTCGGCGATGACGTCCGCGATGCGATTGCTGTCGTCGTCACCAAGTGGCGCGTCGAGCGAGGCCGGGCGGATCGCGGCGGTCTGCAACTGCCGGACCTGTTTCGCGGGAATATCCAGTTCATCGCCGATTTCTTCCGCCGTGGGTTCACGACCGAGCTCTTCCTCGAGCTTCGTCGCCGTCTTGCGGATGTGCAGGAGCTTGTCGGTGGCGTGCACGGGAATGCGGATGGTTTTAGACTGGTCCGAAAGCGCACGACGAATCGACTGCTTAATCCACCACGCCGCGTAAGTGGAGAGCTTCGCGCCCTTGAGTGGATCGAACTTTTCCACGGCGCGCATGAGGCCGATGTTGCCTTCGTTGATCAAGTCGAGCAACGGCAGGCCGTAGTTTTCGTAGTCGCGTGCGATTTTCACCACGAGGCGAAGGTTCGCCTTGATCATGTGTTCACGCGCGCTGTCGTCGCCGCGCTGGATCCGGCGCGCGAGCTGAACCTCCTCCTTCGGCGTGAGCAGTTTGGTCTGACCAATTTCGCGCACGTAGAGATGGAATGCGCTGTCGCCTGTATACGCGCCAGCTTCCATCGGGACCGGTTCAGGAGCCGGCGCTGCCACCGGAGCGGCTGGTGTCGGGACGACCGGCGTTGGGGCGGGCCGAACATTGCGTTTGCGTCCGCGCACCAGCGTCTTTCGCGAGTGCCGTTGAGCACAGTCCTTGCGCGCCGATTTTCCACCGCGAGTTCGCTTTGTTTTCATAATTGCAACTTTGGTTCGTTTGTCCCACCACCACTAAATCATGCCGCGATCTGCACACCGGCGCGGCCTCTGGCTTGAATGCGCTGTTGGCGCTCGTGCTGAGAGAGAGCTTGCGCGGCTTTCTCTCGCAAGAGCTCTGGCAGGGTCAGCAGAGGAAAGTTGGTCGCCCAGGCGAGCGAGGCGGATTCATCGGCAGCCCGGCGGAGGCGTTCGGCCAGTTCCGCATTGCGGACCGCAGCCATTTCTTCGGCCAGCAACCGGCTCTTCAACGATTCCAAGGGTTCAAGATTCTGCCCGCCATACTGTGCCACCGTTCGGCGGCATTGGCCATTTGCCGGCGTAAACCGTTGTGTTCTCAAGCTATTCGCTGTTCTTGCTGTTCTCATCGCTGGTTTAGACTACATCTAGTGAATACTTACTCACCGTAAACGCACGAAAGTTGCGTTACATTTTTGTAAGGTGAATTACCGGTCCTCGCTGAAAAAGAGGGCGAGCGTCTTCGGATTGTAGTGGCGCTTGATCGCGTCGTCCCGCAAGCCCACGCCGCGCAACGCAAACCAGACTGCTTGCTGGACCAGTTCTTCGCGGGTGGCTTCGTAGTCCACGACCGGCTTCTTCGGCAAATGCATTGTCGCGATCATCGTCGCCAGATGATGCGCGAAGAGCAGGAGATTGGGTTTGCTGACCGGACTGGAAACCATGTCGCCGGCGGCGGCAGCCGCATCCATACACTCGACGATCTTGGAGATATTTTCTGCGAACCGATTGTGGAACAGGAAGCGGCTGAAGGATCCGTCTTCGAGACAGCTGTTCAAAATCATGCGATGTCGCGTTTCGGCGCAAATGGCTTCCTTGCCGCGCCCGACGATGTTGATCCGCATGATGTAGTAAACGATGTAGACCAGCGTGGAAGTGGACGGTTCCAAGCTGATCAGCTTCTGCAAACCGGGATCGCAGCCCCGGCAGCCAAACGTTTGAATTTCCGCGTAGAGAGATTCTTTGCTCGGGAAATGTTTGTAGAGGAGCGCTTCAGAAACGCCGGCGGCCTTGGCCAGTTCACGCGTGGTGGTGTTTGCGAATCCATTGCGGGCAAAGATCGGGAGCACCGCTTTCACGATGGCTTCCTTCCGTTCTTCGCAGCTGAGTCGTTGCGCCCGCATCTGGACGATAAGTTAGTGAACACTTACTTTCTGTCAACGGCAAAGTTCCGGCAGGTGATCAGGCGATGGAAAGACACGGGGGAAATTAGCGCAGCGTGGCGAGGATCTTCTCGGCCGCGGCGCGCGGATTCTCGGCGGCGTAGATCGGCCGTCCGATGACCAGCCAGCTGGCTCCGGCGGCGATCGCCTCGGGCGCGCTAAGTGTGCGTTTCTGATCGCCGGCGGCGTCGCCAGGGCCGCGGATGCCGGGCGTGACGAGTTGCATGGAGGCAGGAAGCATCTGTCGAAGGGCGGCGAGTTCGAGCGGAGAGCACACCAGCCCACGCAAGAGCCCGCGGTGGCGGCGAGTCCGGCAAGGCGTTCGACTTGTTTGCCGGGATTGGGTGGAAGGCCAACAGCTGCGAGCTCATTGCCGTCCATGCTGGTGAGGACGGTGACTCCCAGAATCAAAGGCGCCGGCCGCCCGAGATTCTTCGCCGTCTCCTGCGCAGAGGCTTCCGCGGCGCGCATCATTTCTGGTCCGCCACCGGTGTGGATGGTGATCATTTGCACGTCGAGTCGCGTGGCGGCGGCGACGGCTTTGGCGACGGTGTTCGGGATATCGTGAAATTTGAGGTCGAGAAACACCGAGGCGCCGGTGGCGCGAATCTGTCGGACGATGTCGGGGCCGCCGCTGGTGAAGAGTTCGCTGCCAATCTTGAAGGCGCCGACGGCGGGGGCGACTTGCTCGGCCAGCGCGAGCGCTTTCTCCACACTGGGAACATCAAGGGCGACGATGATCGGATTCGACATGGGCGCGAGAGTGAAGAAACGCAGCGAGACGGAAAAGGATTATCGTGCTCGCCGGGAGTTCAACCCGACGCATCACGCCTTGCGTCGAAGAAACCGCATCATCGAGTCACCGTGCTTCATTTCCTTCAGCTCCTCCCAGGCGGCCGTGACGGTGACGGTGTCGCGACGGGTGTGACCGAGTACGAACAAGCCTTCTGGCGCGAGCAGCGTGGGCAATTGCTCCTCATCGAGGAGCTGCTGGGACATGGAGGTGGAGCGTTTCCCAACATTTTTTTCGCCGAACGGTGGGTCCGCCATGATGAGGTCGAACTGCGCACCGGAGGCGGCGAGCTGAGGGATCGCGGCAAAAACGTCTTGCAGCCGAAGATGGAATTTTCCTGCCGGAATGCCAGTTGCCTTGTAGTTCTGTTCAATGAATCGGGCGTGCTTGCGGGAAAGCTCGATGCACGTCGCGGAAGCGGCGCCGCGACTGAGGCATTCGAGGCTGAGCGCGCCGGTGCCACCGAAGAGTTCCAGCACCCGGGCGTTGACCACGCGATCGCCGAGGCTGTTGAAGATCGCCTGGCGAACAAGGTCCGGCGTTGGCCGAACGCCAAAGCCTTCCGGAGTCTTCAAGATCAGTCCCGCCGCTGTTCCGCCGATGATGCGCATGTTTGGATTGCTGAGATGACGTGACGAGTGTGGTGAAGATGCCGGCGTTTCGCGAGAACGTTTCGGTTCCTGGCTGTGTGGAAAAGCAAAACGGCGGCTCTCTTTCGAAAGCCGCCGTTGCTGAAAACTTCGAGGATTACAGACCCTTCGAGATGACGAGCTTGATCAGGTCGACGACGCGGTTGCTGTAGCCCCATTCGTTGTCGTACCAGCTCACGAGCTTGAAGAACTTCGAGTTCAACTCGATGCCGGAGCCGGCGTCGAAGATGGAGCTGGCCTTGTCGTGGATGAAGTCGCTGCTGACCACTTCGTCGTTGGTCCAGTTGAAGATGCCCTTCAGGTACGTCTCGCTGGCCTTCTTCATCGCGGCGGAAATCTCAGCGTAGCTGGTTTCCTTCGTCGTCTTCACCGTGAGGTCGACCACGGACACGGTCTGGACCGGAACGCGGAAGGCCATGCCGGTGAGCTTGCCTTTAACTTCGGGGCAAACGAGCGCCACCGCGCGAGCCGCGCCAGTGGTGCTGGGGATGACATTCTGAGCGGCGGTGCGGCCGCCCTTCCAGTCCTTCTTGGACGGACCGTCGACCGTCTTCTGGGTCGCGGTGTAGGAGTGGACGGTCGTCATCAGGCCTTCTTCGATGCCGAAGCCTTCCTTGAGCAGGACGTGCACGAGCGGCGCGAGGCAGTTCGTGGTGCAGCTCGCATTGGAAATGATGTTGTGCTTCGAAGCGTCGTATTTGTCGTGATTCACGCCCATGACGACGGTGATGTCTTCGCCTTTCGCCGGAGCAGAGATGATGACCTTCTTGGCGCCGGCCGTGAGGTGGCCCTTGGCTTTTTCGGCTTCGGTGAAGAGGCCGGTGGACTCGATGACGATGTCGACACCGAACTTCGCCCAAGGCAGTTCCGCCGGGGTCTTGGCGCTGACGACGTGGATGTCCTTGCCGTTGACGACGAGCACATCGTCCTCAGCCTTGTCGGGGGAGGATTTCTTCGAGGAGACCGTTCCGTTGAAACGACCCTGGGCCGTGTCGTACTTTACGAGGTAGGCGAGGTTGTCTGCCGGAACAATATCGCCGACTGCGACGACTTCGATGTCCTTACCCACGAGACCCTGCTCGACGAGGGCGCGGAAGACGAGGCGACCGATGCGTCCGAACCCGTTAATTGCGACTTTGACTGCCATAGTTTGTTTCTTTCGTTGCGGTTACTAAAAGTTAGGCGCGCGATGTTACCCGTGAACCCCCCACCGTCAACGACGATTTGCGTGGTCCAAAAGCGCCGGCTGCATGGTTTGCTGCCACTTTATGAGAAATTGTCCGGTCTGCCATTAGCGCCTGCCGACGCTCGAATGGAGGTGGATTCGACTTATCGAACGTCGGGTTTGATGTCGAGGCCGCCGGATCGTTCGAGGCGAAGGATCTCCGCGGTGTAACCCTGCCGGAAGGTCGGGTGCTTGAGCGCCACGCCCAGTTCCATCTTTAAGCGGCGGTTGGAAATCTTCTTGTTCGTCAGGCCACGTTTGCGAGCGGCGTTCTCCTCCTCCGTCGCGAAAGGTGGCATCCATTTGCCGAGCGTTTCGGAGAGCCAGCGAAAGAAATGGATCTGCGCGACCGGCTCGTCGTCGCTGACATTGTAAACTTCCCCCGCGCGGCCGCTCTTCAGGGCCGCGATGATGGAGGTCACCACGTCGTCGCGGTGAATCATGTTGATGATGCGTTCGCCCTTGCCGGCAATGCGCGCTTCGCCTCGCAAATACTGGAGGAAAAGATGGCCGCGTTCCGGACCGTAGATGCCGGCGACGCGCAAGACCACGGCGGGGAACTTCTGGGTTTGCGCGGTGTTGATCAGGAGATTCTCGGTTTCCACCAGCAGCTTGCTGGTCGCGCTGGCGGGCTCGGTGGGGCTGGATTCCTTGACGACGGAACCGTCCGTCTGGCCGTAGACGCTGGTGCTGCTGGTGTAGACGTACTTCTTGAGCGCCGTTGGCCCGAGCCATTCGATGAGGTTGCGAGTTCCCTGAAGGTAGACCTGGCGATACTCTTCCTCCCCGCCTTTGCTGGAGGAAACGGTGTTTACCACCCAGTCGAACGGCCCCGGAAGTTTGGCGAGATCTTCCGCGCGCGTGATGTCACCGACCAGCGGCTTGATGCCGGCCGCCGTGAGCTCGGCATCGCCGTCTGCGCTGCGGCGCAGTCCGAAAACTTCGTGGCCGAGCTTCACCAACTCGGCGCCGAGCGGAATTCCCACGTAACCGCATCCCACAATCAACACGCGCATCGCCGCAGTAGACCCGCATTGCCAGGCGAAGGCAAAGCGTATCGCCCTGGAATCCGTTGTCGTCGAGTCCTTCCGCCCGCCTCGGGACTTGCGAGAGCTTTCGCGACGCCACATTCTCGCCCGCATGAAATTCCCCGGCGTCCAGTTGTTGGTCCTCGGCACACTCCTCCTTACGATTCGCCTGGCCACACCGGCCAATTACCCTCTGGCGATCAAAACTCCGGGCGACCGGATGCTGGCCGAGACATTCCGCGCCGAGACGGAGAAGTTGTCCGCCCGCTGTCTTGCGGACATTCGTTCGCTCGATGACTGGAAGTCGCGGCGCGAAGAATATCGTCGCGAACTGATCGACATGCTCGGGCTGAATCCGCCACCACCTCGCGGCGATCTGCGCGTCACCGTGACGGGAAAGCTCGAACGCGAAGAGTTCACCGTCGAGAACCTCCACTTCCAGTCGCTGCCCGGACTCTACGTCACCGCGAATCTTTATGTGCCGAAGAACCTGTCGAAGCCCGCGCCCACCATCCTCTACCTCAACGGCCACGGTGGCGTCATTTCCAACGGCGTCAGCTACGGAAACAAGGCGCTGTATCAACACTACGGCGCGTGGTTCGCGCGCAGCGGCTACGTCTGCCTGGTCGTGGACACGTTGCAGCTCGGCGAGATTCTCGGACTTCATCACGGCACGTATCGCGAGGGAATGTGGTGGTGGAACAGCCGCGGCTATTCGCCTGCGGGGGTCGAGGCATGGAACTGCGTTCGTGCGCTGGATTATCTGAGCACGCGGCCCGAGGTGGACACGAACCGCTTCGGCGCCACGGGCCGTTCTGGTGGCGGCGCCTATAGCTGGTGGATTGCTGCGATTGATGATCGCATCAAGGCCGTCGCTCCGACCGCGGGCATCACCGATCTGCACAACCACGTCATCGACGGAACGGTGGAAGGGCATTGCGATTGCATGTTCACCGTGAACACGCGGCGCTGGGACTACGCGCAAATCGCCGCGTTGGTGGCGCCGAGGCCGTTGCTCATCGTGAACACGGATGCCGACACGATCTTCCCGCTCGATGGCGTAGTGCGCGTGCATGACCAGACTCGGCGCATCTATGAACTTTTCGGCGCGTCAACGAACCTTGGTCTCGTGATCGCGCCGGGCCCGCACAAGGACACGCAGGATCTGCAGGTACCAGTATTCCGCTGGTTCAATGCGCATTTGAAGGGTGTAGATCCGATCGTCGACCTTTCGCCGACCGGACGGTTTTCACCGCAGGAACTGAAAGTCTTCCGAACGCTTCCGGTCGACGCCGTGAATACGAACATCCACGCGACGTTCGTGGCGAAGGCCGCTGCCGCGCCCGTTCCCCCGAATCGAGCGGAATGGTCTGCGCTCGCCGCGCGCTGGAAGCAGGAATTGCTCGAACGCAGCTTCGCCGGGTGGCCGACCGAGCCGGCGCCTCTGCTCGTTGAACGAAAGTTCACCCGCTCGGTCGCTGGACTGACGCTGGAGGGATTCGATTTCAACAGCGAACCGACGATGCGACTGCGGCTGTATGTGCTCAGCAAGACGGGCACCCCATCCGCGAGGAAGACCTCGCTTCGAGTTCTCGACGACGTTCAATGGAGTCAGGAACTGGCGCAGTTGCGGAGCGTCTTTGGCGATGCGCTGGCGGAAGAATCGTCCCTGCTCGCGAGCTCGAGTCCCGTGCTGTCCGCTGACGCGCAGAAAGCGTTGCGGAAGTTGACGGCAGACGACGTCGCGGTCGTGTTCTTCGCCCCGCGGGGCATCGGGCTGAACGCATGGAGTGCGGACCAGCGTCGCATCGTGCAGATTCGCCGGCGCTTCATGCTGTTGGGGCAAACGCTGGACTCGATGCGCGTCTGGGATGTTCGGCAGGCGTGCCGGGCCATGCGATTGGTGCCAGCGTTGAGTTCCTCGGAGTTGAGCCTTGTGGCTTCCGGCGTGATGGCCGTCAACGCCGCGTGCGCTGCGGTCTTTGAGGATTCAGTCAAGCGACTGGATCTCGACCGACCGACCGTATCGTTCGAGCGGGAGCCGGATTACTTGAACGTGCTGCGGGTGCTCGACGTTCCGCAACTGCTGGCGCTCGCGGCGGAGCGTTGTGTGGTGAATGTCGCCTCTGACGATGCGACGGCGTGGGACTATCCTGCGAGAGTTTCTGCGCTTGCCGGCAGGCGAGGACGGTTCGAATGGCGGGCGGCTACCCGGCGTTGATCGACTACTGGTCGAAGGTGATGCGGGCGCGCTTGGACTTCAGCAGATAAGGAATCCAGATCGTCGCATTGCCCAGCGTCATGATCAGGGCCCAGAACTGAGAAGCCTGCGCGTCGTTCGGGATGTGCGGAACGTAGTTGACCTGCCACAGGCGCATGGCCGACAGGATGACGAGAAAAACAAGAGTGCCGACTGTGAACGCTCGAAAAGCTCGCCGGCGCTGAAGAAAGAGCGAGAGCAGAACTGGGAAGAACACGATGACGAAGAGATTCGTGCCCCAGTCGAGAGTGAGCAGAAGCGCCCAGCCTGGATGGTATGCGGGCTGTCCCGGCGTTGTGTAGGCGGCCCAGACTTTCCCTTCGGCGATGAGCGGAATGTCAGTGACGGCCTGAACCACGGCGGACACGAGAGTCACACCGATGAGGACGGCAAGGGCGATCAACCAGCCGCCGAGTCCGCGAACCATCTGGGTTTCGCTCGCGCCCACCTTCGCCTGGGCGTCGCGCTGTTTCTGCGTCCGTCCATAGCCGTAAAGTGCGAAACCCGTTCCAACCAACGCCAGCCGAAGGATCGCGGCCGAGGGAAGGGTGGATGGAGTAAAGAGGGACATCAGCCCGGTCAGGCAAAGCAGCCAGGCACCAACTGCCATGGCGACATCTGCGGAGACGACTCCGAAAAGTTTGGTGGCAGCAGTTCCTCGTGGGCCGCCTTCAAGCTGAGGCTCGTGATTCATGGCACTTCATCATCCTGTGGATGGGTTCTGATGTCTCCAACGGAGACAGACTTCCCCACTTCATCGGAGCGGATGATGAGAGCCTTAACCGTATTTTGGCTGGAAGATGAGCCGGATTCTACTTTGCGTAGCCGGCCGCGGGCTTGCCGTCGGCGCCAAGTTTCCCGCAGGACCAAAGGATTCCGCGGGTCACGAGGTCGAGATAACGGGGATCGCCCACCGTGCCGTTGTTGTGCCCGAGCGTGGTGCTGAAGACTTTGCCTTTGCCGAATTCATTGGCCCAGGCGACCACCACGTCCTCGGTCTTTTCAGTGCCGTCCTTGCGTTTCACGACCTGCTTGCCCCGGGCGAGCGGATGCGCGGTGGGGAAGATCTTGATGTTGTTGTAAAGCTCCTCGTTGATCGTCGTCCAGTCTTCGAGACCGCGCGTGATGCCGTGATCCTTGTCGACGAAGTTGATGGCGATCGGCAGCTGCGGGCCGTGGCCGGTTGATTGGATGCCGACGAACTGGAACCAGTCATCCGTGCCGGTCCGATAGCAATGCATCGCGCAGTGCAGATTCACCGCGCCGACGCCGCCCTTGTGCGCGTTGAGAATGTTCTGCACGTACGGCATGTCCTTCACATCCGCGGAGCATTCGTCGTGAATGACCGCGTCGTAGCCCTTGGCCCAGTCGGCCTTTTCGTACATCTCGAAGCGCGCCTTGGTGCTCTTGTCCTCGCTGTGAACCTGCGTGACCTCCACGTTCGCGCGTTTCTCGATCCCTTCCTTCAGCAAATCCTTCTGCTTGCCATAATCGTGGCAGCAACCGCCGGTGATAAGCAGCACGCGCAACGGCTTGGTGGCGGCGAGTGCGGACGACGGCAGGACAACCGCTCCGGTCAGGAGCACGAGGAAAAGGCTGATGGTTTTCATTGAGTGATTGATGTCGCGATTGAACGAATAATCCGACGCCATGGCCAGCCGGGAATTCACGCTGGCTGGCCAGCCGAAGCGCCGAACCATGCGCCATGCAGAAAAAGCGTTGCCTCAAAGCGCCCGCTTCTCCACATTATGGCCGCTCGGTGGAGAGATGGCTGAGTGGTTTAAGGCACACGCCTGGAAAATGCTCCCACCCCTTTTGCTGGCTTTAGCACCCCTTGATTGCCCTTGTTTTTCGGGACTTTTCTCACTTTAGTCTTTAGCTGCTTTTAGCCATTTTAGGCTCCATAAAACGCAAACAGTATCAGATGGCAGTATCAAATCTGATCTCGAAAGAATTGGAGAATTGGAGTCGCCCTTAGAATTGAGCTGCTCAAGTCAGAAGAATCGCTTTCAAGTTTCAAGATACGTCTGGGCCTTCAAATTAGACCACGATCTTCACAGGCGGTAATACACCCCTCTCGGTACGTCTTGCTGCGTTCATCGAGCGAATGCTCACCCTCTGAGTCGTTCATGGTGGATTTGTCATGCATCAGCGAAAGTCATTCTCCCAATTTCGCGAGCAGGTTCCGCTCGTCTTAAATGCCCGCAGCTCCGCGCGTAACGAGATGTCTCCCGCACAGAAGACTTCGTTTGGCGCAGGCTGCGAGCAAGATTGATCTCCTATGAAAGGCCAGTTTCGTACGGACTGTTTTCAACTGGGTATGGAATGGGCGGCCGTCAGCATGTAATGGTTTAACGCGCCATGAGCGGATGGTGCCTGGAGTGTGGGGCATCTGTGTTTTGGAATGAAGTAGAGTCGTCATGGACGAGCATGTTCACCAAGCTGGCCGCAGTCTTTGAGGTTCGCGAAAGTGGCCCATAAGCGAGCGTCTCTCCCTTCTCGGTAAGAACTCGGGCTTTGAAAACCAAGGGCGGATCTAGTTCCGGCCCTTTGATTTTTCTTCCGCCGATGGCATGCACTGTTACCCAGACGGTTTGGTTGGTCGTACCCGGGCGTGGCGTCATGACATGAAGGGGCAGTTCCTTGACGACATAGAACTCCGTGGATTCAGGGGCCAAGGAAATTTCGAGGTCGACTGGATCAGGTTAATTTTGAGTGTTGGCGAGTCAACATGGCACCGCCGTGGTTCCGGCGGCGTCGCGGCCTGCCGAGCATTGGTCCGCTCGTGGGCTTCAGCATCTCCTCGGGATAAACTTGAGCCAGATATTCCGCGGCTTGACGTCCGCCGGGCTTGCGGATTTCGAAGGCGTCAATCTCCACACCGTCCACGCGAATCGCGCGGGCGCGCAGCGTCTCACGAGTGACATCGAACAGAGTAAAATGATTTGTCGAGATGGCCACTGCCTGCGCCGGATGCGTGTGCGGTCGGTGTAGTTCAGCGCCGCCGCCTGCCGTCGTGATGCAGGTGACGGCCCACGCGCCGGGTTGGTTGGTTGGCGCGACGGGACGAAAGCGCTCATACATGTGGCTGTGTCCGGACAATACGAGGTCCACTCTGGCTTCCCGGAAAAGAGGCAGGTAGCTCTGGTGGCCCCAGCCCGAGTTGTGATGTCCGTAGTTGAATACGGGATTGTGGACGAATACGACCTTCCATGGAGCTGTTGACTTCAGCAGGTCTTCCCGCGCGAATTTGAACTGCGCACTGGTCGTTTTCTCGAAATGGTAGTCGAGCGCAAGCACGTGGACGGGTCCAGCGTCGAACGAATACCAGCGATTCGTGCCCAGCATCGGGAAGTAGGCGAGATAGTTCTTTAAGTCCTCCTCGTGATTGCCCGAAAGGTGCGTCGTCCGCCCTACGCCACAGGCTCGAAAAGAACTCCTTCGACGGAATGTAGTCCCAGATCCGGGTGCAGGACGAACTCCGGCGTGTCTCAGCTCTGCGCGACGGCGCGATGCACTTTGGGGTTGCTCCGCGAATCACCATAAGCCACGAACCTCACGGAGTCTGGCTTCGCGCTAAAGGTGCTAAATGCTTTGGGCGATGTCCGTTGTCCCGCCAGTTCAACTGCGTAGGTGTAAAGGGCACCCGGCTGGAGATTGGTCAACGTCGCCTGATAGACGTAGTGGCTGTTGGTGACGAAACCCTTTACAACATTGGTATTCATCACCATCACGCCATTGGTGAGACGAGCGACGACATTCGTACGCCGGAATGGAGAAACACCACTCAGTCTCCGGGGTGTGATTCGGCCGAGGCGCTGGTCCAGGCGAGCCTCGCAACCGAAGTAAACCGCGCCCGGATGATTGGTGGGGGACTCCCACATCACGGTCATCGTGTCGGAGCCGGGCACTTGAAGATATGGTCCTTTGGAAATAGGCGGCGAAGGCTTGGGCTGCAATGTAGCGCAGCCCCATATCAGTGCTACCGCTAATCCCGCTACAACCACCGTCAACGACCGAGAGATCGAGTTACGATGTGTGTGCATGGAAGGATTTGGGTGGATGCGCAAGTTTTGGCTCTACACGCTCGCCATCTGGGGCGCGATTGACTTTGGGATGTTGCTGCCCAGGGGCGGCGGCGGCGGTGTCATTTGCTCCAGCGCGGCGGTGAAGGCGCTCATGTCTTTGATCACGTCGCCGATCAGGCAGTCGATGAGCGCGGCGCGATGTTCCGGGAAGCGTTCGGCGAATTTCGGGAAGCTGAAGTTCGGATCGTAGAAGGCGTGGATGAGACGGCGCACGACATCGACGCCTTTCCAGAGCGCCGGTTCGAAGGCCCCCAATCGCGCGGCGGAGACGTCGTTGTTCTTCAAGGCGTCGTCGATGCACTGCGCGGCGAGTTCGGCCGAACCCAGCGCGAGGTAAAGGCCCGACGAATAGATCGGGTCAAGGAACGCGCGGGCGTCACCGATCATCACCCAGCCGTCGCCGCAGGTCTGGCGGTTCAGGTAGGCGAGATGACGTGAGCCGCGCACCGGTCCCACGCGCGTGGCGGCGGAGAGCCGGTCAGCCAATGGGGCGCACTTGGCGACTTCGCGGGTGAACGCGGCTTCCATGTCGTCGGACTCGGAGAACACGTATTCCGGATCAGCCACAATGCCGACGCTGACCATGTCGTCGGGCAACGGGATGTACCAGAACCAGCCGCCACCAGGGATGAGGAACATGGTGGTCTCGCCGGCGTCAATGCCGGGCAGTCGCTTGCCGCCGCGAAAGTAGCCCCACGCCGAAGCTTTCCGGAGTTCAGGCAACGGACTGCGCAGGCCCAGTTGCCTTCCGATGATGCAGGCGCGGCCCGAGGCATCGACCACGACTTTTGCGCGCACTTCCGAGCGGGCACCGTCCGCAGACACGGTCTGGACACCCACCGCGCGGGAATCCTCGAACAGCACCTTGTCGATGGAGGTTTGCTCGTGAACCTCGACGCCGCCGGCGCGTGCGTGATCGAGCATCATGGTGTCGAACTGGCTGCGCTCGACCTGCCAGGTGCGCGCGCGCTCGCCGGGAATGGTCTCGGAGAAATAGAACGGCACGGATTCCTTTCCGCCGTGCGACACGAAGCGAACGCTATGCTTCACCGGGAAGGCGGACGCGCGCAATTGTGGCAGCAGGCCAAGCCGGTCGAAAATGCCATGTGTGTGCGGGATGAGCGATTCTCCAATGTGGTAGCGCGGGAATTTCGACTGCTCGAAGATGACGCAATGATGACCAGCGCGGGCGAGGAACGTGGCTAGGGCCGCGCCGCCGGGACCGCCGCCGATGACGGCGACATCGCAGTTCGTGATGGATCGGGACGATGGATTTGTGTTCATGGGATGGATGCGGATTGAGTTTCAGGTGTAACGGACATCTTGAAATCGGGAGTCGTAAAAGCGCGGCAGCAGGCGGTCCACGCGCAGCAAACCCCGGCGTGTCAATCGCACGGCCTCATCGGACACTGTGATCCAGCCTTCGTTGGCGAACATACGCAGCGTGGCGTAGAACTGGACCACGATGTTGAGGCCGAATCGCTCTTGAAAAGGTGCGATGGGCACTTCACCGAGTTTTAGTTGCAGGATGAATTCACGCACCAGTTGGTCGTGGATGGAGAGTTTGAACGCGCGCGTGACCGGCAGTTTACCCTGTTCCACGGCAGCTTCGTAATGTTTGATCGTGGCTTGGTTCTGAAAATGAACGCCGCCAAAATAACCAAACGCCGCCACGCCCAGTCCGAGCATGTCCGCGCCGCGCCAGAGGTAGTCCTGGTAAAGGAAGCGGTGACGCTGCGGATCTTTCACCGCGTTGTAGGCGCTCACGACGGTGTAGCCAGCGCGCTCCAGTTCGCGGAAGCCTTGGTCAAGTCGGGCGCGTTTGATGTCCCATGAAAGGGGTAGAGCGGGCAGCGCGCCCGACGTCAGGTCGCGATAGAGCTGCGTGTTGTGTGGAATCTCGGTCTGGTAAATCGTGACGCTGTCCGGCTCCAACTCAATGATCCGCCGGATGGACTCGCGCCATTTCTCCTCCGTCTCGCCCAAGAGGCCGCACATCAAGTCGAGGTTCACCCAGCCAAAATCCACCTCCCGGATCATCGAGTAAGCGCGAGAAACATCCTCCGCCAAATGCACGCGCCCGTTGAGCTTGAGCAGCTCGTTATCGAAACTCTGCACGCCCATGCTCACGCGCGTGACGCCCACCTCTCGCAACGATTCCAGGAACTCATGGCGCACGGATCTCGGCGCGCACTCGAAGGTGACTTCCTTGACGTTGTCCCACGCCAACGCACGGCGCAGCCCGTCTCCCAATCGACGGACTTGTGCGGAACTGAGCGTGGACGGTGTCCCGCCGCCGAAATACGCGAAGGAAACGGGACGGCCCTTCACGCCGGGTTGTGCGGCGTAAAGCTCCATCTCCCGCACCACCGCATCAAGATAGCGATCCACCACTGCCGCCGGCTGTGCGATGTAGGAGAGATAGTAGCAATAGTCACATTTCTTCTGACAGAAGGGGAGATGGACGTAGAGGCCGAGAGGCGCGGCGGGCGCGGGTTGCGCGAGAGCTTCGTGCAACGCGGGAACCTGTGCCGAATCCCAAGCCGAGAACGGCGGATAAGCTGCGACGAAATAGTTTCCCGCCACGGGTTCGTCAATCGGCGCAGTGAGTGTCGGCACATTCACGGGTGCGGAAGCGATCATGTCACTTTTGATACGCCTACGTAGCATCTGCGGCGTTGACTCAGGTCAAGGCTCTGCACGGAAAGTGCGTGACCGAAGCAGCATCGCTCTGGGACAGAAGAGGCATCGACTCGCGTTGGAATCGGCCTCAGAGATCCGGCTGGACTCCTCTCAATGCAAAGTGAAACCCGCCTTGGTGTCGAACAACACGACGCGGGCGCGGTTCGTCTCGAAGGTCACTGTGTCCACCCACTGCTTCGTCCAGACCTCCGCGTCGGCGGTGTCGGCCATGTCAATCTTGACGGAGCGTGCACCCGGAGCCACCGGCAGCCGCACCAATCCCACACTCGCGCCATCGTGCGACAATCCTTTCGGCGCGAAGCTTTGGTCGAAGGCGACCTGACCATCGACTTGCACGCGGACCCTTACGGCCGCGCGTTGCCGCCCGACGTTCACCTGCGCGCGCATGTGCGGCAGGCGCTTGTCCAGCTCCTCCTTCGTCAGCTTGCGCGGCTCCATCACGGCACCGACGTGATGGAAGGAAACCACCAGCTCCGGCTCGGGTCGATGGGCCGTGCGATAGGCGAACGCGCTGAAGGCGAACGCCAGACCGGAGAAAAGGATCGCAAGTGCCGTCCCGGCCGCCGCCAGGCGAAAGAGCGAGTGGCGTGTAGGAGGCACATTGCTGTCCAGCGTTTGCGATTGCGCCGTGAGCGTTTCAAACTCGCGCGCGGCGCGAATCACCCCGCCGCGTTCCGTCCGGTTGAGCTTCACGAAACGCACGCGATTGGGATCAGCCTTGCGTGGATTGAAGGCCGGTTCGCGGACGCCCTGCAAGCGGTGGCCGAGCCATGTCATGCCGTCGCGCGCGATCGGATCGCTCTCGCCGCAGCCGGCGACCAGCACGCCCGCCGCGCCGCGTTTAACGAGACGCTCCAGCAGCACCGCGCTCACCCAGCCGGCGCACGGGATGCGTTCGATGCGCCAGTGCGGAAGTTCCGCGCATCGGCCGTCCGCTCCGAGGCGCAATCCGGCCACGGCGGATTCCGAGCAACACAACGCGATGAAGGGACGCGCGGTTCCAGTGAGCTGCAGGTCAAGCCAGACGTTGAGTTCCTTCTCCAGCGCGCGGCTGTTGAACGCCGGCAGATTGATGGCCTGCGAATCACACGAGCCGGTGCAGATGCCGCAACCGACGCAGAGATCGAGGTTCACCGACGCCTGCGTGGGAAACGGCTTTCCATCCTCGCGCGGGATCATGGTGATGGCGTTGAATGGACAGTCGAGCGCGCAATGCGTGCAGCCAAAGCAGCGCGACACCTCGACATTCGCCTTCCATTCCGGCGTGCGACGGCGCTTCACCATCCACCACGGCACCGCCAGCGTGACCAGGCCCGTGCCGAGAAAGAACGCCCAGAGCGCGCCGCCGCCGAGCCGGTCCGTGAGCGCCAGCGGCCAGAGATACCACCAGTCCATCGTGAACCCGGGCGACTTCTCCAACATGCGCGCCGGCGCGGCGCTCGTCGCGGGCAACATGGCGGACAGAACTGCGAGCGAACCGACGATCCAGGCCGTCATGGTGCGTCCGGTCAGGAAGCGCGCGCGGTTTACCCGCATCAGGTGCATCCACAGGCCGACGCCCAGCGCGAGCGGCAGGAGCATGTGCATGAAGAAGACGATGAAGAACAGCAGCGACGGCACGCTGGCATCGGTGAGGAACGAACTGGAGAGCGGTTCCGCGAACACGGGGAGCTTGTCGAGAAAGCGCGCCGTGCCGAGCGCCGCGTGCTGGCCGCGCACGTCCCACACCAGCCAGTAACCGGTCCAGCCGATGAACCACACCGCCGAGAGCAGCAGCAGCCCCGTGGTCCAGGCGAGCCAGCGTGCGCCGGTGAACCGTCGCTGGCTCACGATGCGCAGCGCGTGCAGGAGAATGAACAATACGCAGCCGTCCGAGCTGTAGCGATGGAGAGAGCGCACCCATTGGCCGAGAAAAGAACCGGTGCGCAGCTTCTCCAGCGAATCGTAGGCAAGATGCACGCTCGGCGTGTACCACAGCAGCAGCGCCACCCCGGAGACCACGGCGATGATCAGGCACATGTTCGCCATCGCGCCCAACTGCCCGAGAGGATTGAGCGCCGGTGGCAGAGCGCGCTCGATCAGACGGTCGATCCAGAGCAGCGCGTTCTCCAGGCCGCGCCAGAGCTTTTCTCCGCGCACCGCCGGTTCGGAAACGACGGCGGGCGTCTGGATGGGATGAAGGCGCGCGAGTTGTTCGGCGAGTTCCGAGAGGTTCTCGCACTCGGGAGGATTCGGGGGAACGGACGGTGGGGTTGACGGTGAAGTGGCCGACATGAAATCACGCCGGATCGGCCAACAATACGCGCAACGCGTCTCCCAGCCACGACTGTTCGCGCTGGCTCAACGACAGCCGGTAGGCGATGCGGCCTTCGCGGTCGATCAGGTAAAAGAGATTCGAGTGCATGATCTGGCCGGTCTTTTCGTCGCGCGTGCGCGCCACGGCGAGCTTGTCCAGCAGCGCGTTCATCTCGGCGGGCATGCCGTTGACGAAGTGAAACTGCGCCTGGTCCAGACCGTAGATACGGGCTGTCGCGGCGCGCAGTTCGCGCGTGTCCGCCTCCGGATTCAACGAAAATGCCACTACGGCGAGCTGGGAGCGCTGCTCGGGAGTCAGCTCCGCCAGCACCTGACGGATCTTCGACAGCATCATCGGGCACGTGGTCGTGCAGGTGGAATACACGGCGGTGAGCAGCACGACGCGGCCTTTGAAGTCCGCGAGGCGCACGGCGTTGCCGTCCTGATTCACGAGGTTGAACTCCGGCACCGGCAGCGTCGTGCGCAGGCGATCTGCCGGGAACGGCAGCCCGGTCGGCGTCGCATCCGCGCGGCTGGAGCCGAATCCGACGAGGCTCACCGCGATGGACGCCACCAGCAGCAGCGCCGCTCCGGCCGCGTGAGCGAACATGAGTCGCTGTTCGCTCCATACGCGACGAAGCGGCGCGCGCCAGAGGAAGAAGAAGATCGCCGCGAGCGGCAGCGGTTCCGTGAGCATGAGAACAATCGAAGGCATCCGCATGACGCCGCTGACCGGATCGAGCTGGAAACAGCGCAGACGGAATTCTTCGAGGTAGGCGGCCCACGCCCCGGTTCCCGGCGGCGCGAACGCCATGACGGCGATGAACACCGTGTAGAAGAGCAGGACGAAGATCGCAAAAGCCGCAAAGGAACCGCTACCTAGGAAGGCGACTAGTCTGTGAACCACGAATGAACGCGATGGAGCGCGCGTGGCGTGGCGCCCTGCGCCTCCGCGTGCATCTCGTGCCGGCTTCTGCCACCTCCCCGTGTGCATTCGTGTTCATTCGTGGCTTCCCAGTCCGCAACTCAACGCACCGGCCACACGTCGGCGAGGGCCTTCCAGTTCGCGAAGTAATACACCGCGAAGCAACCCAGGAAGACGAGCGCCAGCACCAATGTGCCTTGAGTTGGATGTTCGCGCGCCACGGCGAGGCCAGCCGCGCCGCCGCCGACGGGAACCACGCCCGATGGCGCATGGGATGAACCGGTGACGAGCGTTCTCGGCGAACCCCAGTCTTCCATTTTCTGTCCGGCGTTGGAGCGGCCGAAGAGCAGCGTGAGAACGGTCAGCAGGATGAACGTGAGCAATCCGAGGAAGGCCAGCACGCCGCCGATGCCCACCATCGCGAGGAACAAATGCGCCGTCGGCCCATACACGGAACCCGTCGCCGCAATATCCCAGCTGCGGCGGGCGACACCCATCGAGCCGGCGAACGACATGCCCATCGCCATCATCGTGATGCCGATGCCGAACAGATACGGCTGCAACCGCGCAAGGGGCTTGAAGAGGTACTCGCGCTGGAAGAGCAGCGGCACGACGTAATAGGCCAGTCCCATGAACGCCAGCGTCGTTCCACCCACGACGGTGACATGGAAATGCCCGGGGATGCGGAGCGTGTTGTGCGCGATGATGTTGATCTGGGTGGTGCCAAGCGTGACTCCGGTGATGCCGCCGCCGAACCCGAAGATCACGAGCGATAGGATGAACGCGGAGAATCCTGGGTTGCGCCACGGCGCGGAGGTGAGCCAGCCGAACAGGCCGCTCACGTAACCCTTCTCGCGCATCGCGACTTCGACCGACGCCGGCACCGTGAAGCCGTGAATCATCGAGGCCAGCACCGCGAGATACATCGCGTAGGACGTGTTCCACATTTTCCAACCGGCGCTCACGCCGGGGTCCACGAGCAAATGGTGCGCGGAGGCGAGATTGATGAAGAAGATGTAGAGCAGGAACGCGCCGCGACAGACAGTTTCATTGAGCGGCTTCGCGCCCGTCGTGATGGCACCGAGAAGATACCAGACGGAGACCATCGCGCAGACGTTGACCTGCTGCGACATGTGCCCAAGTCCCCACCACGTCATGCGATACCAGAGCGGATCGGGCTGGCCGATCCAGCCCATCGAGTGAAGGAACGTCGGCACGATAGTGATCGCGCCGTGCAGGAGCGTGACCACGGCGATGATCGCCGCCGCTGTGGCGCCAAAGACGACGAGTGGAATGGAGCCCGTGATAGTTCTTTTCCTTCTTCGCCTTGTAGAGCGTGGGGAAGTAGTTGAACACGCCGATGAGCGTGCCCACGGCGACGAGGATGATGCCCAGATAAAAGAGCGGATGCGCCAGCAGCGGCAGGTAGCTCGTCATCAGCACGTCGGCCTTGCCCTCCATGATCACGACATCCACCATCACCGCGCCGCCGAGCATCATCAGGAACGCTGTCCACGCGAGTTTGGTGGAGAAGAGCTTCGTGTTCAGCAGCGAGGTACAACAGAAGTAGAGGATCGCGATCTCGAAGAAGAGGATCCAGAAGATGAGCATGTTGATGCCGTGCAGGGTGAGGATGCGATAGAACCAGTCCACGGGCAGAAGATGGACCGCCTGCCAGCGCGTGAGCGCGAGCAGCAGGGCACCGATGCCGCCGATAAGCAGGAACACCACGCCCGCCACGGCGTTGAGTTTGATGAATCGCTGCGCGTCGAGGCACACCGGAAGACCGGTCGTGTCACAAATGCGCCGGCCAATCCCGGCGATGATGGAGCGCGCGGAGGAGGGTTGTGCTGGTGTCGTCATAAATTATTCCACGATGATTTTTCCGACCATGTTCTGGTGACCGATGCCGCAGAATTCATTGCAGACAATCGGATACTCGCCCGGTGCCTGCGGCTTGATGGTGAGGACGTGGTCGTAGCCGGGCACGACCTGGAAGTTCATGTTCATCGGCTGGAGAGAGAAGCCGTGCTGGAAATCCACCGAGGACAAGTGCAGCCGGTAGGTTTCGCCGGCGCGAAGCTTCAGGATCGGAAACCAGAAGAACTGTTTGGCGATCAGGAAGACATCACCCGGCGGCGCGGCCACGACCGGCGCGATACCCTCGTCGAGCAAGGTTTCCGTGCCGGTATTGGCGAGGACGAATTTCTCCGTGCGCTTGATGAAATCGGCGGGTTTGACCGAGTAAGATTCACCGGAGCTGTTCTGTTTCCCCTTGAAGTGCCAGTAGGGCATCATCAGGGACATGACGAGGCACCACGCGAGCGCGAGGCCAATCCAGGTGCGCTCGTTCCCGGTGGGCGCGTGAAACCAGCCCGGCTTCGGGCACTCAATACTGCTGGCAGTTTGTTGGCTCATAAATCTCGGGGGTCAGGGCAGCGGCTTGATCATCAGCAGTTCGATCCAGCCCCAGATGGTGTAGGAGAGGAAGGGAATGAGAATGCCCAGCGTCAGCAGCAGCCAGGGGTTGTCCATCAACTTCTGCAACGGATGTTTTTTTTCTTCGTCATTCATGCATTGGTCCTCGCGAGGGGTTGCGGTTTCATTGTCGAACTCCAAAAAGAGAATCGCGATCGGGCGGCGCGCACCATGAAGAGCAGGAACAACAAGCCTCCCGCCACCGCCACCAGTCCGCCCGCGCCCATCACCAGCACGCCGATCAACTCGCCCGTTGAACGGATGTGCTGCTCCGCGGCGTACGCCTTGCGACCGAGGCCGTGCATGCCGCCGAGGGCAAAGCCAATCGCGAATATCACCTGCCCGAAGCCGAACAGGTGCAGTTGCCACGGGATGAATCGCGTCAGTCGATCCGCAGGCAGGCGGAAGCCCATCGGTTCCAGCAACAAGTAACTGACCGCCATGAACGCCACCGTCACCGCGCCGATGGAGGCGTGGTAGTGAGCCGGGATCATGGTGTTGGAGTTGCGGATCGCCGAACCGAGCAGGAATCCCGTGATCGTCAGCGCGGCGCTGGCAGTGAACCCGGCGAGACGGACATCCGACCAGTCACGCTTGGTCAGCGCACCCGCGCGCCACGCATCACGCACCCGGCGTAGGCAAATTGCCATTACCACCAGCACCACCGGCGCGATGCCGAACTGCATCAACCGCGTGAATCCGAGCCGGTAGGTGGAGTCACCGTGCCGTCCAGTGTCAAGAGCGGCCCGGCGAGATGCGGCAGCAACAGCAGCGCGAACAACACGCGCGCCGTGCCAGGAGAAAGCACCGCGCGCTTCAACAACGATCCGAGCAGCAGCAGCCACACGGCGAGCATCGCCGAGACATTCGCCACCTGCAGCACATGGCCGCCGCCCCAGAAGACCAGCTCGTAATACGACTTCGCGTCCAGCACATGGGGCGTCGAAGCCCACGATGCGATGAACGTCACCATCGCCGCCATGTAGGCCAGCGCCGTCGTCTTCAGCGCGATGGCGACATCCGGCGTCACTCGGAACGGTTGCCAGACCGAGGCCGGAGCCTCGTCCGAGACTTCCATCACGCGCACAAACAGGCGTTCATTGATGAAACACAGCAGCAGGCCCGCGAATAACAGCGCCACGCCGGTGACGTAAACCGGGTTGTCGATCACCGGTACGTAGTTCGCGAGGACGGGAGCCGTGCCCGGAATCATCGTGCCGACAATCATCGCGAGCACTCCGGCCAGCGCCGTGCCGAAGCCGACGCGAAACGCTGTGTGGCTGGAACGATCCCCGGGAATCAACGCGAACAAGCCCGCCGCGAAGGAGAAGAACCACACGACCAACGCCAGATCCACATGCAGCACGAGGCAGCGCTTGAAGAAGAGCGGATCACTCACCCACTCGGAGAACACCGGCATTCGCCCGACAATCAAAAACAAAGAGAAGCATCCAGCCAGCAACAAACTGCCGATGGCCAGCCCCAGCGCACGACGCGTCAGGGAATAATCCATTGAAAGCGTCCGCAAGTCTTGTCCAGCGCGTGCCATCTCAGCGAGAGGCGAGAGCGTTGCTCCGCTGGAGTGATCCGCTGCGAGGGGCTTCCGGTTTGTTTGGCTGCCGATCATTTGAAGTTCTTTCTTGGAGCGCACACTAGCGGCGGGGGGACGGCGTGACTTTGACCGGCGTCAAGAAACCAGGGACAACCGCCGACTGCTTTGACTTGAATCAAGTTCGACCCTTCCCAAGCATTCTGGAGGGGGCGGTGAAGCGTGACATCTCGCAGAGGTGGACGGTGAACTCAACCGGACGGAGCATCGCAACCTTTGACACTGGTCAATTCTCGCTGACCTCTTGTCGGGCAATCTGAACAACAGTGAAAGTCACGAAACTTCATGACCTGCGGGTGCATTACGATCGCGACCCGATGCGTCGGGAGGATCTACGCATTGACCCCTTCGAGCAGTTTGCGGCGTGGGTGCGTGAGGCGTGCGAATCCGATCTCGTCGAACCGAACGCGATGAGCCTGGCGACGGTGGGCGCGGACGGGCGGCCGACGCAGCGGACGGTTTTACTGAAGGGCTTCGATGAACGCGGTTTCGTCTTCTACACGAATCTGGAGAGCCGCAAGGCGCGGCAGATCTCGGAGAACGCAAACGCGTCCCTGCTCTTTCCGTGGCTGGCGCTGCATCGACAGGTCGCGATCAGTGGCGTGGCGGAGCGCGCGCCGGCGAGCGAGGCGCTAGCGTATTTCGTGACCCGTCCATTTGGCAGCCAGATCGGCGCGTGGGCTTCGCCGCAAAGCCAGGTGGTGTCCGCGCGGGCGCTGCTCGAAGCGAAATGGGAGGAGGCGAAGCGCAAGTTTCAGGAAGGGCGCGTGCCCATGCCGTCTTTCTGGGGCGGCTTCCGTGTCGTGCCGCGCGAGATCGAGTTCTGGCAGGGACGCGGCCACCGGCTCCACGATCGGTTTCTCTACACGCGGCAGGAAGAAGGGAGTTGGAAAGTTGAAAGGCTCGCACCGTGATATGAAAACAAACCTGCGCGTCCTCTGCCTCGTCTTCGCGGCCGTCCATTTGCTGATTCCCGGCCGGCTCTCAGGCGCGGAACCGCGCCTTCTGGTTTACCAGAGGAACGGCAAGGGATTCGTGCATGACAATCTGGCAACCAGCGCGGCGGCGATCCGGGAACTGGGAACTCAAAACGGATTCGGCGTGGAGGTTTCGACCAACGCGGCGGTGTTCACGGATGGAAACCTGAAGCAATATCGCGCGCTGGTGTTCGCCAACTCGAACAACGAGGCATTTGACAATGATGAGCAACGTGCCGCGTGCCGGCGGTTCATTCGTGCCGGCGGAGGCTTCGTCGGCATCCATTCTTCCACCGGATCGGAACGGCAGTGGGATTATTTCCAAAAGCTTCAAGGGGCGAAGTTCCTCCGTCATTCGCCGCTGCAAAAGTTCACGGCCAACGTCGTCGATTCAAAGCATCCGGCCACGGCGCATCTCGCGGCCACCTGGAAATGGGAGGACGAATGTTACTTCTTCACGAACCTGAATCCGGGCATCCGGGTGCTGCTGGCGGCGGACACGACGACATTGAAGGACGCGAAGCTCACGACGGCACCAGGAGAGAAGTCGCACGGAGTTTTCCCGCTGGCCTGGTGCCACGAGTTCGATGGCGGGCGGGTCTTCTACACGTCGCTCGGACACAAGATCGCATACTACTCAGACCCAGCCTTCCGTCGCCATCTCCTCGGCGGCATCCGCTGGGTGATGGGAGACACGAACACAACAACCACGAACCTAAACCGGCCATGAAATCAAACCGCTCGAACTTCAGTCGCCGTCAGTTCCTCAAACTCGCCGGAGCCTCTGCCGCCGTGATGGGTTTCCCGACCATCATCCCCGCGCGTGTGCTCGGGGCCGGAGCGCCGGGCAAGTTGATTCAGATCGCACAGATTGGTTGCGGAAGGATCGCGAATGACATGGACATGCCGGGTGTGCTGAAGCACCCGCAGCGCGCACGCATCGTGGCGGTGGCGGACTTTGATTCCATGCGCGCGGAGTTGGGCCGCCGGAAGATTGAGCAATCGTACGAAAAATCTCTTTCGCAAACTGTAGCCGTGAAAACCTATGGTGATTACCGCGAGATCATCGCCCGCCCGGACATCGATGCGGTGATGATCAGCACGCCGGACCACTGGCACGCGCAGCCCGTGGTGGAGGCTGCGCTGGCGGGCAAAGACATCTACGTGCAGAAGCCGCTCAGCATGACCATCGCGGAAGGCCGGTTGGTGAGCGACGTGGTGCGTGCGCAGAAACGCGCGTTGCAGATCGGCTCGCAGCAGCGTTCCACGGCGCAGTTCCATCGCGCCTGCGAACTCGTTCGCAACGGCGTCATCGGCAAGCTCAAGTCCATCCAGATCGGCCTGCCGATTGATCCGCCCGGTGGTAATGCGATGGCGATGCCTGTGCCTGCCAGTTTGAATTACGACGCCTGGCTCGGTTGCACACCGCACGTCCCTTACACCGAGGATCGCGTGCATCCGCAGACGGACGATCCGAAGAGGATTTTTGGCCGCCCCGGCTGGCTGCGTTTGAACACCTACACTTGCGGCATGATCACCGGCTGGGGGTCACACCATGTGGACATCTCGCACTGGGGCATGGGCGCGGAATACTCCGGGCCGGTGGCGGTGGACGCCAAAGCCCAGTGGCCGGGACGGGACAGCTTCTGGGACGTGCATGGCAAGTATTCGGCGAGGCTGACCTACGCGAATGGCGTGATCGCAACCATCAGCGATGAGCTACCGAACGGCGTGCGCTTCGAGGGCGAGGATGGCTGGATCTGGGTCACACGGGGCGCGGCGGATTCAGCGAAGAGTCTCCACGCGAGCGATCCGAAGTTGCTGGCGGTTCCCGATGCGGAGCTAAAGTCGAAACTCCATCGCAGCCCCAACTGGGATCATCACCTCGACTGGCTCGAAGCCATCCAGGCGCGGAAGGAAGCCACGACCAACGCAGAGACGGGTCATCGCTCCAACACGGCCTGTCTCGTCTCATGGATCGGCATGAAGCTGGGCCGGCCGCTCAAGTGGGATCCAGAGAAGGAACAGTTCAACGACGACGAGGCGAACCGGATGCTTCATCGACCCGAGCGCGAGCCGTATGGCGCGTTCAACGTGGCGAGGAAGGCGGGGTTCAAGAATTTCAAAACCCTGCGGAGTACCCGTGCCTGATTGGAAACGAATGAACCACCGCTCCACACGCCGTGATTTCTTCGGCGCGCTCGGCCTGTCTGCCGCCGCGCTCGCCTTGCCCTGGCCCGCGCGGGCTGCTGCACCAATGAAAGCCAAGATAGCCAGAGTCGAAAGCTTTCCCATTCGCTACCCCATGGCGGGCCGGTTCAAATTCTTTGAAGGCCCACCCGGAAGTCCTGCGGGCCGGCCAGCCGTGGTCGTGAAGATTACGGCGGGCAACGGAGCGGTCGGCTGGGGCCAGAGCGTGCCGATTCCAAAGTGGAGTTACGAGACGCTGGAGACGGTTCACTCCACGCTCACGCGCCATCTCGCGCCGGAACTGATCGGTCTCGATCCGTTCGACATTGAAGGCATCCACGCGGCGATGAACCGCGCCATCGCGCCGTCGTTCTCCACCGGCCAGCCGATGTGCAAAGCGGGCGTGGACCTCGCGCTATTCGATCTCACCGGCAAGTTGCTCAAGCAATCCGCTGCGCAACGCTGGAACCGCAAAGGCCGAGACCGTCTCACGTTGAGTTGGACGCTCAACCCTCGCACGCTCGACGAGGTCGAACCCCTCATCGCGCAGGGACGGGCGCGTGGTTACCGGCATTTCAACGTCAAGGTCGCGCCCGATCCGAAGTTCGATCTCGAACTCTGCCGCCTGGTGAAACGCCTCTTACCGGACGGCTTTCTCTGGGCCGACGCCAACGGCGGTTTCGACGAGGCCACCGCGCTCGCAGTCGCGCCGAAGCTTGCAGACCTTGGCGTGCCCGTGCTCGAACAACCGCTTCCGGCCAACCGCCTCACTGGCTATCGCCGCCTCAAGAAGCAGGGTGCGCTGCCCATCATCATGGACGAAGGAATCGTGTCCTCGGTCGAGCTGGAAGAGTTCATCAAGCTTGAACTGCTCGACGGCGTGGCCATGAAGCCTGCCCGTTGCAGTGGCATCACCGAAGCGCGCCGCCAGATCGAAATCGTCCAGCGCGCCGGCCTGATGTTTCTCGGCAGCGGCCTGACCGACCCGGACATTTCACTGGCCGCCTCGCTTGCGCTCTACGCCGCCTACGATCTGAAATATCCCGCGGCGCTGAACGGCCCGCAGTTTCTCAGCGGCAGCATTCTCAAGCACCCGTTCGAGGTGAAGGACGGCGAACTCGCGGTGCCAACGGGTCACGGCCTCGGTGTCGAGGTGGACGAGGCGAAGTTGCGGGAGATGCTGGTGAAGGATATATGACATTCAAATTCCTCAACCTGTTGTTCGTCGCCGCCATTCTCCCCGCCGCGCGCCTGAACGCCGCCGACTCCTTCCGGTTCACCAACACGACCGACAAGTCGCTCGCCCTGTTTGAGGGCGACCGGCCGGTGTTCGTTTACAACCACGGAGTCATTAAGCCGCCCGCTGGCGTGCCCGCCGACCGCGCTCGCAGCAGCTACATCCATCCGCTCTACGGACCCGATGGCGAAGTGCTCACGGATGACTTCCCGAAAGATCATTACCATCATCGCGGCCTGTTCTGGTCGTGGCCGCACGTCCGCATCGGCGACCAGCACTACGATCTCTGGATGCTCAATGGCATTGAGCACCGCTTCGAGCGCTGGTTGTCACGAGAGGCCGGGGCCAACGGCGCGACGCTCGGTGTTGAGAACGGCTGGTATGTGGGCGAACGCAAAGTGGTGCGGGAACAAGTGTGGATTCGCACCACGCCATCGATCCGGGACGACCGCGCTTTGGATGTCGAACTGACCTGGACCCCGATCGCCGAACCGCTCACGCTCGAAGGCGCCGAGGGCAAGAGCTACGGCGGATTGACCCTCCGTTTCGCGCCGCGCACCAACACCGTGATCACCACGCCCCTGGGCCAGGGTGAAAAGGATCTCACCATCACGCGACTGCCGTGGGCTGATCTCTCCGCGCGTTTCGCCGGGCGCGAGCAGGCCAGCGGGGCCGCGATCTTCGTCGCGCCGGACCATCCCGATTATCCGCCGGAATGGCTCACCCGGCATTACGGCGTCCTCTGCCTCGGCTGGCCCGGCGTGAAACCGAAGACCTTCCAGCCAGGCGAAACCATCCGCTGCCGCTATCGCGTGTGGATTCATCGCGGCGCAGCTTCGGTGGAGAGATTAAAGCAAGCCTATCAAGCCTACGATCAAGCCCGATGAACACGATCTCACGCCGTCATTTCCTCAAGACCACCGCCGCTGCGACATGTTCAGCCAGCGCCGTCCCGCTGGTGCTTTCGCGTGCCTCGGCCACCGTCACGACTGAACCGTCCGCCACGAAGCTCCTTCGCTGGCGCGGCTTTAACTTGCTGGAGAAGTTCACCCGCCGCCACGGGGGAAACCCGGCGTATCGTGAATCGGATTTTCGGATCATGCAGGAGTGGGGCTTCGACTTCGCGCGACTGCCCATGTCGTATCACTGCTGGTCTGAGCCGGACCCTGCGCGCTGGCTGAAGAGGGACGAGACGGAGCTCAAACACATCGATCAGGCCGTCGAACTGGGGAAGAAGCACGGGGTCCACATCAACCTCAACCTGCATCGTGCGCCGGGTTACTGCGTCAATCCGCCGAAGGAGCCGCTCGATCTCTGGAAGGATGAGGCGGCGCTCGATGCGTGCGCGGCGCATTGGGCGATGTTCGCGCGACGCTACAAAGGTCTGCCCAATCGCGAGGTCAGCTTCGACCTTCTGAACGAGCCGCCGGACATTCCCGCCGAAACCTACGTGCGCGTCGTGAAACATCTCGTCGCTGCCATTCGCGCGGAAGATACGCAGCGGCTCATCATCGCTGATGGCCTGCGCTGGGGACGCGATCCGGTCGAGGGACTCGTCGGCCTGGGCATCGGCCAGAGCACGCGCGGTTACGATCCGATGCGCGTGAGCCATCACAAGGCGAACTGGGTGAACGGCTCTGATAAATGGGCCGAGCCGACGTGGCCGTTGAAGGAAAGCGACAAGCCGGAGTGGAACAAGGACCGCCTCCGGCGGGAACGCATCGTGCCGTGGCAGGCATTGGAGAAACGCGGCGTGGGCGTGCATGTCGGCGAATGGGGCACGCACAATCGGACGCCGCACGCCGTCACGCTCGCCTGGATGCGTGACCAGCTTGGGCTGTGGAGGGAGGCCGGCTGGGGTTGGGCGTTGTGGAATTTGCGCGGCAGCTTCGGCGTCCTCGACAGCGGGCGAACCGACGTCGCTTACGAAGAGTTTCGCGGCCACAAGCTGGACCGTGCGATGTTGAAGGTGCTTCAGGCGGGATGATGGGTTCGGACCGGCTTCCGGCGAAAGCGCGAAGGTCTTTGACGCAGGTCAAGTCTCTCCCGGCCGTCTTGGGATAGATAAACATGGGCTGGTCAGGTGCCAGTCCTGTTTTACCCATGAGTCGTCATTCTGTTCGGCACGGTCGTCGTTTTTTCCTCGCTCTCCAGATCGCGGCGGCTCTGTTGCTGGCGGCGTGGCACGGCCCGCTTGCGGCCGGGGCGCAGCCATACGGTCTGGAGAACCGGCCTTCCGTCGGCCCGTTCCTGAACGGCGCGCTGCCGGCCACCTCCGCCACATCGTTTCCACCCGCGCTTTCGCAGACTGGGGCGTTCGGCGATGTGGCCGCGTTGACGCCCGCCCCGGGCTTGATTCCATTCGACGTGAACTCGCCGCTCTGGACGGACGGGGCGCTGAAGTGGCGCTGGATCGCCGTGCCGACGAACGCTCAGATCACCTTCGCGGAAGCCGGTCCATGGACGTTCCCGCCGGGCACGGTGCTGGTGAAACATTTTGAACTCGGCGTCAACGACACCAATCCCGCCATCCGCAAACGCATCGAGACGCGGCTGCTCGTCGTGGGGAGCAACAATGCGGTGTTCGGCGCGACCTATCGGTGGCGGGCTGACAATACTGACGCGGACCTTCTGTTCACCGGTCTCTCCGAAAACATCACGGTGCAAACGGCGACCGGCACGCGCAAGCAACGGTGGTCGTACCCCAGTGCGTACGAGTGCATGACGTGTCACAACGTCCCGTCGGGCCTGGTGCTCGGACCAAAGACAGCGCAGCTCAATCGCGATTATCATTACGACGCGACGGGCATCACCGACAACCAGCTCCGGACGTGGATTCATCTCGGGCTGCTCGCCAATCCGCCACCCGAAGCAAACCTTCCCGCGCTGCCGAAAATGGCAGGTCTGTCCGATTCATCGGCAACGCTGGAGGCGCGCGTGCGTTCCCACCTCGATTCCAACTGTTCGCATTGCCACCGTCCCGGCGGCCCGGCGCACGCCTCGTTCGACGCCCGTTACCAGACGCCGCTGGCGCAGCAGGGCTTGGTCAACGCCCGCGTGGCGCAATCGCTCGATCTCTGGAACCCGCGTCTTGTCGCTCCCGGCGATTCGGAGCGCTCCATGATTCTCGCGCGACTCGCCCGGCTGGACAGTTTCAAGATGCCGCCGCTGGGCCGGAATGTAACCGACACCCAGGCCGTGGCGCTGGTGCGCGCGTGGATCGACGGGCTGCCGAGGGAAGGCGGCCCGTATCGGCTGGTGGGCACGAGCGCCGATTGGAAACTCCTTGATGACAATTCCGCGCCCAACCCAGCGTGGCGTCAGGCGGACTTCGACGATTCTGCGTGGCTGCCGGGCATGGCGGAACTCGGCTTCGGCGATGACGACGAGATGACCGTCATCGGAAATGGTTCCGTGGAGACGGCGTACTTTCGTCGCGCGTTCACGGTCGCGGACGCCTCGCTCTACACCAATGTCCTGTTGCGTGTCCTGCGCGATGATGGCGCGGCGGTTTACCTGAACGGCGTCGAGGTGTTGCGGAACAATCTGCCGCCGGGGCCGCTGTCGCACGGGACGCTCGCGCTGACGAATGTCGAGGGCGATGCGGAGATCGAGTTCATCGAGACATCCCTCGCGCCGTCCGCGCTGGTCGAGGGAACGAACGTGCTGGCGGTGGAGGTCCACCAGGCCGTCGGTGGAAGCCACGACCTAAGCTTCGATCTCGAATTGATCGGCTGGGTGCGTCCGGCGATGCTGCTGGCTCCCCCGCGACTGGAGCTGCCGCTGCCGGAGCCGGGAGGGCCGTTCCGAGTGCGCCTGTTTGGATTCGACGGCCAGCCCTACGTCATCGAAACCTCCGGCAATCTTACCGACTGGCTGCCGCGCTGGACGAACGCACCCGCTGGTGGCGTTCGGGAATTCACCGAGCCACTGGGGACGGAACTTTACCGCTTTTATCGGGCGCGACTATGGCCTTGAAGGAGTCAGCTATGGAACCATCCCACCGAATTATTCCCGCCTCGTGGCACCAGTATGGGCGGATCATCGTGGTCGCCCTGTTCTCCACGGCGTCAGGCGTCGTTCAAGCGGCGGCTCCGGCGAACGACGATTTCGCCAACCCAGCCCCGCTCTTCGGCGCCCATGGATCGGTGGCTGGATCGAACATTGATGCGAGCAAGGACATCATCGAGCCGAATCACGCAGGCAATGCCGGAGGGCATTCGGTGTGGTACCGCTTTCATGCGAACTGCGGCGGGCGGATGCGGCTCGACCCGACGGGCAGCGCGGTGCCGATCCTTGTCGCCGTCTATCGTGGCGGAAGCCTCGGCAGCCTGAGTTCCGTGGCATCCGCCGTGAACCAGCCTGTGGAGTTCAATCTCATTCCCGGATCGATCTACCAGATTGCCGTCGATGGCCGCGACGGAGCCGTGGGCGATTTCACGCTGAGCTGGGATCAATCGTTCCTGCCGGGCCGTGGACCGGACCTCGTGATTCTCACCAACTCCATTCAGCCGTCCGTGATCACACGAACCTTTCAGCCGGGCGACTGCCAGATCGGCAACGGCTGCACCCAGGCCGGGACGCGACAGTTGTTGAGGTTCGCGGTGGAGACGCTGAACCAGGGCGACGAGGATGTTGTGATTGGCTCCGCCATCGGCAGTCCGCTTTTTGAATACAATCCCTGCAACGAATACAACCAGTTCCGCTACTACGCGAAGTTCCGTCTGCTCGACGGCCAGGGACAGGCTGTGGCCACGAACGCGAAGTTTGGATTCTGCCTCGAGGACAGCCGGCGCCAATTTGCCACGGCCCCGGCAACGGCCAGATACAACTGCGGCTATCAGGGCTTGCAGGCCGGCTGGGCGGATATCTACAGCGCCAATCTCGCCTGCCAGTATGTCGATGTGACCGCTGTCCCGCCCGGCCAGTATGCGCTCGAAGTCCACATCAACCCGCTCAACCGCCTTGTGGAAATCAACTCCAACAACAACATCGCGGTTCTCCCTGTTTACATCGATCCGCCTTGCACGAACCCGCCGCCCAACGACGCCTTCGCCAGCGCGACCGTGCTCAGCGGCGAAAGCGTTACCGTCTTCGGTGACACGCGGTGCGCCACCAAACAGACGGGAGAAACCACTCACGCGAACAACAACGGCGGCAATTCGATCTGGTACCGATGGACAGCACCCTACACGGGGCCGGCCACCGTCTCGCTGCTCGGTTCCTCCTTTGACACACTGCTGGCGGTTTACCGGGGCGCAACCCTGGCGAGCCTCGGCACCACCATTGTCGATCACAACGACGACTTCGACACCGGCACCCTGCAAAGCCAGGTGAGTTTCAACGCCACCGCCGGAACCACATACCGAATCGCCGCCGATGGCTACAACGGAGGTGACGGCGCTGACTCTGGCCTGGCCGTGCTGTCCATCAACCCCGCGCGCAACGACGCGTTCACCAATGCTCAATCCCTTGGCGGGACGAACGGTTCGATCCTCGGCTACAACCGGACGGCCACCCGCGAATCCGGCGAACCCGCACACGCGGGCAATCCGGGCGGGCACTCGGTGTGGTTCCGCTGGACCGCGCCGAAAAGTGGCCGCGTGGCGTTCGACACCGGCGGAAGCCGCTTCGACACGTTGCTCGCGGCGTACGCCGGCGATTCGCCCGTCGCGTTGACGCCGCTCGCGCAGAACATCGCGCGCCCTGGCACCGGACTAAGCCGCATCACGTTTGATGTCGCTGCCGGAACTGCTTGCTCCGTGGTGGTGGATGGTCGCGACGGCACGTCCGGGCTTCTCCGTCTGAACTGGAGCATGTCGGGTGTACTGAACGCGGTGCGACTGCCGGACGGCAGCGTTGAACTCACCTTCGATGGAGTCTCTGGCGAGAACTGCACGCTCGAAGCCTCCACCAATCTCATCGACTGGACAACGGTCACCACGCTTCTCAACCAGACCGGTCGCGTGCAGTTTCCTCCGCAATCCGTCGCCGCTCCCGCGCGCTTCTATCGGGTCAATGCCGCGCCGCCTGCGCAGTAGCGGAAGTGAAGCGGTTCGCGACCTGCCAGGAATATCTTCTTCCCGTCACTCGCTCCGCCGCTCGACAACGCGGAAGAAACGCCCGCCGCCCGCTTCGTCTCCGATGAACTGGCTCCCGATCTCGTTGGTTGCCGTCACCGGGTTGCCCACGTCCTGCCATGCCGCCGGCAACAAACCGGGCGTGGCTTGAACCTGATAGCTCCCGCCCGATGTCGCCACCCAGCGGATCTGCCAGCCGCCACTCTCGCGAGTCACATCCAAGATGCGCAGTGCCCTCGTCCCGGCTGGCCCGACCGTGATGGTCGCCGGTGCGCTCTGCGAACTTTGGCCGAAGGCGTCGCGCGCGATCCATGTCACCGAATAGACGACAGAAGTCGGGCTGGAGTTCGGCGGCAGCGTTGCCGTGCCATCCCACCAATCGCCCGCACCATGCCACACCATCGGCACGGTCAACTGACTCTGATCGGGAAAAGTGATTTGTGCGCTGACACCGCTGACATCGGCGCGTTGATGCACGCGCAATGTCACTTCCCCGCCGTCGCCGGACAGCGTTGCCGGAGTCGCGGTCGCATCTTCCAACACGGAACCCTCGACGATCAATTGACCCACCGCGCCCTTGTTCATGCCAAGAAACATCGAGTGATCCACCAGCAGGTAGGTGCCGGGGACTTCGACTCCAAATTCCACGATGGCCGCGCCACCCGGCGGGATGACGGTCGTCTGCACGTTGCGCTGCGTGACGAATGCGCCGCCTTCCTCATGTACGCGGTCGAAGATTTCACCGATGACGTGGAACGAAGACAGCAGGCTCGGCCCGCCGTTGCCGACGAAGAGCCGCACCGTCTCGCCCACGCTCGCGTGCAGCGATTGGTCGCCAGCGAGCACGCCGATGCCTCCGTTAAAGACGACGTGCGTCGGCCTGCCATCCGAAGCCTTGCGGCTGTCGAACATCAGCAGCTCTGGCTGCCCCGGCGTCGCCGAAGTGTAGAACTCGCTTTGCATCACGTAATACTCGCGGTCCACGCGCGGCAGTCCGCCCGGCGGTTCGACGAGAATCAACCCGTACATGCCGTTCGCGATATGCACGGGCACGGGCGCCGTCGCGCAGTGGTACACGTAAAGCCCGGAGCGCAACGCGCGGAATGTGAACTCGGTCGCCTGTCCCGGCGCAGTCTGGGTAATGGAAGCGCCGCCGCCCGGCCCGGTCACCGCGTGCAAATCGATGCTGTGCGCCACCGTGCTGTCCGGTGCGTTCGTGATGCGCAACGTGATCGTGTCGCCCTCGCGCACGCGGAGGAACGGCCCCGGCACCGTGCCGCCGAACGTCCAGAACGTGTAGCTCGTCGTCTCCGTCAAAGGCATTACCAGTTCGCGAGTTTCTAAGGTCACGGCAAGATTGGTCGGATTCGCCCGCTCGATGGGAGGCGGCACGGCCGGCGCGACTGCCACCACGCGCGCGTCGCCACCGGCGGAGCTGGCCGTAAAGATCGGACGCGAAAGCGGCGTGAGGAAAGTGGCCGGCGCACACCACGCTTCCGGCTTTGCGGGAACGCGCTGCGCCTGGAGCGCAACGCTTGAAAGAATACCAGTGAGAAGGCAGGCGAAGGTGCGCATGGGAGGCATAACGTCATCGCGCGGAGGGGCCTTGTTCAAATGCCGTCCACTCTCGCGCATCCTTAATCTCCCACAGTGTTGCAGGTCAAACTTTGATCTGAGTCAACATCACCACGGATTCCATCCCGGCGTCTCCCGCATCAAGGAGCCGCCCCGGAACCGGCATTCTGCTCGCGCAGCATCGCCAGCGCCGCGCCGGCCGCCGCATGGTCGGGTTTGAGTTCCAGCGTGGCCTGAAACTGCCGGACGGCTTCCGCGTTTTCGCCGGCGTGATGCAACGCGACGCCGAGATGGTAATGCGTTTGCGCCTGGCGCGGGCGGGCTTTCAGCAGTTCGCGAAATTGTGCGATGGCTTCGGCATGCCGACCCAGGTGAAGGCTCACGATTGCGAGATTCTCCTGCACCACGGCCCGGTCCGAATAGTGTTCGGCCGCCCGCCGGAGATGCGGTTCGGCTTCCGCATACCGTCCGCTGCGCGCGAGCAATGTTCCCGTGGCCAGATGCGCTTCGCCATTGCGCGGGTTGTCGCGGGCCGCCGCTTCGTAATGTCGCAACGCCTGCGCGGTGTCAGCACGTCGCTCGGCAGCCTGACCGGCGAGCACCTGCGCCTCGCTGCGCAACGCGAACTCGACCGCGCTGAAACGGCTGTCCCCGGCCGCCAGCACGGGCTGCAACCAGCGTTCCGCGTCAGCCGGCCGTTGCCGTGAAAGGGCCAGACGGCCCAGTCGCACGGACGCCGCAAGATCGCCCGGCTGCCTGGTGATGATGCCGCTGAGCTGCGCTTCCGCCGCGTCCGGTTCCTGGTTCAAGAGATGGACTGTGGCCAGATCGTGTCCAAGTCGCGGCGACGTCCAGAAGCCAAATCGATCTGCCAGCCGGAGATGCGCGCGAGCCGCCGCCAGACTGGCGGCATCAGCGGGCGAACTCGCGAACTGCATCGCGGCAACCTCCGCCGCCTTGCCTCCGACGACCCGTTCCAAAGCCCGCCGTCCCGCCACCGTCTGGAAATGTACGAACCCGCTGTGGGCGGAGAACAGCGCGAGTGCAACCGCCAGAGCAACGAACCAACGGCCGTGGCCGCTCCAGCGCCCGGCGTGTTTCAACAGCAGTTGGTTAAACCGCACCGTCGGCCTGCGCCACATTCGGAATGCCGTGACAAAGAGGGCCGAGAGAATGACGGCGAGCGCCACCGCCAGCAGAAACGGGATGACGTCGTATAGCCCGCGGTAGATCGCCACCAGCGCCAGCGCGAGGGCCGCGATGAACACATCTTCGCGCCAGGTGAAACTGTAGGGCTGGGCCGCGCGTTCCTCCTCGTTCAGCGTCTGCCAGAACGACGGCTTGGTGAAGCCGTAGGCCAGCGCCTGATTCGGGCACACCGTCACGCAATCGAGATCCTTCAAGCACTGTGGATTCACCACCTTGCCGAACTGCGCGACCTCCCGATGCACCAGGATGTGCGACTGGCACTGCGCCGTGCAAAGCCCGCACTGCGAACAGTCGCCCACGAGTTTGATCTTCCCCGGTGCCAGCCGGTCCGCCAGTCCGAAGATCGCGCCGTACGGGCAGGCGTAACGGCAGAAGCCGCGCGTGCCGAGGACATATACGATGAGCGCGCCCACCACGCTGAACGTCAGGATGGTGATTCCCGGCCCCGGCAGGTTTCGCCAGAAATGATTCGTGGAGAAGGAAGCCCATCCTTCCGCGTCGGACTGCACCCGCCACTGCGGCCACCCACCGCCTTCGACAAACCGCAACGCCAGCGGCCACACGAACAGGTAAAGCACGGCCAGCATCGGCGCCCAAAGCAACGTGCGCGAACGAATAGGTTGCGGGCGGATCTTTATCTTCGCGAGGAGCCATGCGGACAAATCTTGCAGCGCGAGGATGTGACAACCCCACGAGCAGAAGAACCGCCCGGCCACCAACGTCCCGACCACCGTCAGCGCCATGAAGAGGAAGCCCGCCGTGATGACTCCCAGATGCAACGTGTGCAGCACTTCATTAAACTCCAGCGGCGCGAGGGTTCTTCCCTTCACCAGCCAATGCGCAATGTGCAGGGCAATCAGCAGGTGAACGATGAGCAGGCTCGCCACCCGCCAGTGGCTATAGTTTTTCCCCGCCGCGTGCGGCAGCTTCGTGGTCGTCATACGGAGGAGATCAACGGATCTCCAGCCATATACCTACGCGAAGTGCGCCTGATAGGGATTGATGCCGGTCAAGCTTTGACGCGACAACAACTGACTGTCGGCTCGAACAGTCGTGCGAGCGGCGTGGACGGTGCGCTAAGGCGCTGGCTCGTCCGTACCGCGCGTGGTTTTCGCGTGGAGCACGCCCTGTTCATCGAACCAGAGCGGGTCAAGCGCGAGAAAGCGTTTCCAGCCAACCTGCTCGCTGTTCTGCTGGTGATAGATCATCCACAGCCTGCCGTCCGGACCGGTCACGACGCAGTGATGGCCCGGTCCAAAAACGCCGTGGCCGCGTTTCGCGATGGGATTGCCCGGATGCTTGGTGAACGGCCCGAGCGGGGACTTCGCGGTCGCATAACCAATCGCGTAGTCCGGCCCGTCCGCGCCGCTGCCGGAATACATGAGGTAGTAAATGCCCTGGCGCTTGAGCATCCACGGACCTTCGGTCACCGCGCCCTTCTTGCGTTCCCAATCGGCGGTCGGACGGATGACTTCCTTCGGCTCGCCCCTCTTCGTCAACGGATCGGCCATCGGCTGGACGATAATTTTGAAGCCGCCCGCGAGGCTCACGTAATAGAGATACAACGTGCCGTCATCGTCCTGGAACAGGTGCGCGTCAATGGCCGTGTCGGCGAGATTGCCCTTGTCCACGAACTGCCCGAGCGGACCATCTCCGACCGCCACGCCGATGACCTTGTTTAAGCCGCTGACGCCGGGGGCGCGGCTCACGGTGTAGTAGAGATAGAACTTCCCGTCGCCCTTCGCGTGATGAAACACGTCCGGCGCCCACGCCCCGCCGCGTGGATCGGTGTAGCACTTCGGCTTCTGCTCCCACCGCACGAGGTCGTCGGACACAAACACGTCGTAGCCTTTGCCATCGGTCGTTGGATACAGGTAGTAACGCCCGTCGTACTTAAGGACGTGCGGGTCCGCCGGCCCGATGCGGTCGATGATGGGATTGCGATACGTCCGCTTGGTTTGTGCCTGCGGCGTCTGCGCCCGGGCAGGCGCCACGCCACCGACCAAGACCATGATAACGAGGGCTGACAACAGGCCAAAGAACTTCATGCCGACACCATGCCAGACTAGGAATGCCGTGAGCAACCAACCCCGTCGCCTTTGTCGACCCGCGTCAAAGCCCATGCTTGCGGGTGGAAAACTCAAAAGGTCATGGCCGCAGTTGATCCGAATGAACGATCGTGCCCGCCGAAAAACTGACGCGCTGTTCGGAACGAAACCTCAGCGGATTAGGTGAACCGTTGATAATCGCTGATTCGCGCTGATGCCGGAGCGTGCAAGCGCGGCAAGACAATAGCCCAGGGCAAGCGAGTCCCGCGCCTGCGGGATCACGCCGCCCTGGGTCACGTCCCCAAAAATCTCCAAGCCTGTGGGGGCGAAAGATAGGGCAAACCGATACATGCGCGGTTGAGTTTGCCCAACCGCATCGAATACCTTTAGCCATCGCAAGCGCGGAATCGCATGTCCATCAACTACCAAGCCCTGCAACAAGACCCGCGAGAAGCCGCGCGCAAAGCCGTGCATCGCTTGATGCGTTACAGCGAGCAGGTGCATTTCATTTACGAGCTTCTCCAGAACGCTGACGACGCGGGTAAGCACGGTGACAACGAAAAGGCCGTGCAGATGGGCTTCGTCTTGCACGCCGACGAACTCATCGTTTGGAATGATGGCCGGTGTTTCGATGAGCGCGACATCCGCGGAGTTTGCGCCATCGGTCAGAGCAGCAAAGACCTCACGCAGATTGGGGCATTCGGCATTGGGTTTAAGTCCATTTACGTTTTCACCGACCGGCCGGAGATTTATTCGGGGCCTGCGCGATTCTGCATCGAGAATTACCTCGAACCGAGAGAACTCAACGATGTCCCGCCCGGTTTGAAACAGTGGGTGGATGCGGGCAAGACAGTTCTCCGATTGCCTTTCAAGCAGAGGCTCCGAGACTCATCGCTCCCGAACCTGAAGCACCGCTTGGGCAATATCGACCTGCGCGCTTTGCTCTTCCTTCGGCGACTCCGTTCCGTGGAGTGGCAGGACGGAGAGGCGGGGACTGGGATCTATCTGAGCGAGAGAAATCCATTTCCAAATATCCCAGGCGCAGAGCGTGTCACGCTCTCAGCTACAATTCAGGGCATGGAATTGGCGAAAGAGGAATGGATTGTTCTCAACAAACGGTTCACGCCTCCGAGTCTGATTGTCGAAAAGTTGATGGACGAAGCAGAGGATGAAGACGCCAGAGAACGAGTTACCCGTTCAGCACATCAACCGCAGCCAATCGACTTGGCATTCCGCGCAGTCAGCGAGACGGTGACTCCGACGGAGGACTGCGTATTCTTCGCCTATCTCCCGACGCAAAAAGAAACCCATCTGAAGTTTCTCTTTCAAGCGCGCTACGTGACCACGCCGGGACGGGACAACATCGAAACGGACAGCGCTTGGAACAAATGGCTGGTCAGCGAGACTGCCAATTTCCTGCCAAGCGTCCTTGTTCAATTCAGGGATGTTGGGATGCTCACTCCCTCATTTCTCGATTTGCTGCCCGTTGCCAACGATGGGGTGCCCGAGTTCCTGACGGAGCTTCCCAACGCGTTGAATGTTCCGCTCAAGGAGCACGCTTTGATTCCGACTGACAGCGGCGGTCACGGGCTTGCGAAGCAAGTTTTCTATCCCGCTTCCGAGGAGTTGCGGGGCCTTCTTTCCGCGACTGACCTCGTGGAATTGACCGGCGTTGATGGTGCGGTCTGGCTTCATCCAGACATTCGCGACACCAAAGCGAGTCAACGGCGTTTCGAGGTCGTGAAAACTGCGGGCGTCGTTGAAATCGGCGCGAGCAAACTCGTTACATGGCTGGCCAAAAAGGGAGTTGATTGGCTCCGTTGCAAAGACGATGCGTGGATGCTGGCCTGCTACCGCTATCTCACGGCGCAGGCAGCCGAAAAAGACCGGGTGAGAAAGCTCGCACTCGTGCGCCTTGAAAGCGGCGACCACGTTTGTCCGCAAGAGCGACCGGCCTTCCTTCCTCCAGAGAATGAGACGGAGCGGTTGGAACTCACCCCATTTCTAAGCCAGTTGCCAGTGGTGAAGGCCAGCCTCCTGAGCGGTGAAGGGGGCGCTGCGGTCGAAGCCTTTCTAAAAGACCTTGGTGTAAAGCCACTCCGCCCGGAGGAATTCATCCTGAACTGGCTTCTGCCGCAATACCCGAAGGTGGCATCGGTCGCAGTCGATTTGAACCTTCAACACATCCGTTACCTTCTTGGCGCGATTGACCGCGTCCCGGCAGGCGAGAAACGAAAAGTTTGCGAGGCGATTTCCATCACTCCTTTGCTGCAAGCGAGGAAACAATCTTCTGGCACTGCCATCGCATTGGTCGCACCAAACAGAGCCTACCTTCCTTGTCTGTTCACGGGGAATGATGACTTGGAAGTTTTTTTTGCTGCGACTCCTGAAGCATACTTTGTCCTGTCAGGCTACAAGCTGGCGACGGATGAGATTAAGAAGTGGCAGGAATTCCTCCTGGAAATCAAATGTTCTGAACTGCCCAGACGATTGCCAAAGCCGAATGCGGGTTACAACACCGAGGACTGGCTGATCCACGGGCTGGAGGCAGCATTTGCAGGTTTGGTAGGTCTCGATTTTTCGTTGGCCCAGAAAACTGCCGAGGCTACATGGCGACTTCTCGTCCGCCTCCTACCCGGTCCAGAATGGGACAGAAAAAGGCACTTGCAGGGAAGGCGTGAGATCTATGGACCCCGGGGCGGCCATCTTGGTTCTCAGTCGTTTGATGCCGCTTTCGTCGAACAATTGAAGCAAAACTCTTGGCTGCCGGGGCAGGATGGCAAGCTCCACAAGCCATCCGAACTTTTTGCGGACAAAGCTGACAACCGCCAATTGCTCGGTGACAGTGTGGCATACGTCACCAACAGCGTTCTGCTGGATACTGAGCCGGCGCAGTGGTTGGCGAACACACTGAACCTGAATCTTGCGCCAAACGCGGAGCACGTTCTTCATCATCTTCGCCTGTTAAGTGGCAAAGTGGTCGCCCCAGAAACTCCATCCACCATTTACGCCTTTCTTGCCCGGCAAAGTGTGCAAGTCCGAGATGTATTTCAACGTGAGCGGCTCATCTTCACAACGTCGCCGTGCCCACTGTGGTGTTCTTCCGGTGCAGTTTTTTGGGAGGATGAAAGTGCGGTTTTCGGGGAACAGCGCGGCTATCTTTCAAGCCAGTATCCTGAAAGCTTGAAGCCGTTCTTCAGTTCTGTCGGTGTCGCGGAACGCGCTAGTTCGCTCGATTACGTTCGTGCCATCCGCGAGCTTGCCAAGTCCGGCGTGGTTTCTGAGGAAATCCAATTGCGAGTCCACAACCTTTACCGGCGTGTCTGGGCCGTCATCCAAGAGGACAAGGTAGTTCTCCGGTTGCTGGCCTGGATTGAGGCGTGGACTGCGCTCACCTCGGAGAGGAGTTGGCTGGCCCGGAAAGGCAACACGACTGGATTCTTTCACCGTGATGATCTGGTATGGCGAGATAACGATTATCTCGCACACCTCTTCGACGGTCAGGTCGCTTTCTGGGTGTTCGACGAGCTTATCGACTTCGCAAAGAGACTTGGCATTGCGCCCTGTTCAACGGCTCAACCGGTGTTTTCCCCGCTTGGTGAGCAAGCGCCGCTTGACGACTGGACGGAACGATTGCAAATCACTGCGCCTGAAATTCGGAGCTTCTTGGATTCGCCGAAGTGGCGCGGACAACGCCGCGCCTCTGCTTCACTCGAAGCCATTGCGAAGTTGGAGGTCAGGCTGGTCGAAGAAGCGAAAGTTAGTTTCAACCTGAAGAGTGCTACAATCGCGGAGCCTGAGCCACGATCGAGGTTATCTCGACGCCAACGCCAACAGAGTCTGGATTGCGCTCAAAGCGGAGGAATCTGAATACCCAGAACTGATCGGAGAGGCACTCCAAGATTTTTTCGGAACCCTCGAACTCAGAGAGTTTGTGAAGGATTTACTTTCAGCGGATGCGTCTGCTCGCGCCCGCATTCTTGTGCGATGGCGGAAGCGGGGGCTTCGCCTGAAAACAGACCAACCGCCACCGGGCAAATCGACTGCACAACACCAAAAGACAGAAGCGGCCACGAAAGCCGAAGCCAAGCCTCCATCTTCCCAAGCCAATGAGCCGGCCCACGAAAATCGCCCGCAGGAAAAAGCCGAGTCTCGTCCGTCGGAAGAACCAAAAGCGGAACGCCAAGGGAAATTTGATGAGGCGACAAACCAGTCGAAAGATGAACGAGACGAGAGGCCGACTGCAACGCCACACGAGAGCCGGCAAAAACAAGGCCGCTACCGCACCTACGTTGGCAAGGACGAACCGCAAGAGGGCGCTTCCGATTCCGAGGCGGCGCAAGACCATCGCGATGATCTCAACCGCGCAGGCATGAAGCGGGTGATGGAATACGAAAAGGAGAAAGCGGGAAGGTGCCCAGAAGAGATGTCCCACACTCATCCGGGCTATGATGTGGAATCGAAGAATCAAGCTGGCCACATCGAACGCTACATTGAAGTAAAATCCTGTCCGAGCGTTTGGGACGGCAGGGGCGTCGCAATGTCAAAGACCCAATTCGAGAAAGCGGTAGAGTTGGGAGAAAACTTCTGGCTCTACATTGTCGAACGAGCCGAGCAAGAGGATTTCAACATTGTCCGAATTCAAAACCCCGCTCGCCTTGTAAACCAATTTTTCTACGACGATGGATGGCGTGAAGTAGGCGAATAGAAATCTGCCGCCCCCACAGGGCTTGAAATAAATTGTTGGACTCAAACCCAGGGCGTCGCTCGCGGACTCTCTTTGCCCTGGGCTATTGTCTGTCGGGCTTCTCAGCCCTTTGCACCTTGAACGCCGGGTTCAACTTGTTCCCCCGAGTTGGCCGGGCCTTGAACCGATTTCGTCGGTGGTCGCACTACAGCGCCCACCCCGCGCGATACTCGCGGCGCAGGAACTGATTCGCATCGTCGCTGTTCGTGATCCGCAGCGCGGCGGAATCCCACAGCAGTTTCTTGCCGGTCAACTCCTCGCGCAGATCGTGGTGCAAAGCCACGTTGCCGAGCAGAACCGCCTCGGCGAGCGGGCCGGCAAAGTCGAAGTTCGATCCGGCCGGCGGGCCGCCCATGCAGGCCTGCGCCCATTCGCCGTAGTGATTCGCCACGCGCGGGATGGTCTTCGCCACGTTGCCGAGTTCCTTGCGCCGCGCCTCCGGATACACGTTCGTTTCGAGGATGAATCCCTTGTCGCCGATCAGAAGGCGTCCGTTCGCGCCCATCTTCACCCGCTCCGGCAGACCCGCCGGTCGCGGCGGACGCAGGCCGCCGTCGTACCACACGGCTTTGAGCTCGGGCATCTCCACACCACCCGCGCTGGCGCCTTGCTGGCCGCGGATGTGGGTGTTGTTCGCCTGCACGGCTGCGCTGCGGGCGGGGAACTCGTAGGTCACCATCGAGGCGAGCGGGTGGGTCTCCTTGTTCACGCGTGATGAGGCGGCCTGGACGCTCGTCGGTGCGCCGAGCTTCAGCGCGCGAAAGACCGGATCGAACGCGTGGCAGCCGATGTCGCCGAGCGCGCCGGTCCCAAAATCCAACCAGCCGCGCCATTTGAATGGCAGGTAGGCAGGATGGAACGGGCGTTGCGGCGCGGGCCCAAGCCAGAGATCCCAATCCAGCGTGGCAGGCACGGCGGGCGTCTCTTTCGGCCGATTCACGCCCTGCGGCCAGTATTCTCCGTACAGCCCGTTCGACGGACGATCCGTCCAAATGTGCGCCTCGCGAACCGGGCCGATGGCGCCGGCCCAGACCAGTTCGCACAGGCGACGCGTGTCCTCGCCGGCCTGCCCCTGGTTGCCCATCTGCGTGGCGAGCTTGCGTTCGCGCGCCATGGTGGCGACCTGGCGTGCTTCCCAGACGGAGTGCGTGAGCGGCTTCTCGCAATAGACATGTTTGCCCAACTTCATCGCGGCCATCGAAGCGAAGGCGTGAACATGATCGGGCGTGGCCACCACGACGGCGTCGATGTCCTTCTGCTCGTCGAGCATCTTGCGATAATCCTTCCACTGGCGCGCCTGGGGGAACTTCTTGAACGTGCCGGCGGCGTGCGCCCAGTCCACGTCGCAGAGCGCGACGATGTTGTGGTTTGGGAACTGGCTGATGTCGTGCCCGCCCTGACCGGAGACACCGACGCCCGCGATGTTCAGTTTGCCGCTCGGCGGAGTCGCGCCGTTGAGACCAAGCACGTAACCGGGCACGACCTGGAAGCCGGCCGTGGCGATGGCGATGCCGCCCATAAACTGACGGCGGGAAAGCCGGCGATCCGAAACGACAGTGTGGGAGTCGTTGGAGTGAGCATGGATATTCATAATTTGTATTGGGGAATTTTCATCAACTCGCCGTCCTTCAAGGCCGATTGATGAGCCACGATGCCGGCGACGGTCAGGTTCAGGGCCATGACGATGTCCACGAGCGGCGCACGATCTTGGAGGATGGCGGTGACGAATTCGTCCGTGAGGTATCCGTGCGATCCGCCGTGACTGCCGCCGGCCACGCCGGGTGGAAGCGGCGGGCGCTTCGTGTTCGGCAGCTTCCTTTCCTGCCCTTCATACTTGCCGTAGAACGATCCGCGCTGGCCGCGCACGCGCCCCATCTCGCCGCTGGCACCGGGCGTGTCCCAACTGACCGCCATGCGCGACATCCCGCTTTCGCTGGTGCGGAACATTGCGATCTCGGTGCCGAACGGATTTCGATAACGGTTCCTCGCCGGTTGCAGATGCTCGATGCGACTGGGCATGCCCATGCAGGATACTTCGGTAAAGCTCCCGCCGGTCACGCCGACGTAGTAGGCGTTGGAGTGAGTCGGATACCATTGCGGCGGCAGACCGACGCGCCAGTCTTTGTGCGAAGCGATGGGCTCGTCCATGTAGTGGTAATACTCGCCTTCGGAATACACGATCTGGCCGAACCCGCCGGCCTGGTGGATCCGACGCATCGCGGAAAGGTCTTCGTGAAAACATGACGTCTCGAACATCATGTATTTGCGCCCGCTCGACTTGACCGCCGTGAGCAATTGGTCAGCTTCTTCGAGCGAACCGAACACCGCCGGCACCGCCGACGCCACATGCTTGCCGTGCTTGAGCACTTCGATGCAATGCTTCGCATGACTCGGCGCGTCGGTGGCGACGAACACGGCTTCGATCCGGTCGTCCTTCACCAACTCTTCGAGCGATGGATACGACTTCACGCAGCGCGTGACTTTCGCCAACTCGGCGCACCGGTCCGGAAACAAATCGCTGACCGCAACCACCTCCACGTTCGGATGGTCCTGAAAACCGAACGCCGCCGCAAATTTGCAGACCCCGTGGCCGACCAGGCCCACGCGAATCTTGCGGTCGGAAACCGGCCTCCAACCCTTGGAAGCATCCGGAGCATCCGTGGCCTTCTCGAATCCCTGGATTGGTTTTTCCGCGGCGTGAGCGAGCGCCGGAAGACCGAGCGCCGCCGCGCCGAGGCCTGTGGCCTGCAAGAAGGCGCGGCGGTTGATGGAGTGGGATGGGTCCGGGTCGTAATGTTCGTTCATGGTGTGATTCGGGTGGCCTGGCTTTTCGAATTGTCGCTGTTGGATAAAGCCGCCCTCCCGTCGCCGCTGAACGCGTAGAGCTGGCTCTTGGTCCGCACGTAGAGCGTGCCGTCCACAATGGCGGGAGTGGCGAGGATTGGTTCTTCGAGCGCGTTACGCGCCAGGACTTCAAGCGTGTTGCCGGCGCGATACACCACCACCACGCCTTGTTGCGACGCCACGCAAATCTTCCCCGCCGCCGCCACCGGCGACGCGTAGTAATCGCCGAGCGCACCGAGGCGTTCCTCCTGGTAAAGAAAATTGCCCGTCTTTGCGTCGAGGCACGAGGCCAGCCCGCCGTTTTTCACCAGGTAAACCCGGCCTTCGTAGCAGAGCGGCGTCGGCACGTAAGGCAGGCCCCTTGTGGCTTTCCACACGACGTGCGTGTCGGTCACGTCGCCGCGTCCATCGGGCCGGATGGCCAGCGCGATGTTCTTCGACTCGTCGAAGATGCGCGCGATGACGGCGTATTCTTCGCGCGTCAGCAGGCCGTCCTTGTCCGAGTCGATGTAGTGATGGTGTTGCTTCGCCGGGCCGGCGGGCGCTTCGTCGCGCGTGAGTTTGCCGTCGTGGTTGGCGTCGCCGAGGGCGAGCAGCTTGTCGAAATCCGGCATACGACTCACGCCCGAACCGTGTGTCCAGCCGGCCATGAAGATGAGTCCGTCGCCCGCGACGGGCGAGGCGACCATTTCGTTCGGGAAGCCGCGCACGCTCCAAAGCTCGCCTCCGTCGCGCAGGCTGTAGGACACCAGCCGAAGCGTGCCCGGCACGACGACTTGCTCTGGTGCATCGGGCGGCCACAGAAGAGGCGTGGCAAAGCCACGACGAAAGCCGGAGCGCTCGGTCTTCCATACGGTTCGCCCATCACGCTTGTTGACCGCCAGGAGGGACGAGCCGGCGTCCTGATCGCCGTTCAGGATCAACAGTTCGCCCGCCAGCACCGGCGAAGTACCCGCACCGTGGTAGGTGACGGGCACCGGCAGCGGCTTGCGCCACAACTCGGTCCCATCGAAGCCGTAGCACGCCAGTCCAAACGCGCCGAAATAGACACACACGCGCTCGCCGTCTGTCGTGGGCGTGGCCGTGGCGGGATGGCTCAATTGCGCGCCGCGCTCGATGTTGCCCGGCTCGACATGGCGGCGCCAGAGCACGCGGCCGTCGTTTCGGTCCAGGCAGATCGTTTCCAGTTTTCCATCCGCATACCCAGTCAGGAAAATCCGCACGCCCCAAAGGCACGGCGAAGAGTGGCCGGAAGGGAGCGCTGTTTTCCACACCACGTTCGAGCTGGGTCCGAAGTGCGTTGTAAAATCCGTGGCCCCGAGGCCGGAGCCGCCCAACCCGCGGAACTGCGGCCACTGCGCGTCGGCACCATACGCAGACGACCCTTGCCAGGTCAGAACCGTCGCAGCGGCACAGAGCCAAGCCTTCCACTTCACAATCAAACACGGAGTCACGGAAAGCAGACGTAACAAGATGCTCGGATGGTCAAACGCGTTTCGGATAAGCGGAGACTTTAGGTCCGCAGACGAATCGGTGATAGCCGGATGAAAACGCTCATGCTCGGCTGACACCGATTCGTTTGCCCAACGTTCATAAACCAGTTGGCTCACTTTGCCGCCGCGCGGGCACCTGTCTCGATCCGCCCGCCTGACACGAGATACGCCAGCAGGTCGAGCACTTCCTCCTGCGTGAGCGACGACAGCAATCCGTCCGGCATCGGCGATGTCTTCGAGGGTTCGATGGAGAGAATGTCCTTCCGATCCACCTTCACCGTCTGGGCGGGATTGAACATGTCGGAGCCGACCATCACCGAGTCGTCTTGCAGATGATAAACAATCCGGCCGGTGAGGCTCTCTCCGTCGCGGCGGGTGATGACGACATTACCGTAAAGGTCGCTCACGGTCTTGCTCGGCTCGAGGATGGCTTCGAGCAAATCGCGCGGACTGAAGCGCCCGGCGACTTGCGTGAGGTCCGGTCCGACTGCGCCGCCTTCCCCGGCGAAGCGATGACATTGGAAACAACCCGTCGCGCCGAACATCCGGCGGCCCCGCTCCAGATCGCGCCCTCGCAAGCCCCGCTCCAACGCGGGCGACAGTGTGGCCATCGTCCATTCGGTGGTGTTCGTGCGACCGGCGAGCACGGCGCTGAAGGCGGCCATCGGCGAGGTCGGTGGCGGAGCATCAAACACGTCCTTTAGTGCCAATCGTTCCGGTTCGGTCAGCGTCGCGAGGGCGTCGGCCTTAATCGTCTTGAGAAAGCCGGCGAAGCTCGCGCCGCCACGATAGCCCGCCGCGCGGTTGAACCACGCGAAGTAATCCCGGCGCAGTTCGGGCGTCCATCCGGCGCGGAGCATGCGCAGTGACTTGATGTAATCGAGCTGCTCCTCCTGCGTGGGTGCGCCGCGGAGGAGCCCGATCGCCGCCGCCCCCACGCGCGGCGATTGGAGGTAAACGAGCAACTGACACAGCTCGCTGTTCAGTGCGCGGTCAGTCGCCGGGAACCACCGCTCAACCCGCGCCAATAGCCGGGTGCGCGTGGCTTCGCCGGGCGGGCCGAACCGCGTGAAGCAGAGGGTGAAGTTGCGAAGCAGCCCGAGGCGCTCCTCGCGTGAAAGCGCGGACCAATCGAACCTTTCCAGCGCTGCCAGCACGCGGGCTTGCAAGCTGGAGTCCGGCACCGCGTCGGTGGGCTTGCGATGGAACTCATCCCTCGCGCTGACCCGGAGCAACGCCGTCAGGGCATTGAGCGCGGTGGCGGCATTGGTCTCCGCCAGCGCCCGTTCGCGCCACGTCGCCGGGTCCTGCCATTCCAGCGCGACGCGGGCGGCGAAATTTAGAAAACGATCTTCACTGCCCAGATGCGGCCACGCGATTTCAACCGCCGCCGGGTCACGCCGTCCGTGGAAGGATTCCAGTTGCCGCCGCAGTGCGTACGGGTCCGTGCCGCAGGGCGGGCCGGGAGCAACTTCGTCGCGATCCGAACCGGTCCACGTCACGCGATAAAGCCCGGTCTGAATCCGCCAGCCGCCGGTGATGAAGTAGAGCGCGCCATCCGCCGGATGCACGACGACATCGACGACCGGCAGCGGCACGCCGGACACGAAGACTTCGCTCTCGCCGCGATAGGACGCGCCGTCGGGCCGCAGATGCACGGCGTAGATGCGGCCGAAGGTCCAGTCCGCCGCGAACAGCGCGTCGCGATACCGCGCGGGAAACTTCGTCCCGTGGCCGAACGTGATGCCCGTCGGCGATCCGGGCCCGATGTCGAGCGCGGCCGGCAGGCTGTCGGGCGTGTGGACCGGCCATTTGCCGGCGCCGTTGCGCCAGCCGAATTCCGCGCCGCTCGTGACGTGACAGATGCGCGTGGGCCGATACCACGGCGTGCCCAGATCCCATTCCATGTCGGCGTCATAGGTGAAGAGTTCGCCGGCGGCATTGAACGCCGCGTCGTAGGTGTTGCGGAAACCATGCGCCATCATCTCCCAGTCGCGTCCGTCCGGGCTGACGCGATAAATCACCCCGCCCGGCGCGAGCACGCCCACCATGTGTCCGCCCGCGTCCGGCAGGCGCGGCAGCAGATGATCCTCGCTCCAGTGCGGCGGCACGCGCGACGCGGCGAGCGCGGGCGACGTGGTGTTATTGCCGGCGACGGCGTAGAGCGACTTCCCGTCCGGCCCGGGAATCACCGCATGCCAGCCGTGGTCGCCGCCGCCTTCGAGCGCGCGGAGCAGTTCCACTTTGTCGAGCACGTCATCGCCGTCGGTGTCCCGCACGCGATACAGGCCACTGGGCGTTTTTGCGTTCTTCGTCACCAGCGCGTAGAGGCTGTCAAACGCCCAGCACAATCCCTGTGCGCTGCTGAGTTCGACCGGAATCTTCTCCACCTTCGTGGCAGCCGGATCGCCTCCGAGCGGCGGCGGCGTGATGCGGAACAATCCTTCATCGTATTGCCCGCTGACGATGAACCGGCCCTTCGCGTCCGCGCACAGGCTGACCCACGAACCTTCATTCTCCTTCGCCGGGGAGTAGAGCAACTCCACCTTGAAGCCGGGCGGAACAGTCAATCTCTCAGCAGGAGTGGCCGCTGCCGCCGGGGCGAATTCCTTCAGGCGCACGTTGCGAAACTGAACCTTCATCGGCGGCCCCGGATGCATCTGCAACCCGATGAGTCCCCGCGCTGCCGCTTTGCCCGATTGCCGATCCACCGCATGCGCCGTCTTCACCCCGTTGATGAACAGCTGAATCTCCGGCCCGCGCGCGACGACGCGGTAATCATTCCAATCGTTCGAGTGAAAACTCTTTTGCAACGCCGCCGCGTCGGCGAACCGCGTGACCTGCCGCGCGCCGTCCGCCGCGATGACAGCCTTCTCCCCGCGCAGCGCGATGCCGCCGCGCTCATGCTCGAAGAGCGCGCCTGTCCACTGCGCCCCGTCCTCGATGTCCGCCTGATAGCCACGCATGTCCCAGTCGGGAATCTCGCGGCTGCGAAACTGCACGCCCGAATTGCCGCCGGTGATGCGATACTCGAAACGCAGCTCGAAGTCCGCCGGCTCGCCGCCACGCCAGATGAGGTAATTGTGCTTCGTGCAGGGTTTCTCCGCAGTACTCTCGGCCGTGATGGTGTCATCCTCGACGCGCCACCAGCCCGGCTTGCCGTCCCAGCCCGTGAGGTCGCGGCCGTTGAAGAGCGAGGTGAATCCGTCCGCCGCGAGCATTGACCCCGCAAGCCCCGCGGTCAGGAGGCCACAAAGAAAGATTTTCATGATTGAAAGCTGGTCCTGCTGTTATTGCGTGACGCTCTGCTTTGCCTTCGCGGTGGCGGCGGTCTCGGGTTGGGGCCAGAGCGAGCGCCAGTAATCCTGTTCGATGGCATAAACGTCCGTGACCTCTTCGGGCTTCACGCACTGAGGCACCATGCCGTAGCGCTTCATCTCGCGGAACCAGTCGGTGCGCGGGACAAAGCCGGTCATGTCGAAGCGCTTGTTGTGGTCGAGGAATTCCTGGCCGGCAACAATCATGGCGCGGATGGCCTGGTAGCCGGGGTCCGTGGTGGAGGCGAAGACTGCGGTGCCCGACTTCTTGCAGAGATCCCAGCCGCCGGCTTCCCCCGCCAGCGGGGCGAGCAGCATCAGGGATTTCTCCGGGCGTGAGAGATTGAAAACGATGTGACGGCTGGTGAGCAGGCGGGGATCATCGAGGCTCGGCTGCCAGAAGCTCACGCCGCGTTCGTCAGCGAGGTTGTGCGGGAGGAGTCGCGCGGGCTTGTCGTGGCAACTGGAGCAACGCTCTTGAATCACTTTCGCGGCGGCTTTCGTGGCGGGCCAGTCCGCGCCGGTGTTCACCTGGTTGTTCTCGGCGTAGTTGCCGATCATGCCGCAGCCGAGCGCGGCGTAGGTGCCGGGATAGGCGGCGCCGGTCTCGATCCAGAGGCGGAGAAGCTTCTTCTGCTGGGCCGTGGCCTGAACGCCGTGGTGCGATCCGTCGAGCATCGTGAGCAGCTTGCTCGCGCTGCTGCCGAGCGTGCGCGGATCGTAGTTGCTCCTGGGCTGGTTGCGTCCGTCGGCGAAAAGCCGCGCGATGGTGAGCATGTAGTAGCTGTGGCTGTAGATCGGGCCGCGGTCGCCGGTGAGCAGCAGGCGTCCGGCACGGGGGCCGCCGCGCGCGGTCTTTTCGTAGCCGTGGCAATCATTGCAAAGCGTGTTGAGCACGGGCTGCACGTCGCGGGGGAAATCGAACACGTCGGGCGCATCATGAACCGGCTGAATCTTCGCAGCGGCTTTGCGGACGGCGAGCGTGGAGTGAAATTCGGAACGAGGCGTTTGCGAACGATGCTCGTGGCAGCCGACGCAACTCATGGTTTCGCCGGGCTGCACGCTGGTGAAGCTCTGCATCCGTTTCACGGCCATGTCGTTCTCGTCGAGCGCGACGAAGAAGACGCTGCGCATCGCGGGCACCTCGAAGTAGGCCGAGCCATCCTTCTCGACGGGCACGGTGCCAAGGATGCGCTCCAGCGTGAACGTGCCGCCGTAGCTGATCGGTTCCATACCGCCGGTGTAGTGGACGGGCATGGGCAGTGTTTCGAGGACGAGCAGCTTCTTGATGTCGCCATCCTTCAAGCCGGTCATGTTGCGGCCGTGATTCACGTCGGCGAGCAACATGCGGCCGGTGGTTTCCTCGGGTTTAACGCGCGGCTGGATGACTGGCTCGCGCGGACGCGACGCGATGGGGCGCGGTTCGTGACATTCGAGTTTGGCGGCGAGATCTTCAGCGGGCAGCTTGACGAGTTCCTCGGTTCGGCCGTTTCCATCCATGATGACGAGCGCGCCCCGGCTGGCTGCAAGGAAGCAATCTTCGCTGAAAGCCCACGGGTCGCGGAAGTGCGCTCCCTTGCTGATGGTCTTCGCAAATTCCTTCGCATCGGGGCCGCCTTTCGGGTCCACGACGGTGATCACGCCGTCGTGTTCGCGCTGGCCGTGACCGGGGCTGAAGCTGGCGACAATCTTGTCCGTGCCGGCGATGGGCCGGGCGTCGATCATGGTGATGCCGGGATGAAGGTTGCCGAACCACGTCATCTGCGAGGTGCCGTCCGGATTCATGGCCCAGAGGTGATGGAAGTGAACCTGGCTGCGGTCCACGTATTCCCAGCGTGTGTAGAGGATGCGTCCGTCGGGCAGCGGCCACGGCGTGTTGTCGTGCTCGTTGTTGCTGGAGAGCGCGCGGATGTCCGAGCCGTCGGCGTCGCAGCGATGAAGCACGGCGACCTGCGTGAGCCAGCAATTCACCCAGCGCTTGCACCGGCTGCTGACGAAGACGATGCCGCCGTCGGGCAGGTAGGCGGCTTCGATGTCGTCGTAAGGGCCGGAGGTGAGCTGCTTCAATTTCGAATTTGAGCCGGCGTCGCTCAGATCGAGTTCATACAAGTGATACTGCTCCGTCCCTCCCGGACGGTAGCTGAACAGAACCTTCTTCCCGTCGTAGCTCACCTGCGGGTCGCGCACGCCGCCGGTCTTGTCCGCGAGGAGCGTCGTCAGTTCGCGCGTGCGAAGGTTCAGGCGGTAGAGCTTCGTGCCCTCGGCGTAGGCTTTGCGTTCGGGGTCGTGCGAGTAGTAGCCGAAGTTCGCATACCAATGACCGTCGGTCGGATTGAGCGCGCGCGCCGCAAAGACCACCGACTCCACGCCGCGTATCGGGCCGTCGAGGAATTTCTCGAGCAAGCCGCCGGTTTCAGTCGGCGTTTTGGCTGGTGAGGGCGCGCCACGGGCGTTCATGGCCAGCATCAGCAGCGCGAGGAGAAGGGCGAGTAGCGCGCTGAACAGCGGCTCCCAAAAAATCAGCCAACGAGATGTCGTTTGCATAAGTTTTCAGATCAAAGGCTGCATGGTGCGACGCATGGCGAGTTGGCGCTTTCTTGACTTAAATCAAGATTATCGAGCAACGGGCCCCGTCCGACTTCCCAATGACCACATTGAAGCCCACCAAGACTTCGTTGTTGGCGGCGCACGAATCGACACCATCGGCCGCGAGCCGCGCTTCCGTTGCGAACCAGTCCCCGGCGCATCATTGCCGGCTCACCCTCCCGACACCATGCCAGCATCCTGCGCCGTGCGGCCTGCCGTGCGAATTGAAACTGGGACCGGAGCGTCATGCGGTTCTTGAACTCGGCAGCCTCGCGCGTCTCGCGATCATGGCGGTGCCGGGCAGCCGGGGAAGTTTCTGGGAGCAAGCCCAGGAGTTGTTCGCCCAGGTCAAATGTATCGTCAGCCGGCAGGCGACGGAACTCACTCCGACCACGATGATGGTCTTCCTGCGCGACGGTGCGGACGAGGCGGCGTGTCGCAAAATCGTGCGGGCCTGTTTCGGCGAAGCCATGCCAGTGACCACGTTCGTCGTGCAGCCACCGTGCTGCGGTGCGGCGCTGGGAATTGAATTGTGGGCGCTCGGCGGGCCGGGTGTGACGGTGAAACGGTTCGGGCCGCACCTGCTCGCCGTCGAGTCGGAGGGGATTCGATGGGTTCACTGCGGCGGCATTCGCGGTGACGCGACGAAGGACGGCGCCTTCGGAGAAGCGTTGTCCGCCTTCGAGCAGATGAATCAACAACTCGCGGTTGCGGGCATCGGCTTCGACCAGGTGGTGCGCACCTGGATTTACATCAACCAGATCACCGACGGGCCGGATGGACGGCAGCGTTACCAGGAATTGAACCGTGCGCGAACGGAGTTTTTCCACGACTGCCGCCTGTGCGCAAAGAACCGCGCGCCGTGCGCGCCGGAAACGATTTATCCAGCGAGCACCGGCATCGGCACGCAGGGCGACGGCATCACCATGAGCTGCATGGCGCTGGATTCGCAGCGACCGGATGTCTTCCTGCTGCCGCTGGAGAATCCACAGCAGACATCGGCGTACGACTATCAGGCGGTGTATTCACCGCAATCGCCCAAGTTCTCGCGCGCGATGGCGGTGGTTCAAGGGCACTTCGTCACCACGCTCGTGTCCGGCACGGCGAGCATCGTCAACGCGAAGACCGTTCATCCCGGCGACATCGAACGCCAGACCGAGCAGACCATCGACAACATCGCGCGGCTCATCGCGCCGGAGAATTTCGCCCGCCACGGACTGCCGGGCGCGGGCGCGACGTTAAAGGACATCGCGAAGCTGCGCGTGTACGTGAAGCACCAGGAGGATTACGAGCAGTGCCGTGAAGTGGTTGAGCGCCTGTTGCCGCGCGTGCCGGCCATCTATCTGCACGCGGATGTCTGCCGGCCCGACCTGCTGGTGGAGATCGAAGCGGTGGCCTTCTCGCCGTACTTGGCCACCGAGACGAAGGCGCAAGTCAACGGGCATGTCGTCAACGAAACTGAGCGAAAGGGCCAGTCATGAAGTTGGGCCGGGCTTTCATCCACGCCAGTCGCCGGCTGATCGTCGTGTCGATGGTTTGTCAGGCACTCGTGGCTGGGGCAGCCATGCCGGAGACGACGACAAACGTTTTTGAATGTTACGCGGCACCGACCGCAGAGGACCAGATCGACAAACTGGTCTTCGCGGAGCTGGCGCGATTGAAGATTGATCCGGTGCTTTGCTCCGACGCGGTGTTTGTGCGGCGCGCATATCTGGACGTGATCGGCACGCTGCCCACAGCGAAGGAAGCGCGGGACTTCATTCAAGACCCTGACACGAAGAACAAGCGTCGCCTGCTGATCGACCGTCTGCTGGAGCGCGATGAGTTCGCCGATTATTGGGCGATGAAGTGGGGCGATGTGCTGCGGATCAAGGCGGAGTTCCCCGTCAATCTCTGGCCCAACGCGGCGCAGGCGTATCATCGCTGGGTCCGCGCCTCCATCGCGGCGAACAAGCCGTATGACCAGTTCGTGCGCGAGATGCTCACCGCCAGCGGGAGCAACTTTCGCGTCGGCCCGGTGAACTTCCATCGCGCTGTTCAAAACCGCACGCCGGACGGCATCGCGGGCGCGGTGGCGCTCACCTTCATGGGCGCGAGAGCGGAGTTATGGCCGACCAATCGCCTCGCTGACATGGCAGTGTTCTTTTCGCAGATTGGCTACAAGCCGACGAGCGAGTGGAAGGAGGAACATGTGTTTTGGGACCCACTCGGCTTTAGCACCGTGGCTGGCAACAGTGCCCCCGGCCGCGCTGCGGTCACCGCCATTGGTCTGGCTTCAAACAGCGTCGCTCAACCGGCGATTCCCGTGCGGGCGAACCGTCCGCGGCAGGAGACTGCGTTTCCGGATGGCAAGAAGATCGCGCTGCCTCCTGATCGGGATCCGCGCGAGGTCTTCGCCGACTGGCTCATTGCGCCGAAGAATCCGTGGTTCAGCCGCAGCGCCGTGAACCGGGTCTGGGCCTGGCTGATGGAGCGCGGCATCGTCCATGAAGCAGACGACATCCGCGATGACAACCCGCCGAGCAACCCCGCCTTGCTCGCCCACCTGGAGAAGGAGTTTATCGCGAGCGGCTACGACTTGAAGCGGCTCTATCGCTCGATACTGAAC
>JADJPG010000038.1 GCA_016713365.1 Verrucomicrobiota bacterium | reverse complement strand
TCGAAGCAGAGTCCCCGCGGAGTGACGACCGGACCGCTGTAATTCACCAAAGGCCAGGTGATGCCATCCGACGAAGACGCCGCCACAACAGATGCTGGTGAGCCAAGGAGAAAGTCGACGACGATAAGGAAGCGGTTATTGCCGAATCCGGTAATCCCTTTCGACGACGCTGATGTCAGGGACCAATTCAGCCCATCTTCACACACCAAACCATCTCTCCATACCGATTCCAAGCGGCAAAAAAGCGGCCATTGCCAAATGCAATACTCGGAATGATGGCGTCCTTAGTAGTATACCACCGAAAAAAGCTCTGCCGATTCGTTTGCCAGCTAACTCCATCCGTGGAAGCCAAGGTCATGATTCTGTCCGAAATGTATCCATCTTGAGGCAGCGTCGCGATCGCAACAAACACGCCATCAGGAGAATTGGACGGAGTGCCGTACTTTGGCCGTGATGTTATGCTGGATCGGGACGGACACATTGCTCCAAGAATTCCCATTAGACGACCAGAGAATCGCCCCTGCGTTGCCAACGGCCACGAAACAGTCCTTCGCATGAATGATTCCATTGATGAGCTGTTTCCCGGGTAGTTGTCGGATCTCCCAATCCAACCCATTGGTCGAACGCACCACAATCCCGTTCGTCGCATACCGGACGAAACTGCCTTGGAATGCCCCGGTCGTGGTAAGGCTCGAACCAACACCGACGAAAACGCCGTTCCCGTATGCAATCCCACTGAGTGTTTGTGCATAGGATTGTCCGTTTCGCGGTTTCCAACGCTCGAGTGGATGGGCCTGCACGCCCAGCGCAATCAGAACTAAGCCGAACAACAACGGTCTCCTCAGTATTTTCATGCAAACGTGCATTAAATACCACGAATCAGGCTCAACAGCAATAATTTGGTGATGGCTGTGGCCATCGAGATTGACTGCTCAGGCTGGACTCGCACCAGCACCTCACTCCTTAACAGGGAGCCGGACTACTGTTATCCCACTGAGCATGATTGAGCAGAAGTTGAGAGGGACTGAGTTGAGGGTCAAGAGGAGGCGCGAGACGCGTCACTCAACTCTCCACTCCCCAATCTCTCAACACTTTGGAAATTGGTCAGCGCGGCAGGACTTGCACCTGTGGTCGCTCCGTCCCGAACGGAGCATGTTGCTGCTACACCACGCGCTGTTTGCCCCGGCGTGATTCGGAAGAACGCCGGGGACTTGTTTTTCGTTGGAAGCGAATCGCTCCGTCCCTGGACGGCGACTCGCGGTGAGATTCTGGCGCTCCCGGCGGGACTTGCACCCGCACTCTTCCCGCGGACAACGGGATGCTTTTCTATTCAGCTACGAGAGCGATGGAAATGGTGGGAGGCGCTGGTAATGCTCCAGTCGTCGCTTCCGGTTTGTTTTGCGACACCTGATTTACAGTCAGGCAACCGGAACACCTCCCGAGATTGGTAGCGGGGGCGGGAGTTGCACCCGCCTCTCGGAGTTTATGAGGCTCCGCTCTGTGCTTTGGTCGAGTTCCCCGCGTTTGAAATTGGTGGAGTCCGGCGGGTAACGCTCCCGCTTGGCACTGCTTGCAAGGCAGGCGCTTCACTTTTCAGCCACGGCCCCACTTGAAATGAAACTGGCACGCCGCCTTGGTGCTGCCCCAAGCCCGCTGAGTTTTGGAGACTCGGCTGCGCGAGCTGGCGCGCGGCGTATCAAGATGGGTTGAGAGTTGAGAGAGGTTTTGAGTTGAGGGGCGGAGATTGTCTCGACGCTCAACTCTCAACTCAAAGTTCTCTCAACTTTGGAAATTAAAAGGGCCGGGAGTCGCGTCGGCTGATTGCCGTCCGCAAGGACCTCCCGGCCCGTGCCATTTCAAAAAAGAACAAACACCTCTTGGTGATCTTTCGACCCCAACCCGCGGTTTCACGGCGGCTGTTTCGGTGTTTTGAGGCACACCTCCTCCGAAGCCCTTAAACTGTAAAGTTTGGGAAAATCCGGCTGGCGCACTCGCCAGCCACGCCCGGCCTGTCTTAAGCCCGGCTCTGTGATTTCCGTTATCAACTGTCTGTCGTCTTGCCTTTCGTTGGCTGTTTTCCGGGAAACAAAAAACCCTGCTTACTCGCGGTAAGCAGGGTTTGGAGAAACTCAAAATCTGGTTCTTCTACAACCTGCTCACCTCCGGCTCACGCGCATTGGTCATGGGTTCAATCCCACAGGAGCCAAATAGCGAGCCGCCTTGGTAGGCGACGCCGACACTCAGCCAGTCATGACGTGTCGCCCTCGCGACCGTTGCCGGCATCTGTGTCGTTATGTGTTTGCAGGTTTTCATTTACTTCGCGGAAAGAGATACACGGAGTGCATTACGATTGCAACTGATACTTTTGAGAAGCGCTAATCTTGAATCGTGATATGCGGATGCGTGCATGGAAGAAGGGAAATGAATCGCGGCGGAACGTCGCGTTATTTCCGCCGGATGAGTTTCAGCGCTGCAGCATCGAACCACACTTCGCCTTCACGCGCGCGCAGTTCGCACACCAGTTCCTTTTCTTCGCCGCCCGCTTCGACTTCGAATTCGTACTCCAGCGGCGTCCAGTCGGAGTTGCCCAGCAACTGCTGCGTCCGCTTGCCTCCGGAAATGCGAAGCCCGGCGCCGTTCGCGAGCTTCACGTCATTCGTCAGCGCCGTTACGCCAGCGACGCGAGCCATGGCATGCAGTTGGTAAATGCCTTCATCCAGCAACACGCTCGTGCGCCAGGAAGCGATGGTGTCGCCCTTCACCGCGCGAATGTGAAACGTGGAACGCCCATCGAGCTTCGCTTCGTCCTGTGTCCAGCGGTCGCCGGCCTCCTTCTGTTTCCAGCCGGAGAGCTGAGCTGTGCCGTTCGAGTCGAACGCGAGTGGCTGTGGTTCCGGCTTCGCCAGTTGTTCTGCAATGTTGCGGTGGCGCGCGACGATACGATTGCGCATTTCGTTGCCGTAGTTCTCAAACTCGCGCGCTTCATTCTCAGTGCGCGCTGCGCGCTTCAGGTTCGCGATGGTTGTGTTCACGCGATTGGTCATCACGTCGACGCGAAAAGTATTCGTGTAGAGCTGACGAACGCGCTCGCGATAGAGCTGGCGGCCTTGCGGGGTTTGAATCACAGCCCGCGTGATGATGCTGCTGCGAGGGGGATCGATCGGCACGCCGGTGTCGGCATAGGCCCAGTCGAGGCCGTGAACGAGGAAGTTGAACTTGCCGGTGCTCGGGTCGTGGTAGAGCCGGTAGTTGTTCCGGTTCCGGGCGTAGCCGTCCGTGTGCGACGCGAAAAGTTCGAGCGCAAGGTGGGAGATGTATTTGTCGACTTCGAGCACGCGTTGCAACGCGTCCCAGCGCTCCGACAGCTTCTTAATCTTGGCGACGGCGACGAGGTTGGTGAGATCGGATTGCGTCATGTCCGTTCCGCCATCCTGATCGAGACGTTCGCCGATGTCCTGCAAGTATGCCTCGTAGAGATTGCCCTTCGTGTTGCGGAAGTATTGCTTGAGAAAATCCTTGTTCATCGCCTCGATGGCGACGTAGAGACCGAGCGCTCGCCCGTTCACTTCCACGAACGCGTGCGTGACGCGGGCGGCGGGCTGGCCGGCATCGCGGAACATCTGCGTCGCGATCAGTTCTGCGAGATACGTTCCGTCCTGGCTGGAATTGTTGAGCATGAGTTTGCTCAGCCCGTGGAACTCCTGTTTGTCGACATACTTGTCGAACTTCACGGCGAAGCTCGGCTTTTCGTTGAAGGGCCGGAAGCTACCCATGCCTTTCAGATGAATGCCCACGTCCTTGTAGACGTTTGTGCCCTCCGTGATGGTCGCCTTCACGTAACTGCGATCATTCTTCTCCAGCACGGAAAGCCCTGGTTGCTCGACGGTAATCTTGAAGGCTCGGACGCGACCATCCGTGAAGAACTCGTGCGCAGGTGGAAGTTTTGGCGCCGCCACCATGCCGGCCGCGTAGGCAGCGTAGAGCACGAATGCCAGGAGCTTCCTCATTTTCTTAATCTTCCTTCACCGCAGTCACAATCGCCTCCGTTCCGCTGCTGCCGATGACCCGCACCCGCGTGCCTTTCGGCAACATCTCGCCCTGTGAAATGACGTCGATAATCGCGTCGCCGAACTGCGCCTTGCCGCCGGGACGAAGGGCGGAGGTGGTGACGCCGACTTGTCCCTGAAGAGATTTCTGCTTCGCCTCGAGCAACGCTTCGGTCTGCATGCCGGTTGCGGAGTGCGAGACCATCGCGCGATACATCGGCGTCTTCGGCAGTAGCAGGCTCGCGATCCAAATCGCCAGTCCGCCGCCCAGCGTTGCGATGCCGATGTTTTGCAGCGGCAGTTCGAATTTGTCGAAGCTCGGCATCGCCGGCAGAACGCCCGGGTGGTGGCTGGATACAAATCCACCATCGCCATGATCAATGCCGCCAGCATCAGCGTCGCGCCGAGCATCCCGATGATGATCGTGCCCGGATAGACGAACAGCTCCACGATGATCAACGCGAGGCCAAGGACGAACACCACCACCCATTCCGCGCCGGACAAACCCGCCACGTAACCGCCGAGGAAGTAGAGCGCAAACGCGGTGATGCCGACGATGCCGGGCAGACCGAAGCCCGGGGTCTTGAACTCGATGTAGATTCCCGCGATGCCAATGATGAGCAGCAGCGGACTGATCACGTTCAACCACGAACCAATCTTCTCCATGCCGGTCGGATCCACGCGATGCGTCGTCGCGCCTGCGTAGCCAAGCTGCGCGATGAGTGTATCGAGATCCTTCACCGTCCCGGAGGAAAGCAGGCGCTTGGGCGGATTCCCATACTCCTTTTCCGCTTCGGTGTTGGTGAGCGTGAGAATGTCGCCTTCCTTCGCGATGACGACGGCATTGGTGGCCTCTGCGGTGACATTCGTCAGCACCAGACCGCGCGTCTTGTCGATCATCGCCTCGACGACCGCGATGTTGTGGCCGTTCTTCTCGGCCGTCGTGCGCACCATCGCCTTCACGGCGGAAGTCATCTTCTTCTCGTAAGTGTCCGGCATCTTCTCCACGCCATCGCCGCCCGGGGACATGATGATCGGTGCAGCCGCGCCGATGACACTCTCCGGCGCCATATAAATCCTTTTCGTCGCCACCGCGATGAAGGCACCGGCGGAAAACGCGTCCTTGTTCACGAACGTCACCGTGTCGCCCTTGAACTCGTTCAGGATGCTGATGATCTCCCGCGTCGTGTCCACGCGGCCTCCGTTTGTCTCCATGTCGAGCACGAGCAAGTCCGCTTTCGCTTCCATCGCCTCCTTCACTCCGCGGCGCACGAGATAAACGAGCGGCGGCATGATGTCATCGCGGATGGGGAGGATGTAGACCTTCTTCGCGACGTTGGTGGACGCCTCCGCCGCGACCGCTGTTGAAGGAATCAACGCGGGAATCAGGACGGCCAGCAACGCCAGCAATGCTCTCATGCGCCGAGGTTATCGCACGGATACCGATGTCGCAAGAGCCGCCCCGTGAGGATTCGATGGTAGGGCGCGACACTCCGTGCGCGCCGGGGTGGGAAAGAGAATAGTGATCCGCTGTGGTTCACACCGTTGTAAGCCTGTCGTGAATGCGGCGCGCGCGGAGCGCCACGCCCTCGGGAGTCGCACGTCCGTGCTCTGCGCAGATGGGAGACCAACTACTTCCCCATCAGCGCCTGCAAATCCGCCACGAACTGATCCACGTCCTCCGGCTTCGTGTCCCACGCGCACATGAGACGGCAACCGCCCTGACCAATGAACGTGTAGAACTTCCAGCCCTTGCCATGCAGACCGTCGATGATAGGCCGCGGCAGCTCGACGAAGACGGCGTTCGCCTGGCGCGGGAAGAGGAACTTCACCTGCGGGAACGGCTTCAGCTTCGACTCCAGATACTCCGCCATCTTGTTCGCGTGCCCGGCGTAGCGCAGCCAAACGCCGTCCTTCAGCATCCCGACCCACGGCGCGGAGATGAACCGCATCTTGCTCGCCAGCTGACCGCCCTGCTTGCAGCGATAATCAAACTCCTTCGCCAGCTCGCTGTTGAAGAACACCACCGCCTCGCCCACGTGAATGCCGTTCTTCGTTCCGCCAAAGCACAACACATCTACGCCCGCCTGCCATGTGATCTCCTTCGGGCTCACGCCGAGCGACGCCACCGCGTTCGCAAACCGCGCACCGTCCATGTGAATCTTCAGCCCGAGCGATTTCGACTTCGCCCAGATCGCCTTCAACTCGTCCGGCGTATAGACGGTGCCGAGCTCGGTTGATTGCGTGAGGCTGACCGCGCGCGGCTTCGGGTAATGAATATCTGTCCGCTTCTTCACCATGCGTTCGATGCTCGCGGGCTCCACCTTGCCGTTCGCACCGGGCATGAGCAGCACCTTGGTGCCGTTCGAGAAAAACTCCGGCGCACCGCATTCGTCCGCCTCGATGTGCGCGTTCTCGTGACACAGGATGCTGTGGTAGCTGTGGCACATGGAGGACAGCGCGAGGGAATTCGCTGCCGTGCCGTTGAAGACGAAGTACACCTCGCAGTGTGTCTCGAACACGTCGCGGATCATGTCCGTCGCCTTTTGCGTCCACGCGTCATCACCGTAACCGGGGGCGTGACCCTGATTGGCTTCCGCGAGGGCGGCCCAGGCTTCCGGGCAGATTCCGGCGTAGTTATCACTGGCGAAATGTCGGCGTGGAGCGGCGGTGTTCATGCGCGCCGAGAATTAGAGGAAAGCTGCGGAGGAATCCAAGAACCAAAACTCGGGAAGCACACCTCTCAAAGCATGAGCAGAGATCGGCCCTCTGGTAAGGCCTACTTCCAATCAGCAAAGAAGATCAGCCACACGAGCCCGTGGGTAGCGATCACAAAGCCCAGCCAGCATAAACCAAGACCTGTCCGTATTTCGCCAAGTATTCTGGGATCGGTCGTTTGTCTTCGCGCAGAATAGCCCAACACGAGTCCAGGAACTGCGAAGACAAATCCTCCTATCAAGGTAATGAAAGCGAGAATCGACAGTAACCCCAGTAAGTTTGCAGCAATAGATTTCCAACGCATCGACTTGTCCCTTTCACGTGCGTAGCCATTACTGTTTTCTCAAATCTTCGGATACTCCCACCCGCGGCGATACTTCCGGTAGAGCAGCTTGTTCGCATCGGCATCGCCGATGCACTGTTCGTTCTCGCCGTCCCAGTGAATCGTGCGACCGGTCTTGAGCGCGAGCATGCCGAGCAGGCTCATGTTCGTGGAGCGCTGGATTTCGCCAATGTCACTCACCGGAGTGCTGCCGGTCTTGATCGCCTTCATGAAGTCCGCCCAGAGCTCCTTGATGTTCTGATCATCCGGCTTGTTCAACTGCGGCGCTTCGCGAATCGCCGGCTCCTTCGGGTCCACCGGATAAAACGTCCAGCCACCCAGCCAGCCGATGTGCAGCGTGCCCTTCTCGCCGTAGAAGTAGCAGCCCACGCTCTCGCCCTTCTCGGCGTTGTTCGCGGCGAACTGCCGGTGTTCCCACGTCGCCGTGAACTTCTCGAACTCGAACGTCGCCACCTGATGATCCGGCGCGTCGCTCGTCTGCTCGCTGTCGGTGAGGATCGCGGGGCCTTTGATGGCGCGGCCGCCGGTGGACGAAATCTTGCGCGGCCATTTCTCGCCGGTGATCCAGAGGATCTGGTCCATCCAGTGAATGCCCCAATCGCCGAGCGTGCCGTTCGCGTAGTCCAGATACTGGCGAAAGCCGCGTGGATGGATGGAACCGCTCCAGGGATTCGCGAAGTCGAGCGCGCCATTGAAAGGTCGCAACGGCGCGGGTCCGCACCACATGTCCCAATCCAGTTCCTTCGGCGGCTCGATGTTCTTGCGCGGCGTTTCCGGTCCGCCGCCGTAATGGACGAACGCACGGACCATGCCGAGCTTTCCGAGCTTGCCGTCGCGGATGAAATTTCGCGCCGAGATGTTGTGGGGCGAAACGCGTCGATGGGTGCCGACCTGCACCACTTTGAGGTATCTCCGTGCCGCATTCACCATCGCGCGACCTTCGTTGATGGTGTGACTGATGGGTTTCTCGACGTAGACGTGCGCGCCGTGCTTGAGCGCATCGATGGTGATGAGCGGATGCCAGTGATCGGGCGTGGCGACGATCACGATGTCCGGATACTCCTCCTTCAACATCTCGCGATAGTCTTTGTACTTCCGCGGCGTGTTTGTTGATTCCTTCGTCACGCGATCCGCTGTGGCGTCGAGCAAACGCTGATCGACATCGCACAACGCAGTGATCTTGCATTCGCCGGAAGCCATCGCCTCGCCGAGAATGTTGTTGCCCCACCAACCGCAGCCGACGAGCGCGGTGCGTTGCTGACGAACGGGTGCGTCGGCACCGATGAGGGGAATGGCGTTGAAGGCGAGGCTGGCGGCGGCCGTGGTCTTCAGGAAGCTGCGTCGTGATTGCGGCGTCATGTTATTGACTCGGGTTTTGGCGTTTCGACTTTAGCAGGAAAATATGGGTGAAACTGGATTTCCCGCGGCGGTTCCGTCAAGGCCCAATGCGCGGTCGCGCAGTCGCAGCGTGGGCATGAGCAAAGGATTGAGCCGTCCCTTGCACCCCGGTAGCTTCGATTCATGAACTGCCAACTGCTCCGTTTCGCAATGGTTCTCCTCTGCGCCTTTCTCTTCGGCCAACGTTCTTCTCACGCTGCTGCCATTGAATGGACGGACATTCGGCAGCTCGGTTTGGAAGGCCAGGGCTGGCGCGACACGAAAGCGCCGTTCGATCGATTGCCTGCCCGCGCGGAAGGCAAGGTGCGCGACGCGGTGTGGAGCTTGAGCCGCCATTCCGCCGGGATGCACGTGCGTTTCATCACCGACGCCACGAACATCCACGCGCGCTGGGCCGTGACCTCGCCCAATCTCGCCATGCCGCACATGGCGGCGACGGGTGTGAGCGGACTCGATCTCTACGTGAAGATGGAGAAGGGCGACTGGCGCTGGCTGGCGGTGGGCAAGCCGGACAAGCAGACGAACAACGCGGCGTTGGTCAGCAATCTGCCGCCCGGTCGCCGCGAGTATCTGCTCTACCTGCCACTCTACAACGGCACGCACTTCGTCGAGGTCGGCGTTCCATCCGGCGCGACGCTGCAAAAGGCCAGCCTGTGGGGCGACACGCCGCGGAAGCCGATCCTCTTCTACGGCACGTCCATTTTGCACGGCGCGTGCGCGTCACGTCCCGGCATGGTCCACAGCGCGATCCTGGGGCGACGCTTCCAGTTCCCGCACATCAATCTCGGCTTTTCTGGCAGCGGCAGGATGGAGCTCGAAGTTGCCGACCTGCTGGCGGAACTCGATCCGAGCGTCTACGTCCTCGATTGCCTGCCGAACATGGACGCGAAGGAAGTCACCGAACGCGTCGAGCCCTTCGTGCGCAAACTCCGCGCCGCGCATCCCACGACGCCGATCGTGCTCGTCGAAGATCGTAGTTATGCCGATTCGTTCCTCGTCGCCAGCAAGCGGGAACGCAACGACTCCAGTCGCGCAGCGCTGAAAGCGGCCTTCGATCGCCTGCGCCAGTCCGGCGTGAAAGATCTGCACTACCTCAAGGGCGCGAACCTGCTCGGTGACGACGGCGAAGGCACGGTGGACAGCTCGCATCCGAACGACCTCGGCTTCATGCGGCAGGCGGATGCACATGCGGCGGTGCTTGGGCCAATCTTGAGAAAGCTGTCTCGGTAGCGGCGGTTCAAGCCGGAGGAGCAGCCTCCGTGGTAACCCGCTTGACCGATCCTGAGAATCAGCCGATCCAGCTTGGTTACGATGGCCTATACGCCTGACCAATTTCTGACGACCCGCTGGAGCGTCGTCCTCGCCGCGACCGGCGAGGATTCGGCGGCGCGTCAGGCGAAGGAGAATCTTTTCCGGGAAGCGTGGCGGCCACTGTATGCGTTTGCCCGGCGCTCGGGCTGCTCGCAGCACGACGCGGAAGATGCGGTCCAGGGCTTCATTACGTCCCTGCTGGAACGAGATTCGTTGCGCAACGTCGCCCCGGCGAACGGACGATTCCGCTCCTTCCTGCTCGCAGGAATGCGGAACCATCTCATCGACGTGGCAGCCCGCGCGGGCGCGCAGAAGCGCGGCGGGAATGTCGAACACACGCCGCTCGATGGTGACGCCGTGGAGCAGGGTTACCTGGCGGTCGCCGCCCAGCTGCCGACTCCGGAACGCGCGTTCGATCGCGTGTGGGCGCTGGGCGTCCTGGAGAAAGCCAAGGCGAAGCTGGCGGAAGAATGTAATGCTTCTGGCAAAGCCGCCGTGTTCGCCGCGCTGTTTCCCGAGAAGAGCGGGCAGGCTGAAGAAGACTACTCGACGCTGGGCAGCCGGCTGGGCGTTTCCGAAACCGCGCTGCGCTCCATCGCGATGCGGTTGCGCCGGCGTTGGCGGGAACTCATCCGCGCCGAGTTGGCCGAGCTGGTGGATTCCCGCGCCGCGCTCGACGAGGAGATGAAGTGTCTGCAGGCGGCCTTGATGGATTAGAGCCGCGGGGACGGGGCGCACTCCGGCTAGCAATATTTCCTGCCACAAACACCGGCATTCCCCGATGAACTCGATGGGCACACACAGAAGAAAACCAATGCACCCATGACATCTCTGAATCAATCATTACGTCCTGCCCAGGTTGGCGGCCTGTTCGCGGCCGTCCTTCTGCTGGGGTTGCCGTCGCCCTTTGCCGCATCTGCCGCCGAGATCACTCGCGAAGGCGCCCTCTATCCTTCCGAGCCGATTGCCATCGGCAATTTCGGCACCGACATCGCCCTTTTCAATGACACGGTCGTCGTCGGGAACTGGATCTCGGGGCGGGCCTACGTTTACCGTCGCGTTGGCGGGGAGTGGAGCGAACAGCACAAGTTCGTCAAGGCGGGGCCCAGTGTCGAGTATGGGAACGCCGTGGCCGTTCACGGTGACTGGATGGCTATCGCCGCGCGGCAGGAAACTGGCTACACCAACAACTCAGGGGGCGTACCAATCGGAGTATCCCAAGCCGGAGCCGTGAATCTGCACAAGCGCGACATTAGCGGTGCGTGGAACTTTGAAGTGCAGATCGGGCCGCCCATCCCAGTCACGGTCATCGGCGGGCAATACGGCACCGCAGTTTCAATGACGAGCAACCGGCTGGCCGTTACACAGCTCTACAGGCGCGATGCTGTGAACAGCGGCATCGTTCACCTCTACGAACTGACTCCCTCCGGCTCCTGGTCGCTGGAAGCCAGCAAACTGCCCTTCAATCCGACCAACAATTCCGAATTCGGTTTCGCCGTGGCGCTGGCCCGGAATGGCGACCGCGTGGTGGTGGGTGCCCCGAAGGAATACAGCGGCAGTTCCAACGTCAACAGCACGCCGATCTACACCAAGCCTGGCGCGGGCGCGGCCTACGTTTACCGGCGTGAGGTGACGGCCACTCCTGTTCCGGTGACGAACTGGGTGCAGGAGGCGTATCTGAAAGCCTCGAACCCGGACCAGAACGACTGGTTCGGCTACTCGGTCGCAATGAATGAAGCCGGCGACACCTTGGTGGTCGGCGCGCACAATGAGGACGGCAATTTCGCAGGCGTCAACGGCGGGCAGGGCAACAACGGCGGTTCCCTCTCGTTTGATCGCGGCGCAGCGTATGTTTTTCAGCGCATCCCCGGCACGACCAACTGGAGCCAGGTGGCTTACCTCAAACCATTCGGGTTCAACACGAACTCCGGCGCCCAGGATTACTTCGGCTGGTCCACCGCCATCTCGGGCGACACCATTCTCGTCGGCGCGTACAACGGCGTGCGCGACGCCACGTATGTCTTCGCGCGCAGCAACGGTGTGTGGACGACGCGCCAGCGCCTCACCAACTCCGGCCCGACCACCGTCGGCTTCGGCTATGCCGTGGCCATCGAAGGCAACGTCGCCGCCATCTCCGCCCAGCGCGACAGCACGGGGGCAAACCGCGGGCGCAGCCTTCGTCTACAACGGATTCGCCGTTGCCCCTCCGTTGCCGAATCCCACCGTGGTCTTTCAATCCGGAGGCGCGGCGGTGGACCTCACTTTCTACGGCGTGCCCGGCCAGCCATATCTCTTCCAGCGGACGGAGAGCTTGAACCCTGCGAACTGGATCACGCTGCAAACCCTCGCTGCCGCCGGGGATGGAAAGGTCACCTACACCGACGCGAATCCACCGGCTGGTGGTGCCTTCTACCGCATCACGCCGCCGTGATTTGACGGAACGTCGGGCGTGACTCGGCTCGAATGATCATCTGCTCAGGCTCTGCCACACTGGCGTGCTTTTGCCGATGGAACAGGTGAATGACCTTGAGCTATTCTCAGTCCGCACCTCGCGTCAGGTGCCGCCAGCACTGAATCATGTCACCGACTGTCCTGCCACCTTCACGCTGCGAAATCTGTGGCGCGCGTCTGCCTGTGGGCACACCGGCGGGGCTGTGTCCATTCTGCGTGCCGGAGGAAGACGGGGCGGATGGCGCCACGCTGCGTCTGCTCGGCGATTACGAATTGCTCGAAGAGATCGGCCGCGGCGGCATGGGCGTGGTCTGGCGCGCGCGCCAACTGACCTTGCAGCGATTCGTGGCGGTCAAAACTCTGCCGGGCGGCGATCTCGCCAGCGCGGAAGCGCGCGCGCGCTTTCGCAATGAAGCGCTCGTCACGGCGCGGCTGAAGCATCCAAATCTGGTCACCGTTCACGAAGTCGGAGATGCGGACGGCGTTCCGTTTCTCGTCATGGAGATCGTCGATGGCCGGCCGATGAGCGAAGTCATCGCCGGTCAACCTCTCGCTCCACGTCTGGCCGCGCGCTGGCTGCAGGACGTGGCGCTCGCCGTGCAGCACGCTCACGAGAACGCCGTCCTGCATCGCGATCTCAAGCCTTCCAACATCCTCATCGAAACCGGCGAGGACGGCGGCCGCCCGCGAGTAATGGATTTCGGCCTGGCGAAACTGGCCGGCGTGGAGAGCAGCTTCACGCGCACGGGTTCCGCCGTTGGCTCGCCCGCCTACATGCCGCCGGAGCAGGCGCGCTACGGCGAATACACGGTGCGCAGTGATGTCTACGGACTCGGCGCGGTGCTTTACACAGCGCTCACCGGACGCCCGCCGTTTCAGGGCGAATCCGTCGCGACGGTCCTGGCCCAAGTGGATTCGGACGAACCGCTCGCGCCACGACGTCTTCACGCCAGCATCCCGATCGATCTCGAAACCATCTGTCTCAAGTGTCTCGAAAGAATCCATCCCGCCGCTACGAATCCGCCCGCGCCTTCGCGGACGACGTGACGCGATTCCTGCGCGGCGAGCTGGTTCAAGCGCGGCCGGCGGGTCCGATGGGCCGTTTGGTTCGTTCCGCGTCCCGGCATCCGTGGCGCGCCATGGCTGTCGTTCTCGCTGCGGCAATGTTCATCGGTGCCGGCATCACGCTGGAACGCAATGCTCGCATTGAACGCCAGCACAACGCGGCGCTGAAAAAGGAACAGGCCGCCACCCAGCTCGCCCTGATGCGTGCGCAACTCGGCGAAGCGCGCGCCATTATTCGACTGCGCCAGGCGGACAGTCGTCCGCGCGCCGAGGCCATTGTGGAACGGGTGATGGAGCAGCATCCACCGACGGAATTGCGGGGTGAAGTGCGCGATGTGGCGCTGGCGGCGCTGGCGTTGCCCGGGGCTCGTTATGAGCAGCTGGTGGGTGACGGGGTGGTGTCGGATGACTGGACGCTGGCTTGTGGGGATCTGCCGCGAGAGCGCTGGGCTCTGGCCGGATTCCGCGGGCCCGTGGTGTTGCGCCCGGTCAACGCGGTATCGAACACGTTGTCCTTCGGCGTCGGCGTACGGCAGGTGACGGCGCTGATCGGGTTCAGTCCGCGCGGGCGCTGGCTGGCGATCCGTCACCGTGATGAGCTGGGCATTTGGGACACATCGCTTGTTGCCACCCAACGACTCGCCTTCGTGGCGCGGCCATGGTCGCGCGATCGATCGTTCAACTTCACCAAGGTCGCGTTCGCTCCGGATGACCGCGCGGTGCTCTGGGTGGATGGCAATTCCGTGGTGGCCACGTCGTTGCCGGATGGCGCGGAGATCTCTCGCTGGCCGGGCGCGGTGGAAACCATTGCCTTCGATCCATCGGGAACGTTCTTCGCCGCGGCGCGTGCGGACCAAGCTGCGGTGGAACTGCGTTCCTGGCCGGATGGCGCGGTGCGCCGCGTTTTCAGCGGGAGTTTTCCGCAGCCGTTGTGCGCTCTTGCTCTGACCGCCGGTGCCGAACGCATCGCCGGTGGTGATCGGGCCGGGCGCGTCACAGCGTGGCGCGGTGACGGCCGACAGGGTACGTTTACCGAACTGCGCGGCCATTCAGAAATGATTCGCGGGCTGAGTTTCTCCGAGGACGGCCGACTGATTGCGGCGACGAGTGAAGAGGGAATGATGCGGGTGTGGGACAGCGCGGGCGGCGACGAACTGGCGAAGTTGAACTTCGACGCGGCGGCGCTGACTTTCTCGTCCGATGGCGCTCGTGTCGGCGTCGGCTACGGAGGCGGTCAGCTCGTGCAGGTGCGGCTGGAACGTTCGCCGGTGCTCCACACCTTTCGTCCAGATCCGGCGCCGGAAACGCCGCAGGTAGTTTCGTTCCATCCCGACGGAAACGCCGTGGCCTGCCTCGGCTTGCTCCAGGCCTTCTCCTGTTCCGTGCCGGACGGGCGCGTCCTCGCCGAGTATTCCTTCCCGCGTCCCTTCAGCGTGCTGGCCGAAGGCGTCGAGGGCGGCGGCGTGCTCGTCAGTGGTGGAGAAGGAGTGTGGCATTATCCGGTAGGTGGCATTGGTACGCGAGCGACGCTTCTTCCGAGTGCGCGCTGGGGCTGGGACAGCCTTACGCTCAGCGGTGATGGCAAGTGGGTCGCCGCTTCCGATAACGGCGGATCGCGGGTGGCGGTGTGGCCCGCGGGCAGTTTGGAGCCGTCGCAAATAAAGTTCCTGCCCACGGGCGGCTCGGGCCCGGGAATGATCGCGCTTTCACCCGATGGCTCGAAGATTGCCGTGGCTTCTCGGTATGATGCCTGGCTGAACATCATGGACGTCGCGTCAGGCGATTCGAAAGAACGGCTCGACCTTCCCCCGCGTCACGCGCTGAGCTGGAGTCCCGATGGCCGCTGGCTCGCCGCTTGCGGAACCACGGCGCCAATGTGGGACACCGCGAGCTGGCGACCAGTGATCATGCCGGAGCTGGAGGCGAATCACCCACCTGCGGGCGACGTCGCGTTTTCCCCGGCGGAGGGCGGCGTCTGCCAATGGATGGCCGTCGTCGCGGGTGGCAGCCGCGTGGTGTTAATCGACTTGGCTCGCCGGGAAGTCGCAGCCGCGCTCGAAGCGCCGTCGCGCCGTTTGATTTACAGACTCGCCTTCTCACCCGATCGCCGCTGGCTCGCTGCCGCCTGTGCGCGTGGTGAGATTCAGCTGTGGGATTTGAACGTGGCGAGCCAGCGCGTTGCCCCGAACGAAGTCGCCCGCCATTGAACTCTCCAACGCGTTGCGATCGCGGCTGCAGCGAGGCAAATCCACAGTTGCGTCACCATGGATCGTCCAATAACGTGCCACGGTTTTTGCGTATGAAAATTTACATCGACGGAAAATATTACGACGAGAAGAACGCCAAGGTGAGCGTGTTCGATCATGGTCTTCTGTATGGCGACGGCATCTTTGAAGGCATCCGCGCCTACAACGGTCGCGTCTTCAAGCTGAAGGAACACATCGACCGCCTGTTTTATTCGGCGAAGGCGATTCTCCTCGAGATTCCCATCAGCCACGCGGAGATCATGAAGGCGGTCGTCGACACGTGCCGGAAGAACAAGCTGCGCGACGGTTACATCCGCCTGTTGGTGACCCGCGGCATCGGCACGCTGGGCTTGAACCCGAACCGCTGCAAGCGCCCGTCGGTCATCGTCATCGCCGACAAGATTCAGCTGTACCCGAAGGAAATGTACGACAACGGCATGGCGATCGTCACCGTTCCCACGACGCGCAATTTGCACAACGCCGTCAACCCGGCCATCAAATCGCTCAACTACCTCAACAACATTCTCGCGAAGATCGAGGCGAACATCGCCGGCGTGGAAGAGGCGATCATGTTGAACGCCGACGGTTACGTGGCCGAATGCACAGGCGACAACATTTTCCTCCTCAAGGGTGGCAAGATGTATACCCCGCCGCTTTCCGCAGGCGCGCTTTACGGCATCACCCGCGGTGTGGTGATGGACATGGCTCGCGAAGCGGGCATCGAAGTGAGCGAACCGAACTTGACCCGCTACGATGTCTTCAACGCGGACGAATGCTTCCTCACTGGAACTGGCGCGGAGCTGATTCCCGTGACGAAAGTCGACGGTCGCGTGATCGGCACCGGCAAGCCGGGACCGATCACCAAGTCGCTGGTGAAGAGTTACCACGCGCTGACGCAGATTTCGGGCGAGCCGATTTTCTGAGCGGACAAAGAATCTAAAACGAAAAAGGCCGGGCATGGTTTCATGCCCGGCCTTTTGCTTTCGGGAAGTTATCGCAGCATTCGCGCGCGGTAGAAGCGCTGCGGGGTGTTGCTCGCGGCGCTGTCGATGAACTGCATCGCACCGCTGGCGCTGGTCAGGTTCGTCGAGATCGGCGTCCAGACCTGATCCGCGATGTTGGTCGTGGCTTCGATTACGTAGGTGTGGTTCGGCGGGCCGCTGACCGAGAGCTGGAAGGTTCCGTTGGGCAGGAACTGTGCGGTGGCGGAGGCGGTCCAGTCTTCCAGCGTCACGGTGCCGGCGGCGAACAGTGCGGTGAGGTTGGCGCCGTTGGTCGAGACGACCGATTTGGAAACGGGCTGGTCGAGGAAGCCGATGATGGTTTCCGTGCCGGCTGGCGTTGTCGGATTCGCATCAAACATCACGTTGGCCAATTCCAGCGTGCTGCTTTGCGGCAGTTGCTGGCCTTCCGCGAGGGTCAGGGAAACTCCGAGTTTACCACTGGCCAGCAGGCTGGTGTTGACGCTGATGGTCGCGCCTGCGGTGTTGGAACCGACAGCAACGCTCGGGTTGCTGAGCACGGCGGGATCAAAGGAAATGGAGAACTTGTAGGTGCGTTCATCGCCCACGGCCTGCGCGTGCAGCGGGAGCAGTGCGTTGCCGGCGAGGGGCGCGGTGATGTGGTTGATGTAAACCACGCGCGGATTATCGAGCACGATCAGGTTGGCCGGCGCGCTGGTGACGGCGCCGAAGGCATTGGTGATGACGCAGGAGTATCCGGCAGTGTCGGTCGCGAAAATCTTGCCCATCGTCAGGCTGGTGGTCTGTGAGCCCACAACGTGCGCGCCGTCGTCGATCAGATTGGTGCCGAATCGGCGCCATTGGAAACCGAACGGCGCGGAGCCATCCACCTCGACCCGGAACTGCGCGGTGGAACCGGCAATGAGGTTGGTGCTGACGGGCTGCTTGAGAATCACCGGCGCCCGCGGTCCGCTCCAGTTGAGCTTCACCGCGCCGACGCTGAGTTCGCCCGGGAAGCCATCGACGGCGATCCGGTAAGTGGTGCCGCTGACTGCTTCGAACTGGACCTTGGAAGAGTTGAAGGGACCGCTGTTATCGTCGCTGACGACCGGCGTGAGCGGGAGCCCGCTGCCGGTGTAGACCGCGAGCAATGTGTCGAAGCTGCTGCCGACAGTGTCGAAGGTGAACGGTCCGTTCGTCGGTGCGGTCCACGTGTACCAGATGGAGTTGGTGCTGTTCACGCCTGCATGCAGCGGTTCGTTGGCCTGACGGGTTGCGCCGCGGGTGCTGCCGCTGGCAGTGCCGGAAACGCCCGTGATCGTCACCGGGCGCGCGAAGTCATTGTTCCACGCGGGATTGATGTTTAATTGCACGCCGCCCTGTGCCACGCCGGTGCCGGCATCATAACCGTCCACCGCGATGCGATACGTCACACCGCCGATGGCGCTGAAGTTCGTGAGGCTGGTCTTGCCGACGCCGCTGTCGTCGTTCATCGCGACGACGGCCAGCCCGTTCACCGTGCTGCCGGTGTAGATGGCGAGCACCGTGTCGATGCTGCTGCCTTCGGTGCTGACCACGGCGTTCATGTTCGACGGAGCCGTCCAGCGATACCAAATCGAAGCGCCGCCGGCGTTACCGTACTTGTGCAACGGTTCACCGCTTTCCTTAGTCGCGCCGACGTTGGAATCCATGAAGCTCGCGGTCATGCCGGTGACCACCGTGGCGTTGGTGAAATTATCGTTGGCCACATTGGTGGCACCGAGGAACGTCAGGTCGATCAGGATCCGAACAACGTTGTTGGACTCGTTCGATTCGATGATGCGATTATCAGGATCCACATCCGCCTCCAGCCAGTAGCGCGCCGGGGCCACGCCGGTGATGTCGATCCATTGATCGAGCAAGGTCGCGCCGTAGACGTCGGCCCAGCCGACGGACATGCCCTGCACCAGGCCGCCTTCGTAGTTGGCTTCCGAGGGGAATCCGGGCAGCGCGCTGTTGTAGATTTCCAAATCGATGATGGCGAAGCTCGTCTTGTTGCCTTGCACGACGATGTTGCCGACGCCGTTGCCGGAGAGCACTTCGCGCAGACGGAAGTTCAGCCAGTTGTCGAAGTGGAGGTGGCCGTGTCCCGGGTGGAAGGTGAACGTGCCCGCGTAAACATCGCGATAACCACCGTCGCTGCTGTAAATGCGCTGATAAACGCCGGGCGCCAGCGATGATCCGATGAGTTCGAGCGGGCCGGTTCCGGAGTTGATGGAGGCGGTCGAGGCCCGAAGCAGCGTGCGTCCGGGCATTGTGGGTTCGCTGCGGTCGATGTACCAGTCGTAGAGGTAACCCGCGGATTGGTCGGCCCACAAACCGACGTCAGGTAGGAGATCGAAACCGACGCCAGCCGGCTGACTCCAGTTTAGCGTAACGCCGCCCCGGGCGCCGTTCGCCCCGCGCACCTGAATGCGGTAAATCGTGCTTTGCGTGGCGTTGAAGACCACCCGGCTGGTGTTATTGCTCCCGCCGTTGTCGTCGCATTGAACAGGGGTCAATGTCGCCAGGTTGCCTCCAGTATAAACACAAAGAACCGTGTCGAAGGCGCTGCCGGACGTCGTGATGGTGACCTGTCCGTTCGTGATCGCCGTCCAGCGATACCAGATGGAGTTTGTTCCGGTGAAACCTCCAGTGGGCTCGCCCGTTTCGAAGGTGGCGCTGCCATTGCCGCCGTTCACCGTGCCGATCGCGCCGACCAGAACCTGGGCCGCCGCGAAATTGTTGTTCGCCGGCGGCGGGCCCGGAGTGTAGGCATCGGTGACTACTACGTCGTCGATGTACCAGCCTTCGCGTTGTTCGGAGACGTCGGCATTGAAGATGAACTTGAGCGTGTGCGAGCTGCCGACGTAGGCCTCGAGGCTCAGAACCACTTGTGCCCAGGAACCAGCCTGGGTGGTGTCCTTCTGCCAGAGCACCGTGTCATCCATCAACACTTGCGCTGAGTCGTAGCCGCTCTCGATCGAAGGAATGCGATACCAGAAACTCAGCGTGGCATTGGTGTAACCGGTGAGGTCCAGCGTGCGAACCATGTAGCCTGACATGTCCGCCTGATAGTTGGGTGATGTTGTCGAGCCGACGTAGCCCGTGGCTGCGCAGTAGGCTTTGAAGCTTCCCGTTCGCGCGCCTTCGCCGCCGAACGTGGCGTTCACGATGCCGAAATAGCACGGCGGACCGTCGATATTGTTGTCGCCCGTCAGCCAGCCGTTCAATCCGTTCTCGAAGCTGTCGGAGAAGATGACGTTCTGCGCGTGGGCCGCCGAAGTCGCAAACAGCATCGTGCAGAGAATCACCATCCGGGGGAATGCAGCGAAACACGAGGGTACGTCAAAAAACTTCATAGCTCGTTCGAGTTGATTAAGTATCGGGTGAATCATTGCATAGGAAGAGTACCTTGCCAAAGAATTCTTCCTGCCAATCATTCGACCGAAATTGCACCTCCTCAGGCAGTTTTGCGACGAAGGCCCCCCAAGAATCGACCCTCGAATGAGCCCCGCCAGAAGCGTTCAGCTCCAGGCATCACGCACGAACCGCAGGAAGTTTCCGTGCATAATCCCTTCTATATCAGCCGCCTTAAAGCCCTTAGCCCGGAACTGCTCCGGAAGCTTCTGGAGGTCCGCGATGGTATCCAGGTCCATCGGGCTCTGTTCGCGACCGAATCCGCCGTCCAAGTCTGTCCCGATGCCGCAATGCCGGGCATTCCCGGCGAGCTGGCAGATATGGTCCACATGCTCGACGAGCTTGGAGAGCTTCAAGCCGCTCGATTCGGGCGTCGTCTGGGCGCGAATCCAGTTCGGGATCATCATCCAAGCATCCAGCGGCGCACCGATGACCGCGCCGCGGCCAATGAGTTCCTTGAGCTGCTCGTCGGTGAACTGACGGTTATGCGGCGTAAGCACGCGGCAGTTCGAATGGCTCGCCCAGACCGGTCCTGTGAAACAATCCATCGCCTCCCGGAAGCTCTGGTCACACAGATGAGTTGCATCGAGAATGATCCCCAGCCGGTCCATCTCCTTCAAAAGCTCGCGGCCTTTCGCGCCAATCGTTCCCTCGGAATCCGTCCCGAACGCGTACGTGCCTGGCCCGTAATGCGCCGGCCCGACCGCGCGCAAGCCTTGCTCATAACTCCGCTCCAGATGCGCGAGCGTCACGATGGAGTCCGCGCCTTCGAGACTCAGGATGTAGCCGATCGGTTTCTTGTCGTTCGGCGTGGCGGCTCCGCTTCCAATCCACAAATCCAAGTGCTTCTCCAGTCCCGCCACGTCGCGGATCTGCACCATCTCGCCCGCTTCCTCCATCGAGCGATACCACGCGAGCTGACCCTGCGTCATCGCCCACGCCTGCCGCGGCGAATTCCAGCCCTGCAACGGATGCGTCGGCTTCGAGTAACGCGCGATCTGCGTCGCGACCACGAGCCCGATGTTTCCACGACGCAGCTCCGGCAAACACACCGTGCCGCGACCGCGATCCGGACGGTCAGTCATGCCCGCCTCGCGGTCGCGAATCTCGCGGATGGGCCGCGTGAGATCGCGATTCCATTCCAGCGCGTTCATCGAGAGATCCAGATGCACATCAAATACGAACATAAATTCCTTCAGGTAGTTTGCGTCAGACGATCACATCCAGCGCCAGCACCAGCACCAGCGCCACCACGGAAATCACCGTCTCCATCACCGTCCACGTCTTCAACGTCTGCGTCACGGTCAGGTTGAAATACTCCTTCACGAACCAGAACCCGCCGTCGTTCACATGCGACAGCGTGAGCGAGCCAGCCCCCATCGACAAGCACGAGCAGTTCGAGATTCGTCCCCGGCTTCACCGCCACAATTGGCGCGAGAATCCCCGCCGCCGTCGTAATCGCCACCGTCGCCGAGCCCGTCGCCACGCGGATCAACGCCGCCGCCACCCAGCCGAGAATCAGCGGCGACACCGCCAGGTCCTTCACCATGTCCGCGATCGCGGTCCCCACGCCGCTCGCGATCAAGACGCCGTTGAAGCCGCCGCCCGCGCCCACGATCAACAACGTCCCCGCCACCGGCCCAACGCAGTCGTTGGTGAACTTGAGAATCTGTTCCGAATTGAAACCGCGCGCCGTGCCGAACGACCAGCACGCGAAGAGAAACGCCAGCGTCATCGCCACGAGCGGTTGCCCCAGTGCCATCACCCCCGCGCGCACTGGATTCTCCTTCGGCAGCGCGATCTCCGCGCCCGTAGCCATCAACATCAGTCCTACGGGCAACAGAATCGTCAGCAACGCCAGCCCGAAACCCGGTGCTGAACCCGGCGGATTCGCCGCCGTCAACGCCGCTGCCGGCCCCCCATCCAGACTCACCTCATGTCGCGCCGCCAGCCAGCGCGCGCAGAACGGTCCTGAGACAATCGCCGTCGGCAATCCAATCAACAGCGAGTAAAAAATCGTCCGGCCCACGTCCGCCTTCAGCGCGCCAATGGCCACCATCGGCCCCGGATGCGGCGGTACCAACCCGTGCGTTACCGAGAGCCCGGCCGCCAGCGGAATCCCCAGCACGAGCAATGGCACGCGGCTTTGGCGCGCGACGGTGAAAAGGATCGGCACCAGCAGCACGAGCCCGACGGAAAACCAAACCGGAATGCCCACCGTGAACGCCACGAGCAGCATCGCCCACGGCAGCCGCTTCTCGCCGAGCGAGCGAATCAACGTGTCCGCCACCACGCGCGCGCCACCGGATTCCGCGAGCAACTTCCCCAGCAACGTGCCGAGCCCGATGATCATCCCGATGCCGCCGAGGATTTTTCCCACGCCATTCTGAAACGCTGTCGCCACATCGCTGAGGTTCATGCCTGCCGCGATTCCCATCGCCAGCGACGCGAGCACGAGCGCCACGAAGGCGTTCATGCGAAACCGCGCGATCAACACCACCAGCCCGACTACCGACAACAACGCGGAGATCAACAAGCTCGCGTGCTGGCTCAGGCCGGGAATCATCATGAGTCAAAGGTCAGAGAGTGAACCGGCGCGCGCGCGCAGCGACATTCCAGCGCTCCACCGCCTGACCACCGCGCACCACGACCACCGCCGCGTGCAGCGCGACCGTCGGGCAGATGTGCCACGGGATGCCGTAGAGACAATCGCCCACCGCGAACTCCGCCGCCCGCGACGTCTCGATCACCAAATGCTCTTCGCTATGCGTCACCGCTTTCGCGTCCGGCAATTGCGGGAAGACTACACGCGGATGCGGCATCTCGGACGCCACCGCCTTGTGACCGAGATCAAGACACAGGCGATCGCCACCCGGCTTGCTCACCACGCGCGTCAACAACACCGCCGCGACGAGGAAATCCATGTCCGGCATCTTCGCGCCGTAGCCCGCGTCCCAAAAGACACACGTGCCCGGGCTGCACTCCACATCACCGCGCTTCGCGTGAATCGGAAACGTCGGCGTGCCCCCCGCGACAATCTTCGCCACGGGCAATCCCGCTGCGATCAGATCGCGCCGCAACTTCTCCACCGGCGCGAATGCCGCGTCACAATTCGCCGTGCGCGTCGCGAGATCCGCGTCGTGAATGTGCCCGTCGTACGCGTGCAATCCGCCGACGCTCAACCCCGGCATCGCCGCCACGCGCCGATACAATTCCACCGCCGCCGGCCCCGGCTCAATCCCGCATCGATGCTGACCGCAGTCGATGTCGAGCAGCACCGTCAGCTTTGCCTCGTTCGCCACGAAAGCCTCCGACAACTTCCGCGCCGCCGCTTCGTCGTCCACCAACGCGGCGAACTGCGTCTTCGGATACTGCCGCGTCAACTGCACCATGCGCGTGACGTTCGGCCCGACCGGCTGATACGCGAGCAACACATCCGCTGCGCCGCTCGCCGCCGTCATCTCCGCCTCCGCGATCGTCGCACACTTGAACTTCGTGATGCCGTGCTTGAGCTGCAGCCGGATCATCTCCGCCATCTTGTGCGTTTTCATGTGCGGCCGGAGCCGCTCCACGCCGCCCGCGATGGCAATCATGCGCCGGATGTTTTCCTCCACGCGCTCGGGATACACGAGCAGCGACGGGGAAGGAACCTCGTGGACGTTGGTAACGGTGAACCAGTTCGAAGTCTGAGCACTCATGCGGTCTTCACGAATAGCGAACGCAAATCACCGGTGCTCGGTCACACCAATTCAAAAATCACCTCGATCTCCACCGCGATGTTCCCAGGCAACGGCCCCATGCCGACCGCGCTGCGCGCGCCGATGCCATTCTCCGGTCCCCACACGTTCGCGAAGAGCTCGCTGCAACCGTTGATCACCTTGGGATGCTCGAGGAAATCCGGCGCGCTGTTCACCATGCCGAGGATCTTCACCACGCGCTTCACCTTGTCCAAGCTGCCGAGCTGATCGCGCAACGTCGCGAGAATGGCCAGCCCGACCTGCTGAGCCGCGGCCTTGCCCTGCTCGAGCGTGAGGTCTGAACCGACGCGCCCGATGATGAGCGACTTGTCCGGCTTGAGCGGACCGTGACCGGACACGTAGGCCATCTTGTCCACGACGACCATCGGCTTGTAGACCGCGACGGGCTTCGGGGCGGGCGGGAGTTCGAGATTCAGTTTGGCGAAATTAGCTTCTGCGCTCATGAGAAATGTTGTTTGAAGTCGGACGACAGAATTTGGCCTGCGAGAATTCGAGGCAAGCCATTTCAACGCGCTACCCGCACATCTTCACGAACTCCGCCTCGTCGATGATCTTCACGCCGAGCTTCTGGGCCTTCTCCAGCTTTGAACCCGCCTCCTCGCCGGCCAGCACGTAATCCGTCTTCTTGCTCACGCTGCTGCTTACCTTGCCGCCGAGCGCCTCGATCTTCGCAGACGCCTCCTCGCGCGACATCGTTGGCAACGTGCCGGTCAGCACGAACGTCATCCCCGCGAACGGCCCGAGCGCCGCCGCCGGGTTGTGCAGCGCCGATTTGAAGTTCACGCCCGCCTTTTTCAATCGCGCCAGCAAGTCACGATTGCGCGAATCGTCGTGCCATTGCGTCAGGCTCTGCGCGATGACGCCGCCGATGTCGTCCACTTCTGCCAGCTTCGCCGGACCCGCCGCGAAAATGTCCTCAAGATCCGCAAACGCCCGGCCAAGGCTCTTCGCCACGCCGGCGCCGACGTGGAAGATTCCGAGTCCGAATAATACGCGCCACATGTCACGCTGTTTGCTCGCCTCGATGCCATCGAGAAAGTTCTGCGCTGACTTCTCGCCCATGCGTTCGAGATTCGCCAGCTCATCGAGCTTCAGCCGGTAGAGCTCAGCGACATCGCGCACCAGACCGCTCTTCACCAACTGCGCCGCCAGCACCTCGCCGCCGCCCTCGATGTCCATCGCGCCGCGCGCGCACCAGTGCTCGATGCGGCCGCGCACCTGCGCCGGACAATCGGGGTTCACGCAACGCCAGTCCGCGCCCTCTTCGTCCGCCACGGCGCCCTTGGACACGCTCGAACCACACTCAGGACATTCTTTCGGGAAATGAAACAGCTTCTCGGCACCGGTGCGCTTCTCGGCCACCACGCGCACGACCTCAGGAATAATTTCGCCCGCCTTTTGAATCACCACTGTGTCGCCAACGTGCACGTCTAGCCGCTTGATCTGATCTTCGTTGTGCAACGTTGCGCGCTTTACCGTCGTGCCCGCGAGGAACACCGGCTCCAGCTCGGCCACCGGCGTGAGTTTGCCGGTGCGCCCGACCTGAATCGTTATCGCGTTCAGCTTCGTCTCCGCCTGATCCGGCGCGTACTTGTAGGCCATGCCCCAACGAGGTGCCTTTGCCGTTACTCCCGCCTTCTCGCGCAGCGGAATGGAGTTCAGCTTGATGACCGCGCCGTCCGTCTCGTAGGCGAACTTGTCCCGCACCGCGTCCAGCTCGTCGATCGCCGTCAGCAACTCATCCGCTGAGCGACAGAACCACGTCCGCTCCGGCGTTGGAAATCCAAGCTGCTTCAGCCATGCGAGCAGTTCGATCTGCGTCTTCGGCGCAGCTGCTTCCCCTTCGATCTTGCCCGTCCCATACAAAACGATCTGCAGCTTTCGCTTCGCCACGAGCCCGGAATCCAGCTGCTTCAGGGTGCCCGCCGCTGTATTGCGCGGATTGGCGAACAACTCCTCTCCGGCGGACGCGCGCTCGGCGTTGATGCGGTCAAACTCCGCCTTCGTGAAGTAAACCTCACCGCGCACTTCCATCACCGCGGGCAAGCCTTGGGCCGCCTTCAACTTCAGTGGAATGCCGCGGATGGTTTTCAAGTTTACCGTGATGTCGTCGCCATGCGTGCCATCGCCCCGCGTTGCGCCCACTGTGAACACGCCATTCTCGTAGCGCAGGTTGATGGCCACGCCGTCCACCTTCGGCTCCACCACCCATTCGAGGGTTTCGTTGGGGAGAATCTTCTGCACGCGCTCGACAAACGCCCGGACCTCCTCCTGCGAGTAGGTGTTGTCGAGACTCATCATCGGCGCGAGATGCTGCGACGACTTGAATTCACTCAGGGGCTTGCCGCCGACGCGCTGGCTCGGCGAATCCGGCGTGACGAGATCCGGAAACTCACGCTCCAAATCGATCAACTCGCGGTTCAACTTGTCGTATTCGAAGTCTGAAATGACCGGCCGCGCCTCGACGTAGTAGGAATGATCGTGCTGGCGGATCTCATCCGCGAGCTGGGCGTGGCGGGCTTTGGCTTGGGCGTGTGTCACGGCGAAATTGTGTCAGCAGGTTTCAGGGGATGAACAGGATTTTTTGCAGCGAGCGCTTCCTCTCCTTCGCCCCGTAGCATCCGGCGTGAGCCGGATCTGATCTGAATCCGAAACGGACGACCGAGAAGTGATCCGGCTCACGTCGGATGCTACAAATCAGGTAGCTCAATCCCGCTTCCGCTGCGCCTTGCGCTTGGCGTCGAGCAGGCGGCTCGTGGTGCTCTCGGGCTTCTTCTCGCCCCCAGGAGGCTCGGGTTCGAGGATTGGAGATCTGGAATCCGGCGTTTCAGCCGCGCCGGGTTTCGGCGGAAGCACAACCGTCTGCGCGGGCTTGAAGAGTTCCGGGCGCGCTTCAGGAGCCGGTGCGGTTTGCGTGGTACGGACCTGGTCTCTACGCGCGAGGAGCGTGGCGAGGGATTCGTCGGCTTGCGCGGGGCGCGGGACGCCGCGCCAGAAGAAGATTGTCTGCCGCACGCGCGCGGTGAACTTCTCCCATTGCTCGCGGTCAATGTCGATTCGGCGCACCGCCACGTCGAGCACGAAGAGGATGATCGCCAGGCGCAACAGCCATTCCCACCAGTCGCGCGGCTGGAAGGTCTTCTGGCGATCGTGCAGGAACGGATTGTTTGCCGGGTCTTGGGGCAGGTTCGCGTCGAGAATCTTTCCACCTCCAGCTTCCGCGAGCTTGGCGAGCAGCGGCAGGTTCGGCTCCTGGCGCGGTGAACTCCGGCGAATAATTCACGCTCGCGCCCACGACCTGCGATCCGGCGAGTTTGCCGTCCTTGGTCTCCATCAGGTTCAGCAGATACGAGCCGACTTCCTTCGTCGGAAAGCGCGCCTCGTAATGACCGGGACCAGTCTGCTCCAAGCGCACCGTCACGCGCTCGCCTTTCGGGCTGATGACGACGGTGTTCAGGTTCAGGAAATTCCGGTAGTCGCCCTTGTCATCGATGGCTTCAACGCTGATGCGGCCTTCGCCGTTCTCGACGCTGACGTCCGTGGTGAAGTCCGCGTTCTCGACGCGGCGCAGCGCCCATTGCGCGGTCTGCGACCAGAACTGGCGAAACTGTCCCCAGCCCAGCCAGTCGCGCGCCCAGCGGGGTTTTGCGTCCGAGGTGAAGGCCACCGAGCGGCCGAGGCCATACTGCCAGTGCGCGAGAATCGGGTCGCCCTTGTCGGACACGAGCGGAATTTCCGCGCGCGGCTTCGGTGTGGTGCAGACGTAGCCGCGCAAGGTGGGCAATGCACCGAGTCCGCGGACAACCTCGCTCGCGGCGACGAGCTTCGGCGTGAAAGGCTCCTCGAAGATCGCGCTCTTCAAAATCACCGCGGCTTCCTTGATGAAAATCTGAGGAAGCTGACCGGCGTTCTGGACGTTGTAGAAACGGCCGCGCCCCTGATCGGCGATGCGGATCATGGTGTCCGGTCCGGCGTGACCGGAGATCAGCACGGAAGTGACCGTGATGCGATCGCCCACGATGGATTGCATGAGTTCGGCCGACGGAGCGGCGGGATCGCCGTCGCTGAAAACAATCATGTGCTTCAGGTTCGCGGTCGATTTCTTGAGAGATTCCTGCGCCTGCTTCATCACGCCGCCGAACTCGACCATGTCGCCCTGATTCATGCCCGCTATCTTGCGACCGTGTTCCTTCTTGTCGCCGACCGTTGAGAGCGACACGACCCACTTGTCCGAGCCGTCCCACATGATGACGCCGAGTTCATCGGTCGGGCCCAAGGCGTCCAGAACTCCAATGGCGCAATCGCGCGAAACCTGATTTCCATTCGCGAACTCCATGCCGTGCATGACGAGCGCGACGGCGCCCTTTGGCAGCACCTTCTTGGAATCCAGCTCCATGTTCACCGGCAGCGTCGCCTCAAGCGGCGTGCCGCGATACGCGCCGGCGGCGTAAGTTTGATCGCCGCCCACGCAGACCAGCCCGACACCGAAATCGCGCACGGCACTTTCGAGCAGCTTCATGTTGTCCGTGCCGATGTCGCCCGCGGCGAGGTTGCTGATGAAGATGGCGTCGTAGCTCTGCATCTCCGCGAGCGAGGTGGGGAATCCGCTGAGGCCGACGGCGCGTAATTCGAGCCGCGCGGAGCGGAGCGCCTCGACGAGCTGCGCGTCCTGCTGCGGCTCGATGGAAACGACGAGCACGCGCGGATCGCCGCGGACGTTGACGAAGCTCGTGGCGCGATTGTTCTGCGGCACGTTGTCGCCCTGCGCTTCGAGTTGGACGGTGTAGGAGTAGAAGCCCGGATCGTCGAGCGTCTGCGGGAAGGTGTAGAGATTCTTGCCCGGCGTGAGATCGACGGCTTGCTCGCCGAGCGGTTGTTCGTTGCGATACAGGCGCACAGTCGCGCGCTGCGGCTTGTCCGTCTGAACAAAAATCTTCGCGTCGAAGGTCTGACCTTTCTTCACGCGACTGGGCAGGCCGAGCTTTTGCACCGAGACGTCATTGCCGCGCTCCGTGCCGAGCGGGATGATGTCCACGGTGACGCCAAGCGGACGCGCCTGAAGAATCGCGGTCATCGCGTCGCCGAGGTTTTCGTTGCCGTCGGAGAGGAGCACGAGTCGCTTCTGGCCCGTCTCGGGAAACGCCGCCGTGCCAAGTCGCAACGCGCCGCCGATGTCCGTGCGCTCGGTGCCGACGACGGCGAGGATCTTCGTGTCCTTCGGATCAATCTTCTCGGCGGCGGTGGTTTCGAGCGCGGCTTCCGTGCCGAAGACGAGCAAGCCGGTCTTGTCTTCCTTCTTCTTTTCCTCGGCGAACTTGTTCACGAGCCGGCGCGCGGCTTCCTGTTGCGGCGACGGAATGGAGTCCGAGCGGTCGAGCAGGAAGAAGACGTTCACGCCTTCCATCGGCTTCTTCCATTGCAAGCCCGCGATGGCGAGCACGACGAGCAGCGTGACCACGAAGCGCAGTATGGTAGCGGTCCAACGTCGCCACGGCGTGATTTGCACGTCGGTCTTCCAAGCCAGCCACGCGACCCAGGCCCATGCCAGCGGCAGGAGCAGGAGCCAGTGTGCGTGGGTGAATTGGAAGTTCATTGCAACGTGATGCGTGATGCGTGATGCGTGAGAGAGGGCGGTTGGCCATCGAGAGCGATCCGACCTTGCTTTGACGCGATTTGCACGTCTGTTGCTTGCGAAGTGAAAGCAAGAGCAGGGTCAGGTTGCAGCACCTCTGAGATTCTCAGCGTCTGGGCGTTCTCACCCCTCACCCCGGCCCTCTCCCCGTTGAGGGGAGAGGGGGCGCGATGATCGGTTGGGAATTCCGCAAATCGTTTCGCCGCGCTCGCTGCGTTTCGGTAGGTCGGGCAGCGCTGGCCCGAAGGAACCAAACGCGGCGCAATGTCTCCCAAATCTTGATGTGCATCCAACGCGACTCCCTCTCCCCTCAACGGGGAGAGGGCCGGGGTGAGGGGTGAGGCGGTTCGCAGCGCGTCCAAAATTCCAGAGGAATGCTTCTGCGTCACCACGAGCTTCTGCACTCGATGATTCCCGGCATCCGCGACGAACAGGTTGCCGTGCGAATCGAGCGCGATGGCCCAGGGGTTGTTGAACTGTCCGGGCTTGCTCGCCGGGACCGCCGATGATTTCCAGCGGCTCGTTGTTCGTGCCGAAGACCTGGATGCGGCTGTTGCCGAACTCGCAGACGTATTGACGGCCGGCGCGATCCACCCGCACGTCGAACGGATAACTCAGCTCGCCGAGACCGCGACCCGCTTTGCCGTAGGTCTTCAGCCACTTGCCGTCGCGCGAAAAAATCTGGATGCGATGATTGCACGAGTCGGCAACGTAGATGCGGTCCTGCGCGTCCACGTCGAGACCCTCGGCACGATTGAACTCGCCGTTGCCCGTGCCCGGTTTGCCGAACAAGAGGATGGGCTTCCGACCATTCGCCGAAAAACCCTGCACGCGATCCACGGTGGTGTATTCGCTCACGAAGATGTCGCCGTGCCGGTTCGCCGCTACGGAGCGTGGTAGAACGAGTTGACCGCCGTTCGTTCCGTGCGCGCCCCATTGCTCGACGAGCGTGCCGTCGGGCGCGAAGTGATTCACGCGCTGATAATGCGGCTCGACGATGACGATGTTGCCGTTCGTGTCGCGGCACATGCCCTTGGGTTTGCCGAGATCGGTCTCCGGCATTCGCCACGAAGAGAGAACTTCGCCGCCGGGCGAGAACTTCTGCACGCGACCGGTGAGGTCCACGACGAAGAGATTGTCGTCGCGATCGAGCGCGAGCGAACGCGGCTTGGTGAACTGGCCCAGCCCGGTGCCGCGCGCGCCGATGACTTCTACGTGCGAGAAGACGCGGCTGTGAAGATCGGGAGAGTTCGGAGTTCGGGGAGCAGGCGGTGAGGAAATGACCAATGACCAACAACCCAAGGAATGACCAATAGCTAATGTTCAACGACCAGCGGACGCTGGTGGACCTTTGGACGCGATCGGTGTTCGTCATCCTTCGTCATTGCGTCCTTGGTCATTGCGTCATTCGCCTTCCACTCATCCATCCTCGCCACGCGCTCCACGCCGCCAGCGGTGCCACGGCCAGCGCCAGCAGCGTCACGCACATCGCGTTCACCTGGGCGTTGTGGCCGTAGTGAAGCAGGTTGAAGATGCGCAGGGCAAGCGTTTCGCCGCCGGGCGGGTAAATCAACACCAGCGTCTCCACATCCCACAGGCACAGCAGATACGTGACATACCACGCCGCCGCGACCTGCGACGCAATCTGCGGCCACACGATACGCCGGAACAACGGCCAACCTGAAGCGCCACTCACCCGCGCCGCATCGACGACATCGCGGTCCACAGCCGAGCGCGCATGGGCAATGGCCGTCCACGCGAGCGCGAGATAGCGCAGCGCAAACGCCAGCACCACCAGCGTCGCCGTGCCGTAAACCGGCGTGCCTTTGAACAACGCAATCATGCTGCGACCGAGCAAGACCCCCGGGACCAGGAACGGAAGCCACAGCAATAGACCAATCCGAAGCCGCCAGCTCACAAGCCCAATCACGACGCACAACGACGCGGTGGCGGCCGCGAAGGCGAACGAGTTCCAAATCGTGTCCGGCGCAGCGCGGAACAGGTTCGGCAGTTCAGTCCACGTACGCGAACTCGCGGCGAGCTGTTGCAGCGGCAGCGCGACGGACAGCAGGAGCAGCAGCACCGTTACAACCGCGCAGCCTAGGAACCAGCCGCGCCCGAGTTGGCGCCGGAAGATTTCGCCGGACACCGCGCCGTCGCGGTTCGGCCACGAGACATTCGCGCGACGCAGCAGCAGCAAACCGAGTGCGGGCGCGACCATTAGCGGCCAGGCTGCGGCCCAAGCGCCGGCTTCGTCGAGGCGCGTGGTGAAGGCGAGCCACAGCTCCTCCGGGAACACGCGCACCTGGAGAATCACCGGCACGGCGAAATTGTTCAGCGCCAGCACGAAGGTCAGCACGGCGGCCTGCCCGACGGCACCGCGCGCCATCGGCCAGAGCAGGCCGCGAATCAAGGGCCAGCCGCGAATCATGGAATCGGCTTCGAGCTGCGGGGCTTCGAGCCGGCTCCACGCGCTGAGCGTGAGCAACGTGGTGAGCGGCCAGGTGAGCAGCGTGAGCAGCCAGACGGTGCCGCCGAGCGAATAAATGTTCAACGGCAACCAGCCGCGCCACGCGCCGTTGTTGCCGAGCAGTTCGAGCCAGCAGTTCGTGACGAGGAACGGTGGCAGCACGAGCGCGATGACGGCGGCAAGCAGTAGAAGTTTTCGGACCCGTGATTCGCACGTGCCGAGCGCGAGAGCGACAAGAAATCCCATGGCTCCCGCCAGCAGTGTCGTCAGCGAACTGACGATCAGGCTGTTCAGGAGAAGGGGGAGGTTCATCCGTTCACAAACGCCCAGCGGCAGCGATTCCAACGGCGTCGCCCAATCGCTGGAGTCCGTGTTCGCGCAGGCGCTGGGTCAGGCCCGCCACGATGGTGCGAGTGATGGCCGGGCCTTCATAAACGAGCCCGGTGTAGATCTGAATGAGGCTTGCGCCAGCTGTGATTTTCTCCCACGCATCGGCGGCGTTGAAGATGCCGCCGACACCGATGATCGGGAGCTTGCCAGCGGTCTGGCGATGCAGGTGCCGGATCACTTCGGTGCTGCGGTGGCCGAGCGGTTTGCCGCTGAGTCCGCCGGTCTCGGCGTAGATGCGTTGCAATGCGGCGTCGCTTGAGGTCGGGCGGGCGATGGTGGTGTTGGTGGCGACGAGTCCGGCGAGTTGGCGGGGGGCGACGAGTTCGAGAATCTCGTCGAGCGCTTCGAAGGTGAGGTCGGGCGCGACTTTGACGAGGATGGGCTTTGGGGACGATGCGTGATGCGTGGTGCGTGAGGAACCGGTGCTGACGGACGCGTCCTGCGCACACGCGCGGTTCACTTCCTGGAGTGCGGCGAGGATCTCGTCGAGGGCGGATTTGTCCTGAAGCTGGCGGAGGTTGGGCGTGTTGGGCGAGCTGACGTTGACGACGAAGAAATCCGCGTGCGGCCAGAGGAGGCGGAGCGAGCTGGAGTAATCTTCGGCGGCGGTTTCGAGCGGTGTGACCTTGGATTTGCCGAGGTTGATGCCGACGGGATGCGCGGGCCAGCGTCCTAGGGCGCGCCAGTTCACGAGCTTTTGCGCGAGGGCTTCGGCGCCGGGATTGTTGAAGCCCATGCGGTTGATGAGCGCTTCGTCGGGTACAGCGCGAAACATGCGCGGGGCGGGATTGCCGGGTTGCGCATGCCAGGTGACACCGCCGAGTTCGCTGAAGCCGAACCCGAGCGCGGGCCAGACGGGCGCGGCGGCGGCGTGCTTGTCCATGCCGGCGGCGAGACCGACGGGGTTGCGGAACGTAAGGCCGAAGGTTTCGATGGGAAGCTCAGGCGCGCCGTAGAAGGCGTCGAGCGCATCGCACAGGGCAGGGTGACTGCCCGCCTTGCCGAGTGCGGCGAGGGTGCGGTTGTGGATTTCTTCGGACTCATGGGCGAACAGCGCGGGTCGAATGATGGTGCGGTAGAACCATGACATGCAGCGACCATAACGAGCGGTCTTGGTTTAGTGAACCGGGAAACGCTGAGTCGAAGCGGGAGGTGGATGAGTGGAGGCGCGGGTTGGTTCGCAGTTTGCTAAGCATGGGGTATGAGCCAATACATACTGGTCATCGATGACGAGGAGCAGATCCGCGAGTTGATTGGGATTTACCTGCGTAAACAGGGGTTTGAAGTCGCGTCGGCCGGCACTTCGCAGGATGCCATGGCGCTGCTGGGCCAGCGGTTGCCGGACTTGGTGGTGCTGGATATCGGGCTGGCAGACGAGGATGGTCTGCGCGTGTTGGTGGACATCAAGAGGGCGTTCCCCGGCGTAAAAGTCATCATGCTGACGGGAATGGGTTTTGTGGAAGACCTCCTGCAGGAGGCCGTGCAGAAGGGCGCGGACGGCTATGTCAGCAAGATTCTGCCGCTCGACGAATTGTTGATGGCCATCCAGCGGGCTTGTGGAGGACCCGAGCCGGAACTTCAGGGCGCAGCTTGAATTTGACCCGCGCGGGTGCGCTGGCAATCAGTATCCCTTTCTGCCGCGAACTATTTGCCTGAATGCGGCAAATAATTCCTTTCCCCTATCCCCACGCTGCTATCAGGCGAGAGCTTCTTCGATTTCGAGGAAGCCTTGGAGCTGACGAATACGCGTCGGGTGACGCATCTTGCGGAGGGCTTTCGCTTCGATCTGGCGGATACGTTCGCGGGTGACCTTGAACTGCTTGCCGACTTCCTCGAGCGTGCGAGAATAGCCGTCGCCCAGGCCGAAACGGAGTTCGAGCACTTTGCGTTCACGTTCCGTGAGACTGGAGAGCACGTCGCTCAGCTTGTCCTTGAGGAGGCTGTAGCTGGTCATGTCGGACGGATTCTCCGCCGACTTGTCCTCGATGAAATCACCGAAGTTCGTGTCTTCGCTGTCGCCGACCGGTGATTGCAGGGAGATCGGCTGCTGCGCCATCTTCAGGACGGCGCGGACGCGCTCGACCGGCATCTGCATTTCGTCCGCGATTTCCTCCGGCGTCGCTTCACGACCGAAGTCCTGCACCAACTGCTTCTGCACGCGCATCAGCTTGTTGATGGTTTCGATCATGTGCACCGGAATACGAATGGTGCGCGCTTGGTCGGCGATGGAGCGGGTGATGGCCTGGCGAATCCACCAGGTGGCGTAGGTGGAGAATTTGTAGCCGCGGCGATACTCGAACTTCTCGACCGCCTTCATCAGGCCCATGTTGCCTTCCTGAATCAGGTCGAGGAACGAGAGGCCGCGGTTGGTGTATTTCTTGGCGATGGAGATCACGAGGCGGAGGTTCGCTTCCACCATTTCCGTCTTCGCCTGCAGCGCCTTGGCGGCGAAATGCTTCAGCTGCTCGTAGGACTTGAGATATTCCTCGGCCGGCATGCGGACGAATTCTTCGAGCGCTTTAATCTTCCGCTGCTCGCCCTGAATGATCTGCTGCTGCTGGGCGGATTTGCGGTGCGCTTCCATCTCGTGGATCGCCCGCACGCTGAGCTGGATCTTGTCGTGGATGTTTTCCGCGACGAGGGCCATTTCTTCGATAACCTTCTGCTTGAAATAGAATTTCGGGAAGGAGTCCTGAAGCTTCTTGTCGAGCTTGGCGAACTCCGCCTGCATCTTGTCGCGCTTGGCCTTGTTGGGCGCGCCCTGCCATTCGGCGTACTTGTCGTCCACCTGCAGATCGAGGATGCGAACCACCTTGACGAGCTTGCGCAGGTCTTTGAGATGGTTTTCGCGGTTCTCGATCTTTTTGTCGACGATGACGCGGTCGAAGCGTTCCTTCGGCGGTTCCGAAATCAGCTTCTCGGCGAGGGCGATGTGCTCTTTGCCGGAGAAACCGAAGCTGTAAATGATGCGCTTGAGCTCGTTTTCGGCGGTTTCGATGCGCTTGGAGATCTCGACTTCCTGCTCGCGGGTGAGCAGCGGGACCTGGCCCATCTGCTTGAGATACATGCGGACCGGGTCGTCCAGAATGTCGAGGCGGCTCTTGTCTTCCTCTTCCTCGGGCTCTGGCTGCTTGACGCGGTCAACGTCCGATTGATCGACGATCTCGATCTCGAGATTGCGCAGCTTGATGTAGACCTCGTCCATCTCCTCGGCGGAAATGGGGGCGTCGGCGAGTGCGTCGCCGATGTCATTGTGAGTGAGGTAACCCTGTTCCTGCGCGAGCCGGAGCAGTTCTTTCACTTTCTCCGTCAAATCAACGCCCGATGCGCTTTTGATGGTGCCGATGGCCTGTTGGGCTTGGGCGAGTTGAGGCTCGGTCGGCGAATTGGCGCCGGAGGCCTTGCCATTGAGGCCAGCGACGAGCTTGCCCAATGGAGACGACGCGGCGACGGTCGATTCAGCCAGTGACTTCTTGGTGGCCGGGCGGCGCACCTTGGCGGAATCATCTTTTTGGGACTTCCGGGCGGTCTTCGGGGCGGCCTGCTTGGCCTTAGGTTTCACCATAGATATTTGATTCGATGCGTGAATTGGACTCGAACTTCAACGAACTTCAAAAGAGCCGTGAAATATGAGTACCGAGCTACTAGCCGTCAAGCGAGGAATCGCCCAATCGGCTTCACTCATCGAACAGCGACCATTGTCGGTCGGGAATGCGGGAATCGCACGGAGAAACTTTACGGTGACGGTAAAAGAACGATTTGACGCGAACCTTTACGAAGCACGCGACGTTAGATTAAATAACTGGCGGGCGCTTCGAGTCTGCTCATTCGCCACTATCCGCGTGGAAATTGGCGGTCTGTCAGCAACTGTTGGCCAGCTGTGGTGTCAAAGAAGAACATGAGAATCATCACTATCCTCGCGCTGCTGCTTTTTCTCGCAGTGACGTCAACGGTCTTCGCGGCGGACTCCAAAGCGTCGAAATCCGCGCGGAGCACCACCCAGGGTGAGGATCTGTTCGCAGCACCAAAGATTTTCCGCCTCAAACTCGAGATTGCCGCCGAAGCCCTGGAATCGTTGCGCAAAGATCCGAAACGTTATGTCAAAGCCAGTCTGAAAGAGGGCGAACACACGTATGTGGATGTTGGAGTTCGCGTTAAAGGAAGTGCTCCGTTTGAAGGGCTTGAAAAGAAACCGAGCCTCGCGTTCAAATTCAACGAGTTCGTAAAGGATCAGGAATTTCATGGTCGCGGTCGCATTCTCCTTAGCAATGCGCATAAGGATCCCACGTTCCTGTGTGAAGCGATCGGCGGGGAGATCTTCCGTTCTGCAGGTGTGCCGGCGTCGAAGGTGGCCTACGCGGTGATTGAGGCGGGCGGGAAGGATTTGGGGCTCTATGTCGTCTCCGAGGCTGCGAACAAAGACTTCCTCTCTCAACACTTCAAGAAGGCCAAGGGCAACCTCTACGAAGGTTCCAGCAATGATATTACGGATAAACTCGAGAAGGATGGCGGTGACAGTTCGACCGATCAGGCGGATTTGAAGGCGCTGGCCGCGGCGCTGAAGGAATCCGACCTCGCTGAACGCGCGCGACGGGTCGGGCCGTTGCTGGATATGGAACGTTTCGCGGCGTTCGCTGCCGTCGAAGTGCTGGCCGGGCACCACGACGGCTACACGATGGATAAGAACAATTACCGGATTTACAACGATCCCGCGTCCGGCCAGATGGTTTTTCTGCCTCACGGTTTGGATCAACTCTTTGCCAAGTCCGATGAACCGCTCATTCCGGAATGGAAAGGCCTGGTCGCAAAGGCCGTCCTGACCAGTCCCACCGGACAGCGGTTGTATTTGGAAAAGATGTCTGCGCTGCTCGCTGGCGGCGGCAAAGCTGAGAACATCCTGCGTCAGATCAGTGAACTCTCTGCCATGATTCGCCCGGTCATCGCGGAACGGGATGCGGTGGCCGCCAAAGCCTTTGACGATGCGGTCGCCAAACTTCGGACCAACGTCTCCGCCAGAACGTCCTTCCTCGAGCAGCAGTTGAAATCGCAGGCTGCCTCCAAGTAGTTGTCCGTCGCGGCCATTCCGGCTGTGCGACTGCATTTGGAGTTCAATCTTCTTGAACTGAAGCTCCAAGCGTTCATCCTCTGCCCACCCATCAACGCTTGATGACTAGTTCACGATGAACATTTTAGTCGCTGACGACGACGCGCTGATTCGCCGCCTGCTGCTGGCGCTTTTGACCAAATTAGGTCACGAAGTGCAGGCGGTGGATGATGGCTTTGCGGCGTGGAAAGCACTGGATGTCGATAATCCGCCGGCCTTGGCCATCATGGACTGGGTGATGCCGGGCATGGACGGTGTGGAGGTTTGTCGCAAGCTGCGGGCGAGTCCGCGAAAAACCCGCCCTTACGTGCTTTTGCTCAGCTCCAAGTCCGAGAAGCAGGAAGTCATCGCGGGCTTGGATGCCGGCGCGGATGATTACCTCGTCAAGCCCTTCGATCCCATGGCGTTGATGGCGCGGCTTCGCGTCGCGCAACGCATCATCACCTACCAGCAGGAATTGCAGGACAACATTTCCGCCATGGAAACGATGCTCCAGCGCCACAATTTGCTCGGCGAAATGTTTGGCAAACAAAGTCGTGGGGGCGACGGAACGGGTGCTGGGATTCTCGGCGCGGCCAAGGGAGGCGTCGAGAAAGCCACGCCTCGAATCGTCGCAGATGAACGCCTCGCGGAGGTGTTTACCATCAGCTTTGCCGCGGTCGGGCTCGGTTCTGCGAAGGTCACCGTCGCGGAAGCTCCGGCAGTTCCCGGGCCGTCCAGTTTCACCGCATGGGCTCCGCTGGCCTTCGTCAACCAGGGCGTGTGGATGGACTTTCTATTCGAGGCGGACGACGCCTCGGCGGTCGCTATGTTCGAGTCGCTGCTCGGCCGTATTCCAGTGTCCGAACGCGAGTTGCTCGATTTCCTTGCTGAGACTTTCAACCTGATTTGTACGTCCGTGAAGACCGCGCTGGGCGATGCCAGCATCCCTGCGCTCGCGCCGCTGATTTCACGGTCCATCCGCACGTCATCAATGACCGTCAAGCCGCGTGCTTCCGCGACCGTGACGCATCACGCCGTCCATCTCTCCGGTGCGCAAGGCAGCCTGACGGTCGTTCGCCAGGGATCGCCGGTCCTGAGGAAATCACTCGGACAACTTCACCCTTTCGACATTCTCGCGGAGAATCTCCCGTCGCCGAGCGCGTCGGAAGTATTCCTGCTGAACCAAGGCGTCACGCTCAGCGAACGGTATATCGAAAAGCTGTCGTCTTTGGCCAAGTCCGCGCAAGTCGACCTCCGCGTCCCCGTCATACAACCGTCGCGCATCGCCGAGTTCTTTTGCTTGGGGCGGGTCGGGAACTGACCGCGCTGGGCGTTTTCTGGTTGGCGACGATGCGGGAAAACGGCTTGCCAGCGGGGTTCTCCGATACAAGATGGTTCAGCAAAGCTTTCGAGCCAGCCAAAGTGGGCCCATAGCTCAGTTGGTTAGAGCAGACGACTCATAATCGTTTGGTCCTCCGTTCAAATCCGAGTGGGCCCACCATTCCTTTCCATCGTCTCCAGCAGCGCCTCTCCTTTTCCTGATTCTCACGCCGAAGGCTCATGGCTTGGCTAATTCCCCGTCCGCATGACGCTGTCGCGCCTGGTGAAGGAGTGCTTGTCCCGTTGGATCCGAGACATCGGGTTCAAAGCCGGATTCGCGGAGGAAGCTCTGCAGCGAAGCGGCGTCCTCCATCGTTACGTTTGCCGGAAGTGAGTCGGCGGTTTTCAGAACGTCAGCAACGGTCTCGAAGTGCGTGAATGCTGCGCGGACTTTTTCCGGAAGGGCGAGGTAGAGATAGAAGTGCAGCCAGGTGCCGCGACGAGTCAGGACGAAGGAGCATTCGCGCATCTGCGGATCCTCGGGGGCGGCGCCATCCTGCGTCACGATAAACGGCCCGCGTCCTTCCACGTGGTGAACCAGCTGACACAGGTTTTGCACCTGAAAGTTCTGGAACTGGTTGGTTATGGAGCCGGCGAGTTTCATGACGTGAACGGTGCGGGGCATTCAGCACTGCTGGTTCAATGCGAGCTTCCGGCCAGCAGCGCCCCGATCGTTGCGCCATACAGAGTGGTAATCCACGGATTGCGGACGAGCGGGCAGGCGCCCGTGGGGCAGCCCACCAGTTTGTAGTAACCAAATCCCAGCGCCGCGCCCGCCGCTGCTCCGATCATGAGTTTCAGAATCATAGATTTCCAGTTCCCCGATGAATGGAGCCGCCAGGCGCGGAATAGTTACAACAGACGCCGCGGCGTACGAGCCGGATCTGGCCGGCGTAACCTTTCCGCCGTTGGCGGTTCGATACTGGTGGTATGAAAAAGCTCTCTCTGTATTTAGGGGCGGTTGTTTCCGCGGTTCTAGTCTCCTCGGCAATCGCCATCACGCCTTTGGATGCGACGAATGTTCTCTTCATCAAGCAGGAGGAGAAACTGGCGCGCGATGTCTATCTGGCCCTGTATGACAAGTGGGGCCAGAACATCTTTCGCAACATCGGAACGCAATCCGAGCAGCAGCACATGGACAGCGTGGACGTGCTGATTCGCACCTACTCACTGGTTGATACCACGCCCGCGGAGCGCGGCAAGTTTACCATTCCGGAACTCCAGGCGCTCCACGATCAGCTGATGGCCAAAGGGAATCGTTCGCTGATTGATGCGTTGTTGGTCGGTATTCTGATTGAGGAGGTTGACATCCGCGATCTCCAGACGGCGATGGACTCGACGCGGGACAGCGTCATTCTCACGGTCTTCAACAACCTGCAGAATGGTTCACGCAACCATCTCGTGGCGTTCAACAACGTGCTTGCGCCGCTTTACACCCGTTTGGCTGCGCCGACGCTCAGCCTGCTTGCGACCAATGATGGTGAGATTGAAATCGCGTGGAACGATCCGGCGAACAACGAGAATGCCTTCTGGGTTGAGCGACGGCTGGTAGGCTCTTTGGTTTGGGAACGAATCGGTCAAGTGAGCGCCAACACCACTTCCTTCACGGACGCGACACCGCCAATTGAAGTCGCCCACTACCGGGTGCTCGCCACGAACGTTTATGAAATCGGGCCGGCCAGCAGTGAGGCGATTGGCCTGCGCGCCTTTGCTTCGTATCAGGAGTGGCGGGATGCTGTCTTTTTGGAACAAGAAAGGGAAACGCTTGGGCTTCCCGGAATCGATGCGGACAACGATGGCTTGGTAAACTTTGCTGAATACGCCTTTGGCCTCAATCCCCGTGTTGCCGCATGGGAATCTGCTTTTGTCACGAGGGAGTATACCCGGCTTTCGACTTCCGCGTACCGGCGCACCGGGACGGGCGATCTCCAGTTCCACAACTTGACCTCGACCGATCTTTTGACGTGGCGGAAGGCGAGTGACGCAGAGGAGTCGGTTGTCGCCAGCGGTCCGGGCGTGCGGAGAACGAAGGTGAGCGTCGACCTTGGGACCAATCAGATTCTTTTCCTGCGCACTGTAGTCGAGGCGCCGTGAGGTGCTTCGGCTCGCCTCGCGTTGCTTCTGGCCGGCCCTTGTAACTTATCAAAGCCTCGCGGCTCAATCCTTCGAGGCGGCAATGGGACATGCGGGAACCTTGATCTGGTTCCCAACGAACAAACCGAACGAAACTTACCATTTATGAAAGCGAGAATGACGAAACTGATGCGGGGAAGCCTGGTGGCGGGACTGGTTTCCGCGATGACGTTGGGTGTGGCTCAATTGGGTGCGCAAGGAATGCCTCCGGAAGCGCGCGCCAACATTCACACGTTGTTCAACAACCACGAGAAGATCACACGCAAGGTGGAGAAAACCGAGAAGGGCTACGTGGCCACCACGGAGTCTGATGATCCGAAGGTCGTGGCCGCGATGCGTGATCACGTCAAACAGATGAGCGCGCGGCTGGAGTCAGGGATGATGGTGCGGCGCTGGGATCCGGCGTTCGCGGAATACGTCGCGCACTACAAGGACATCAAACACAAATTCACGAAAACCAAGAAGGGCGTGCAAATGACAGTGACGGGAAAGACGCCGGAGGCCGTGAAGGTGGCGCAGAATCACGCGGCGGTTGTCTCCGAGTTTATCAAGGACGGCTGGAAGGCCCATGACCGGACGCATCCCGTGGCATTGACGCAACCTGCGGCATCCAGTGCGGCGTCCTCATCGAACTGTTGCGCGAAGGCGGCGGCGGGCGCTTGCTGCGCGCAGCGTGGTGGTAAGTGACCGGCTGATACTCGCTCCGCTCCGTCCGGTGTTCGGGTCGCGTGGCGACTGAGCGCCGCCCGGAGCTTGTTGTCTCGCCCGCGCTCGTTCATTGTGTTGGAACGATGTCTGAGCCAGTGACAGATGGTGAACTCGTGCGGCGGGTGAAGGTGGGCGAGCTGGAAGCCTTCGAACTGCTCGCGGGCCGGTATTCGCGCAAGGTCTATTCCCTGGCCCGGCGCATCGTGCAGCAGGAGCAGGATGCGCAGGATGTCACGCAGCAGACGTTCCTCAGTGCTTTGGAGCATCTCGATGGCTTCCGCGAGGAGGCGAGTTTTTCCACCTGGCTCCTGCGCGTGGCGACGCACGCCGCGTTGAAAGTCATCCGCAAGCGCAAGGGATTGCCGACTGTGTCGCTGGAGGCGAACACTGAACCGCAGGAAGGTTACGACACGGTTCCGCATCCGGAATACATCGCGGACTGGCGTGAATCTCCCGAACAATTGGTCGGCCGGAACGAAACCTCGCGGCTCATCGACGAGGCGTTGCAGGAACTGGATGAGAAGCACCGGGCGATTTTCCTGCTTCGCGACGTGGAGGGGCTTTCCGTGAAGGAGACGGCGGACGCACTGGGGATTTCAGAGGCCAACGTAAAGGTGCGCCTGTTGCGCGCCCGGCTGCAACTCCGCGAGCGGCTGACACAGAAGTTTGGCGATCCGGAGAGACGCTTCCAGCCTCATCAACACGTCGAAACCGCGAGTTTGTAACCGAATTGCCGATCTAGGCTCACTAAGGAACAAGTCCTATGAAGTGCGAAGAATTGCTGGCGATGCTGAACGAATACGTGGACGGCGGGATCGATCCCGGCGTTTGCGAGCAGTTCGAGAAGCACCTCGTGGGATGTAATCCGTGCCAGGTGGTCGTGGACAACATCCGGAAAACGATCACCCTCTACAAGGCGGGCGAAGTCTACGAGCTGCCCGTTGCCTTTCGAAACCAGCTGCAATCAGCCCTGCGGGCGAAGTGGGCGGAAACCCGTGGCAGTTCGAAATAGCCAGCTGACTCCACTCGCGATCGAATCGGAACGGACGGCACGACGACGTTGGGCGGTTCAACCCTTCAAGAAGTAACCGCGCTGCTTCTCGCTGATCGGCATTCCGAGGTGCGTCATCACGGCGAGCATGTCTTCCCACACTTTTCGCTTTTCCGAGAGCGCCTGGTTGCGGAGCAGATACGACGGATGAAACGTCGGCATCAGCGGAATGCCACGATACGTCTGCCAGTTGCCGCGCAGTCTCGTGATGCCCTCCGTCTTGCCGAGCAATCCCTCAACAGCCGTCGCGCCGAGCGCCACCAGCACGCGCGGCTGGATGAGATCGATCTGCTCGTGCAGGTACGGAATGCACGTCGCCATCTCGTCCGCCGTGGGCTTGCGATTGCCCGAAGTTTGTCCCGGCGTGTCCGGTCTGCACTTGAGAATGTTCCCGATGTAAACCGTGTCGCGGCTCAGTCCCATCGTCTGGATGATGCGCGTGAGCAGTTGACCGGCGGCGCCGACGAACGGTTCGCCCTGCTTGTCTTCATCCGCTCCAGGTGCTTCGCCTACGAACATCAGTTGTGCGTTGATGTCACCTACGCCAAAGACGACGTTGGTTCGCGAACTCGCGAGGTTCGGGCACTTGACGCAGGCCAGCGCCCGTTCGCGCAGGCTTTGCATCGCCTCCGCCTTCGCTTGCGGGTCCAACGCCGGTTTCGGCGCTGCAGGGGCGACCGTCGGGACGCTTTGCGGAGCGGGGCGAACGATGGGTGCAGCCGGCGCGGGAGCAACGGGCGCAAACGTTCGCGCCTGTGCCGGGGCACTGGCTGCCGGAGGTGGAACCATCGCGCGCTTGGCCGTCGCGGGCGCGGATTGCAATCCCGCCAGGGCCTCGGGCGACACCTGCAGGTGGCGAACGCCTTGTTCCTTCAGCTGCTCGATGTGCGCGATGGTCGCGTCGATGAGTTGATCAAACGATGACGGCATGGCGCGCATCGTAAACATCCGCGACTTGCCTGCACGCAGATTCTCGACGTTCCTGTCCATCGAGTTGCGCTGGGCAATCTTTGTTGGCAAAAAGCCAATCGCCGCCCCGCCCGCGTTTGAAGCTGTCACTAGCTTCGGGCGTCTGCATCATGTTCGCATCATCCAAGTCATGAACCGTCGTCATTGCCCTTCATTGACCGCGCCAGCCGTCCATCGGCACGCGCGATTTCACTCTGCTGTCCTGATTGCCGCCGTCAGTGCGTTCGCGCAAATCGCCGCCGCGGCCGCCGAATCCACCGTGGGATTCAATCGCGATATCCGGCCGATCTTCTCCGAGTATTGCACCGCGTGCCACGGGCCGGATGCCAAGGCGCGCAAGGCCGACTTGCGGCTCGATACGAAGGAAGGCTTCTTCGAGAAGACCGCCAAGCGCGGACCAGCGATCGTCGCGGGCAACTTGGAGAAGAGCGAGCTCTGGCAACGCGTCATCACGACGGATGAGGATGACATCATGCCGCCCCCGGATTCGCACAAGAAGCTCAAGCCGGAGGAGAAGGAGAAGCTGCGCCAATGGATTCTCACGGGCGCACCGTGGCAGGGTCACTGGGCGTTCGTGAAGCCGGAGAAGCCTGCGGTGCCAAGCGCCGAAAGCCAGCGGATTCAAGGTTCGCAATCCCATCGACGCGTTCATTCTCGCCAAGCTCCAGAGCAAGGGACTCAAGCCTGCGGCGGAAGCGGATCGTCGCACGCTCGCGCGCCGGCTGTCCCTCGATCTCACCGGCCTTCCGCCGAAGCCGGAAGTCGTTGAAGCGTTCGTGAAAGACAAGTCACCGGATTACTACGAGAAGTTCGTGCGCCGGCTGATGGCGACTCCTGCCTGGGGCGAGCATCGTGGGCGTTACTGGCTGGACGCCGCGCGCTATGCGGACACGCACGGCCTGCACTTCGACAACTACCGCGAGATGTGGCCGTATCGCGACTGGGTGATCAAAGCGTTCAACAAGAACATGCCGTTCGATCAATTCACGATGGAACAGCTCGCTGGCGATTTGCTCGACAATCCAACGACCGATCAAAAGACGGCGACCGGTTTCCATCGTTGCAATCCCACCACCAACGAGGGCGGAACGATCGACGAGGAGAATCAGGCGTTCTACGCGAACGACCGCGTGACCACGACCGGCTGGGTGTGGCTCGGCGTGACGATGAACTGCGCCGCGTGCCACGACCACAAGTTCGATCCCATCACGCAGAAGGATTTTTACTCCATGGAAGCATTCTTCCGGAACACGACGCAGTCCGCGAAGGACGGCAATGTGAAGGATTCCACGCCGAGCATTCTGGTGCCGCAGACGCCTGAGGACGCCGCACGCTGGACGGCGTTGCCAGGCGAGATTTCTTCCGTGACGAACCAAATCGCCGCTCGCCGCGCTGAAGCGAAGCCCGCGTTCGACGGCTGGCTCACCGGCTCGAAGGGCGCCGACCTCGACGCTGAGCTGAACATCTCCAACCTTGTTCTGCATGCCGCGATCAATGTGCGCGAGAGCAACGGCGTCACCGTCGCGAAGGGTCCGTCGCACTGGATTCCGCTCAAGGGCGAGCAGGAGTGGACGGACGGGAAGCTCGGTCCGGCGCTTGTCTTGAAGAAGGATGCGACGCTGAACTTCGGCGACGCAGGCGATTTCGAGAAGACCAACGCCTTCAGTTACGGCGCGTGGGTGCGCGTGAGCAAGGCCGGCCCCGGCGTTGGCGTGATCGCCCGCATGGAGGTGGAGAAGAATTTCCGCGGCTGGGACCTGCACCAGGAAGGTCGCAAATACAACGTGCACATTGTCCATTCGTGGCCGGAGAATACGATTCGCGTTTCGACGAAGGAGGATGTCGTGAAGGAGAAAGTTTACCAGCACGTGTTCGTGACCTACGACGGCTCGGGCAAGGCGAAAGGCGTGCGCATGTATATCGATGGCGAGGAAGTGGCGGTGAAGATCGACAACGATACGCTCAAGGACACCATCCGCACCGAGACTCCGCTTCGCGTCGGCCAGCGCAGCAAGGATCACGTCTTCGAGCGCGGCCGGGTGCAGGATCTTCGCATCTACAATCGCCGCCTCTCCAGCAAGGAAGTGAAGACGCTGGCGAAAGCGGTGCCGATTCGCGAAGCCATCGCGCTGGCCGCGGACAAGCGCACCAAAGAACAGAACGAGGCGATCTTCGATTACTGGATCACGACGCGCGACAAGACTTACACCGGTCTTGTGGCGAAGAACGAAGCGCTAAAGGCCGAGCGCGACGCCATCCGCGAGCGCAACCCGGTGACGCACATCCAGCAGGAGAAAAAGGATTCGATGCCGATGGCGAACATTCTCTTCCGCGGTCAATACGACAAACCGAAGGACAAGGTCACTGGCGGCGTCCCTGCAGTGTTGCACGCGATGCCGAAGGGCGCGACGACGAACCGGCTCGGTCTCGCAAAGTGGATCAATTCGCCAGAGAACCCGCTGAGCGCGCGCGTGACCGTGAATCGTTTCTGGCAGGAAGTCTTCGGCGTCGGGCTCGTGAAGACGGCGGAAGATTTCGGCAGCACAGGCGACGCGCCGGTGAACCAGGAACTGCTCGACTGGCTGGCGGTCGACTTCCAGGAGAACGGCTGGGATGTGAAGCGCCTCTTCGAGATGATGCTCACCTCCTCGACCTATCGCCAAAGCGCCGAGACCACGCCCGAAAAGCTGGAGAAAGATCCGCAGAACCGTTTCCTCAGCCGCGGCCCGCGCTTCCGCATGGATGCCGAGATGATTCGCGACTACGCCATCGCCGCGAGCGGCTTGATGAAGGAGAAGGTCGGCGGCCCGAGTGTGAAGCCGTATCAGCCCGGCGGCATCTGGGAAGCCGTGGCGATGCCCGAGAGCAACACGAAGAAATACACCGCCGACAAGGGCGAGGGACTCTATCGCCGCAGTCTCTACACGTTCTGGAAACGCGCCGCTCCACCGGCCTCGATGGACATCTTCAACGCGCCCAGCCGCGAGGTGTGCGCCGTGCGTCGCGAACGCACGAACACGCCGCTGCAGGCACTGGCGACGTTGAACGATCCGCAGTTCGTCGAAGCTGCGCGTGTGCTGGCTGATGGTGCGATCGCCCGCAGCAAGGGCCGTGATGAGGATGCGATTGATGAAATGGCGCAGCACCTTCTCTCCCGCTCGCTGACGTCGAAGGAGAAATCGATCGTGAAGCGCACGCTGGCCGAGATGCGTGCCTTCTACGAGAAACAGCCCGAAGCCGCGAAGGAGTTCCTCGCGGTCGGCGAATCAAAGCCGTCGGATAAAGTCCCGGTGACGCAGCTCGCCGCGATGACGATGGTGGCGAACCAGTTGATGAACCTGGATGAAGTTTTGAACAAGTAACCGGAGTGAACGACATGAATCCTCTCGATCAATTCACGCAACTCGAAACCCGCCGCCAGTTCTTCAGCCGCGGCAAGAACGCCCTTGGTTACGCCGCGCTCGCTTCGTTGCTCGGACCGACGATGAAGCTTTGGGGCGAAGACGCTGGTCCGGTCAGCGCCACACTCCCCCACTTCCCGGCCAAGGTGAAGAACATCATCTACCTGCACATGGTCGGCGGCCCGTCGCAGATGGATCTCTACGATTACAAGCCGGTGATGAAGGATTGGTATGACAAGGACCTGCCGGACTCCGTTCGCCAGGGTCAGCGGCTCACCACGATGACATCCGGGCAGAAACGTTTCCCAATCGCGCCGTCGAAGTGGGAGTTCAAGCCTGCCGGCAAGAACGGCATGATGATGAACACCGAGTTGCTCCCGTGGACTGCAAAGTGCGTGGACGACATGGCGTTCATTCGTTCGATGCACACCGAGGCCATCAACCACGAGCCGGCGATCTGCGCGATGCAGACCGGCAGCATGGTCGGTGGTCGGCCGTGCATCGGCTCATGGGTCAGCTATGGACTTGGCACGTTGAACGAAAATCTCCCGACCTTCGTGGTGCTCGTCGCCGAGCCGACGAACAAGGAACAGATTCAGGCGATCAGCGCGCGGCTGTGGTCGAGCGGCTTCCTGAGTGGCGAACACGCCGGCGTTTCCTTCCGCAGCCAGGGCGACCCGATTCTCTTCATCACCAACCCGCCCGGCGTCACCGGTGAGTTGCGCCGACGTCAGCTGGACGGATTGAACGCGCTCAACGAGATCACCCATAAGAAGGTCGGTGATCCGGAAACGCATACGCGCATCAAGCAGTTCGAGATGGCGTTCCGCATGCAGACCAGCGTGCCGGAGCTGACCGACTTCGCGGGCGAATCGGAGGCCACGATGAAGCTCTACGGTGACGCCGTAAAGAAGCCTGGCACCTTCGCCTCGACGTGTCTGCTGGCGCGCCGGCTCGTCGAACGCGGCACGCGCTTCGTGCAGGTGTACCTCAACAACTGGGACCATCACTCGAACGCCGGCGGTCGTCTCCCCAGCCAGTGCAAGGACATTGATCAAGCCACCTACGCGCTCATCAACGATCTCAAGTCACGCGGTCTCTTCGACAGCACGCTCATCATCTGGGGCGGAGAGTTCGGGCGCACGATTTACAGCCAGGGCGGTCTCTCGAAGGAAAACTACGGGCGCGATCATCATCCGCGCTGCTTCACGATGTGGCTGGCCGGCGGCGGCATCAAGGGCGGGACGTTTACGGTCAGACGGATGATTTCAGCTACAACGTCGTCGAGAATCCGGTCCACGTGCGCGACCTGCACGCGACCATCCTCAACCAGCTCGGCATCGATCACCGCAAGTTCACTGTGAAATGGCAGGGCGTGGACATGAAGCTCACCGGCGTGGATGCGGAAGCGCAGGTGGTTAAAGACATCCTCGCGTAGCGGCGATTTGCCTCAACTCCCAACTCGCCTTGCGCCAGTGAACTGCTAGCCTTCCCGCATGTTCCTCGGCGCTCCAACCAGCTCACGCCGCCGGTTCCTGCACCAGATGGGTGCGGGCTTCGGAGCCGTCGCGTTGAGCGCGTTGTGGCGGCTCGAAGCACCAGCCGCCGGCAAGCCCGCCGTCGAGCTCGATCCGCTCAACCCCTTCGCCGCGCGTCCGCCGCATTTCGCGCCGCGCGCCAAGTCCGTCATCTTCCTCTTCATGGTCGGCGGGCCGTCGCACGTCGATACGTTCGACTACAAGCCCGAGCTGCAGAAGCTCAACGGCAAGCCCGTCCCGGACTCGATTCGCAAAGCCGTCAACGCGACGAAATTCGCGAACGTCTTCCACGGCTGCAAAGACGAGCTGATGGGCAGCCCTTACAAGTTTTCGCAGCACGGGCAGTCCGGGCTCTGGGTCAGCGAGCTGTATCCGCAGGTCGCCGGGCACGTCGATGACCTCTGCATCATTCACTCGATGCAGGCGGACTCGAACAATCACGCGCCCGCGAGCTACCAGCTGCACACCGGCGACATCCGCCCCGGCAAAGCCAGCCTCGGCTCATGGGTCACCTACGGGCTCGGCACGGAGAACCAGGATTTGCCCGGCTACGTGATGCTCTTCGAGGCCGGCCCGCTCGGTGGCGCGGCGAATTACTCGAACGGCTTCCTGCCTGCAGCGTTTCAGCCCACACGCCTGCGCGACACCGGCACGCCGGTGCTTGATCTTCTCCCGCCGCCGGAATTCGCCGTCGGCCAGCGCGCGTCGCTCGATCTCATTCGCGAACTGAATCTAAAACATCGCGAGAAACGCGCCGGGTTCACGGAACTCGACGCACGCATCGCCAGCTACGAGCTCTCGTATCGCATGCAGTCCGCCGCGCTCGAAGTCGGCAACCTCGACAGCGAGCCTGACTACCTTCGCCGCAGCTACGGCTTCGAGCACTCGGACAAGCGCACCGTCAGTTTCGCGCGCAAATGCCTGCTCTCCCGGCGGCTCGTGGAGCGCGGCGTGCGCTTTGTGCAGGTCTATGACATGCCGGACAAGGATGGCTGGGATGCCCACGGCGACTTGGTGAAGAACCACACGCCCCGCGCCCGCTGGACCGACCAACCCATCGCCGCGCTGCTCAGCGACCTGAAGCACCGCGGTCTGCTCGACGAGACGCTCGTCATCTGGGCGAGCGAGTTCGGCCGCACGCCGATGATGCAGGGCAACAACGGGCGTCAGCACAACGCGGCGGGCTTCACCATCTGGATGGCCGGCGGCGGCGTGAAGCCCGGCCTGCGTCTCGGCGCGACGGATGAGCTTGGCCTGATGGCCGTCGAAAGCCCCGTCCACTTCCGCGACCTGCACGCGACGATTCTCGCCGCGCTCGGCATCAAGAACGACAACCTCTACTGGGAAATCAGCGGTCGTCAGGAACGCCTTTCCGGCGTGGCCGGTGCCGGCAAGCCGATTCCGGGTGTGTTGGTCTGAGAAAGGTAGCCGCCGAGGTAACGAGGCGGACCTTGAACCTATCGTCCCTCCGCCTCCTTACGTCGGCGGCTACGGCGTATCCTCCGTCATTGCCAGACGGTCAGAGTGGCCTATCCTTCCCGCCATGAAATGTCCGGCCTGCAAGAATTCCCTCCGCGAAAAAGGTGCTGGTGGCATGACCGTGGACATCTGCTACGGCGGTTGCGGCGGCATCTGGTTTGATCAACGTGAACTCCAGCGCGTCGATGCCCGCAGCGCGGCGAATCTGCACACCGTCTGGCGCGATCCGAACAAGGAGGTCAAGCTGACCGAGCCGCGCGTGTGTCCGCGGTGTCCGGAGCAGGTGCTGGAACGCCGCTGGTTCTCGGAGCAGAAGCTGGTGGAGATCGATCAATGCCCGACGTGCGGCGGCCTGTGGCTTGATGAAGGCGAGTTCTCGCGCATCCATCAGGAGGTCAAGGGCGCCAAGGTCGCGCCGCCCGGCTGGGTCGCCGCGATGGCGCAGGCGGCGGCGCAGGTGAGGGTGTGATCACGTGGAGCTCGAACACCGCCTTCAAATCGCGAGGGATGCCTACTTGCGATTTCTCCGGGAGAAGCTCGGAGAGCTGAAGCATGCTCATCCTGAGTGCGCCACAGAACTGCTGGTCGAACTGAATAACGCCGCGAACCCACGCCCATTTTCTCTCTCTCGCCTTGACGCGATCCACGGTCCGTCATCCGCTCCTCAAGTCTCACGAATTGCGTTTAACTGTGATGCGGGACGGCCACATTCGATCCTTCATTGCAATGGAGTCGTGGTGAATTTTTCTGATGTTTCTTGGGAGAATGTCTCGGTTTCATTCGACGCTCCCAGTTTCGATTTGGCCCAGCTTGGGGGCTGGCTTTCGAGATGGATCGATGAAGCAGACGAGAGAACAACCGATGAGTCGGGGCTGCTCGGGGTTATCCATTCGATTTCGTGGGATAGTTCACCGATCGGAGGGTGGAAAATCTCCATAGATTTTGGATCGGCTCCCGTTGAATGCGCGCTGGAGTTCATCGAAAAAATACAGCGGCAGGGAGTCGAGGCTTGCGTGATCGAAACGGAGGACGAGGACAGGCCCGAAGGGCCGGCAAGAGGGTAGCCCCGGGCGTAAGCCCGGGGTAATGCCGCCAGCCACAACGGGGCGATAGAAGTTCTTCCGCCCCATCCGGGGCTGTTACCCTGAAACCCTCAAACCCCGGGCTCACGCCCGGGGCTACCTTCTCTCTCGCCTCCGGCGCTTCCATCAACTTCCCCTAGCCAATCCTCCCCGTCCTTCACTACCTTCGCGCCATGACAAAGAACGTTTTCTCCGCCTTGCTGGCTTGCTCGCTTTCGGTCTCCGCGCTGGCCGATGAGGGCATGTGGCTCTTCAACCAGCCGCCGCGCCAGATTCTCAAGGACCGGCACCAGTTCGAGCCCACCGACGCGTGGATGGAGCATTTGCAGAAGGCGTCCGTGCGCTTCAACTCCGGCGGGTCCGGCGGCTTCGTGAGCGAGGATGGCCTGCTTCTCTCGAATCATCACGTCGCCGCAGACGCGCTGCAGAAGATCAGCACGAAGGAGAAGAATTATCTGCGCGACGGCTTCTCCGCGAAGTCGCTGGCGGACGAGGTGAAGTGTCTCGACCTTGAACTGAACGTGCTGCAATCGATCGAAGACGTGACCGCTCAGGTGAACGCCGCGATTCCGAAGGACGCCGCGCCCGCCGCCGCCTTCGCCGCGCGCCGCAAGGTCATGGCCGAGATCGAGAAGGCGTCGCTCGACAAGACCGGCCTGCGCTCGGACGTCGTCACGCTCTGGCAGGGCGGCGCGTATCATCTCTATCGCTTCAAGAAATACACGGACGTGCGCCTCGCCTTCGCGCCGGAATCGCAGATCGCCTTCTACGGCGGCGACCCGGACAACTTCGAGTTCCCGCGCTACGACCTCGATATCTGTTTCTTCCGCGCCTACGAGAACGGCAAGCCGGCGAAGATTCAGCACTACCTGAAGTTCTCCACCACGGGCGCAAAGGACGGCGAGCTGGTGTTTGTCTCCGGTCATCCTGGTCGCACGAGCCGATTGCTCACGGTCGCGGAGCTGGAGTATCTGCGCGATCAAGGGCTGCCCTTCCGCCTCAACTCGCTCAAGCGCACGGAAGTGTTGCTCGAAGCCTGGAGCGCGCGCAGCGAGGAGAACGCGCGTCGCGCGAAGGACGAACTCTTCGGCGTGAAGAATTCCCGCAAGGCGCTTGATGGCCGACTCGGCGGCTTGCTCGATCCGTCATTGATGGGTGAGAAGGTGAAGGCGGAAGCGGACTTCAAGGCGAAGCTCGCTGGCTCCGCGGAACACGAAGCCGCGCTCGCGGCCTACGACAAGATTGCTGCTGCCACGAAGACCGTGGCCGCGCAGGCGACGCGTCAGAATTTCCTCGAAGGCGGGCTCGGCTTCAGCAGCGACAGCTTCGGCATCGCGCGCACGTTGCTGCGCGCGGGCGATGAACGGTCCAAGCCGAACGGCGAGCGTCTGCGCGAATTCACCGATGGCGGCAAGGAATCGCTGGAGTTCAGCCTGTTCTCCGAAAAGCCCATTCACGACGACCTGGAGATTCTCACGCTGACCGATTCGCTGACGTTCCTCGCGGGACAGTTCGGCGGCAATGATCCGCTCGTGCAGAAGGTTCTCGCCGGCAAATCGCCTCGCGAACGCGCGGTGGAATTGATCAAGGGCACGAAGGTCCGAGACGTGGCGTTCCGCAAGAAGCTCTACGAAGGCGGCGCGGCAGCGGTGATGGCGGCGAAGGATCCGATGATCGAGCTCGCCCGGCTGATCGACGCCGAGGCGCGCGCGCTGCGCAAGGTGTTCGAGGAACAGACCGAGGTGAAGCAGCAGGCGCAGGCGGCAATTGCCCGCGCGCGCAATGCGTTGCTCGGCACTGCGGGTTATCCGGACGCGACCTTCACGCTGCGCCTGAGCTTCGGCGTGGTGAAGGGCTACGAGGAAGATGGGAAGCAGATTCCCGCGATGACGACGTTGGGCGGACTCTACGAGCGCGCGAGCGAGATGAATCGCAAGCCGCCGTTCGACCTGCCGCCGCTGTGGGAGAAGCGCAAGTCGAAGCTGAATCTGAAGACCCCGTTCAACTTCGTGAGCACCGCCGACATCATCGGCGGCAATTCCGGCAGTCCGGTGGTGAACCGCGCCGGCGAATACGTCGGCATCATCTTCGACGGCAATCTGCAGAGTCTCCCGGCCGACTACGCCTTCAGCGAGAAGCAAGGTCGTGCGACGTCAGTTCACTCCGCGGCGATGTATGAAGCGCTGACGAAAGTCTACGGCGCGAAAACGCTGGCGGCGGAGTTGGTGACGGGGAAGCTCGGCAAGTAGCTAAGCCCACTCCAGCACTTCATCCAGCCGGTCGTTGATGACTCGTTTGGCGGCGCGGCGGACGCGTTCGCTCTTCGGCTGGAAAGCGAACGATTTCCCAGCGGCGCGGAGCATACCCACGTCATTGTCGCTGTCGCCGACGGCGAGCACCTGTCGAGGCGTGATCTCGAACCGCTTCACCAGGAACCGGACCGCGTTCAGCTTGTCGTAGGCGCGCCAGCCGGTCATGCCGCTGCGAAAGGTCGGCGCGAGCGTGACGACGCCGGTGGCCTTGCCGTGGCGGAACTCCAGGATGTTCGCAAGTGCGAAGTCGGCGAACACGCGGCGGCGGACGGTTTCGGCGGCGGTGTGGTAGCTGTCGGTCACGATGCCGACGCGGTAGCCGAGCTTGCGGAGCCCAACCACGGCTTCCACTGCGCCGGGCGTGAGCGGGAGCGTGCGCGCGGTTTCCACGAAGAGCTCGCGCTTGGTGCGGCGAAACAGATTCGCGATTCGCCGGGTGCGGGTTTCCGGTTTGAGGTCCGTGCGATCGAGATACTTTTCCAGAGCCGCGGTTTTGCCAGTGCGTTTGGCGAGTTCGAGCACGAAGCGGCCCGCGAGGAGGGTTCCGTCCATGTCGAACAGCGCCAGCTTTTCGACCTTGCCGATGCGCGCGAGGATGTGCTCCGGATGCGCGCGGCGCATGCGGTCGCGCTCGCGGGAATTCTGAATGAAAGAGAGGCGGAGGCGGCCGAGAGCGGCGGCGCGCTCGAGAATCGTGCGCGCGACCTGGGTCGCCATTTCGCCAAGGCGATCGAGGTCCTGGCTGATGTGCTCGATGTGACCGATGTCGACTTCCAGCAACCGCGCGCCGACGGAGGCGGCGTCGATCAACAGGCCGATGTCGACGCCGTAATCATTCTCGAAGCGCAGCTTGAAAAGGAGTTCCTTGCGGACGGCGATGATGCCGCCCAGCGGTTGCTCAAAGTGCGCGATTTCCGGGAAGTAGGTGCGTAGCAGCGGACGCGCGGTGAGGACGGTGACGCGGCCGGCGCGGCGGGAGAAGCGGGCTTTGACGAAATCGGCCTCCCCACGAAGCACGGGTTCCGCGAGTCGTTCGACCAGGTCGTGGCACAGGCCGGAGAGATCGCCATCGAGATACAACAGCGTGTCGTGTTGAGCTTCCAGCACACCATCCTCCATCGAGGATCCCTTCCCCAGCAGCGCGCTCGTGACCACGCGTCCGCCCGCAGCCTGTGCAATCTCCGGTGTGCCATCGATGGAGCCGTCGTCCATCACGATGACCTCGCCGACGAGCGGGCTGCGTTTGACGTGGCGGATGACGGAGGCGATGCGCGCGGATTCGTTCAGCACGGGAATCACGACCGACACGCGCTGATCGTCCGGCCGCGTTGGCCAGTCCGGCAGTTTCGGAGCTTTATTTCCAGTGAAACGAAGCCGACGTCCTGCCGCGGGTGGGGCGACGGATGCTTTCTGTGCGCCACTCGCGGCCCTTTTCTTTTTTGCATGTTTCCGTTCCATGAGGTTTGCCATCTTGCCGCATCCTGCAAAAATGGATCAACCCTCGATCGCCTGGTTTCGAAATTTTTTTCACAACACGGTTCTCGTTGAACGATGGCGTCGTGCTGAAACATGATGCGCGCACTATGGAACTCGACTTCGAAGGGAAACACGCCGATCGCGCGTATCCGATTCTCGCCAGCCTCGTCACGCCCCGGCCGATCGCGCTCGTCACGACCTTGAGCCCGGACGGAAAAATCAACGCCGCACCGTTCAGCTTCTTCAACGTGCTCGGTGCGGAGCCGCCGATTGTGGCGTTTGCGCCCGGCGATCGGGATGACGGCACGCCGAAGGACACCGCGCGGAACATCCGTCTCACGCGGGAGTTCGTGATCAACCTCGTCGATGAGGCGATCGCCGAACCGATGAACCGTTGCGCCGCGTCGCTGCCCTACGGCGAGAGCGAGCTGGTGAAGGCGGGGCTGACGACGGCGCCTTCGACCTCGGTGAAGCCGCCGCGCATCGCGGAGGCTCCGGCGAGCCTTGAGCATGCACGGAGTGGGGGACGTTGCAGATCGGCGGGAACCGCGTGGTGATCGGGCTGGTGAAGCGCGTTCACGTGCGCGACGAGTTCTTCGATGCGGAGAAGCTGCGGGTGCGCGGGGATAAGCTTGCGCTCATCGGGCGCATGGCGGCGCCGCACTGGTATTGCCGCACAAAGGATCGCTTCGAGATGATTCGCCCGGCCTGAAAAGGAAACTGGCGTTTCGCCCGCGTGATGCGGACGAAACGCCAGTGAATGATTCTGCCGGCGAGACAGGGCCGGAGGACTCGCGAATCAATCCGCGGATTCGAGTCGCAGCATGCCGCTGCGGTTGGTGCCGAGGAAGAGACCGCCGCCGAGTTTTCACTTTGGAGGGAACGCCGGAGTATTTCGTGGTTTTGCCGTTGGCCGGATGACGGAAGCTGCTGGTGAACGATCCGGCCTTGGCGCTGATGCTGAACTTCAGGTTCGAGATGGAACCGCTGCTGCCGGTGAACTTGCCGAGCGTCGTGATGTTCACGGTGTTGGTGATCGGCGTGGTGAGATTGCCGTTGGCGAGCCAGAGCACGCCATTGGTCCAGCTCAGGATGGAGTTGGTGCCGACCGGCGCGATGTAGCGGGAGCCGGTCACGTCGAGCTCGGCCGCGATGCCGTTGGTGAAGTAGGGCGCGCTGACGGGCTTGAGCCAGGTGAGCGTGCCGCTAATGGTCGCCGGCGTCGTGTTGCTGAAGGTCAGCCAGCCGATGATGGCGCCGAGCTTTTTGTCCACGGAAGCGTAGAGCGGCCAGTGGGCGTTGGTGCCGATGGCGGAGCTGGCGGTCCAGGCCTGGCCGTCGCCAAGCGTGCCCTTGAGCTTCGCCTGGCCGAGGCGATCCACGGTGATGGTGGCCCAACCATTGCCGAATTCCGGATCATCCGAGGAGGGAGTGAGAAGCGTGTAAGCACCGGCGGCCACGGCGTTGTTGGTCGTCCTGCCGATGGCGGTCAGGTAGCCGGTCATGTCGCTGCTCCAGCCACCAAGAGTGTAGGAGGTGAGCCGGCCGAAGATCGCGCTGGCATCCGGCGTGAGCTGGAGATTAACGCCGAACTTGTTTCCGGAAGTAATGATGGACGATTCGCCGTTGGTGTTGAACTGCCCGGAGAACGAGGACTTCTTGCCAGCGATCAACGCGTATCCGCTGTATTTGAGGCCAGCCGTGATCTTGACCTGGAAGTAGCCGGCCTGGGAGGTGACGACATCATTGGTGCGCAGCACCAGGCCGCTGAAGGTTCCAACGGAGTTGGTGAAAAGGTTGGCCACGGTGCCGACGGGCAGCGCCTTGTTGATGACAATCGTCTTGTGCGCCGCTGTGGCGGGAGAGCCGAAGCCGTCGGTGAGCACGAAGCGCAGGGTGCGCGCGAGCGTGGAGGCGTTGGTGCTGAGGAAGGAGATTTCTCGCACGAGGGCCTGCACGGCGGACGGTGTGGCGTTCGTAGTGAAGCTGAAGGTCAGCGGATTGGTCACCGTATCGCCGCGGGTCAACTCCGCGATGAGCAGGTCGCCCCAGAGGACGTTGGTGCCGACGAGGCTGATGCCGAGCTCGCTGTTGGTGGCGGAGTAAACGGAGAGGACATCGCCGGAAGTGCCGTTGGTGGGAATCGAGACGATCAGTGAGCCATCGCCGAGGTCGGTGCGGGCTCCGGCGTCCAGCACGGCGGAGGCCTCGACTTTCACAGCAGGCTTCTTCGCGACGAACAGCGTGGAGGTGCTGAGGAATCGCAGGCTGAAGGACGGGTCCACTCGCACGGAGAAGGTCGCCGAAACGGCGCTCACGTTGCCCGCGACATCGGTGGCGGTGGCGGTGAAGGCGTTTGTGCCATCAGGAAGCGTGGTGCCCGTGTAGTCAAAGCTCCATTCGCCCGAACCATTTGCGTTGGTGCTGCCGATGACACCGGTGCCGACCCGGGTGATGGTGACAATGCTGTTGGCCTCGGCGGTGCCGCTGAGAACCAGCGTGGCATCGACGGTGACGAGGTCCCCTTCCACTCCGCTGTCTTCCGAGACGGCGGTGATGGCGGGCGCGGCGGGCGCGGTGCCGTCAATGGTGTAGGCCTCACCGTTGGTGTAGCCGGTGGTGATGGCCTGGCCGGCGAGGTCGGTGATGGCGGTGCCGGCGTCGTTCAGGTCGAGGCGCAGGGTGCCGTCGCCGGCGACGTTGGTGACGGTGACTTCAAAGTTTTGCGGGAACAGTCCGACCTGGCTGATTGCCGAGACGGTTCCGGCCGCGGAACCAGACGTGGCGACGGTGAAGTCGCTGATATCGACGCCCGTGATCGGTTCGGAGAATGAGACGAGGAAAGTGACGGCCGGGCCGGGGGCGGGATTGGTGCCGTTGCGCGTGATGGAATCGACCGTGGGCACGATGGTGTCCAGGATCTCGACTTCAAAAGTTGCGGAGGCGGCGCTGGTGTTCCCGGCGATGTCCGTGGCGGTGGCAGTAAAGGCATTGGTGCCGACCGGGAGCAGCGTGGTGCGGTAATCGAAGCTCCATTCTCCAGACGAGCTGGCGTTCGTGGTGCCAATCACCCCGGTGCCGACGCGGGTGACGGTGATGACTGCGTTGGATTCCGCCGTGCCGTGAAGGATCACGGTGGTGTCAGCGGTGACCTGGTCGCCTGGAGTTCCAGTGTCGTCCGAGACCCCAGTGAAGACCGGGGCGGCCGGTGCCGTGCTGTCGAAGCTCAGTTGAACCGTGTCGGAATCCACGAGGAAACCGCCGGTTCCGGAATTGCCGAGATCGCTGGTGAAGATGACGATGCTGGCGTCGCCGGAATAACCAGCGGGAGGCGTGTAGGTGGCGCCGGCCAGGGCGACATTGATGTTCGAAACGGTGCCGGTGAAGCCGACGATGTCATCGTTGGTTCCTGTTCCCGTCACGAACGAAATTCCCGTGATACTCGCGAGTGAAATGGTACCGGTCGAGCAGGTGAGCGACACTTGGATGGAATTGGAGACCGCGTCGGCGTCCGCGACGGAGATGGCGGTGCCGCCTCCGGTGGAGAAGGTGATCACGGTGTCGACCTGCGCGCTGAGGAGGTTCGTGGGAATGGTGTTCTCCGGGGCGTCGTTGTAGGCGTTCACCCGTACGAAGTTCGTGTTGCCATTGCCGAAGTCCGCGCCGTCGTTCAGCGCGAAGGTGATGGTGCGGGTGCTGGTGGACGGAGTGTCGGAGGTGTTCGAGTAGTAAACACCGCGCAGGGCGGCGGTCCAGTTGGTGAGCGTGGCGGTGGCTCCGGCGGAAGTCAGCGTCAGCACGCCGGCATCGTCGTCGTAGGTGGCGGTGATGTTGCCCATGGTCGAGGGGACATTGGTGAAGAGGAGCACGTCTTCGCCCACGGCGAAGTTCCGGATGATCGTCACGGTGCCGGAAGCCAGCGAGTTGTTGTCGTCGTCATCGGCCACCGCGGTTTCGTCGACGACAATCGGATACGACGGTTCATTGATGCCTTCGTTGAAGATGTTCGTCGCATACGCGGTGGTGACGGTCGGCGCGTAGTTGTTCTGCTGCACGGTCACGGTGACCGTGGCCACGCCGTAACCCCCGTCGCCGTCGTAAACGCGGACGGTGATGCCGCGGGCGCCGGTGATGGGGACGCCCGTGCTACTGTTGTGATAGGTCAACGCCCGGAGAATGCCGCGTGCCGCGGTCTTGCTGGCGTTGTTGTTGAGGTAAATCATCAAGTCATCGTAGCTGGTGCCGCCGGTGAAGCTGCCCACCAGGCTGCCTTCGTAGGTGATGTTGGTGCCGCTGACCTCGACTTGCGCCGCACCGGTTCCCTGATTGGTGATGCTCAATACATCCTGCGGCGGGATGCGGCCGGCCGTGATGCTGACCACGATGGCGCCGCCGTAGAAATCCGCGGAATCGGTATCGGTCACGGTCGCGCCGGTGCCGGCATCCAGGCGGACGGCGGGGCTGCCTTCGAGGTAGATGACGCTGTCGCCGGTGAGATTTCCGATGACCGGATTGGCGCTGGTGGCCACGGCTGGCGAGACGTCGATGTCATCGATGAACAGCGAGATGTCCAGCGCCCCGTCTTCGCGGGAGATGCGGAATTCATCAATGTTTTGGAAGAGGGTATTGGTAATGGTGAAGGTGGTGTCCTCGAACACCGCGGAGTAAACGCTCTGCGTCGCGCCGGCCACGGGCAGGCCGCCGAGGTAACCGGTGACGCGGTAGATGGTGTCCGAGCCATCGATGTGGAAGGAGACGAGCGAGAACGGATCGCCGAAGCGCGAGCGAATCTGCGCTTCGGTCACGAGGTCGAGCGTGCCTTCGAGGAACAGCGCCCGATCGGAGCCAGAGACCAGGCCAGTGAGGTTGGTGTAGGTGTTGTCGATGATGTCGACAAAGTCACCGCCGAGACTGTCCTCCTGGCCGAGGCCGTCGAGCAGGCGGAATTGCCAGTCATCAATGACGCGCGAGGAGATGCCGGGGCCGGAATCGTCGTTGAAGTTCTCGTCGGCCGGGGTCGCGGCGGTGGCCTGGTGGATGGTCAGCACGCACCACAGGGCGGCGATGAGAAACGTCGGGGCGAATTTTTTCATGTTCATGGAATAACTGGGATGGGAAGGGAAAATTTTGGGCAGGCGGGCATCGAGGCTCGTATCCTGGGGGGCGAACCTCACGGACATCATGTCGTGAATCCTATCCATTTACTTGATGCAGGCAGACGGTGGCACGGTCCACCTTGATCGGCAACTTTCTTGCCTGCTTGAGGCGTGCCACAGGGATGGCCGGAAAACAAGCACTTCGCGCACGAAATGCGCGAATACTTTTGATGATGGCGGGCAATCCCGCAGCGTCCTACTCCCGCTCCTGATAGTAAACCGTCCGGTCTGGATGGCGGATTCCGGCCTCTGCGAGCGCGGCGGGCGCTCTGGCGATGAGATCGCTCGTCACGGCGGCGAGATCGGTTGTTTTTGCCCAGACTCGCAATTCCACCTGGGTTCCCAGGTCGACAAGTTTGGTATTGAGAACCGCCGGAGCCGGATCGGACAAAATGCGCGAGTCCGCCTTGGCGACGGTTACGAGGACGTCATGCGCCTTGGCCAGGTCCTGCCCCAGGCCTACCGGGAGCGGTACATCGATGCGCCGACGATCATTGGCGGTGTAGTTGGTGATCGTGCCGTTCATCAATGCCGAGTTGGGCACCACGATGCGTTTGTTGTCCACCGTGTTCAGGGTGGTCGAAAATACCTGCACTTCCTCGACCTTTCCCTCGATACCGGCCCCCGCGATCATATCCCCGGCCTTGAACGGACGAAAGACGATGATGAGGAAGCCTGCCGCGAAGTTTGACAATCCGCCCTGCAACGCCAGGCCGATGGCGAGACCTGCAGCAGCGATAATCGCGGCGAAGCTCTTGGTGTCCACGCCCAGCTGCCCAAGCGCTGTGATGACCACGAACGCCATGATTCCCGCGTGCGCGATGTTCCCGACGAAACCGCCGACCGTGGAATCGATGTTTCGCTTGGCGAAAAGGTTCCGCACCAGCCCGCGCGCAAACCCGGCCAGCACCCAGCCGGCGATCAGGATGACGATTGCGGCCACGATGTTGACACTCCACATCGCCACTTCACGGGGCAGCCCGGTGGCCTCCTCGAAACGTGCCACCAACCCCTGGCTTCCGTCCAGAATCCCCTTCACTGTGTTTGTGTTGTCGTGTCCGCTCCCGCCGCCTGTGCCAGCAACCAGTTCATATTCGTTGATTCGATCGGTTGAAATTATCCGCCGGAACCAGCTCCGGCGCGCGAAAGATTTATCAATTCCCCGGCGCGAATCAACCGTCTGTCGCGCCCTGTTCGCGGCTAGCCAATTCTCCCTTCCCGAAGTCGCGCCGTCGACCTACGGTCCAGACGTGCGCACGCTCAAGATTACCTATTACCTCGAAGTGATTTCCTCCTGGTGCTTCTGGGCCGAGCCGGCGTGGGCTGAACTCAAGTTGCGCTACGCGACGCAGGCTGACTTCGAATGGAAACTCGCGCTCATGGACAGCTCCGGCCTCCCGGTTTCGCGGGAGCAATGCGACTGGTTCTACCGGCGCAGCGGAACGATTGTCCGTTCTCCGTTCATGCTGAACTCCGGATGGTTCGAGCCCGGGGTGGCGGAGTATCTTGCGCCGAATCTCGTCGCTGAAGCCGCGAAGGATCTCGGCGTGACGGATGATCGGGTCCGCCTCGCCATCGCCCGCGCCGCTGTGATTGAGGGACGCAAGGTTGGGCGGTGGGAGGAATCGATCGCCGCTGCCGTCGCCGCCAGTGGACTGAACGCCGACGCGTTGTTGCAACGCGCCCAATCGCCTGAGATCGAAGCCCGTGCCCGCGCGACGACGGCGGAGTTTCACGCGCTCCAGGTTTCGCAGCGTCCGACGTTCGTCATCGAAAGCCGCATCGGCGATCGCGCCGTCTTCTCCGGCCTCGCCTCCCTGGCGCCGCTGGCTGCCGCCTGTGATGCGATGCTCAATGATGCGGCGGCCTACGCGTCGCACGCCGCGCACTTCGGCGCGCCACCCAAGGGTTAAGGAGGCTTTCGTCATGGATACTCAACTCACGGGAAAAGTGGTGGTGGTCACCGGCGCTTCAGGCGGAATCGGCTCCGCCATTGCGCGCAAGTTCGCGGCGGAAGGCGCGCATCTCGTGCTGCATTGCCGCTCGAACGTCGCCGTCGCCAAACAACTCCAGCGCGAGCTTGGCACGGTTCGCTCGATCGTCGTGCGCGCGGATCTCACGAAGGAAGCCGAAGTCGTCCGCCTCTTTCGCGATGCGAAGAAGCACTTTGGCCGCGTGGACACGCTGGTCGCCAACGCCGGTTCTTGGGAGACGCGCGACGTTCCTCTGCACGAAATGTCCCTGCGCCAATGGCGTCACACGCAGGACGCTGTGTTGACCTCGGCATTTCTCTGTGCGCGCGAATTCCTCAAGCTGGTCGCGAAACAGAAGCGCGGCAATCTGACCTTTATCGCGTCGACCGCCGGCGTCTTCGGCGAAGCGTGGCATGCGGATTATGCGGCGGCGAAGGCGGCGATGGCGTTTGGTCTCACGCGCACGCTGAAGAACGAGATCGCCCGCATCGCGCCGGTGGCGAAAGATTATTGCGGCGGCCGGGTGAATTGCGTGTGCCCGGGCTGGACCGTGGTGCCGCGCACGGCGGGGAAGTTGAAGGATGAGGGTGTGGTGCGCCGCGTCACCGCGACGCGAGCGCTACCGCAGATTGGTCGGCCTGACGACATCGCCAATGCCGTGGTGTATCTCTCCTCCGACGCGCTCGCGCGTCACGTCACGGGCGAAACGATGGTGGTCGCGGGCGGCATGGAAGGGCGTCTCCTCTGGCAGCCGGGCGAGATTGATCCAAAGCTCGTTTGACACGGCGACCGTTCAGCTCGCCGGACGCATCGAGAAAGCCAGCACCATCAGCGCGATGGCGATGATCCACGAGCCCACGATTCGGATCGCGATCTTCAACCACTTCGCGTCGCCGACGAACGTGACGTAGATCGCCAGATCGACGACCAGCAGCACGAGGCTGATCCAGTTGCCAAGCAGCGTCTTGATGATCGTCGCGGTGGAACCGTTCTCGACGGCGGAATCCAACCCCAGCGTCAGCGCACCGGCAGCGAAGAGGATGGTCGACAGCACGGTAGGCAGGCGCTTCTCCAGTGCCAGCGCCGCGCCGCAAATCAGGGCGATGACGACAGGTATGGCGGGTGGCACGGCGACGATCATTCCCGTGGTGGTAAGAAGAAGTCCCAACCCTGCGGCGATCGTGAAAACGATGGCGGGCTCCTTCAGCTCCGCGAGTTTGTTGCGCCCCGCCATCAAGCCCAGTCCGATGATCACCAGAATGTGCGTCGGCGAGGTGACAGGGTGCAGCAGTCCGCCGATGAAGTCGCCGGCGCCGGGAAACGGCGAATGGGCGTGGGCTTCGACGGGCAGCGTCAGCCAGGCCACTCCGGCAATGGCGAGCGAGAGTCGGCGTCGATCGGGGTTAAACGACATTTTAGAGGAAGCCGAACAGGAATCCGAAACCGACCGCCGCGATCACGCCGCCGCCCACGCGAATCGCAATCTTTCCCCACGGCCAGCGCGCGAGCATGCCGACGCCGATGCCGGCGAGGTGGAGCAGTCCGGTGGCGATGACGAAGCCGATGGCGTAGGCAATGGCATTGGCGGATTTGGGAAGTTCGGTCCCGTGGGCGTGTCCGTGGAAGATGGCGAAGAACCCCACCACGGCCGCGGCGGCCCATAACGGTGGCTTCACCGCGAACGCGACGAGCAATCCGAGTAGACCAGCCGAAAGCGCGATGCCAGTTTCGACGGCGGGCAACGGCATGCCCACCACGCCTGCTGCGCCGCCGACGGCCATTACGACTGGGAAGACCACGGGCAATGTCCAGATGGCGCGCGCTCCGAGGAACGCTCCCCACAACCCGACGGCGAACATCGCCACCATGTGGTCGAGACCCGTGAGCGGATGCGTGAAGCCACTGACGAATCCTCCGACGAGACTGGTCTCCGTATGCGCGCTGGCTGAAACGGGAAGCCCAATCAGCAGGCAGAGGCACAGTGCACGCATGAGGAATTGCCGCTTGATTCCGAACGGCGCACGGACGGACCGGAGGCAAACAGAGCGGGCGATGTTCATGAATTTCCAGCTTATGGACCCGCCCGACAGAGTCAACGAACAGCTCGGATCGAATGGGCCGGCGATCTGTCGAGCGCGGAGAATTGAATTGCCCGAACGCGGTCGAAAGGAGAACTTTTGAGCGAACCATTAACGTCACGTTTTCGATCATGAACTCTTCCGAAAGCTCTCTCACCACTCGCCGGGAATTCCTCAAAACTTCCTCCACCATGGCCATTGCGGGCGCCATCGCTGCGCCGCATATCCTTTCCAGCGCGCGCGCCGCTTCGCCGGGCGATACGCTCAAAGTCGGCCTCATCGGTTGCGGGGGACGCGGGACCGGAGCTGCTGCGCAGGCGATGAAGGCGGATTCGAACGTGGAATTGTTCGCCGTGGGCGATGTGTTCGAGAAGGCCGCGAAGGGCGCGATCAAGTCCGTCGCCGCCGAGGCGGGCGCGGACAAGGTGAAGGTGAAACCGGAAAACACGTTCGTCGGCCTTGACGCGTATCGCAAGGTGATCGATTCCGGCGTGGACGTCGTGATCCTCGCCACGCCGCCGGGATTCCGTCCGGTCCATCTCCGCGCCGCGGTGGAAGCCGGCAAACACATCTTCTGCGAGAAACCGATGGCCACCGACGCACCGGGCGTTCGCTCCGTCATCGAATCCGTGCGCATCGCAAAGGAGCGCAAGCTCGCGGTCGTCGCGGGCTTCTGCTGGCGCTATGACTATCCGCTGCGCGAGCTGTTCAAGCGCATTCACGACGGCGAAATCGGCCAGGTGCGCGCCATCTACGGCACGTATCTCACCGGCCCGGTGAAGCCGATGCCGCCCGCGAGCTCGCGTCCTGAAGGCATCACCGACCTCTAATGGATGGTGCGCAATTGGTATAACTTCAACTGGCTGGGCGGCGACGGTATCCTGGAACAAGCCGTGCATACCTGCGACTGGCTGGCGTGGGCGATGAAGGACGTTCCGCCGATCAGCTGCACCGCGGTGGGCGGTCGTCAGATTCCGGCGCACGGCGGCAACATCTACGATCACATTCACGCGAACTACGTCTGGGCCGACGGCACGCTTGGTTTCCTGGCGCAACGCCAGATTCCGGGCTGCTCCAGCGAGAATCATCTCACCGTGATCGGCAGCAAAGGCACGGCGCTCATCGATTCGCGCGGCGCGTCCATTACGGGCGAGAATCCGTGGCGCTACAAGGGCGAGAAGCCGAGCATGTACCAGGTGGAACACAACGAACTCTTTGCGAGCATTCGCGCGGGCAAGGTCATCAACGACGGCGATCGCATGGCCAAGAGCACGCTGCTCGGCATCATGGGTCGCAACGCCGCCTACACCGGCCAGCAACTCACGTGGGACATGATCATGAATTCCCAGCAGGTGCTCGTGCCGGAGATCAAGGATTGGAACACCAAGTTCGAGCCCGAGCCGATGGCGATGCCCGGCCGCACGAAGTTCATTTGAGCACGCCCCCGGATCCAGCGCCCGGAACGAACGCCCGGTTTGAAGACACGCACTGGAGCGTTGTGCTTCACGCGCGGGAAGGGGATTCGCCCCGGGCCAGCGCCGCGCTAGAATCGCTCTGCCGGGCTTACTGGTATCCGCTCTACGCGTACGTCCGGCGATGCGGGGAATCGCCGGACGACGCGCAGGATCTGACACAGGCGTTCTTCGCCCGTTTTCTGGAGCGCGATTCTCTCCGTGCTGTCACGCCCGAGCGCGGACGCTTCCGTTGGTTCCTGCTCGCCTCCCTCAAGAACTTCCTCGCCAACGAATGGGAACGCGCCCGCGCGCAGAAACGTGGCGGCGGAGCGATGCCGCTCGCCCTGGACGCACTGGAGCCGGAGGAACGTTACGCGCTGGAACCGGTGGACAACATGAGCGCCGACAAGGCGTATGATCGTTTCTGGGCCTTGAGCCTGCTCGAACAGTCTAGGGCGAAGTTGCGCGAGGAATTTCGTTCGGCTGGACGCGCGGAGCGATTCGAAAAGCTGGAGCAATTTTTGCCCGGACGCGAGGGCGTTGATTCTTATGCGGATCTTGCCGCGACGTTCGGTGTGCCGGAAGGCACCATCAAGTCGGATGTCTCTCGGCTGCGACGGCGTTATGGCGAATTGCTGCGGTCGGAAGTCGCGCACACGCTCGGCACGCACACGGACCTGGACGACGAACTCCGGCATTTGCTCGACGCGCTGGGCTGACGATGAGGCGGTTTTCAGTGCTTCGGGAGAGCGCATGAGATTTCCGGCAACCATTTCGCGAGAATCCTGCTTCTCCCTTTGAGAACCATGCATTCTTCGGCAGGCAATCCATGAACACCGCGCGGCATTGTGCGCGTTGCGGTGCGGCGCTGGCGGCGGCCTCTCTCGGAGAACGCTGTCCGCGGTGCGTCCTGCAATTCGCCCTCGATCCATCCGCGGCCGGAGACGGCGTGGCGCCGGCGCCGGAGCGCGTGCGCGTCCATTGCTTCGGCGACTACGAATTGCTCGGCGAGATCGCGCGCGGCGGCATGGGTGTGGTTTACAAGGCGCGCCAGGTTTCCCTGAACCGAACGGTCGCGGTGAAGATGCTGCTGGCCGGACCGTTCTCGAGCGAGGATTACGTGAAGCGCTTCCGCAGCGAAGCGGAGTCAGCGGCGAATCTGCAGCACCCAAACATCGTCGCGATTCACGAGGTCGGCGAACACGACGGCCAGCAGTATTTCTCGATGGAGTACATCGAGGGGCAGGACCTTGCCCAGCTGGTCCGCGACCAGCCTCTGCCCGCCCGGCGCGCCGCGGGCATCGTTCGCACGATCGCTTTGGCGGTGCACTATGCGCATCAGCGCGGCGTGATTCACCGTGATCTCAAGCCGTCGAACGTTCTCCTCGCGCCCGACGGCCAGCCGCGCATCACGGACTTCGGTCTGGCGAAACGATTGACGCGGGATACGACCACCTCGGTCGTCGCCGAGCCGCTCACGATCACCGGCCAGGTGCTCGGCACGCCCGGTTTTATGCCGCCGGAGCAGGCGAGCGGACGACGGGTGACCGCCGCGCCGACAGTCGATGTCTATTCGCTCGGCGCCATTCTCTATTTCCTTCTCACTGCGCGCGCGCCGTTTGCCACGGATTCGCTGGAGGCTACGTTGCGTCAGGTGCTGGAGAGCGAGCCTGTTTCGCCGCGGCTCCTGAACAGCGAAGCGCCGCGCGACCTGGAAACGATCTGCCTGAAGTGCCTCGAAAAGGATCCGCGAAACCGATTCGCCTCCGCGCAGGAGCTGGCCACCGAGCTGGATCGTTTCCTCGCCGGCCAGCCGATCCGTTCGCGGCCGGTTTCGTCTGTCGAAAAGGTCTGGCGCTGGGGACGTCGTCATCCGGCTGTGACGTTTCTGTTGCTGGCACTCGCTGGATCCATGGGCGCCGGCTTTCTCGGGATTCAGTGGCAACTCCGCCGTGCGCAGGCGAGTGAACTGGCGGCACGTCGGACGGCTTACGCGGCGGATATGAACCTCGTCCAGTCCGCGCTCGCAGACAACAATCTCCGTCGCGCGCGCGAGTTGCTGGAACGGAATCGGCCGCGTCGTGGCGAGCTGGATCTGCGGGGCTGGGAGTGGCGATACGCGTGGCAATGCTGCCAGAGCGACGCCATCGCCACAGTGCAATCGGGCGTGAACGATCCGTTGCACATGTTTTTTCTGGCGAACAATCCGCAGCTGTTCGTCGGCACGCCGGACGGCGACATCGTCGCCGTCGAACGGAAAGGAGGGAATTACGAGGTCGCGCGGCGATTGCCGAGCGCCGGTCAGATTGCCGTCATCGCCTCCTCGCCTGACGGAAAGTGGCTGGCCGTGACTGCTGAACGCGGCGTGGTGCACGTGTGCGATACCAACGGCATGCGGCTCACGCCGGGTTTGGTGCACTCGAATCTGGTCACGTCGCTTTCGTTCTCGCCGGATGGCGAGTGGCTGGCGACTTCGACGATGCGCGGGCAGGTCACGATCTGGGAATGGCGAACGGGAAAGATGATTCGCTCCGTGCGAACGCCGACGTTCGACGGAATCTATTTTGGCGACGTCGCGTTTTCGCCCATGGGCCGGAAGCTTGCGGTCGGTCAATCGAACGGCCGGCTTTGGCTGATGAACGCCGAAACGGGTGAAGGACCATGGGCAGTCGCCGGGCACGGCGAACCAATCAGCGCGCTGGCCTTTTCGCCGGATGGGAAGCTGCTGGCGTCGGGCAGCGGCTACAGTGAATCGACGATCAAGATCTGGAATGCGGTGACGGGCGAACCGGTCGCGAGTCTCGGAGGTCATAATTCCTGGATCAGCGCGCTCGCATTCTCGCCGGACGGAACGCGCCTAGCGTCCGCCAGCGCGGAGCAGACGGTGCGGCTCTGGGATGTCGCGACGTGGAAGCAAGCCCGGCTCTTTCGCGGGCACTTGAAGGAAGTGCATTGCCTCGCGTTTGCCCCCGATGGAAATACGCTGGCCAGCGCTGGGCAGGATGGGGTGATTCATTTCTGGGATACCGAATCCACCGACCGCCAAACGTACCCGGTGGTGGTGCCGGAGCGGCAGTATCCGCTGAGTTTCACGCCGGACGGCGCGCAGGTCTTCGCCATCTCGTTTGGCGAGGTGCTCCACTACGACACGGTGGGATTTCGCGAGCGGGAACGGCTGCGCGATCTGGGGACGAACAATTCCGGACTCGCACTCTCCGCCGACGGAAGGATTCTGGTCGCGGGCGACGACTCCGGTCGGCTGAAGATCTGGGACGTTTCGGGCGGCCGCCTCCTCACCAACTTCGCAGCGCACTCGAACGTGATTCGGCAGATTGGTTTTTCTCGCGACGACGGGACGCTCTTCACCGGGGGCGACGATCGCTTACTGAAGCGCTGGCATCGCGGCGACTGGAGATTCATGGGTGAACGGAGCTCAGACCCGAACCTCACCTTTCGCACGAGCCGGTTGCTGGCCCGGCACCAATTGTGGGTCTCCGAGCACGTGGGCGAGATAAAGGTTTGGGACGCTTTGGACGGCAGGCTTGTCGCTCATCTCTCGCCGAACGAAGGACTCATCGATGACATTGCGTGTTCACCGGACGGCCAATGGATCGTCACGGCACACCAGAGCGGCAGCGTTGTAGTCTACGACATGCGAACCTGGGAGCTCTTTAAGACTTTGCGCGGTCACCTGACGGGTGTGCATGGCGTCGTGTTTTCGGCGGACGGACTTCGCATGGCGACGGGCAGCAATGGCCGCGAGGCGGTGAAGCTGTGGGACACGACGATGTGGCAGGAACTGGCTACGCTCCCCGGCCGAGGCTCGCTCTTCCGCACAGTGCAATTCTCGCCGGATGGTTCGGTGGTGACTGCGACCAGCAGCCGCCGACGCACCCATTACTGGCGCGCGCCTTCATTTCGAGAGAAATTCGCCGGGCAGAGCGCGCCGGTGGAAGTTCTGATCGGTCGCCCGCTGCGCAGTAGTTGAAGATCGCCTCACGCAAGGGAGGCGCAGGTGAGTGAAGCCAGACTGTTTCGGCTGATATACGCCGGGTTCCGAACTTTGCGTCAGCGATTCTCCCTCGCCTCTCAATCCTTCCACCTTCGATCGGAGAATTCTTAATTTCGTCTGCAACCTTTCCCCACCGTTCCTGCATGTCTTCCTGACGGCGGTTCATCCCGCCGGGACCAGCAACACAACTGATGTATCAAGAATTGAAAACAGGAATGAAAACGAAGTTCAGCTCTCTTTGTCTCGCGCTCACATATTGTCCGCGTCACGCCGAAGCTCCAGGCCCAGTCCACCGCGTTCACCTATCAAGGTTTGCTCCAGCACGATCGCCGGTTCGCGTCGGGCGTCTACGACATCACCTTCTGGCTTTATCCGTCGCTCTCGAGCGGCACGCCCGTCGCGAGCAATTCGATTTCCGGTCTCGGGCTGGAGAGCGGCCTGTTCTCGGCGCCGGTGGATTTCGGCAACACGCTGCTGAATGGCCGCGATGCCTGGCTCGCAATCACCATCGCGACGAATGGATCGACCTTGTTCCGGCAGCTGCAATCGCGCACCCGCATCACGCCCGCGCCCCGCGCCCTCTACGCCAGCGTGGCGGCTCGATCACCAACGGCGGCATTCGCGTGGAGCAATTCGCGACGCCCGGCGCGCCGGCGCCCGGCAGGTGCTGACCTTCAACGGCACCACGCTCGAGTGGCAGAATGGCGGCGGTGGCGCGAGCGCGTGGGTGTTAAACGGCTCGAACGTCTTTTACTCGCGCGGCCGGGTGGGCGTAGGCACCAACGTTCCGTTGACCCAGCTCGATGTTTACGCGCCGAACGTGGGTGATGGAATCCAAGTGCGCGGCGCGGCGGCGGCGTATCACTTGAGCAGGGCGTGGGGAACACCCGCCACCTGGGTTACGCGGCATCCAGTGCGCTCTACAGTGCTGATGCCCGACGGGCGATGCGGTGTTGCGACGACAGCTGGCCGCTTGGTTGCAGAACGGCTACGGCGTGGCGGGACTCACCTTGAACAACAACCGCGTGGGCATCGGCACCACGACGCCCGGTAAGAAACTGACGGTGGCGGGCGACATGGAGATCGGCACTGGCAGCGGCGACTACCGGCACTTGCGCATCGGCGGCGGCAACTCGGACGGATTCCTGTATGTATCGTTTCCCCGCTTCGGCGACGGCATTCATCTGGGTTACAACTATTACGCGGACGCGGCCGGTAATGATCGGGTCATCAAGCCGGACGGCGGTCGCAGCCGCATCACGGCCAGCTACGGCTATATCGCGCTCTGCACTTCCGCGGGGGCGCCGAGCGCCCGGTCGATGGCTTGGTCCTGGACCCGGAGGGCAACGTGAACATCCTGGCAACGCCAGCGTCGCCTCGCTCACCATTCGCGGCGGTGCGGATCTCGCCGAACCGTTTCCGATGAAGGAGGAGATCGAAAAGGGCTCCGTGGTCGTGATCGATGACGAACACGCGGGCCGTCTCAAACTCAGCACTCGCGCCTACGACACGCAGGTCGCCGGCATCGTCAGCGGCGCCAACGGGATCAACGCGGGTATTGCGCTTCAACAGGAGGGCGTGCTGGATCAAGGCCAGAACGTGGCACTCACCGGACGCGTCTATGTGAAGGCCGACGCCAGCTACGGCGCCATCAAGCCCGGCGACCTCCTCACCACCAGCGACACTCCTGGCCATGCGATGAAGGTCTCGGACTCCGGCCGCTCCAGGGTGCGATTCTCGGCAAGGCGATGACCGCGTTGAAGGAAGGCACCGGTCTCGTGCTCGTGCTCGTGACCTTGCAGTAACCTGGTCATACCCAACTGATCCTGAACTGAGTCGGAGACTCCATGAACGCGTTTCAATGCTTCGTGCGCGCCGCGGCGGCGGTGTTGCGACCATCGCCAAGCGCGGGAAGAATCTCTCCGCCCTCCCCGGTGCAGCCGGATCTGACACCCGGCTACGTGCTGGTGGATGGGGACATTCAGGTGCCGCTGGAAGTTTACACAAGAATGACCAGCGGCGGCATACACGCGGCGGGTACGTTCGGTCCGGCGGAATTCTGGAACAACAACGTCGTGCCGTTTGATTTCGTCACGAGCGGTGCCGGCGCTGTCTCCGCGGCGAATCAGATGGCGGCGATCAACGCGATGAATGCCATCGCCGAACGCGCGGGGGTCAACTTCCGACCGGCTACTTCGCGCGATGCGGACCGGATTCGCTTCCAGAACAGCCAGTTCAACAACTCGCCCATCGGCCGCCGTGGCGGCGCCCAGATCATCAACATCACCAGCTGGAACAATCAGATCATCATCTGCCATGAGATCTATCATTCGCTGGGTTTCCAGCACGAGCAGAGCCGCCCCGATCGCGACACCTACATCTCGATCAACGCGAACAACATTTGTGGTGCTGGCACAGGTGTGGGTTGCCCGCCTGGACGCAATCCCGGCCAGTGCTGCGATTGCCTCGATGCCGACGGGGATTGCGTTTCTTGTGCGCGCAACTTCGAAGTGAGGACCGACGCGGATACCTACGGTCCCTACGACTTCGATTCCTTCATGCACTACGGTCGCGACTACTTTTCGTGCAACGGAGGCGATACTATCGTCGTGAATTCGCCATGGCGCGACTACTGGCAGAGCCGGATTGGTCAGCGGAATCACTTCTCGCGCCTCGACGCGTTGACGTGCCGCGCTCTCTATCCGTTCCCGAACGACCGCTGGCTGGATCGTGACTACACGGGAACAGCGCGCGGAACATTCAGTCAGCCTTTCAAACACACCTCGCTCGCGGCGGCGCTGGCCAATGTGCCGGTGGACGGCACGTTGCTGGTGAAGCACGGGAACAGCTATGCCGGAGTCGGTACTTATGACCAACCGGTCACCATCATCGCGCCAGCTGGGGACGTTTACTTCGGCAACTGAGTGACGAGCTTACCAACCATTCATTCCTTTCCCTTCATGAAACTGCCCTCTCTCAAACTACTCTTCCTCGCTGCGGCGCTGATGGTATTCGCTGTGGCTCCTGCGCCCGCCCAGAACCTGACGCTGCGCTGGTTCAGCATCGACAGTGGCGGCGGCCTGAGTCGCGCTGGCGAATACTCGCTCCAAGGTTGCATCGGCCAGCCGGATGCCCCGTACGATCTCCGGTCGGTGACTGTGGCCGAGCCGGCGAGCGAGCCGCCGGCAGCTGCCTCCATCGGGAAGGTATTTCTGCTCGGCGGTTACCTCCCCGGCACGCTAGAGCCCCTTCTCAATCCGCCTCTTGCGATCCGGCGCGATGGGATGACCACTGTCGTCCTCAGCTGGCAGGTGTCGCCGCTCGATTTCCTCGTGCAAGGGACAACCAACCTCCCGGCCACCGACGAGGAGTGGACCGTGGTTCCGGGCGAGAAGGCGGAGGTTGATGGGAACTA